>NZ_VFPG01000002.1:0-719741 GCF_006716565.1 Nocardia bhagyanarayanae | reverse complement strand
GTAGCGTGGCTCGCAGTACCCGTGGGTGCTGCGCACGATCCGCACGCCCGGCCGCGCCAGCCAGCGCGCGACCAGACCCACTTCCTCCGGCGACGCACCGCGCAGCGGCGGGGCATCGAAGGCCGCGCCGTCCCCGGCCGTCGGCTCGCCGATTTTCGCCGAAGCGTCGCCGGCGAATTCGAGCGCCGGGGGTACGAGGTCACCGTCGGCCCGAACACCGGTCGCGCCGCCCTCCGGGATGACGGTCTCGGCGGCCGCGACGATCTGTTCCACGATCGGCATCGGGGGCGTTCCCCGCCGGGCGGTACCCGAGCCGGCCAAGCGGCCGTAGCGGATCACCGCGAATTCCCACCCGCCCGCACCGTCCGGGTGCGCGGCGACCAGTTCGGCGATCCGGGCGACGGCCGCGAGCCGCTGGGTGCGCCGCAGCGCCCTGATCACCGCGACGGTGCGATCGCGCAGGCGCGCGGCGGCCTCGAAATGCTCGGCGGCGGAGTGCGTTTCGATGCGATCGAGCATCGCCCGCAAGGTGGCGTCGGATTCGCCGCGGAACAGCGCGCGCACGGCGGCGGGAGCGGGCGCGTATTCCTTTGTATCTATAGGGATTCCGGAAGGGGTCGCCGCGGGGCAGCCGCCGACCACCGCGGGCGGGCACTCGTGGCGGCCGCCGCGAGGCAGCCGGGCCGTGCAGGTGCGCAGTCCGGCGTGCTCGGCGACGGTGGCCGCGACATCGGCGGCATCCAGTCGGGAACTGAAGGGGCCCAGCGCATCTCGGGTCGGCGTACGAACGATCGTGAAACGTGGGAACGGCTCGTCGGTCAACGCGATCCACCATCCGCGCTTGGGGAATTTCGAGCGCCGGTTGTAGGGCGGGGCGTGCGCGACGAGCAGCCGCAGCTCGCGCACCCCGGCCTCCAGCGCGTGCGCGCACACCACGTGATCGACGCGGGTGGCCAGCGCGACCATCTCCTTCATCCGGCCCCTGGTCTCCGAGCCGGTGAAGTAATTGCGTACGCGGCGGCGCAGATTCACCGCGGTGCCGATATAGAGGACCTCGTCGGCAGGGCCGCGGAAGAGGTAGACGCCGGGCGCGGCGGGCAGGTCGGTGGCGAGCACTCGCTTGGCGCGCTGCCCGGAGCTCACGTCCGGCAGGTAGTCCATCAGCTCGGTGAGGCTGTGCACGCCTTGGTTTCCCACCCGGGCGATGAGCGCGTGCAGCACGTCGACGGTGGCGCGCGCGTCGTCCAGCGCGCGGTGCGTCGGCTGGGTGCTCGCGCCGAGCAGCCGGGCCAGCGACGCGAGCCGCACCGAGGGCGCCTCGTCCCTGCCGAGCACCCGCCGCGCCAGCTTCACCGTGCACAGCACCGGCGCCTTGGGCCACTCGGTCTCGCAGCGCGCCGCGGCAGCGCGCAGGAAGGCCATGTCGAATCGGGCGTTGTGCGCGACGAGCACCGCGCCCGCCGCGAACTCGAGGAATCCCGGCAGCACCGATTCGATGCGCGGCGCGGCGTAGACCATGGCCGTGGTGATCCCGGTGACGTGCACGACCGCGGGCGGTATCTCCCTGCCGGGATTCACCAGCGTCGCGAACTCGCCGAGCACCTCGCCGCCGCGCACCTTGACCGCGCCGATCTCGGTGATCGCGTCGCCGTCCGCGCGGGTTCCCGTGGTCTCCAGGTCGACGACCACGAAAGTGGTGTCGTAGAGCGGCGTATCGAGTTCGTCGAAGGCCAGCTGCTTGGCGGCGGCCTGGCGCGGCGCGGGGTCGGGCACGGCGAGCAGCGTAGGGCCCCGGTACGACAACCTCCGGGCGCGCGAAACCGTGCACCATTCGTCCGATTTGTCGCGCGAGGTTCTCGTTGCGATACCCGCGAAATGATCTAGAACACCGAAAAGCGATCCAGATCACATTTCTGTCACGAACGAATCAGCGCCCGGGCGTGTCCGGTACAGCTACCCAGCCCCGTTGGGCATGCTGCCGCGCTGCCGGACCCACCTTGGTCAGCCGCCCGGATGGAGGACACGTCAAGCGCCGCCTCGAGCGCTTCCACCTGCGAAAACAGCGGTCATGCACACCGCGCATGGAGCGCATCGCCACCTGGGACAGCTGGGGGTAGCGACGCGGACGCCCGCCGATAACCAACCGCCGTTATCGTTTCGTGATTGCTGTGAGATACCTCGCAGATATGCCTGGCGAAAATTGTTGATCATCGCCATTTCGGATGCCCTGGGCTTTACAAAACACCGTGATGTGTTCGTAACCTTTTCGAGACCTCACGGAGTCCGCCGCACCGAACGGAGCGGCAGCACGCAGTCCGCTGCACCACCGGGTGTGGCGTCGTGGGGCAGATTGGAAGTAACCGCATCATGGCGACCAACACCGTCAAGCGACAGGCGCAGCGTGCCGTTGCCGCCGGAGCCGTCGGCGCTGCCACCATCGGCGCGTTCCTCCTTCCGGCCGCCCCCGCGTCGGCCCAGCCGGTGACCATCCCCGGCGTGGGAACGTTCGAGGTTCCGAACGAGATCCCGATCCCGGCCGAGGTCCCGGGCGTGCAGCTGGGCACTCCGCCCGGCGGCGCTCCCCTGCCGTTCGTCGCGCCGCAGAAGACTCTGGGCGAGGTCGCGCTAGACGCGGCGATGTCCAAGCTCGGCTCCCCGTATGTGTACGGCGCCGCGGGCCCGAACGCCTTCGACTGCTCCGGCCTGGTGCAGTGGTCCTACCGCCAGGCGGGCATGGAGCTGCCGCGCACCAGCGGCGCCCAGCTCGCCGCTGGTACCCCGGTGTCGTTGGCCGACCTGCAGCCGGGCGACCTGGTGTCGTTCTACGGCGGCGGCCACTCGGGCCTGTACGCGGGTGACGGCAACATCATCCACGCCTCCACCTCCGGCACCCCGGTGATGATCGCCTCGATGGACTCGATGCCGGTCGCCGGCGCGCGCCGCTTCTGATTCCGGGTCGAGCCGGGCCGCCCGCGCGGCCCGGCTCGATCTCTCCCCACGGCCGTGATCGGATCGTTCCCCACTGGACACCGACCGCCGCCGTTTCGTAATCTAAACGAGACCTACCCGGGTTGCAGAGCCGCCGAACCCGTCTCCGCGAACCGTGTGTGGGCGACTGCGTCGCTTTCGATTTCACGAGTCGGCATTACGAGAGAACGGGGCACGCCAGTGACAGCTGGTCACCGGAGACTGCGCACCAATCGTCTGGTGAGTGGAGTACTGGCGGCGGGAGTGCTGGCCACGGCCCTTTACGCGAGCGGTCCCGCGGTCGCCGACCCGGTCGCACTGCCGAGCACCGCGAGCGAGGCGGTGCAGCGGATGATCGATCTCTCGCGTCAGTCCGAGCAGCTCAATCAGCAGGCGCTGAGCGCCCAGGACGAACTCGACGCCAAACTCGCGGTGCAGGAGGAGGCCGACGCGAAGCTGGCCGCGACCACCCAGGTCGCCGACGCCGCCCGCGCCGAGGTCCGCAAGTTCCAGCCGGTCATCGACCGCACCGCGATCGCCACCTATCAGGGCGCGCGCACCAATCGCATGTACGCCGTGCTGGTCAGCGATTCTCCGCAGCAGCTGCTCGATCAGATGTCCACGCTGGACGTGCTCAGCGCGCAGACCGCCGATCAGCTCAAAGAGTTCAAGAAGGCGACCGACGCGGCCGAGTCCGCCGAGTCCGCCGCGCGCGCCGCCGCCGACGCTGCCCGCGGCGCCGCCGAGAAGGCCGACCAGGTGCGCGCCGATCTCGAACGCAAACGCAGCGAGCTGGGCGGCGCGATCGCCCAGGTGATCGAGGCGTGGAGCTCGCTGTCCGTCAAGGACCGCTCCGCGCTGGCCGGATCGCCGTTCCCGCCCGGCTTCGATCGGGACACGCTGCTACAAGGACTGGTTCCCGGCAGCGGAACCAGCGCGCTGGCCGCCGGGCTCACCCGCGTCGGCGACCCGTACGTCTGGGGCGCGACCGGACCGGACAAGTTCGACTGCTCGGGCCTGGTGCAGTGGGCGTTCAAGCAGGTCGGCAAGAACGTGCCGCGCACGAGCTCGGCGCAGGCGTCCTACGGCACGCCCGTCTCGAAAGAGAACATGCAGCCCGGCGACGTGGTGTTCTTCTACTCCGACATCTCGCATGTCGGCATCTACGCGGGCAACGGACTCATGTTGCACGCCTCGACTTTCGGCGTGCCGGTTGCCGTAGCGCCCATGGGGACGACACCGTTCCACTCCGCTAGGCGATACTGATCCGCTATGGAGGGTTGGCGACGGGTACGCGGCTGGTGCATGGCCAAGGGGCGGTGTCAGTTCGTTCTCACCGTCGCGATGGTCACCTTGTTGACGGGTCTCTGCTGCGCACTGGCCATGGCGCCCAAGTGGGCGCTGCCGAAAATCCGCGCCGCCCAACACGTCTCCGCCGATAGCCTGGGGCAAGCGCCCGCCGAGGACCCACGGCTGGCCGCGGTGCGCCGCATGCTGGAACCGTTCGGGCCGATCGAAACGCTGCGCGTCCCCGGCGGTGACGGCACGGAGTCGCTGGTGGTGGGCCACCCCGGCCACCGCGCCGAGCTCGAGGTGCTCGCGCGCGAACTGCCCGACGCCACCGCCGCGATCACCGAGCTGTGGGGACCGGACTGGGCGCAGTCGGCGCTCGTCGTGGTCGCCGCCACTCCGTCGGAGTTCGCCGCGCTGGTGCGGGCGGGAGCCGACATGCCCACCGAGGTCGCCGCGGCCTCGGTGGCCGATCCATTCGTGCGCGGCAGCCAACCGACGGGACAGCGAGTGGTTTTCAGCCCCGACGCGGGCCGGCGCCTCTCCCCCGCCGGATTGCGCACGCTGCTGCGCCACGAACTGACGCATATCGCGGCCCGCGCCGTCACCGTCGACGGCGCTCCGCAGTGGATGCTGGAGGGCTTCGCCGAGTACGCCGCCCACCGCGGCGAAGGACACTCCTTCGCCGACATCGCGCCGACGGTGGACGCCGCGCTGCGCGCCGGGTCGCGGCCCGCCGATCTGCCGCGGGACGGCGCGTTCGCCGGTGGCGCTGCCATCACTGCCTACGAGGAGGCGTGGACGGTCTGCGCGTTCGTCGCCGAGAAGTACGACGAACACCGCCTCGTCGAGCTCTACCGGCGCATCGCCGCGGACCGCCTCGACGCCGCGGGCGAGGATCGCGTCCTGCGCGAGGTGCTCGGCGTGGGGCGCGCCGATTTCGTCGCGGACTGGCGCGCTTGGCTCTCCGCTCAGGCCGTGTGAGCAGGTCCCCGCGCAGCCCGACCGGATCGGCGGCGAGCCGATCGCACCAAGTAGGTTGTCCCCATGGCCCGAACTCTGCTGGTTACCAATGATTTCCCGCCGCGGCCGGGCGGTATCCAGTCGTACCTGCAGGCGCTCGCCGGAGAGCTGCCGCCCGACGATCTGGTGGTCTACGCGCCGCGGTGGCGCGGTGACTCGCACCTGAAGTTCGATGCCAAGCAGAAGTTCCAGGTGGTACGCCATCCCACGACCCTGATGCTGCCGACGCCGCTGGTCCTGCGCCGGGCCGCGCGGCTGCTGCGCGACGAGAAGTGCGACACCGTCTGGTTCGGCGCGGCGGCGCCGCTCGCCCTGCTCTCGCCGCGGCTGCGCCGGGCGGGCGCCGAGCGCATCCTGGCCAGCACGCACGGACACGAGGTCGGCTGGTCGATGCTGCCCGGCGCGAGACAGGCGCTGCGCGCGATCGGCGACCACACCGACGTCGTCACCTACGTCAGCAAGTACACCCGCGGCCGGTTCGCCTCCGCCTTCGGCGCGGGCGCGGCGCTGGAATACCTGCCCCCGGGCGTCGACACCGAGGTGTTCCGCCCCGATCCCGCGGCCCGCGCCGAACTGCGCGAGCGCTACGGGCTCGGCGATCGCCCGACCATCCTGTGCCTGTCCCGGCTCGTCCCGCGCAAGGGTCAGGACGTGCTGATCGCGGCGATGCGCGAGATTCGCGATCGCGTCGACGGCGCAGTGCTCGTCATCGCGGGCGGCGGACCCTACGAGGACAAGTTGCGTGGTCTGGCGGCCGCGCTCGAGGTGAGCGACAGCGTGGTGTTCACCGGCCGCGTCCCCTCGGCCGAACTCGCCGCGCACCACACCATCGCCGACGTCTTCGCCATGCCGTGCCGCACCCGCGGCGCCGGACTCGACGTCGAAGGTCTCGGCATCGTCTACCTGGAGGCCTCGGCCACGGGCGTTCCTGTGGTCGCGGGCCGCTCCGGCGGCGCGCCGGAAACCGTGCTGGAGGGCAAGACCGGCCGAGTGGTGGACGGACGCAAGGTCACCGAGATCGCCGACGCGCTCGTCGACATCCTCGCCGACCGCGACGCCGCCGCGGCCATGGGCGCCGCGGGACGCGCCTGGGTGGACCAGAACTGGCGCTGGGACACCCTCGGCGCGCGCCTCCGCCACCTCCTCCGCTGAGTGAACCCCGATCAACTACGCTCAGCGGTGTGAGCAGTATTCAGGTCGCGGACCAGACGTTCGTCGCCGCCTCGGGCGCGGCGGTCGCCGAAGTGCTCGAGGGTCCGAACAAATGGCGCCAGTGGTGGCCGGACCTCACCCTCGAGGTTCGGGAGAACCGCGGCGACAAGGGAATTCGCTGGTCGGTGTCCGGAGCGCTGACGGGCAGCATGGAGGTGTGGCTGGAACCCTCGCTGGACGGGGTGATCCTGCATTACTTCCTGCACTGCGAACCGCAGGGCGCCGAACGGATGTCGCCGCGCCAGTTGCTCGCCGCCAACCGGGCTCGTCGAGTCGCGGGCAAGAACATGTCCTTCGAGATCAAGGCGCGGCTCGAGGCGGGCCGCCCGGCCGGCGTGACGCCCGCAGCCTGAGGACGGCGGCACGCAGGCCGCGCCCGCGCGGCACTCAACACCGAAAGGAACCGTTGACCACCATGGCCGACCGGACCCAGAGGTCGATCCTCATCGAGGCCCCCTCGAAGCGGGTGATGGCCGTCATCGCCGATCTGGAGTCCTACCCGGAGTGGGTCTCGGCGGCGAAGTCCGTCGAGGTGCTGGAGAAGGGCGCGGACGGCCGGGCGCGCACCGCCCGCTTCGTGCTCGACGCGGGCGTCGTCAAGGACACTTACGTGCTGACCTACACCTGGCGAGCCGACGACAAGGCGGTCAGCTGGAAGCTCATCAGCGGCGATCTGCAGAAGGCGCAGGACGGGACCTACGAACTCGTCGACCAGCCCGACGGCAGCACCCAGGTGATCTACGAGCTCACCGTGGATCTCAACATCCCGATGATCGGCATGTTCAAGCGCAAGGCCGAGAAGGTCATCACCGATACCGCGCTGAAGGAACTGAAGAAACGGGTCGAAGGCTGACCGGGCAGCAGAAGCCCGGCGAGCGGACCCGGCTCGAGCTGTTCGTCGGCAAGGGCGGCGTCGGCAAGACGACCTTGGCCTGCGCCACCGCCATGTCCTACGCCCGCGCCGGGCAGACGGTGCTGCTGGCCTCCCTCGATCAGGCGCATTCGCTCGGCGACGCGCTCGGTTTCCGTTTCCCGCACGATCCGGGCACGGTCACCGGAATCACCAGGGTGCTGCCGGGACTCGACGTCATCGAAGTGGATTCCCTGGCGCTGCTGGAGGATCGGTTCCGCGAGGTGACCCGGATGCTGTCGGCAGGCGGCGCGCACACCCACGATCACGGCATCGACTTGGCCGCGCTGGATCCCGCCGAGCTGACCGGCCTGCCCGGCGTGCAGGAACTGCTGATGCTGGTGGAGATCGCCCAGTTCGCCGACGAGGACGAGTGGGACGTCGTCGTCGTGGACTGCCCGCCCTCGGCGGACATGCTGCGCATCGTCACCGCGCCCGACACCCTGCTCGGCTACCTGGAACGGATCTGGCCCCCGCACGCGCGTGCGATGAGCACCATCGGCACCGACCTGCGCCGGGCGGTGCTCGCCGCCACCGTGGATCGGATCGTCAAGGCCGTCGGCGAGGTGCGCGACCTGCTCGCCGATCACGACCGCACCGGCGCGCGACTGGTCACCGTCGCCGAGCGGGTCGCGCTCGCCGAGTCAGGGCGGGTGCGTTCGGCGACCGCGTTGCTCGGGCTGCGGCTGGACGCGGTGATCGTCAACAAGGTGCTGCCGCCGATGCCCGAACCGTCCGGCCCGGCCGAGGCGGCGCATCCCGCGGTGCACTGGTACCACAACCGCAGGGCCGAACAGTTCGACGTGATCGAGGCGCTCGGCAAGGCCATGCGCGGCATCCCGGTGCTGATCGCCCAGCACACCGGCGCGGAGCCGGTGGGTCTCGGGTCGCTGCAGGCGCTGTCCTTCGGTGTCGGTTCCGCCGCGTCGGACGCCGAAACTGCACCTATGCTGGGCGACAATCCGGCGGAGGTTCGCACACGTTCCGGTGAACCGGTGGTTCGATTGGAATCGGGCACGGGTCTGCATTCGGTGTACGCGATGCGGATGCACCTGCCCGTCGTCGATCCGGCGACGCTGCGACTGGGACGAGTGGAGGACGATTTGATCGTGGGAGCGGACGGTGTGCGGCGCCGGTTGCGCCTGGCGCCGGTGTTGCGGCGGTGCACGGTCGACGACGCCGAACTCGACAGCGGATACCTGGTCGTGCGTTTCCGCCCTGATCCGGACGTGTGGCCGCTGACGCCCGAGGGCCGCTGAGATGGAGCGCGAGATGTCGGCACCGCACGGCGACGGGTTCAGCGAATTCGCCGAGGAACTCAAGCTGCTGGCGGAAGCGGTGCTCGAACGCGTCGAGCCGGTGCTGCGGCGCAGCGCGGCGCAGGGGCAGCCGGACTGGTCGGCGTGCAGCTGGTGCCCGGTCTGCGCGGCCGCGGCGCTGGTGCGCGGGGAACACCACGACGTGGTCGCGGCGATCGCCGATCACGGCACCGCCATCGTCACGGTGCTGCGCGAGGCGCTGGCCGGGGTGCCGGTGGATCCGCTGATGCCGGACGACGAGGATGCGGAAAGCGGTGACGAGCGCAGCGCTAGGTCCCACCCCGGCGACCGGCGCGGTGACGCGTCCCGCTCCAGCGACCAGCACAGCGGCAAATCGCGCACCGGCGACCTTCCCACCGACGCGACGCGCTCCGGCGACGAACGCGGCGACAGCTCCCACTCCAGCGCCCCGCGCACCGACGCGTCGCCCGACCAGCGCACGACCGCACCGCCGTCGACCGATGCGCCCGAGCAGAGCAGGCGCCCCGCCGGAAGCAAGCGATCCGGATACGTCGGTATCCCCGTGACGATCAAGGCATGACGCACCAGGTGGCAGCCGCGCCCCCGCTGACCGTCGGTATCGACGTCGGCGGCACCAACATTCGCGCCTCGGTGGTGGACGGCGACGGCGAGGTGCTCGACACCGTGCAGTCGCCGACCCCGCACAGCGCACACTCGCTGGAGGACGCGCTCGACCGCGCCGTGCGCGAGCTGTGCCGCCGCCATCCGATCGGCGCGGTCGGTCTGGCCGTCGCCGGATTCGTCAACGGCGACCGCTCCACCGTCCGGTTCGCACCGCACCTGCCGTGGCAGGACGCGCCCGTCGCGGCGCGGCTCGGCGAGCGCCTCGAGCTGCCGGTCATCCTGGAGCACGACGCCAACGCCGCGGCGTGGGCCGAGTACCGATTCGGCGCGGCGGCGGGCGGGCACAACGTGGTGCTTGTCGCGATCGGCACCGGCATCGGGGCGGCGCTGCTCATCGAGGGCAAGCTCTATCGCGGCTCGCACGGCGTCGCGCCGGAACTCGGTCATCTGCAGGTGGTGCCGCAGGGGCGGGTCTGCCCGTGCGGCAAGCACGGCTGCTGGGAAAGGTATTGCAGCGGAACGGCGCTCGCCGACACCGCGATCGAGCTGCTCGCCACCGACCCCGGACGCTCGACGGTGCTGGCCAGGGAGGTCTACCGCGATCCCGGTTCGCTCACGGGCCGCCGGGTGGCGGGCGCGGCGCAGGACGGCGATCCGGTCGCGCTCGCCGCGATGGCCGATTTCGCGCGCTGGCTCGGGCTCGGGCTCGCATTCGTCAGCGACATCTTCGATCCCGATCTGGTCGTCATCGCGGGCGGGGTGAGCAGTTCGGCGCCGCTGTTCCTCGATGAGGCGCGCGAGGAGTACGCCCGCGCGCTCACCGGCGCCGGCCACCGTCCGCTGGCTCGCATCCGCACCACCCAGCTCGGCGAAGCGGCGGGCATGATCGGCGCCGCCGAACTGGCTCGCGCGGTGCTCGACGAACCGGGTCGGCGCCCCTCGCGAGTCGCGCGCAGCGGGCGCTGACTTCGGCACGCAAGGGCACATGCGTTCGAATCAATCGGGGGCGGAGGGACCTTCGGGAGCCGCTTCCGCCCGATTGTGGTGAGATACACCGCTGCAATTGGATGTGATCTCCAGCCAGCGGTAAAGTCGGCAACTGACGCAGGTTGCCCGCTACTATCCCGGTCCCGGGGGAAGGACGTCATGTTCTACTGGCTGCTGAAGTTCGTGCTCGTGGGACCCTTCATTCGTCTCTACAATCGGCCGACCGTAGAGGGCGTGGAGAACATCCCGGCGCACGGGCCGGCCATCATGGCGGGTAATCACCTATCCTTCGCCGACTGGCTGTTCGCTCCGCTGTCGAGCCCGCGGCGGATCAACTACCTCGCCAAGGCCGAGTACTTCACCACCCCCGGCTTCAAGGGCCGCCTGCAGAAGTTCTTCTTCAGCGGCACCGGCCAGTACCCGATCGACCGCAGCGGCGCCTCCGCCGCCGAGGACGCGCTGAACGCCGCGCGCAAGCTGCTCGACGAGGGCCGCCTGGTCGGCCTCTACCCCGAGGGCACCCGCTCTCCCGACGGCCGCCTCTACAAGGGCAAGACCGGCCTGGCCCGGCTCGCGCTCGAAACCGGCGTGCCCGTCATCCCCGTCGCCGTCATCGGCACCAACGAGGTCTCCCCGCCCGGCCCCTTCAAGTGGCGCCGCCGCAAGGTGACGATCAAGTACGGCGCCCCCCTCGACTTCTCTCGCTACGAGGGCATGAGCGGCAACCGCTTCGTCGAACGCGCCGTCACCGACGAGGTCATGTACGAGCTCATGCGACTGAGCGGCCAGGAATACGTCGACGTCTACGCCCACAGCCTCAAGGGCGTCCCCTCCGGCTCCAAGCCCGAGGCCTCCCGCATCCCCGACACCGCCGCCAGCTGACCTCCCCAGAACGGCCCCGGAGACCAAAGGTCCCGGGGCCGTTCCCATTTCCGCGACGGTATCGTGGCCCGGTGCCGGTGCGTGCGAAGCTGTGCGGAATCAGGTCCGAAAGCGACCTGCGGATCGCGATCGACGCGGGCGCCGACGCGGTCGGGTTCATCGCGGGCGTCACCCACGTCAGCGAAGACGCGCTCGACACCGACCGGGCCGCATGGCTCGCCGGGCAGACGCCGCCGTTCGTCACCAGGGTTCTGGTCACCCATCTCGGGAGCGCCGAGGCGATCCTCGAACTCGCCGAACATGTTGACGTGGACGCAGTTCAGATCCACGGCCTGGTGACCGGCGAGACCGTTCGGCAGGTGCGCTCGGCCTCGACGCACCGAATCATCCGAGCCGTGCACGTCACCGGGCCCGAGGCCGTCGGTATTGCCCGAGCGGCCGCGGCGGATTGCGATGCGGTCCTGTTGGATTCGCGCACGACCGACCGCCTGGGCGGCACCGGCCGTACCCACGACTGGTCCGTGAGCGCGGCGATCGTCGACGAGCTGCGCGTGCTCGGCCGACCCGTCATCCTGGCGGGCGGCCTGAACACGGCCAATGTCGGCGACGCCATACGCAAGGTCCGCCCCTTCGCCGTCGACGTCAACAGCGGAGTCGAACACCCCTCCGGCGACAAATCCGCCGATGCCTGCGCCGACTTCGTCACCAGCGCCCGCCTCGCCCTGCCCTGACCCGCACAGACCTGCCATACGCCTTGCACGCGCCGCGAAGGCTGCCGATGACGTTGGTCACACGGTAAGTGAACAGCAAGGTGTCGGTAAGGCGGGGCGGGGAGACTGCGGGGCATGTTCAAGAAGTTGTTGGCGGCGGCGGGGGTCGGCGGGGCCGAGGTCGAGACCGAGTTGTTCACGCCGGGGGTGCAGCCGGGCGGGGTGGTCGAAGGCGTGGTTCGGCTGCGCGGCGGGCAGGTCGGGCAGGACATCGCGCAGGTCGCGGTGGAATTCGTGACCAGGGCCGAGCAGGAGTGCGAGGACCACGAGGGTCTGCGCGACATCGCTTTCGGCCGCACCGGAGTACACGGTCCGCTGCACCTGCCGCCCGGCGCGGTGCTGGACTTCCGTTTCGCGGCGCGCGCGCCGATGGAAACGCCGATCACGTTCTACAACGGCAGGCATCTGCCCGGCACGGTGGTCTCGCTGCGCACGATCGTGGAGATCCACGGCGCGGTGGACGCCGCCGACACCGACCCCATCGGCGTCGGCGCGCTGCCCGCCCAGCACGTGCTGCTGGCGGCCGTGGAGCGCTTGGGTTTTCACCTGCGCAGCGCCGACGTGGAGTCGGGTCGGGTGCACAACACCCCGCAGACCTTGCCGTTCTACCAGGAGATCGAGTTCGCCGGTTCGCCGCACTACCCGCGGCTGAACCAGCTGGAGGTCACCTTCGTCGCCACCGAGACCGGCATGAGCGTGGTGCTGGAGGCGGACAAGCGCGGCGGCTGGATCTCCGAGGGCCGCGACGTCTTCGACGCGCTGTGGGTCGACTACCAGCGGCTCGAGGGCGTCGACTGGGCGGGAGAACTGCACCACCGCCTGGCGCGGCTCGCCCACTGAGGCCTCGTTGGTAGCCTTGTCACACAACGTCGACGCGGGACCACGGGTAGGGGTGGACTGCTCGGCGTGCGAGTGAGGTGAGCATGGTCCGCCGCGACACCGGTGGTCGAATTCTGAAGCTGCCCAGGCGCGTCGACGCCGAGCCCGCCGGTGATCCGCCGACGGGCCGACTCGCCCGCACCACGAAGCTGGCCGGACTACCGGTCGCGTTCGCGGGCAGGCGGGTCGCGGGCGCGGGCAAACGCATGCTCGGCCGTCCCGCCGACGAGGTGAACCGCGAGATCCAAGCGCGGACCGCCCAACACCTGTTCGACGTGCTCGGCGAGCTCAAAGGCTGTGTCGCCAAGCTCGGGCAACTGATGTCGCTGTACGAGCTGGCGCTGCCAGCCGATTTCGCCGCGCCGTACCGCGACGCGCTGAACCAGCTGCAGGATTCGGCGCCCGCCATGCTGCCCCCGATGGTGCACGCCGCGCTGGCGACCCAGCTCGGTCCGGACTGGCGCGGGCTGTTCCTGGAGTTCGAGGACCGGCCCGCCGCGGCGGCGTCGGTCGGGCAGGTGCACCGCGCGGTGTGGCACGACGGCCGCCGGGTGGCCGTGAAGGTGATGTATCCCGGCGCGCGGGAGGCGGTGCTCAGCGATCTGCAAGCGCTGCGCCGGATCGCGCCGCTGTTCACCGCGCTGCTGCCGGGAGCGGATTCGCGCGCGGTGATCGAGGCGCTGTGCGCCTACATCGGCGAGGAACTCGACTATGAGATCGAGGCCGCGCACCAGCGCAGCTTCGCCGCGGCCTACGCCGACGATCCCGATTTCGTGGTGCCCGGCGTGGTCGCGCAACAGGGCGACGTGCTGATCACCGAATGGCTGGACGGCGTCTCGCTGTCGCGGATGGTGGCACAGGGCGCGCCGTTCGACCGCGACCGGATCGGTTTGCTCGTGCTGCGCTTCCTGCTGTCCGGTCCGACGAAAGCCGGTCTGCTGTACGGCGATCCGCACCCAGGCAATTTCCGCATCATGCCCGACGGCAGGCTCGGGGTCGTCGATTTCGGCGCGTGCGCACCGTTCCCGCCCGGCTACCTGGACGCGCTGACCGACATCGCGCGCGCGATCCTCTCCGGCGACCCGACCGACCTGGAGGCCGCGATCCGCCGCCGCGGTTACGTCGAACCGGACCGCGCGCTGGACAGCCACACCGTGCTCGAGCAGCTGGCGCCGATGCGCGACGCCATGCTCGACCCGACCTTCCGCCTGACCACCGACTGGCTGCGCAAGCGGGTCTCGGCGACGGTGGACCTGAGCCTGTCCAATGTCATCCGCCAGCTCACCATGCCCGCCGAACACACCCCCATGCTGCGCACCTTCCTCGCGGGCGTGAGCGTGATGTCGCAGCTCCAGCCCGAACTGCCCCTAGGCGCCGAATGCACCCGCTGGTTCCCGGACGTCATCGCGGCCCTCGGCCTGGACGACGCGAATTCGCCGTGGATGCCGGACAGCCCGACCGAACCGCTGCGCCGGGTGCGTCCAGCCCAACCGAACGCCCGACTGTCGATCGCGCCGACCGCCGCGGCCCCCGACCCCGCCGTGCCAACGACCGCGCCCGAGCCCCACGCCGCCCCCGGCACGCCAACGTCGGGCCCCACCGATGGTCCGCCAACCAAGCGACCGCCCGAACTCTGAACAGTCCCCGTCGAACTCACCACGCGACGGACGAACTCGCCGCCGCGACGGGGCCACAGCGACGACCTCGTGCGGCGAACATCCGACCCGCGCCCAGAACGAAGGCCACCCACCCCGCACGCGACCGACGGTCGCGCCTGTGGCCACCAGCGACGCCTCAGAGCGGCGGCCGACCGCGCCCGGACATACGTCGGCGAGGTGGGCGCGCGCCCAGCTGCCGCCAGCCACCGCCCATCCTCGGGCAGCATGAACCAATGGTGCGACGACTGAAGACCACGGAGATCGCCGAGCTGCTGAACACAGACGCTGTCGCGCGGTTGGCAACCATCGATGTCGACGGCTACCCGCACGTAATGCCGATCTGGTTCCTATGGGCGGCAGACGTTTTCTACTTCACCAGCTATCCGGACCGGCCCCACCTCGAACGAATCCGCAACAACCCACGCGTCGGCCTGGTCATCGATGTCGAGGATCGACTGCGCGCCGACGGAGAGCGACCGAATCGGCACGCCACCGAACAACCACCCGGTCCGGTCAATTGGTCGGACTGACAGCGGCAGTTCACGCGACGTTGGCGTAACTCCGCGAGGGTGAATTCCATGACTCTCGGTCATTCGGAACTCTCCCGGCGCACCCTCCTGCGCACCTCCGCGCTCGGTCTGGTGGCCGCGCCCGCGCTGGCCGCCTGCGGCACGGACGACGGTCCGAGGCTGGTCCGGCAGCGTCCGAACCTGACGCACGGGGTCGCGGTCGGCGATCCGCGCTCGGACGGCGCGCTGATCTGGGCCCGCTCGGATCGGCCCGCCACGCTGATCGTGGAGACGGCCGCCACCGAATCCTTCACCGACGCGCGCCGTTTCACCGGCCCGCTGCTCACCCCCGACACCGACGGCACCGGACGCGTCCGTGTCGCGGGCCTGCCCGCCGGCTCGCTGGTGCACTACCGCGTCACCCTCGAAGCCGAGGACGGCGCCACCTCCGAGCCGCTGCGAGGCGTGTTCCGCACCGCGCCGACGACCCAGTCCGACATCAGGATCCAGTGGTCCGGCGACGTCGCGGGCCAGGGGTACGGCATCAACCCGGACCTCGGCGGGATGACGATCTTCGCCACCATGGCCGCGCGCGACCCGCACCTGTTCCTGCATTCCGGCGACGTGGTCTACGCCGACGTCCCGCTCCAGGAGTCGGTCACCCTGCCCGACGGCCGGATCTGGCGCAACACCGTCACCGAAGCCAAGAGCGCGGTCGCGCAGACCCTCGACCAGTTCCGCGGCCAATACGCCTACAACCTGACCGATCAGAACTATCGAAGGTTCAATGCCTCGGTGGCCCAACTGGTCCAGTGGGACGACCACGAGACGGTCAACAACTGGTTCCCCGGCGGCACCGTCGCCGCGGACAAGGGCTACACCGAACGCAGCATGGATACCCTGGCCGCCCGCGCCTGGCAAGCGTTCCACGAGTGGATGCCGCTCGATCCGAAGGAAGCCGTCGACGGCAGGCTGTACCGCAAGATCTCCTACGGCCCGCTGCTCGACGTATTCGTCCTGGACATGCGCGCCTACAAGGACGCCAACGGCGCCAACACCGCGCCCGACGGCAAGATCTTCGGTGCGGCACAGACGAAATGGCTGATCGACGGCCTGCGCGACTCCAGGGCCACCTGGAAGATCGTCGCCGCCGACCTGCCGCTCGGCGTGATCGTGCCGGACGGCAAGACCGCGTTCGAGGGACCGGCCAACGGCGCACCCGGCGCACCCTCGGGCCGGGAAACCGAGATCGCGCAGGTGCTTTCGGCGATCAAAGCGAACCGGGTGACCGGCGTGGTGTGGCTGACCGCCGACGTGCACTACACGGCGGCGCACCGCTACTCCCCCGAACGCGCGGCGTTCACCGATTTCGACGAGTTCTGGGAGTTCGTCTCCGGACCGCTCAACGCGGGCGCCTTCGGTCCCAACCAGCTCGACCCCACCTTCGGCCCCGAGGCCGTGTTCGTGCACGCGCCGCCCGCGCCGAACACCTCGCCGCTGGACGCCGCCTATCAGCATTTCGGCGAGGTCCACATCGACGGCCGCACCGCCGAGCTGACGGTGAATCTGTGCGACGCGACGGGCGCGGTGCTCTTCGCTCAGCGCCTGCCCGCGCCCGGTCGCTGAGCCGCGAGCGAGAGCCGATCCGCGCCGTGCCGATTCGGGTGGCAGAAGGACCGATTCCCGAGGCGTGCGAAATCCGCATAATCGCAGGTCGAAAGGGGTGGTCCGGGTGCGAGGAAAGAGCCTCCGACTTCGGGTGCGCACCGAGCGCCAGACTGTGGTTAGCTGTCGTGCCATGAGCACGCCGCAGTCTGTCTCCGCCGAAGAATATCTACCCCGTGACACCGCGGATGTCGTTCGCACGGTGCGGGATTCACGGGGTCGCGCGGAACGTCTGACGGTCCGCGGCGGCGAGCCGGTCGACGACAACCTGACGCTGCCCGATCAGCGCACCGTGGTCTCGCTGCGCCGGATGAACTCGGTGCTCGACATCAACCTGGGTCGTCGCACCGTCCGCGTGCAGGCGGGCGCCAAGCTCTCCGACATCGACCGCCGCCTCGGCGCGCACGGGCTCGGCCTGCCCATCGTCGGCGACCACCGCGACATCACCGCGGGCGGATTCGCCTCGGTCGGCGGCGTGAGCAGCGCCTCGCACCGGTACGGGCTGTTCATCGACCAGATCGTGGATCTGGAATACGTCGACCCGGACGGGCGCATCGGCACCTGCGGACGCGACCACCACACCGAGCGCTTCCACCGCATCCTCGGCGCGGGCGGGCGCGCGGGCATCATCACCGCGCTCACCCTGGACGCGGTCGACATCGACAAGGACCACACCTGGCTCACCACCGACGCCGACCGGTTCCTCGATTTCGATTCCTTCGTCGAGCACGCGCATTCGGAGATCGTGCGCCCGGGCAACGCGGCGTTGCAGGTCGGCCGCTGGGTCGACACCGCGCCGCTGAAGGTGGCACGGCCGGTCGGCACCGGCCACGTGCAGCTCGGTACCGTGCGCTTCGGCCAGTGGTCAAGTCTGTACCCCACCACGCCGACCCGTTCGCTGCGCGCTCGCCGCGAGGTCGGCACGCGTACCCGGAAGTCGTTGGGCGCCATCGCCTCGCACGCGGGCGGCAAGGCGGGCATGCCGGTGCGCAACGCCGCGGCGGGCGCGCTGATGTTCGCCCCCAAGGTGCTCACGCTGCGCGACGCGGAGTACCTCGCCGACACGGTGATCAGCTCCTCGGAGCGCGGACCCGCCTACCGCGTCGGCGTTTTCGCGCCGCTGTCGACCTACGCGTCGGTGTTCTACCGGCTGCACGACCTGTTCTCCGGCCACCGGGAACGCACCGGCTGCTTCACCGTCATCTCCGCGATGACCTACGGCGTGCGCTCGACCTACCTGCGGTCCGAGGCCGCCGCGCGCAATCTGCCCGCCGAGGACCACGGCCTGATCACCTTCACCTGCCGGTTGCGTCCGTCCGCCCTGCCCTCGGAACTGCTGCGCGACATCGTCGCCGGAATCGATGAGATCTGCGCCTCCGAACACGCCATGCGCTACGAATCGGCCGATTAGACTGTGCCGCACCGTACGAGTCGCCGAGTGGTAGCTCCCTAGCCACTCGGTGACCGCGGTCGACTCGGCATTGTCGGCGGGGTGCCGATGGGTTCGTTCAGCGTGTCTCCAATGCGAAGGTAGCTGTGTCGATGCTCGAATTCCGCCCCGCCCCGGCCCGTTTCGTCGAACGCAGGCTCCGCGCATCAGCACCGCGCGCCGAACGATCCGGTGGTGCGGACGAGGGCGCCACCGGATCCCTTGCGGGCAAGCGAGTTCTGGTCACCGACGCGTGCTCCGAGGTCGGTCGCGCCACCGCCGCTCTGCTGGCCGATCGCGGCGCGCAGCTGCTGCTGGTCGCGCGGCGTGGTGATCAGCTCATCACCGCGTGCGAGGAGATCATCCGGTCGGGCGGGCAGGCGCACTGGTTCCGGTGCGACATCTCCGCGCTCGGCGACGTCGACCAGCTCGTCACGTGGGTGCTCGCCGAATTCGGCTCGGTCGACGTCCTGGTGAACAACGCCGGACGCCCGCTGCACCGTCCCGTCGCGCAATCCCTCGACCGTTTCCGCGACTACCAGCGCATGATGGCGGTCAACTACTTCGGCCCCCTCCGGCTGACCCTCGGCCTGCTACCGGCGATGCTCAACTCCGGTTCCGGCCACGTGGTGAACGTCGGCCCCGCGCACCACAATGCCGCCGCGGCGGCCAATTTCGCCTCCTACGCGAGTTCCCAGGCCGCGTGGACCACCTTCGCCGAATGCGCCGAGGCCGAGCTCGGACCGCGCGGCATCCACGTCACCGCGATCGACTATCCGGCCGTGCACACCGACCCCGCCTCGGCCGGAACGGAACTGGAATTCGCCGACGAGTACGACCGCGGCCCGGCCGAGGTGGCCCGCGCCGTCGAGACCGCCATCACCGACCACGACGAACATCCGCGCCGCGCCCGCGGCCTCCGCGCGCTGGCGAACGTCGCACCGCGCTCCACCACCCGGCTGCGCCACGCCTTCGGTATCTGAACCCGGAAACAGCGAAGCGCCCCACCGGAGAACCGGTGGGGCGCTTCGTGCTTACGCTCAGTGCTTCTCGGGACCGACGTGGTACTCGAACACCAGGCCCGCCGCCGCGGCGAGCACGCACAGCACGCCGACCGCGATCAGCCACGGCTCGAAGAAGGCCAGGCCGAGGGCGGTGACCGAACCGGCGGCCGCCAGGGTGATGGGCCAGAAGCTGCCCGGCGAGAAGAAGCCGAGGTCGCCTGCGCCGTCCACGATCTCGGCGTCCTCGTAGTCCTCCGGACGCAGGTCCAGACGACGGGCGACGAACCGGAAGTAGGTGCCGATGATCAGCGACAGGCCCGCGGTCAGCACGATCGCGGTGGTGCCCGCCCACTCGACGCCGGTGCGCGACTGGGCGGTGAAGAAGCCGTACACGACGCCCACGATGATGAAGAACACCGTGAGCAGTTCGAAAATGCGCGCTTCGATCTTCATGTCAGATCAGTCCTCACTTGGTCTCGGGCGCGGCCGCGCTCTTGACCGAGCGGTCGGTGTTGAACGGCCGGGTAGAGGTGGCGACGGGGGACTCACCGATGGCCTCGAGCGCCTGGGCGTTGGTCTTGCCCGCGCGACGCTCGTCCAGGTACCGGGTGAACTTCTCCGGCGAAACGGCGCGGACCTCGAAGTTCATCATCGAGTGGAAGGTACCGCACATCTCGGCGCAGCGGCCGACGAACGCGCCTTCCTTCTCGATCTTGGTGATCTGGAAGACGTTGTCCGACTGGTTTTCCTTCGGGTTCGGCATCACGTCGCGCTTGAACAGGAACTCCGGCACCCAGAAGGAGTGGATCACGTCGGCGGCGGCGAGCTGGAACTCGATGACCTTGCCGGTCGGCAGCACCAGAACCGGGATCTCGCTGCTGGAGCCGACGGTCTCGACGGTGTCGTAGTGCAGGAAGGACAGGATGTCGTTCTCCGGCTTGCCGTGCACCGGGCCCGGCTGCGGGTGACCGTCCTTGGTCCGCTCCTCGTACTCCGCCAGCTGCTCCTGCGCGGCGTCCTCGCGTGCGGAGTCGATGCCGTTGAACTGGTAGCCATCCTTGAAGTCGACCTCGCGGTAGCCGAACTTCCAGTTCCACTGGAAGGCGGTGACGTCGACCGTCACGTCGGGGTTGTCGACCTTCTCGTGGACGTAGTTCTGCACGACCACGGTGAAGTAGAACAGCACGGCGATGATGACGAACGGGATCGCCGTGTAGGTCAGCTCGAGCGGCACGTTGTAGCCGGTCTGCCGCGGGAACTCAGGGGAGTCCTTCTTCTTGCGGTGGAACGCGATCGTCCAGAAGGTCAGACCCCAGACCAGCACACCCATCGCCAGCGCGGCGACGACCGACCAGGTCCACAGCTCCCGCATCCGGGTGGCCTGCGGCGTGACACCCGAGGGCCAGCCGAACCGCAGCCAAACATTGTCGATCGAGCAGCCCGAGACGAGCATCGCGGTGATCCCCAAGGACACCGCCAGCCCGGCCCGCCGAAGGACGCGGCCCTGCCGACCCTTCACGGGTCGTGCCCCGATCTCTTCGCTCGCCTTGTGCGCCACGCTCACGCCTTCCTGGTCGCCACACATTCCGACAGTGCGCCGCCGGGGCCGCGATCCGCCCTGACGACACATTCCAAGCACATGTCAGGCCGTTCCGGCGGGCATCCGACTCCGCGCACGCGTCGCCTGAGAATGGCCTGAGTACTACGCAGCGTAGACCAAACCGGCGTCCTCCTTGTCGTCGGGTCGTGTTCGACACTCCGCCGGGGCGGGCGCGAGGGCGGCCACCAGCGCATCCGCGCAGGACAGGATGCGCGCGCCGCGCGAATCTCCCGCGTGCGGCATACTCGGACACAACATTTCGGCCCGCGGTGTGCGTGGCGCGCGCCGCAGCACCCCCAGCCATTCCGGACGCCCGAACGTGTGGCGTCCCCACCGGAGAAACGAGGTTGCCGACACCGTGTGCGGACTGCTCGGATTCCTGACATCTGACGCGGCGACATCCGACGTGGTCGACCAGGTCTACAACGCGCTGCACTGCATGCGCCACCGCGGCCCCGACGAGCGCGGCACCTGGCACGACGACCACCTGGTCTTCGGCTTCAACCGCCTGTCGATCATCGATATCGAGCACTCGCACCAGCCGCTGCGCTGGGGGCCCGCCGAGAACCCGGAACGCTACGCGCTGACCTTCAACGGCGAGATCTACAACTACATCGAGCTGCGCGAGGAGCTGGCCGCGGCGCACGGCGCCGAGTTCCCGGACGGGAAGATGTTCGCCACCGAGGGCGACAGCGAGGCGATCGTCGCGGCCTTCCACTACTGGGGCGCCGAGGCCGTGCGGCGACTGCGCGGCATGTTCGCCTTCGCGATCTGGGACACGGAGACCAGCGAGCTGTTCCTGGCCCGCGATCCGTTCGGCATCAAGCCGCTGTTCCTGGCCACCGGCCCCGGCGGCACTGCCTTCGGCAGCGAGAAGAAGAGCCTGCTCGACCTGCTGCCCGCGCTACGGTCCTCCGACGAGCTGGACCCGCGCGCGCTGGAGCACTACACGGTGTTGCAGTACGTGCCGGAGCCCGAGACGCTGCACAAGGGCGTCCGGCGGCTGGAGTCGGGCACCTACGCGACGGTCCGTCCCGGCGCGGAGCCGGAGTTCACGCGCTACTTCCGGCCCGGCTTCAAGGTGCGTCCGTTCGCAGCGGGTTCGGAAGCCGCCCGCTACCGCGAGATCGCGGCGGCGCTCGAGGACTCGGTCGCCAAGCACATGCGCGCCGACGTGACGGTCGGGTCGTTCCTGTCCGGCGGCATCGACTCCACCGCGGTCGCGGCGCTGGCCATGCGGCACAACCCGAAGCTGATCACCTTCACCACCGGCTTCGAGCGCGAGGGCTACTCCGAGGTGGACGTGGCCGCCGAGAGCGCCGAGGCGATCGGCGCGCGCCACATCGTGAAGGTGGTCTCCCCCGCCGAATTCGCCGCCGCCATCCCCGAGATCGTCTGGTACCTGGACGACCCGGTGGCCGACCCCGCGCTGGTTCCGCTGTACTTCGTCGCCAAGGAGGCGCGCAAGCACGTCAAGGTGGTGCTCTCCGGCGAGGGCGCCGACGAGCTGTTCGGCGGTTACACCATCTACCGGGAACCGTTGTCGCTCAAGCCGTTCGAGTATCTGCCGAAGGGTGTGCGCAAGCTGGCGGGCAAGCTCTCCGACCGCATTCCGGACGGCACCCGCGGCAAGAGCCTGCTGCACCGCGGCTCGCTCACGCTGGAGGAGCGCTACTACGGCAACGCCCGCAGCTTCAACGACGCTCAGCTGCGCGCCGTGCTGCGCGAATTCCGTCCCGAGTGGACCCACCAGGACGTCACCGCCCCGCTCTACGCCCAGTCCCGCGGCTGGGACCCGGTCGCGCGGATGCAGCACCTGGACCTGTTCACCTGGTTGCGCGGCGACATCCTGGTCAAGGCCGACAAGATGACCATGGCCAACTCGCTCGAGCTGCGCGTGCCGTTCCTGGACGCCGAGGTGCTGAAGGTCGCCGAGCAGCTGCCCTTCGAGCAGAAGATCACCAAGGAGACCACCAAGTACGCGCTGCGCCAGGCGCTGGAGGGCATCGTGCCCCCGCACGTGCTGCACCGCGCCAAGCTGGGCTTCCCGGTTCCGCTGCGGCACTGGCTGCGCGGCACCGAACTCTACGACTGGGCGCAGGCGCAGATCGCCGACTCGCAGACCGACCACCTGCTGGACAAGGCCGCGATCAAGACCATGCTCGACGACCACCGCGCCGGTCGTTCCGACCACAGCAGGCGGCTGTGGACGCTGCTGGTGTTCATGGTGTGGCACGGCATCTTCGTCGAGGATCGGATCAAGCCGGAGATCCAGGAGCCGGTGTACCCGGTCTCGCTGTAAAGGGCCGCAAACGCACGGCTTCGTAAAGCCCCGCACACGACAGCGCCTCTCGGTCGGTGGACCGAGAGGCGCTGTGCTCTACGCGGCAGGAGTCCCGCGTCATCCGATGGGCAGCGCGGACTGGTCAGGCGGCGAGATCCGGCAGGACGGATTCGTCCGATACGGCCGCCTTCGACGGACGGCCATCCGACCAAAGGCCACCACCAGTCGGCCCACCGCGATGAAGGTCACCTTCGGTCGGTTCACCGGCCACGCAGGCCGGGCGAGTGAAGGTCACATCCACTCGGTCTGGCGGGATGAAGGTGACCTTCGGTCGGTCACCGCGCCGACCATTGCGGACGCGGCACAGGCGACATTCAGAGCAGCGGCTTGATCTCGGCGGCGGCTTCCGCGCCGTACGCCTCGGTGAGGCGCTCGAGCGCGTCGTCCTTGTTGAGCGTCCACTCCTGGGTGCCCATGGTCTCCAGCACGAGGACCGCGACCAGCGAGCCGAGCTGGGCGGAGCGCTCCAGGCTCAGACCGGCGGTGTGGCCGGTGAGGAAGCCCGCGCGGAAGGCGTCGCCGACGCCGGTCGGCTCGACCTTGGTGCGCTCGGGGACCACGCCGACGTGGATCTCGGTGCCGTCGTTGTCGATGATCTGCACGCCGTCGGCGCTGAGTGTGGTGACCCGGATCCCGACGCGCTTGGCGACCTCGTCCTCGCTCAGGCCGGTCTTCTGCAGCAGCAGCGCCCACTCGTACTTGTTGGTGAAAAGGTAAGCGGCGCCGTCGATCAGGCGCACCGCCTGGTCGCCGTCCAGACGGGCCAGCTGCTGAGAGGGGTCGGCCGCGAACGGGATGCCGAGCTCGCGGCATTCCTCGGTGTGGCGCAGCATCGCCTCGGGATCGTTGGCGCCGACGAGCACCAGATCCAGCTGCTTGGTCTCGGCGAGTTCGGCGAGGGAGATGTCGCGCGCCTCGCTCATCGCGCCGGGGTAGAAGGACGCGATCTGCGCCATGTCGTCGTCGGTGGTGCAGACGAACCGGGCGGTGTGCGCGCGATCGGAGACGTGCACCGTCGAGCAGTCGACGCCGTGCCGCTCGAGCCAGGCGCGGTAGTCGGCGAAATCGGCGCCGACCGCGCCGACCAGCAGCGGCTCGCGGTTCAGGACGCCCATGGCGTAGGCGATGTTGCCCGCCACGCCGCCGCGGCGGATCTGCAGGTCGTCGACGAGGAAGCTCAGCGAGACATGGTCGAGCTGATCGGCCAGGAGCACATCGGCGAACCGTCCGGGGAAACGCATGAGGTGGTCGGTCGCAATGGACGCGGACACGGCGATAGACACGAGGCTGAGCCCTTCAACGGTAGGCGGCAGGCGGTGGGAGCGGAGATCGAGATCCCCGCTCCCACCGTAGCCGATCCGCGGTGCGCTACAGGGGCACTGGCGTCAGCTGGCGCGGCCGGACGCAAGTCGTCGACAGCCCTGCATACCGCCAGCGAACGCGCGCGCTGATCGGCGCAGCCCGACGAAGTCGGTCGACAGCCCCGCGCATGGCCGGAGAAGGCGGAGGTACGCCCTCTCGCGGGTCAGTTGAAGGAGTCGCCGCAGGCGCAGGAGCCCGTGGCGTTCGGGTTGTCGATGGTGAAACCCTGCTTCTCGATGGTGTCGACGAAGTCGATCGAGGCGCCCTGCACGTAGGGAGCGCTCATCCGGTCGACAGCCAAGGTGACGCCGCCGAAGTCGACGGTCAGGTCGCCGTCGAGCGAGCGGTCGTCGAAGAAGAGCTGGTACCGCAGGCCCGCACAACCACCGGGCTGCACCGCGATGCGCAGCGCCAGGTCGTCGCGGCCCTCCTGATCCAGCAGCGCCTTGGCCTTCGAGGCGGCGGCATCGGTCAGCGTCACACCGTGGGTGGTCGTCTCGTTCGGCACAGTCATGAACTCTCCTAAGGACAGCTGTGGTCAACCCGTGAACAGCGCACGGCTCGTGGAGTCAACGCCACTCAGCGGGCTGCTATTCCCCATCTTGCCACTCGGCTACTCGCGGGTTGACACAACCTCGGTGTTCGGTGGCGCAACCCACGACCGCATTTCCGGCTGGCTGGCGCATCGAATAGCCTGGTTGCTGTGAAATTGTTCCGTCGCGGCGAGTCCAGCACCACCGACGCGATCGCCGACACCACGGCGGACGCGGACGGCGGCTCGACCGCCATCACCACCAAGACGACGCCCACGCTCACCCCGGGCAAGGGCCGTCCCACCCCGAAACGCCGTGAGGCCGAAGGCAAGCGGCGCGGGCCGGTCGCTCCCGCACCGTTGACCGCCAAGGAGGCCAGGGCCCGTCGCAAGGCCAACCGCGGCACCAAAGCGGAGCGCAAGGCCGCGAGCGCCGAGCGCAGGCAGGCGGCCCAGGAGCGCCGGGCTCGCATGCTCGCGGGCGAGGACAAGTACCTGCTGCCGCGCGACCAGGGTCCGGTCCGCGCCTACGTGCGCGATCTCGTCGACGCCCGGCGCAACCTCGTCGGCCTGTTCATGCCGATGGCGCTGGTGTTGATCATGTCGATGTTTGCCGCGCCCGGCCTGCAGACGATCGTGACGTTGGCCATGCTGGTGATGATGCTGTTCATGGGGGTCGAGGGCGTCGTCCTCGGCCGGATCGTGAACAACCGGGTCCGCGAGCGGTTCCCCGAGAACACCGACACCGGCTTCCGTCTCGGCTGGTACGCCTTCGTCCGCGCCTCGCAGATCCGCAAGATGCGGGCGCCGAAGCCGCGGGTGTCGCCAGGCGACGCGGTGTAAAAGGTTCGCGTCGGCTCGTCGCCGACCACCGCATTCTCGAGTTCGGCCGTTCGTGGCGAGTGCCGCGAACGGCCGTTTTCGTTCTCAGCGGTGGTGCGAGAAGCGAATGGCGTTCAGCTCGGCTTGCAGGCGCTGCGCGTCCCGGTCGACCACCTGGGCAGAACCGGCGAGTCCGCGCCCACGCGCCAAGAGGACGGAAACAGCTACCACGACGATCGCGAGAAGAAGGAAAGTCAACATGGCAGAAATTTTTCGCCTATAAACTTTCCGCCGAAAGTGGCAGTGAAGCCATTGTTCGTAAAAATCCGGCCAGGTACCCTCGGAGCATGCTGTCGAAGGTCGCCGTCGTGCTGTTCGAGAAGCTGGCCATGTTCGAGTTCGGCGTGGTGTGCGAGGTCTTCGGGCTCGACCGCACCGCCGACGGACTGCCCGGCTTCGACTTCAAGGTCTGCGGCGCCGAACCGGGCCGCGCGCTCCGCTCCACCACGCCCGGCGTGACGATCACACCGGAGTTCGCGCTGGACGAACTCCCCAAGGCGGATCTGGTCGCCATCCCCGCCGCGCCCGCCACCGCGCTGTCGGACGGACTCGATCCCCGGATCGTCGACGCTGTGCGCGAGGCGTCCGACGCCGGCGCCATCATCCTGACCGTCTGCTCGGGCGCGTTCGTCGCGGGCGCGGCCGGTCTGCTCGACGGACGCAAATGCACCACGCACTGGCGCTACGTCGACCAGCTCGCCGCGCGCTACCCGTCCGCCACCGTCGACCCAGACGTGCTCTTCGTCGACGAGGGCAACCTCATCACCAGCGCGGGCACCGCCGCGGGCATCGACGCCTGTCTGCACCTGGTGCGGAGGGAGATCGGCAGCGCCGCCGCCAACGGCATCGCCCGCCGCATGGTCGTGCCGCCGCAGCGCGACGGGGGGCAACGCCAGTTCATCGAACGCCCGGTCCCCGCCTGCACCTCCGACAGCCTCGCCGCCACCTTGCAATGGATGGGCGAGAACCTGGATCTGCCGCACACCATCGAGGACCTGGCCGCGCGCTCGATGATGTCCACGCGCACCTTCGCCCGCCGCTTCGCCGCCGAGACGGGGACGACACCGGTGAAATGGCTCACCAACCAGCGCGTTCTGTACGCCAAGCACCTGCTGGAAGACACCGAACAGGGTCTCGAGCAGATCGCCGCCCGCGCCGGCTTCGGCTCCGGCGCCCTGCTCCGCCACCACTTCCAGCGCTTGGTCGGCATCTCGCCGACGGAATACCGCCGCCGTTTCGGTGCCACCGCGCCGACGAGCTGAGCTATTCGCCCGATTGCTACGGATTGGGTGGCCGAGCCCTTCCGGCAGCGGCCTGAGCAAGTGAATCCGCTGCGGGCGGTGCTGGCCGCGAGGTCGAGACCACTGCGGGCGGAGCTGGCCGCAAGGTCGAATCCGCTCCGGACACGCTGGCCGCAAGGCCGAGCCCACTGCCGACGCGGCTGGCCACAAGGCCCAGACCACCGCCGACGCCGCTGGCCACAAGGCCCAGACCACCGCCGACGCCGCTGGCCACAAGGCCCAAACCACCGCCGACGCCGCTGGCCACAAGGCCCAGACCTGCGGGTAGGACTGACCCCAAGGCCCAGACCACGCGGACGCCGCTGGCCGCAAGACCCAGACCTGCGGGTAGGACTGACCCCAAGGCCCAGACCACGCGGACGCCGCTGGCCGCAAGACCCAGACCTGCGGGTAGGACTGACCCCAAGGCCCAGACCACGCGGACGCCGCTGGCCGCAAGACCCAGACCTGCGGGTAGGACTGACCCCAAGGCCCGGACCACGCGGACGGGGCTGGCCGCAAGGCCGAGACCGGTGGGTCGCGTTCGCGCGTCTCACCCCGCAACCGCCAGCGCCCGCAGTGGTCTCCGGGCAGTCGTTCGCGATTGGCACCGCTCAGGCCGTGCGGCGGATGCGATCAGTAGGTGTGCGACGCGGCAGAGTCGGATCAGCCAACTCTGGGCCACCGACCACCCTCAGTGGCTCCACGACCGGCTCTCGCGGGACTCGTGGCGAACAGTAGCTCGAGCACCGAGACGTCCAAGTTCGGCGAGCACGCCGGGCACCCGTGCCCGACTGCTTCGCCACTGCCGTACGAGCGGCCCGGATCGCCGCTAGCCTCCCCGCGGTCAGCGAGCATGGCGATCGAGGCCCGCAGTAAGCCGGTCGAGGCGCTCGAGCTCGCCGCCGGTGTTGGCGAGACTGGCGAAGACTCCAGCGGCGGCTCTGTCGAGCGAGGCCTGCAAGCCGATGCCCGAGTCGCCACCCCACGACAACTCGTCGATGCCGAGCTTGCCGCTAGGCCGGGCCGGGCCGCCAGCATTCCGCCGGAAGTCGCGGGGAGGGCGCGGGCGGGACGGTTGATAGCGTGCGGGGGTGTCGCAGGATTCCGTAATCGCGCGTCCGCCGCGGACGCTTGTGCTCGGCGGGGCTCGCTCGGGGAAGTCCGCGTTCGCGGAGCAACTCGCGGCGGCCTCCGGTGCGGTGCGATACCTCGCGACCTCGGTCCCCGATCCCGAGGACCACGACTTCGCCGAACGCATCGCCCGCCATCGGGAGCGGCGACCCAGCGACTGGTCCGTGGTCGAAAACGCCGACGCCGCAGCGGTTCTCATCGATCCCTCCCCCGGAGTCGCCACGCTGGTCGACGACATCGGCACCTGGCTGACCGCGCGCATCGATGCGCTGAACGCCTGGGATTCCCCGCGCGGCACCGTCACCCCCGACGCCGACGCCTTGGTCGCCGCCGTAGCCGACTACCGCGACCGGCTCATCATCGTCAGCCCGGAGGTCGGCATGGGCGTCATCCCCGCGACTCGCTCCGGCCGCCTGTTCCGCGACGAGATCGGCCTCCTCAACCAGCGCCTCGCCGCGGTCTGCGACGAGGCGTTCCTCGTCGTCGCCGGGCTACCCGTCCGCCTGAAGTAGATCCGGGAGAGAAATGGTGGCTCGGCGCGCGTGTCGAACCGCCATTCGACTCCCGTCGAATCCATACGACTCCGCTCGATAGCGAAATGGCGGTCGGTGGCGGAGGTGGGTGCGGTGCGGGCGGCGCGTTCCGGGCAAGATTGGGCGTCGGAAGCACGTGCGGCGGAGGCCGCCCGACCGGAGAGGCTCGACAGTGACACACGGATTCGGACCGGTTGCGCCCCCCGACGCGCGGATTCGCGCGGCCGCCGAACAGCGGCAGACGCAGCTGACCAAACCCGCTGGCGCGCTGGGTCGCCTGGAGACACTGGGCAATTGGGTGGCCGCGTGTCAGGGCGTGTGCCCGCCGAAGCAGTTCGAGCGCGCCAGGGTCGTCGTCTTCGCCGGTGATCACGGCGTCGCGCGCCACGGTGTGTCGGCGTATCCGAGCGAGGTGACGGCGCAGATGGTCGCCAACTTCCTCGCTGGCGGCGCGGCGGTGAACGCGCTGGCCGCCGTCGCGGGCGCGACCGTGCGAGTCGCCGACATCTCGGTCGACGCCGAGACCGATCCGGTCGTCGGCAAGCACAAGGTGCGCAGGTCGAGCGGTTCCATCGACCGCGAGGACGCGCTGAGTCAGGCGGAGGTCGAGGCCGCCATCGCCGCGGGCCGCGCCATCGCCGACGAGGAGATCGACGGCGGCGCCGATCTGCTCGTCGCGGGCGACATGGGCATCGGAAACACCACTCCCGCCACCGTTCTCATCGCCACGCTCACCGACACCGAGCCGGTGGTCGCGGTCGGGCGCGGCACCGGCGTGGACGACGCGGGCTGGTCGCGCAAGGTCGCGGCGATCCGCGATGCGATGCGCCGCGCTCGGCCCGTCCTCAAGGATCCGGTGGATCTGCTGCGCGTCGCCGCGGGCGCCGACATCGCCGCCATCGCCGGGTTCCTCGCCCAAGCCGCGACCCGGCGTACGCCGGTGATCCTGGACGGCGTCGTCGTCGCGGCGGCGGCCCTGGTCGCCGAGGATCTGGCCGCGGGCGCGAGCGCCTGGTGGCTGGCCGGGCACCGCTCCACCGAACCCGCGCACAACCTCGCGCTGAAACAGCTGCGCATGGAACCGCTGATCGACCTGAGCATGCGGCTGGGCGAAGGCTCCGGCGCGCTCACGGTCTTGCCGATCCTGCGCGCGGCGGTCGCCGCGCTCGCCGAGATGGCCACCTTCGGCGAGGCGGGCGTCAGCACCTCCGATGCCGAGAGCCCGGCCGCGCCCAACCTGACCAAATGACAACGGGGAGCCGCTTGGCCGTCTCGTGGCTGACCGTGCTCCCGGTGCGGGGTCCGGACGACGTCGATCGCACCGCGGCAGGTCGCGCGATCGCGCTGGCACCCTTGGTCGGTGCGCTGCTCGGTGCGGTCGCGGCGGGCCTGTTGTGGGCGCTGACCTCGGCCGGGGCGAGCGGCCCGCTGGCCGGACTGGTGACCGTGGCGGCGCTGGCGCTGCTCACCCGTGGCATGCACCTCGACGGCTTGTCCGACTCGATGGACGGTCTCGGCAGTTACGGGCCGCCGGAGCGGGCACGGCAGATCATGAAGAGCGGCGGGGTCGGGCCGTTCGGGGTGGCCGCGCTGGTGTTCGCCATCGGGGTGCAGGCGTTCGCGTTCGCCGCGCTGGCCGACACGGGACGGTGGTTCGCGGTGGCGCTGGCCGTCGCAGCCGGGCGGGTCGTCGTCGTCCTGGCCTGTCGCCGTGGGATTCCCGCCGCGCCGGGCACCGCCTTCGGCGCGCTCGTGGCGGACAGCCAGTCGCCACTGACCGGTGTGGTGTGGGTGATCGTCGCGTTGGCTTGCGGCGTCGTCGCGGTGCCGGAGCATCCTTGGCTCGGACCGGTCGCGATCGCGGTGGCGGTGGGCGTAGCCGCGGTGGTGGTGCGACACATGCTGCGCCGGTTCGGCGGTTTGTCCGGTGACGTGCTCGGCGCGGCAATCGAGATTTCGGTCACTGTCGCGGCGGCCGGACTCTCGCTCGCCGGATAATTCGCAAATTCACGTAACCGTCGGTATCACGCGAATTCATATCCCGTTGGACAGTGTATGAACTTCGTCTCTTCCCCATGCGCCGAGAATGGGCGCAGCGCGTTGCGGAGCGGTTCGCTGACCACTGTTTTCGGCGAGGTTCGAGCAGAGTCGCGCCGCCCGGCGACGTGCGGCCCGGTTCGCTCGCTCAGCGCGCAAGACAGGAAAACCCTTGGCAGACAATCGAAGTCGGCATGACGGTGGCGGCAGGAGTTCGGCGTGACGACGATCAGGGCATCAGCCGCGCCGGCGAAGACGGCAACACTACCCACTCGCCACCTGTTTGCGCGCGCCGTGATCCGACCTATCGGAATCTTTCACGCACTTGGCGCACGAACCGTCTGGGTCAGGATCTAATGTGGGCGGTATGTCTTCCGAGCGTCTCTATTTTCGGCAACTGCTGTCCGGGCGGGACTACGCCGTCGGTGATCCGATCGCGACGCAGATGCGAAATTTCGCCTACTTGATCGGTGATCGGGAGACGGGCGAATGCGTTGTAGTGGATCCGGCGTACGCCGCGGGCGATCTGGTGTCCATCGCCGAGGCCGACGGCCTGCGCCTCACCGGCGTCCTCGCCACCCACCACCACCCCGACCACGTCGGCGGCACCATGCTCGGCTTCACCCTGCGCGGTGTGCGCGAACTGCTCGAGAAGACCAGCGTCCCGGTACATGTGAACAACAAGGAACTGGCCTGGGTCGCCAACGTCACCGGCATCGCGCCCAGCGAACTCACCGGCCACGAGCACGGCGACAAGGTCGAGATCGGCGCGTTCGAAATCGAGCTATTACACACCCCTGGCCACACGCCAGGCAGCCAGTGTTTCCTGTTCGACAACCGCCTCATCGCGGGCGACACCCTCTTCGTCGACGGCTGCGGCCGCACCGACTTCCCCGGCGGCGACTCCGACGACATGTTCCGCAGCCTGCGCTACCTCGCCGGCCTGAACGGCGACCCGGTCGTCTACCCGGGCCACTGGTACTCCCACGAGCCCAGCGCCGCGCTGTCGACCATCCGCGACAACAACTACGTCATGCGCCCGCAGACCCTCGAGCAGTGGCAGATGCTGATGCCGGGCTGAGCCCGCGACTCCTTGGGCATTCTCGGCAGCCCGCGCAGCGTCTGGCACGGTGATACCTGCCGCTCGACCGCACGCGCTGCCGGTTGTCGTGACGATGTCCGCCCTCGGCCGCCCGCGCCGCCCCGTGGTCCGGCGACCATCGGAGCCCGGAGAACAGCAATGCCCGCGGCCGCAGCTCGGCCACCGTCGCCTCGGGCGCTCGCCTACGATCTACGGTCCCGACGCTGTGTGGATGAGGCGCACCCGCGTGGCCCGTCCCCGGCGGCACCTATCGGTCAGCGGCCCACCGTGATCTCGTCGACGTCCGCCGTCCAGCGGCCACGCTGCCCGTCGTCCGCTGCCCGTCTTCCGCTGCCTGGCGCCCGACGCCCGGGGTCTGACGTCCGGCGCTCGACGTCCGAGGCCCGAGGTCCGACGCCCGACGCCCGACGACCGAGGTCCGAGGCCCGACGCCCGACGACCGAGGTCCGAGGCCCGAGGTTCGAGGTTCGAGGTCCGGCGCCCGAGGCCCGACGCCCGAGGCCCCGCGCCCGACGCCCGACGCCCGAGGTCCCGCGCCCGACGCCCGATGCCCAAGGTCCGACGCCCGGGGTCTGGCGTCCGACGCCGAGATTCGACGCCCGAGGCCCGAGGCCCGACGCCCGAGATCCGAGGCCCGACGCCCGAGGCCCGAGATCCGAGGCCCACGCCCGACGCCCGAGGTCCGGCGCCCGGGGCCCGAGATCCGAGATCCGAGGCCCGAGATCCGAGGCCCAAGATCCGACGCCCGACGCCCGAGATCCGAGATCCGACGCCCGAGATCCGAGGCCCGAGATCCGGCGCCCGACGCCCGAGGCCCGAGATCCGAGGCCCGAGATCCGAGGCCCGACGCCCGAGGCCCGAGATCCGACGCCCGAGGCCCGACGCCCGAGGCCCGACGCCCGAGATCCGAGGCCCGACGCCCGAAGCCCGAGGCCCGAGATCCGGCGCCCGACGCCCGAGGCCTGAGATCCGAGGCCCGAGATCCGAGGCCCGACGCCCGAGGCCCGAGATCCGACGCCCGAGGCCCGACGCCCGAGGCCCGACGCCCGAGATCCGAGGCCCGACGCCCGAAGCCCGAGGCCCGAGATCCGGCGCCCGACGCCCGAGGCCTGAGATCCGACGCCCGAGATCCGAGGCCCGACGCCCGAGGCCCGAGATCCGACGCCCGAGGCCCGAGGCCCGACGCCCGAGGCCCGACGCCCGAGGCCCGAGATCCGACGTCCGAGATCCGACGTCCTGCGTCCGAGGTCCGGCGTCCGGCGTGCTAGGCAGGCCGCACATCGTTGCCGTCGAGCGGATGAGCCGACAGATCTCTGATAACTGGTGCCTTGGACATGGCCGTCGACCTCGGCGGCGTCGCGTTCGGCGCCCGTTCACCCGTCGGTCACGGTGATCTCGACAGCGCAGTCGCTGCTGTCGAGCACGGCCTGATCGGTCACCACGAGCGGTCGCAACTACCGACGGATACCGGTCGTAATTCCTGGGAACTCGGAGAGGACGTGCCCGTCGACGCCGCTGAGCGTCGAAGGACGCGCGGCTCAGGAGATCGATCCAACATGCCGATCTGCGCGGCGGCGCCGACGCGGGCGGTCAGGTATTCGGCCGCGTAGCAGGCGGTGGGTCCCGTCCTGACGATCGTCGGCATACTCACCTCGACCAGCGAAGCGTGTAGTCCGGCACCGTTGTTCCCCCAGCCGAACACCGCGATTTGCCAACACGATCCGACCGCTACCGATCGACGTACGACGTCCCGGCCCCACTCCGGCTGTCCGACAACCGAAGCCTACGGCCCGCCCATTTCCCAGGGGCGAGCCTTTCTCACATACCGCGCATCCAGCCGTGGATATCCGCGAAGGTACCGCGCTGGATTCCGGTCAACGTGTCGCGCAGCGCCATGGTGACCTCACCCGGTTCGCCACCTCCGATGGTGAATTCACCCTCGGCGGAGCGAACCCAGCCGACGGGCGTGATCACGGCGGCGGTGCCGCAGGCGAAAACCTCGGTGATCGCACCGGATTCGGCGCCCTTACGCCACTCCTCCACCGAGATCTTGCGCTCCTCCACGACATAGCCGGCGTCGGCGGCGAGGGTCAGCAGCGAGTCGCGGGTGATGCCGGGCAGCAGCGACCCGGACAGTTCGGGGGTCACCAGCCGCGCTTCGGAACCGGAGCCGAAGACGAAGAACAGGTTGTTGGTGCCCATTTCCTCGACGTAGCGGCGCTCGCACGCGTCCAGCCACACCACCTGGTCACAGCCCTTTTCAGAGGCCTGCGCCTGGGCCAGCAGCGAGGCGGCGTAGTTGCCCGCCACCTTGGCCTCGCCGGTTCCGCCCGGCGCGGCGCGCACGTACTCGGTCGACAGCCACACCCGCACCGGCTTCACACCGCGCGGGAAGTACGCGCCCGCGGGCGATCCCAGCAGCAAGTACTTGTAGGCGGCGGCGGGCTTCACGCCGAGGCCCGCTTCGGTGGCGAACATGAAGGGCCGCAAGTAAAGCGAATCCTCGCCACCCGCCGCGGGCACCCAGCGCTCGTCCACCGCGAGCAGCTGGCGCACCGACTCGATGAACAGTTCCTCCGGCAACTCGGCCATCGCCATGCGGCGCGCGGACTTGCGGAAGCGGGTCGCGTTGGCGTCGATACGGAAGCACGAGACACTGCCGTCGCTCTGCCGGTACGCCTTGAGACCCTCGAAGATGGCCTGGCCGTAGTGGAAGACCATGGTGGCCGGGTCCATCGGCAGCGGCCCGTACGGCTCGACCCGCGCGTTGCTCCAGCCCTCGCCCGCGGTGTAGTCGATCGACACCATGTGATCGGTGAAGAACCGGCCGAACCCCGGCGCCGCCAGAATCTCCTGTACCCGCTGCGCCGGAGCGGGCGCAGGATGGGGAACATGGGCGAACTGTGCGGCAACGGTCATGCAGGTGATCCTATCGGTGCCCGATTCCCGTCTGTCCACCTGTCGGGAATCGGCTCGGCGCCCGCGCGGTTCTCGCCCCTCACACACTCAGTCGCATCGCAGGTCTCGAGTGGCCGCTGACCACGCGCAGCGCGCGGCCCGTCCGTGAGGCCCGGCGCTCAGGCGGTGCGTGCCTGAGCGAACGGCGGCTCGATGACCCCCGAGCGCAACCGGCGTACGCAGAGGTCCACCTTCCCACTGGGCTACGCCGCCGACGGTGCGAGTAACGGCCCGTGCCATTGCCGTCAACCCTGCCGCCGGTTAGAGCAACGGCCCGCGCCATTTCCGGCAACGCTCCCCCGGGTGCGAGCAACAGCCCGCACCGGGCGCAACGGAATCCGCCTCAGGCGGTGCGCCTGCACGAACGGCGGCTCGATGACCCCCGAGCGCAACCGGCGTACGCAGAAGTCCACCTTCCCACCGGGCCACGCCGCCGCCGGTTAGAGCAACGGCCCGCGCCATTCCCGGCAACCCTGCCGCCGGTTAGGGCAACGGCCCGCACCATTTCCGTCAACCCTGCCGCCGGTTAGAGCAACGGCCCGCGCCATTCCCGGCAACGCTGCCCTGGGTGCGAGCAACAGCCCGCACCGGGCACAACAGAATCCACCTCAGGCGGTGCGCGCCTGCACGAACGGCGGCTTGACGACCTCGCAGCGCAACCGGCGGCCGCGCACGTCGACCTCGACCTCTTCACCCGGCTGGAGATCGGCATCGGTGTCCAGCAGGGCGAGCGCGATGCCGACCTTGAGCGTCGGCGAGAAGGTGCCCGAGGTGGTCTCGCCGACGGGTTCGCCGTCGCGCAGCACCGACTGGCCTTGGCGCAGCACGCCGCGGTCGAGAGCCTTGAGCCCCATCAGGGTTCGCCGCGGGCCCGCCGACTTCTCCTGTTCCAGTGCGGACTTGCCCCAGAACTCCGGCTTCTTCCAGCCGACCGCCCAGCCCGCCCGCGCCTGCACCGGCGAAATGTCCAGGGACAGTTCGTGTCCGTGCAGCGGGTAACCCATCTCGGTGCGCAGGGTGTCGCGCGCGCCGAGACCGGCGGGCTGCCCGTCGGCGGCCTTCACCTGTGCGGCGAGGGCGCGGAACACCGCCTCGGCGTCGGCCCAGCGCGGCAACAGCTCGTAACCATGCTCGCCGGTGTAGCCGGTGCGGCAGACCCGGACCGGACGCCCGTCCCACTCGGCGTCGAGGTAGGCCATGTACTCCATGTCGGTGGGCAGGCCGAGCGCGTCGAGCACCTCGGCCGAGCGCGGACCCTGCACCGCGAACACCGCGTACTCCCGGTGCTCGTCGGTGACCGTGATCCCCTCGGGGGCTGCCGCGCGCAGCGCCGCGACGACCGCCGCGGTGTTGGCCGCGTTCGGAACGAGGAAGATCTCGTCGTCACTGACGTAATAGGCGATCAGGTCGTCGATCACGCCACCCTCGGGCGTGCAGCACAGCGTGTACTGCGCCTTGCCGGGACGGATCCGGCCGAGATCGTTGGTCAGCGCCGAATTCACGAACGCCGCCGCACCCGGACCCGCCACCGTCGCCTTGCCGAGATGGCTCACGTCGAACAAGCCGACGGCCGTCCGCACCGCCTGATGCTCCCCGACCGTCCCCGCGTACGAGACCGGCATCTCCCACCCACCGAACGGCGCGAACGTCGCGCCCAGCTCGACGTGAACTTGATGGATCGGGCCTTGCAGCAGGTTCGTCTCGGTCACCCGGCGAGCTTAACCGCTCGGCGGACGCGCCACGGCGACCCGAACAGCTGGGGCACCTCCGCTGCTCGTCAGCCTCGGAACCACATCGGGATCAGTGTGGGTCCGTCGTCGGGCAACGTGTGCGTGACGCCGGTGCGGACGAACCCGTTGCGGGCGTACAGGCGGGACGAGCGTTCGGTGCTCGCCTCCAGGAAGGCGGTCTCGGAGGCGTCGGAGTACGCCTTGATCCGGTCGGCGAGGATGGCGCCGCCCGCCCCTTTGCCGCGGTGTTCGGGAACCGTGACGATCGCCTGCAGGTAGCGGTGCGGGAACTCGCGCGGATGGTGTTCGGCGAGCAGCGCCGTGAGAGTCCTCAGCCTCTCCATCGGGCGCACCCCCGGTGCCGCCTCGGCCATCGCGCGCATCTCGGCCGCTTCGGCAATGACCCGATCGGCCGAGGTCACCTTCTGCCAGAGCGAGACCGCCCAGATCTCGTCGTCGGTGCCGGCCAGCCAGACCTCGTCGTCGTGGATCGCGCGTTCGACGAGGCGCGGCGCGTGTTCGGCGCGGAAGGCCTCCGCGACCTCGGGATGATCGGCGACCACCCAGGCCGTCACCGCCTCGTCGGCGGACCCCTTCACGAAGGCGGCCGCGACGGCGTCGAGCTCCTGAATTTCCGCCCGGCGAACTGTGGGCTGCATGGTGAACCTCCGGTTGTGAACGATGTCAACGTTCGCCAATTTATGGAGCCCAGTGCGGTACAGCGAGCATTTCGTCACACTTGTTGGTGTGTCGAAATCACCGGCCTGCGCCACCTGCGGACAGGCGCTGACCCAGGCGAGCCGCGGCCGATCACGCCGCTACTGCTCGCGCTCCTGCCAGGCCCGCGCCTACCGCGCCCGCCGCGACCGGCGCCCGCCCGCCGCCCGTCCACGTCCCGCCCGGCTCACCTCGGTCGGCATCGCACGGACCGCGGTCGAGCTGACCGATCGCGAGGGCATCGACGGCCTCACCGTGCGCCGTCTCGCCAGCGAGCTCGGTGTCGCGACGGCCGCTCTCTACCGGCACTTCCCCGACCGGGAGGCGCTGCTGACAGCGATGACCGAACTCGTCCTGGCCGAAAGCCCGCCGCCCCAGGTCACCCCGACCGACTGGCGTGCCGCGCTCACTCACGAGGCCGAGCAGGAGTGGCTCCTCTACCAGCGCCATCCGTGGGTGTTGCCGGTGCTGGCCCGCACCAAGCCGCCGATCGGTCCCGCCCTGTTCGACGTCCTCGAGCGCTCGTTCACCGCGTTGGACGCCAGCGGCCTCACCCGCGACGAGGTGATCACGGTCTACCTCGCCTACTCCGGCCTCGTTCAAGGGTTGGCGCTGCTGCGTTCCGATCGCGGGGAGCAGTTCGAGACGCTGCCGGAGTCGCTGCACGCGGAATTCGCCGAACTCGTCGACGCCCGGCCGACCATGCGCAAACTGTTCGCCGCCGGACCGCCCGGCCCAGAGCTGGACCTCGACGAGCTGGTCGCCACCGGCGTCGAGCTGCTGCTGGACGGCGTCGCCATGCGGCTGTCGAAGAAGACCGAATAACCTGTGCCAATGACCGCTGTTGCAGATCGCTCACTCGGACCGGAATTGGCGCGCACCCTAACCATCGGGCCGGACACCGACGTGCTGGTGATCGGATTGACGTCCTCGGAGAACGGTCCGTCGATCGCGCCCGACGACCTGTTCGGCGACGTGCTCACCGCCGACGTCCGCGCGGAGCTGCTGGACCAGCTGGGCGCGGTCGGCGCCAAGGGCAAGGCCGAAGAGCTGACCAGGGTGCCCGCGCCGGCCGGGCTGGACAACGTCACCAGCGTGCTCGCCGTCGGCCTCGGCGCCGCCGACAAGGTGGACGCGGAGCAGATCCGCCGCTCCGCCGGTGTCGCGGGCCGCTCGCTCAACGGCACCGAGCTGGTGGCGACCACGCTGTCGGGCCTGGATCTCGGCGCCGCCGCGGAGGGCTTCTACCTCGGCGCCTACTCGTTCAACCCGTTCCGGTCCGAGAAGTCCGCGCCCAAGCCGGACGAGCAGCCGGTCGCTCGCATCGAATTCCTGGTTCCCGAAGCGGATTTCGGCGAGGAGGCGTTGTTCCGCGCCCAGCTGATCGCCGAAGCCGTCGCCACCGCACGCGATTTCGTCAACACCCCGCCCAGCCACCTGTTCCCGGCCGAATTCGCCTCGCGCGCCCAGGTATTGGCCGAGGCCGCGGGTCTCGAGGTCGAGGTGCTCGACGAAAAGGCTTTGGAGGCGGGCGGTTACGGCGGCGTGCTCGGCGTCGGCAAGGGCTCCTCGCGGCCGCCGCGGCTGGTGCGGCTCAGCTACTCCGGCGGACCGAAGAAGATCGCGCTGGTCGGCAAGGGCATCACCTTCGACACCGGCGGCATCTCCATCAAGCCCGCGCAGAACATGGAGAACATGACCTCGGACATGGCGGGCGCCGCCGCGGTCATCGCCACCACCCTGCTCGCCGCGCGGCTGAGCCTGCCGGTCACTGTGACCGCCACGGTCCCGATGGCCGAGAACATGCCGTCGGCCACCGCGCAGCGCCCCGGCGACGTCCTCACCCAGTACGGCGGCACCACCGTAGAGGTGCTCAACACCGACGCCGAGGGCCGCCTCATCCTCGCCGACGCCATCGTCCGCGCCGCCGAGGACTCCCCCGACTACCTCATCGACGTTGCCACCCTCACCGGCGCCCAGATGGTCGCCCTCGGCACCCGAACTCCGGGCGTGATGGGCACCGACGACTTCCGCGACCGCGTCGCCCGCCTCTCCCGCGAGGTCGGCGAAAACGGCTGGGCCATGCCACTTCCCGCCGAACTCCGCGCCGACCTGAACTCCAAGATCGCCGACCTGGCCAACGTCGCCCAGCACCGCTGGGGCGGCATGCTCTCGGCGGCGCTCTTCCTGAAGGAGTTCGTGCCGGAGGATGTGGAATGGGCGCACCTCGATGTCGCGGGGCCCGCGTACAACACCGGTGGGCCGTTCGGGTACATCGGGAAGGGTGGGACCGGTGTGCCGGTGCGGACGTTGATCGCGGTGATCGAGGATATCGCCGGGGAGTGAGTTCGGAGGTGCGCCGTCGGGTTTCGATCGGGCGGCGCACTTCCAGTGGTTGCTTCCGCATGTCGAGCGCCCGGATTGTCGGCGGCGGCGATTGGATCGGCTGTCAGCACACTCGGCCGAGTCGGGCTGTGTCATGATGGCCCGATGAGTTTGGGGGATGCGCTCGGGCTGACGAAAACGCCTAATTTTCTACCGAAATACCGTGGGGATGAAGGCGATACGCGGTACCCGTCGCCACGCAAGTTGCGGTCGCTGGGTGCCACGTTGGTGGACTTCGTCCTGCAGTCCGGATCGATCGTTGCGATGGGGTTGCTGCTGCTGGTGGTGGAAATACCCCGACCGTACAACTATTCGGTGCTGCTGCTACCAGCCGTCGTCCTCGGCGGGAACAGGATTCTCTTGCCGAAGTGGGTGCACGCGAGTGTCGGGGAGTTGATATTCGGGCTGGTGGAGATCCGCGGTAGCGACGGTGCGTGGCCCGGCTGGCGCGACCTGTTGCGGGGACATGGCCGGGGTCGCGATGGATCGCCCAGCCTCGTGAATGTCCGCCGCTGCGACGTCTGAATGCTGACCAGGCCGAGGCCTTGCTCACCCTCGCCCGAGCCTTCCCACCCTCGACCTGCTTGCGATGTCGGCCCGGTGTAAGCCTGTCCAGATCGATTACGCCCAAAGGTTTTCCTCGAACAGTGCTGGGCACGTCGAGAGCCGTACCCGGCTTACCTCCCGCTGTTGGTGAGCGCGAGTGCGCCTACCGGCGTGGTCGACCGGCTGTGGTTGCGTTTCTTTGGCGATAAGTCGGGCGTTCGGTCGTCGGTTCTATCGGTCAGTGCGTTGGTAGACGTTGTCCCTCGAATGAACCTGCGATTACGCGTGCTCACCGAGCTTTTCCGCTAGCGGTGCTCGAGGCTCAGGACGCCTTGCGGACTACGCTCCGGAGCTGCTCAACAAGCGCGGGCGCGCGAGGGCTGGCACGTCAACGAGGGCAGGCGCGCGAGCGCCTGGCGCGCGGAGGCCGGCAGAGGCGCAAAGCGCGGGCAGGGTCCACGCCGAAATCGACGGTAGTCAAATGGTTGCTAATTGATCTTCGATTGCCACCATTTGACTCCCGTCGATCTGCCCCAACCACCATTTCTCTATCGACGGGAGAGAAATGGTGGTCAGGGGGTTTACAAGGCAAGGGGCATTCACTTCGTCAAAGCTCTCTGAACGCAACCAGAACCGGTCGACCGGGCTGGAAGCCGCACCCCCACACAGACTGCGGAAGGTAAGCCGGGTACGGCACCCGCCGCGCCCAGCACCGCTCCGAGGCAAACCTGGGTAGGTACCAGAAACGAACAAGAAACCCGGGGCACGTCACCCACCCAGCCCCCGAATCGAACTCACCGATCCCCGCCTGCCAAGGGACTACTCGCGAAACAAGATCGCCGCGTCAGCCTGACCGAGCCTCAGCCCGAGAGCGCCGCCCCCAAGCGCCCGAGAGCACCGCCCCCAAGCCGGCCCGCTCTCACCCATCCCCACCGAACCAACCGGCTCACAACCGAACTCGCCCCCTACAAATCCCGCAACTCCTCCTCGAACGCCCGCTGCCGCTCAATCCTCTTCCGAGCGTCGTAATCCCGCATCCGCTGCGGATACCCCGTCTTCCGAACCTCGTACACGGGAATGCTCAGATCCCTGGCCAACCGCTGAGCCCCCCGCTCCCCGACGATCCGGCGCGTCCACTCCCCATCGGCAGCGACCAACACCACGGTGACATCCGTCATAGTGGTCTTCGGCTCCAAGTACCCCTCGACACCGATGTGCGTGCGCACCCAGTCGGCGAGGTAGCGGGCGTCCTCGTTGCCCGAGGTCGACGCACGTGCTGCGGGACCGCCACGGTTCAGAGCGCCACGGAAACGATCCAGCAAACCCATCGACGCCGACCTCCTTCGTACACCGGATAAATGCTCACACCCGGTCCTCCCATACTGCCAGCTTCCCGGTAGAGACATGCCCTGTGCTACACGCCACGCGGACGAGTGCAAGGATGGACCGCGGTACAAGAACCGCACAGATCTCCGGTGCCACTCAGAATGTTGGTGGCTTCCGGGTTTTCACCGCGACCAGCGGTGGGCGACCCGCCAGAGATCAACTGTTGTAGAACCCGTCGAGCAGTCAGAGGAGTCAACGGACATGGCCTTCTCCGTCCAGATGCCGGCTCTTGGTGAGAGCGTCACCGAGGGAACGGTGACCAGGTGGCTGAAGCAGGAAGGAGACACGGTCGAGGTCGACGAGCCGCTGCTCGAGGTCTCCACCGACAAGGTCGACACCGAGATCCCGTCCCCGGCGGCGGGTGTGCTGTCGAAGATCGTCGCCCAGGAAGACGACGTGGTCGAGGTCGGCGGTGAGCTCGGCGTGATCAGCGACGCCGGTGAGGCGCCCGCCGCCGAGACCGCGCCCGCGCCCGAAGCCGCCGCGCCTGCCGCCGCCGAAGAGTCGGTCGAAGCCGAACCCGAACCCGCCGCACCGGCTCCCGCCGAGCAGGCCCCGGCCGAGCAGCCCGCCGCCGCGTCGGCAGGCGCCGCCGAGGGCACCCCGGTGAAGATGCCCGAGCTGGGCGAGTCGGTCACCGAGGGCACCGTCACCCGCTGGCTGAAGTCGGTCGGCGACAAGATCGAGGTCGACGAGCCGCTGCTCGAGGTCTCCACCGACAAGGTCGACACCGAGATCCCCTCGCCCGTCGCGGGCACCCTGCTGGAGATCACCGCGCAGGAAGACGACGTGGTCTCCGTCGGCGGACAGCTCGGCGTGATCGGCAGCGGTGCCCCCGCCGCCGCGGCTCCCAAGCCCGCTCCGGCCCCCGCGCCCGAAGCCAAGCCCGAACCGGCCCCCGCGCCCGAGCCCAAGCCCGAACCGGCCCCCGCCGCCGCGGCTCCCAAGCCCGCTCCGGCTCCCGCCCCGGCCCCGAAGCCCGCCCCGGCTCCGGCCAAGGCCCCGGCCGCCGACGGCAATGGCGCAACCCCTTACGTCACCCCGCTGGTGCGCAAGCTCGCCGAGGAGAACGGCGTCGACCTGGCCTCGGTGCAGGGCTCCGGCGTCGGCGGCCGCATCCGCAAGCAGGACGTGCTCGCCGCCGCCGAGGCGAAGAAGGCCCCGGCTCCCGCCGCCGCGCCCGCTCCGGCCGCCGCCGCGCCCGCCGCCAAGGCTCCGTCGGCTCCGGCCGCCGCGCAGCTGGCGCACTTGCGCGGAACCGTCCAGAAGGCCAACCGGATCCGGCAGATCACCGCCACCAAGACCCGCGAATCGCTGCAGACCACCGCGCAGCTGACCCAGGTCCACGAGGCCGACGTCACCAAGATCGCGGCGCTGCGCGCGCAGGCCAAGGGCGCGTTCAAGGAGCGCGAGGGCGTCAACCTGACGTTCCTGCCGTTCTTCGCGAAGGCGGTCGTCGAGGCGCTCGGCGTGCACCCCAACGTCAACGCCTCCTACGACGAGGGCACCAAGGAGATCACCTACCACGCCTCGGTGCACCTCGGCATCGCCGTCGACACCGAGCAGGGCCTGCTCTCCCCGGTGATCCACAACGCCAGCGACCTGTCGCTGGCCGGTCTGGCCCGCGCCATCGCCGACATCGCCAACCGGGCGCGCAACGGCGGCCTGAAGCCGGACGAGCTGGCCGGTGGCACCTTCACCATCACCAACATCGGCAGCCAGGGCGCGCTGTTCGACACCCCGATCCTGGTTCCGCCGCAGGCGGCCATGCTCGGCACCGGCGCGATCGTCAAGCGCCCGGTGGTGGTGACCGACGAGACCGGCAACGAGTCGATCGGCGTGCGCTCCATGTGCTACCTGCCGCTCACCTACGATCACCGCCTCATCGACGGCGCGGACGCCGGTCGCTTCCTGACCACGATCCGCCACCGCCTCGAAGAGGCCGCGTTCGAGGCCGATCTGGGCCTCTAACCCGGGGAAGGTTCGTCCCGCATGAAGGTCGTGATCGCCGGTTCGTCCGGGTTGATCGGGACAGCGCTCGTCGCGGCACTGCGCCGCGACGGGCACGAGGTGGCTCGTCTGGTGCGTCGTCCCGCCGCCGCCCCGGACGAGTTCGTCTGGAATCCCGCCCGCGCCGAACTCGACGAGCGGGCGTTGCGCGGAGCCGACGCGGTGGTCAACCTGTGCGGGGCGAGCATCGGGCGGCGTCGCTGGAACGGCAGCTTCAAGCAGGAGCTGCGCGACAGCCGCATCACCCCCACCGACGTCCTCGCCAACAAGGTGGCCGCCGCGGGCGTGCCGGTGCTGGTCAACGCCAGCGGCGTGCACTACTACGGCGGCGCCACCGGCGACCGCGTCGTGGACGAATCCTCCCCCGTCGGTTCGGGTTTCCTCGCCACGCTGTGCCGTGACTGGGAAGCGGCGACCGGTCCCGCCAGCGCCGCGGGCGTGCGTACGGTGCTGTTGCGCAGCGCCGTCGTGCTGTCCAAGCACGGCGGGATGCTCGGCATGCTGCACCCCCTGTACTCGTTGGGTCTCGGCGGGCGACTGGGCAATGGGCGTCAGTACACGCCGTGGATCTCGCTGGACGACGAGATCGGCGCGATCATTTTCGCGCTCACCAACGACACCGTGTCCGGGCCGATCAACACGGTCGGCCCGGCTCCGGTCACCAACGCCGAGTTCAACCGCGCACTCGGCCGCGCGCTGCACCGGCCCACCCCGCTGGTACTGCCCGCGTTCGCGCTGCGTGGACTCATCGGGGAGTTCGCCGACGAGGCGATTTTGCGCGGTCCGCGGGCGATCCCCACGGCGCTGGAGGCGGCGGGATATCCCTTCCGCCATCCGACGATCGGTGCGGCGTTGGCAGCCACCATCGGTAGCTACGAGGACGACAGGTAAGCCATCCGTAGCGTCTGACAGCGGCAGCGCTCCGCGACCGCCGCCCGGCAAGCGCTGTGCCGCAGTTTCGTGACCCGTTGCCACAGTCATGGAGCAGGACACGGCCCTTGTCGCCTGGCCGTCGGGCATCCCGAACCACTGTCGTAGTTCCGCACCAACCAGACACACGGGAACGGACGCCGGTCGACCGAACCCACAGCAATCGCTCGTCCTGCGCCGCGATGTGGAGCGCATCCAGGAGACGGTCCGGTCCTCGGCGATGACTTCTAGGAGCCGGAATCGGTGCTCGCCGGCCACCATGATCAGGGTCGGCGCTTGACTACCGCCTACCGCCACCTGGCGCGTTTCGCTCACCTAGCCGTTTCTGTCGAATCCGCGAAACACTCCGGATCATCGACGGCACCGCCGCCGCCGACCAGTCCAGTCCGGTATCGCTTGCAGCAGGAACGACGCCGCCGGAACTCGCCCACCGGGTGACGCAGCGGCATGCACTCCGCGACCGTCGCCCAGCACGCGCTGTGCCGCAGTGTCGTCGGCCCAGCCCGGTACAGCAGTACAGCAGATACTGATTCGCCGCCGCATTGCCGCACGTGACGTTTCCGGGCTCGGGAATCCCACCGGCGGGATGGCGCCCCGACCGAGGTCCCGCTGAGTGACCGGCAGCCGCTGTCGCCCGTCCACGGCACCGCCTGAGCGCGCCATCGGGAGCACACCATGCTCGCACGCCAGGTGATCCAGCCCGCATTGCCGCCGGTCCCCCGGACGCGCGATGATCGGGTTCGAACACCGACCGTAGGTCCGCAACCACCTCGCGAAACAAGCCACGCCTACCACCTTCGCCGAACCACGGAGAACGCCGTTGACCGCCATGGACACCCGCCACGCCACCGTCATCCGCGACGCGCGCGAAGGTGACCTGCCCGCGATCCTCGACATCCACAACACCAACATCGCCACCTCCACCGCCATCTGGGACATCGACGAAGTCGGCATCGACGAGCGCCAGACCTGGTTCCGCTCCCGGGTCGAGGCGGGCATGCCCGTCCTCGTCGCCGAGGTCGAGGGCGAAGTCGCCGGCTACGCCAGCTACGGCCAGTGGCGGCCGAAGGTCGGATACCGCTACTCCGTAGAGAACTCGGTCTACATCGCCGACCGCTTCCAGCGCCGCGGCCTCGCCAGCGCCCTGCTCACTGAATTGATCGACCGCGCCGCGACATCCGGGCGAGTGCACGCCATGATCGCCGCCATCGAATCCAGCAACACCGGGTCGATCGTCCTGCACGAGCGATTCGGCTTCGTGGTCGTCGGCCAATTGCCGGAGGTAGGCCACAAATTCGGCCGCTGGATGGACTTGACCCTCATGCAGCTGACCTTGCCGGTCGAGGTGGACTGACGCCACCGCTCCACCGGACCGAGTCAGCCCGAGCGCACGGTCCTCGGCGATCGGCATCAGCTGACGCCGCCGCTCCAGTGGAACAGGACGACCCCCGTCGCAGGATGCTCGGCGATCGCCTTGGGGTAGCGCCACCGCTTCACCGAAACGGGGCAACCCCCATCGCAGATGCCTGCCGGTCGAGGCGGCCAACGAGACTGCTGCACCGGAGGTAGGCCCATTGCCCGGCTGGCATACACGCATTCGGTCGGGTCGTAGTGAGGTCGACCAGCGCGCGAGACCACCGCGCCGACCACGCGTCCACGCTCCCCAATCCGCCGCCGCACATCCGGGGCGAACGATCGCCCAGCCCCCGTCGAAACTGCATGCCAGCGCATCCCTATCACTGGACGTCGAGACCCATCGCTCGCCCAGCTCTCGCGACTCCGACCCGAACCACCACTTCTCTACCGACCGTAGTCATATGGATTCGACGGGAGAGAAAGGGCGGCTCAGCACCGCGTTGGAACCACCATTTCGCTCGGGCAGATCAGCCCCAACCTCGGCGCCCGACGAACGCACCGAGGCGGCCCCGCAAGCCTGTGGCATACCGCACACCGAGTCCCTGACGAGTTCCACACCGCGGGGCGTACCGTCAACGACGTGAACGACACGCGCACCACTCGGTCCGCCCGCTTCGATCGCACCCCGATCGTCGTCGAGGACCTCGGGCTCATCGACTACCACTCCGCCTGGGACCTGCAGCGCAGCATCGCCGCCGAACGCGCCGAAGGCCTCGGCTCCGATCGCCTGCTGCTCCTCGAACACCCCTCCGTCTACACGGCGGGCCGCCGCACCGAGGAAGAGGACCTGCCCATCGACGGCAGCCCCGTGGTGCAGGTCGATCGCGGTGGAAAGATCACCTGGCACGGCCCCGGCCAACTCGTCGGCTACCCGATCATCCGGCTTGCCGAGCCCGTCGACGTCGTCCAGTACGTGCGCCGCCTCGAGGAGGCGCTGATCTCGGTGTGCACCGACCTCGGCCTCACCGTCGGCCGCGTCGAGGGCCGCTCCGGCGTCTGGCTGCCCGCCAACGACTGGTCCCCCGAACGCAAGATCGCCGCCATCGGCGTCCGCGTCCAACGCGGCGTTGCCCTGCACGGCCTTTCGTTCAACTGCAATTCCATGGACGGTTTCGGCGCCATCGTCCCGTGCGGCATCCGCGACGCTGGCGTCACCACGCTCACCCGGGAACTCGGCCGCGAAGTCACGGTAGCCGAGATCAAGCCGCTGGTCGCCGACGCGATCGTGCGCGCGCTGGACGGCGATCTTCCCGTCAGCGATCACGACATCGCCCGCGCCACGGTGCGCCCGCCGGCCGAGCCGAATCCGGCCACGGCAGCCAAAGCCGCCGACGGCGCGGCCGGAACGAGCGACGCGGCTGCGGCAAAGGCCGTGGACACCACATCGGCACCTGCCAAAGCCGCCGAAACGAGCGACGTGACCGCGAAGGCCGTGGACAGCACAGCGCCCGCAGCCGACGTCGAAGCAGGCGGCAACGGCGCGGCAACCAGTAGCGTCAGCACAGCCCCGAGCACCCCGGCGGCCGCCGACACCCGAGGCGTAAGGTCGATGAAGTGACCTCAGTCGACACCCCGACACCGCACAGCGCGTCCGCACCCAACGGCCGCAAACTCCTGCGTATCGAAGCCCGCAACGCGGAAACCCCCATCGAGCGCAAACCCAAGTGGATCCGCACCCGCGCCACCATGGGCCCCGAGTACACCGAACTCAAGGGCCTGGTGAAGCGCGAGGGTCTGCACACCGTGTGCGAAGAAGCGGGCTGCCCCAACATCTTCGAATGCTGGGAAGACCGCGAGGCCACCTTCCTCATCGGCGGCGAACAATGCACCCGCCGCTGCGACTTCTGCCAGATCGACACCGGCAAACCCGCAGCCCTCGACCGCGACGAACCCCGCCGCGTCGCCGAAAGCGTCCAGGCCATGGGCCTGCGATACTCCACCATCACCGGCGTCGCCCGCGACGACCTGGAAGACGGCGGCGCCTGGCTCTACGCCGAAACCGTCCGCGCCATCAAGGCTTTGAACCCCAACACCGGCGTCGAACTCCTCATCCCCGACTTCAACGCCGACCCCGACCAACTCGCCGAGGTCTTCTCCTCCCGCCCGGAAGTCCTGGCCCACAACCTCGAGACGGTCCCGCGCATCTTCAAGCGCATCCGCCCGGCCTTCCGCTACGAACGCTCCCTCGCGGTGCTCACCGCCGCGCGCGAGGCTGGGTTGGTCACGAAGTCCAACCTCATCCTCGGCATGGGCGAAACCCCCGAGGAAGTCACCCAGGCCATGCGCGACCTCCACGAGGCAGGCTGCGACATCCTCACCATCACCCAATACCTCCGCCCCTCCCCCCGCCACCATCCCGTGGACCGCTGGGTCAAGCCGGAAGAATTCGTCGAACACTCCAAGGTCGCCGAAGAAATCGGCTTCGCCGGAGTAATGGCAGGCCCCCTCGTCCGCTCCTCCTACCGAGCGGGCCGCCTCTACGCCCAGGCGATGACCCACCACGGCCGCGAAATCGCCCCCGCCATGGCCCATCTCGCCGAGGAAGGCACCGCTTCCCAGGAAGCCTCCTCCGTCCTCGCCCGCTTCGGTAGTTGACGGGCATTGGTCGGTACGTCCAGATGAGTGTCCTCATCGGCACTACACCGTGAGGGCATTTCACTTCGCCATCTTAAGCTGGCGACCGGAGCGTCAGCCGATATGCTGCCGGGTGAGAGCCTGGCGCGCGTGCTCGCCGAGTACGAGAAAGTCGCGGCCGAGACCGACCAGCCGCTGCGCGAACTGCCCGACCTCAACGTCTCCAATCCGCTGCCTGATGCGCCACGGTTCGAGCCCGGTGCGCGGCGGACGCTGCTGCATATCGCAGCCGAAACCGTCCAGTACGCGGGGCATCCCGATATCATCCGCGAATCACTAGATGGTGCGAAGTCGAGGGTCGAGTGGAAACTGACTGCGCCGAGGTGGGTTTCGGACACTTCGGGCAATAGACGCAGACTCAGGCCTGTCGTTCCGGGAACCGTCCCGACTCCCATGTGGTGAGCGAGTTCGCGATGCGGAAGTGCCCGGGCAAGGCCGGAACGGGACAAACGGGCGACAATTGCTCACCATGAGCCACCTGATCGAAGTCGACCGCCCCGAGGCCACTCGTTGAGCGCCGAGCAGGCGATAGCTCGGCTTTCTGCAGACCTCGCGCCACTGTGGGATGCGCTGTATCAACGCTTCTCCTCGGGTCGCGCGGTCCAGCGGGTGCGTGTGGGGCCTCTAACCGCCGCGCAGCAGGTCGCGGTAGCCGACCTGCTCGGGCTCGCTCGCCTGCCCGGTGAGTACGCGACCGTGCATCTGGCCACCATCGACAGCGCCTTGCGCGAGATCGCGGGCTGTGACACCAGAACCGCGCTCGAATACCGGACCGGCCCGATCCCGGACCGGTCCGCGCAACGAGCGGCTGCGATGGAAGAGCGAAATCTGTTGTGGGAGTGGCTCACAAATCATGACGTGGTGTGCGCCCAGCCCGCCCTTGCTGCGTGGGCAGCGGCGATGCGGCGCAACGGCCTGATCGCGGGATCGGTGACGCGCACCAAGACCGAGCTCGACCGCGCGTTGCGAGTCCTGCGCGAACTGCCGGGCACCGGAGTGCAACTTCCCGTGTTCGCGGCGAACGTGCTCGGAGATCCCCACGCGCTCGACGACGGCTCTCGCCTGCACACCATCGTCGTTCGCGCGCTGACCGTCCTCTACGACGCGCAACCTCCCGCCGACGCGGTCGGCCTGCGGCGGCTGTGGGCGCGTGCGGGCATCTCCGACGACGAACTGTCCTCGACGGTGCTGGCCGCCGGACTGCCGACCATCGGCGGCGACGCTGCGGTCGGTCCGATCCTGCGGACCTGCGCAGGATCGGGCCTCGCCGCGGTACTGAGTCTTCAACAACTGCGCACCGTCAGCCGCGTACCCGAGGCGGCCGAGACCGTCTGGGTCGTGGAGAATCCCAGCATTCTCGCGACGGCCCTGGTCCGCTTCGGCTCGCACTGCCCGCCGATGGTGTGTATATCCGGATGGCCGAGCAGCGCCGCCGCCGTCCTGCTGGAGTTGTTGTCGAACGCGGGCGCGACACTGCGCTACCACGGGGATTTCGATGGCGAAGGCTTACGCATCGCGGCCAACATCGTCTCCAGATTCGGCGCCCTCCCATGGCGGATGACCAGCGACGACTACCTCTCTGCGGTCGGCACCGAAGGCCCGCGCGCGGGCCGGGTGACGCCCGTGCCGTGGGATGCCGAGCTGTCCGACCACATCAGCCGATCCGGGATAGCGCTACCGCAGGAGCGCGTCGTCGATCGGCTGCTAGCCGACATAGCACCGTGAGATGTCGGTCCCGCGGCTTATGGTTGCTGCTGACCGTCAGCCGAGGGGAGGTTCGATGGATCCGATTCGGGTGCCATCCGAGATGTTCCGGTTCACCACCGGAGATCGCGCGGGCCTGTATGTGTCCATCCTCCATGCCTTCGGCGAGGCCAACGAACGGATGGAAACCGCTCTCGGGATCGACGGCGTCCGGTCCCGGCTGCGCACGGTCGGCTGGCTCGAAGCCATCGAGGACGACGACCTCACCCACGCTCTGGGGCAACTGCGCGACTGGAACCTCGTGGACATTGTCCAGAACCACACCGAGAACTACCGCACCGCCGCCGAATACGAGCGCCGCAACCTGCAGTACTCGCTGACCAAACAAAGTGAGGCGGCTTTCGCCGGCGTCGTGCACGCGATGACGGTTCTGGCTACGACCGGCGCGTTACAGACCGCGGTCCTCGACGCGATCGCCGACCGCCTTGCCGATCTGCTGCGGGAGCTGGAATCGGGTTCGAATCGCCGCGTGTTCACCACACTCACCGAACTCGAGGCCCACCTCGAGGCGTTGCGCGGCAACACCAAACAGTTCAACGGCGAACTGCAGCGCCTGCTGCGCGACGAGAGCGTCGACCTCACGGTATTCCACGAGGTCAAGGCCGCCACCGTCGCCTACCTGCGCGAATTCCTCACCGACATCGAGCACCGCACCCAGACCGTCGCCGCGCGAATCCAAGCGGTCGAGGATCACGGCGTCACCCGTGCCCATCAGCGTGCTCTGCTCGGCGCCGATCTGCCCCGGCTCGCGGGAGCCGATCCGGCGGCGGCCTGGCTCGAGCAGCGTCGCGCACGCTGGGAGGGTCTGCGCGCCTGGTTCCTCCCGACGGACGGGGCAGCGCCGCGCATCGACCAGCTCCGCGCCGTCGGGCGCAAGGCCATCGTCTCCCTGTTGCAGGTGCTCGACCGGATCACCGAGTCGCGTCGTCGTTCCAGCAGCGCCGTATCGGACTTCCGCGAACTTGCGCGCTGGTTCTCGGTCCTGTCCGACCAAGACGATCTGCACCGTCTGTGGTCACGGTGTTCGGCCTCGGATCGGCGCGGCACGCGCACCTTGCGCACGCGGACCCCGAGCTGGTCGGCTACACCGAATCCTGGTCGTCGGCGCCCGCTGTCGAAGTCTCCCCGCTGCTGCGCGCCTCCGGCCGCACCGAACGCTACGGCCGCACCGGAGCGATTCCCGATGTCGCCGCGATCAGAGCCGAGCGCAAGGCGCGCGCCGCGATCGAACGCGCGGAGCTGGAGGCTGCGTGGGACATGCTCGACACCGGTGGCGCCGTACGGCTTTCGTCGTTCGGGAAGCTCGAGCACGGCGTGCTCGAGCGGCTGCTCGAGCTGCTCGACCGGGCACTGGCCTGCGCCCCCGGTTCGGGCGGCATGCGTCGCGGCAGCACCTCCGACGGTCGCGTCGAGATCGCCTTGCGCCCACCGTCGGATGGCGCGATCGCGGAGTTGAGCACATCGCGCGGCATCTTCCGCGGTCCCGACTACATCGTCGAAATCGTCCGCGGCGGCGGCCTGCGGCGCGAGATGTCCGCGTGAACACCGGACCGGAAGAACGGGGGGCCGCGGATGAGTGACCTCACAAATCAGATGGTGATCGCCGAACGCACGGAGGTCGCCCGCGGCGTGCGGCACCTGCTCGCCGCCCCGCTGATGGTGGAGGGCGACGCGCCGGAGGTATTCGACATCGTCCGGCGGCGGCGCGATCCGATCGCGAAGTGGTTCGACTACTACTGCGGGTGGACGCTCATCGTGGAGCCGCGCCTGGGATACGCCCGGCTGGTCAAGGTGCGCACGGCACCAGACCCGACCCGACCCGCTCGCAGGATGCGTTCTAGCAGAGCCGAATTCGACAGGCTGCGGTATGTCCTGCTGTGTGTCACCGCCGCCGAGCTCTTCGCCGCGCCGGTGACGACAATCGGCTTGCTGGCCGGCCGCGTGCGGGCAGCCACCGCCGAGGACCCGCTGCTCGCGAACTTCGACTCCGCCGCACGCGCCCATCGTATGGCGTTCGTGGACGTCCTGCGACTGCTCGAGTCGTTCGGCGTCCTACAGGTGATCGACGGCGTCACCGAATCCTACGTGGATTCCGATTCCGCCAAGGTTCTCTTCCGTGTCGACGCGACACTGTTGTTGCGGCTGCTCGCCGCGCCGACCGGACCGTCCCAGCTCGGCATCCCGACGGCGGAAGTGCCGCTGCGCGTGAATGAACTACTGGCCGAACTGGTCCGGGAGCGCCGGTATGGTCCCGCGAGCTACCCCGCCAAACACACCGACACCTCGGGCATTTCCGAAACTCAGCGCAATCTGTGGTTGCGGCACAGTGTGTTTCGCCGTTTGGTCGATGACCCGGTCGTCTATTTCGACGAACTCACCGCCGACGAGCGCGCCTACCTTACGTCCCCGACCGGCAGGCAACTCCTGCGCAGAGCCGCCGACCAGGGTGGTTTCGCGCTCGAAGAACGAGCCGAGGGGGTACTGTTCGTCGATCCGGAAGCCATTGCCACCGACTCACGTTTCCCTGACGATGCCGCGACGGCGAAGGTCGCTGCCTTGCTCCTGCTGGACACGATGTCCGGCCCCGCCACCGACGAGCAGCTGCGCCGCGCTGCCGCCGACCTGCTGACGAAGTTCCCGCGTTGGGCGCGCACCTACCAGGGTGAGGAAGGCGCCCGGCAACTGGTGGCCGATGCGCTGGTGGTCCTGAGATCGTTCGGACTCGTCCGCACCCAGGCATCGGGCTTGGTCGTCCCGCTCCCCGCGGCCGCCCGTTATCGCGTCAGCGGCATTCGCACGTCCCCCGCTCCCGAGGACTCCTCATGACCGTCACCGCATTGCCGAACCTCGTGCCCACCGCCGAACGGGAACCGCGATGGATGCCCACCAGGGCAGGCATCGTGAACGTCTGGCGCTACTACGACGAGATCCTCGAATTCCACGACGGCCGTCTGCTGTTGCGCGGACCGAACGGCAGCGGCAAGTCCAAGGCGCTCGAGTTGCTGTTGCCCTTCCTGTTCGATGCGAACCTGCGAGCGAACCGGCTGTCCACCTTCGGCACCAACGAGCGCACCATGCACTGGAATCTGATGGGGGAAGGCGCTTCCGGAGCGACCCGCGTCGGGTATGTGTGGCTGGAGTTCCGTTTCCCTGGCGAACCGGGCCGGTGGTTCACCTGCGGGGCGCGCCTGCAAGCGACCTCACGGACGACGGCCGTGCACGCTGACTACTTCACCACCGCGCTGCGCGTCTCGGACCCGGACGCACCGGATTCCTTCGCACTGACCGACGCGAACCGCCCGCTGACCAAGGCGGCCCTCGCCGAGCGGCTCGGCGAGCAGGGGACGGTGCACGAGAATGCCGCGGACTACCGGGCGGCGGTGCGCTCGACCTTGTTCCCGGTCATGGGAGCCGACCGCTACGACGCGCTGATCACCGCACTGTTGCAACTGCGCACCCCCAAACTGTCGCAGCGGCTGGACCCGGCCCTGCTGTCGTCACTGCTGTCCAGCGCGCTGCCCCCGCTCGATCGAGACGAGATAGCCGACCTGGCCGAGGGATTCGAGCGACTCGACGCCCAGCGCGAACGACTCGCCCGCCTGGGCGAGGAGGTGGCGGCCACCCGAAAGCTGGCCCGCCAGCAACAAACCTACGCGCAGCGGGTATTGCGTTCCGCGGCCGCGAACCTCAGCACCGCGACCACCGAGATGGACAAGCTGGCCGAGGCCGCGAAGTCGTCCGCGGCCGAGTACGAGCGGACCGCAGCGCTCGAACTGGAAACCCAGGAGCGCGTGGGGAACTCGGAAGCCAATCTGTCGGTCGCCGAAGGCGAGCGCGAGGGATTGATCAAGTCGCCCGCCTACCAGAAGGGCCTCGAACTGGACGACCGTCGCCGCGAGACCGCGAAAGCGCGCCGATGGGCCGACGACGCCGAGGCGAAATCCGCCGAGCTGCTCAGCCGGGCCGAGCGGGATGGGGCGAAGCACGCCACGGCACTCCAGGCCGTCGACCAATGGGAACGAGTGGTGGCCACCGCCGGAATCGAGGCCGGTCAGTCGGCTCGCCGCGCGGGTATGACCGGCATCCACCACGAGCTCGCCGCCGACCCCGGTTCCCGGCAGAGCCGGACACTGCTCAGCGCCGCCGTCCGCGCCAAGCGCGGCCAGGTCGACCACATGCTCACGGTGCTCACGCGCCACGACAACGCCGTCACGCGACGCACCGACGCAGAGACGGACCTCGACAAGGCTCGCGCCGCACTGCTCGCGGCCGAACACGAACACGCGGAGTCCGAGCGCGCATTCGAAACCGAACTCGGCACACTGCGCGAGGCCGTGCGGTCCTGGGCGGGCTCGTGTGACGCGCTGTCGTTCGACGACCCGGATGCCATTTCCGATCTGGTCGAGGACCGGCCCGCGTTGGTCGAAGCGGCCAATCGCGCCGCGACCCTGCGTCTGCAGGAGGCGACCCGGCAAGAGACCCAGCACCAGAACGAGATCGACGCCGTGACGGTGCTGCGAGACGCCTGTGCGGACGAGCGCGAACAGTTGGCCCTCGAACAGGACATCCCGCCCGAGCCACCGCGCTGGCGTACCGCCGACCGCGCGGGGCGTGCTGGCGCACCGCTGTGGCGGTTGATCGATTTCGCCGACGGTCTCGCGCCCCGAACCGCGGCGGGCGTGGAAGCCGCGTTGGAGTCCTGCGGACTGCTCGACGCATGGGTGGGGGCACGAGGCGAGGTGGCCGGCCACGATCTGTTCGCCGATCCGGCAGCGGTCGAACCTGTTTCCGGCCGCTCGCTCGCCGAGGTGCTGGTCCCGGTGCCCGGCGCGGACGTCGCGCCGGAGCAGGTGCACCGGTTGCTGTCGAGCATCGCGTTCGGCGAACGTCTGCCCGGAGAAGCGGTCGCCGCCGTCGGGGCAGACGGCGCCTGGCGCTTGGCCACCGCGACCGGCTCGTGGTCGAAGGTTCACCCCACCTTCATCGGGGCATCGACCCGAGCCAAGGCACGCGAGGCGCGCATCCAGCGCTTGCTCGCCGAGATCGCCTCGCACGACCGCCGCCTCGACGAACTGCGCGAACAACTGGACCACTGCGCTGCCCACCGCGCACTCATCGAGTCCGAGCGAGCGAACCTGCCGGCGTTCACCGCGGTCGACGCGGCCGAGAAACAGCTCACCAGAACGGAATCGGCGCTGTCGACCGCCGACGCTCAGGTACGCGACCGCGCGACCACACTCACCACCCGCGAAGGCGAGGTGCGCCAAACCCAGCACGCCTTGGCAGTCGCCGCCGCCGAGACCGGGCTGCCCACCGACCGTCCCGCGCTGGGACTCGTCGTCGAGGCCATCGAGAATTTTTCCGGTCAGGCCGGTGCGTGGCTGGACTCTCACGCCGACCTGCGCGCCGCCCGAGGCACCGCGGACACGGCTCAGGCTCTCGCCGAACAGTCCGCGGCCGACGCCACCACCTACGCCAAGACCGCCGCCGCAGCTGAGGACGAATACCGCCGCGCCGCAGCCGAACTCGCGGCGATCGAGGAATCCGCCGGGCAGGATTACCAGCAGACGCTGACCCGGATCGATCAAGTGCGCGTGCGAATCCGCGCACTCAACGATTCGATAAAAACCGACCGCGCCACTCTCACCGACCTCGCACACCGGCTCGGCAGACTCGATTCCCAGCGCACCACCGACCTCGCGGCCCGCGACACCGCGATCGCGACCCGTGACGAAGTCGCGCTGCGGTTCCGCCACCTGGCCGGCGGCACCTTCCCTGAGGACAGCCGGTTCCCCGACCTGCCGAAATTCCGCGCGACCCTCGCCGCATCCGAGGGTGTGCGCGCCGCGCTCGACGCCGCCCGGATGATCTCGGCGGCCTGGCCGACCATCCCCCACTCACCGACGAACATCAGCGAGGCGATGCGCAGACTCGCCGACTCGGTCCACGAATGCCGCACCGCCTTGAGCACCCGCGCCGATCTCGATCTCGAATCCGATGGCGAGGTCCAGGTATTCGCCGCGGTCATCGACGGCGTGCGCGTGGGCTGCGCCGAACTGCTGCGCATCATCGAGGACGAAGCCAAGCAAGCGGAGAACGAGATCACCGAACACGAACGCCGCCTGTTCGACCACACCCTCACCGGCGACACCCGCCGCCACCTGGCCGCCCGCATCCGGCAGGCAAACGAGCTGGTCGACGGAATGAACGCCCGGCTGAAAATGGTGCGCACCGCGTCCAACGTCGCGGTCGAACTCGTCTGGCAAGTCGGCAAAGATTGCCGCCCGGCACCAAGGCCGCGCGCGACCTGCTGCTCAAAGACCCCGCGCGACTGACGGAGACCGACCGCGAATCCCTGCATCGATTCCTGCGCGAACGCATCGAAGCCGCCAAGGCCGCCGATACCGCCACCAGCTGGGAGCAACAACTCACCCAGGTCTTCGACTACACCAAATGGCACCAATTCATCGTCAAGGTCGACCGCGGCTCCGGCGACGGCTTCCAAGAGCTGACCAAGAAACTCCACGGCGCCCTGTCCGGCGGCGAGAAGGCCATAGCCCTGCACCTCCCGCTGTTCGCCGCGGTCGCCGCCCACTACCAAACCACACCCTGCGCACCACGCATGATCATGCTCGATGAAGTGTTCGTGGGCGTGGACACCGCCAACCGCGGCCAGATTTTCGCGCTGCTCTCAGCTTTGGACTTGGACTTGGTGCTGACATCGGACCACGAGTGGTGCACATATGCGGAGTTGAGTGGGATCGGGATACACCAGATCATCAGCGGGGACGGGCAGGACGCGGTGACGACGGCGAGGTTCACGTGGAATGGGGAGGAGCTACTGCCGGTGTGAGCATCGCACCTCCCGGCGCGGCCGTAGGCCGAGCGTTCACGATCCGTGCCGGAGCTTGGCTGCGGCGATCGCCTCTCGGGTGTCCACCAGCTCGGCAGCCGACAGCTCCACCGGACGATGAACGAACGTATTGTCCTCCACCGTCTCCATCGTCATCCCGCCCGTGCGCAGCGCCTCCTGGATCCAGCCCGTCGCACTCAGCAACAGACCGACGGCTTCGGTGCCCTTGTCTACCAGCTGATGCTGTTCGAAGCTCTCCGACAGAGCCTCGAACGCGGCAACGATTTCCGGGCCGGAATCAGAGTCGAGCGCAGCAGCGGCCTCGGCGAACCGATACCCCCAGTTCTCCCACGTCCAACCCTTCCATCGTGCGGCGATCGCCTCCAGATCACCGGCCGTGCCGTCGAGAGCCCACAACGCACCGGATCGTTGCGGGGGATCGAGGTGCAGCCCGTGGGCAGTGACGGCAGGTATCCGCGTCGCCTCCGCCCACCCGGCGATCGTCTCGACCACCGCCGGCCCCTGCGCCATGAGCGAGGCGAGATCTATTGCCGGTGTGTAACAGCGGGCCCGTTCCACCCCGGAGACGAGAACCAGGCATCTCGGCCACCGGCCGTCGCAATAGTCGGCAAGATCGCGCTCCCGGTATCCCGCCCAGCGCACCTCCCATTGTGGCCAGGTGATCGCCATCGTCTCGAATACCGCACTCCGGATGGCATCTTCGGCACACGCGTTCGAAAACCACAGCAGCATTCGCCGATCGATGTCGATCACTGCCGCCGCCTCCAGGTCGTAGACCCACGCATCGAGAGCACTCTGCGCGGACGCGAATCGGACCGCGGCCTGCGGCCCCGGTAGCAGATCCAGATGCAGCGACCCACCACCCCAGTGGGTGTAGTACTTCTGCTGCGATCCCCCCTCGATGACGACAATTTCGCCTCGTGACCCCATGCCGAACCACGATACGCTTTGGCCTCGTCAGCCACGCCGAGGCGTCACGGGCGCCGAGACGTCCGCCAGACAGGGCTTGGTCCGCCGGTTGTTCGATGTGCTCGCACCCGGCATAGGCCCCAATGAGCTTGGTACACAGCAGAAAACCACTCATCCAGCCCGATGCTCGGATACTGTTACCGACAAACTGTGCACCAGCAGGAACCGGGGGCTCCTATGCCGAACATCAATCGCGAGCGCCGCATTCGCTGGGCCGAGCGCAGACTCGCGCAACTGCCGAATCTCACCGCCCAGCAACGTCGTCTCCTGTCGGTGTAGCTGACCGCACGCGGCTGGCAGCTGCTCATCGACCGCTCACCGGCCAGATCCGGACGTGCGCCCGCGTTCGCGGTCGGCTCGACAGGCGTGTACGCCTTGGTGTTCACCGACGAGGTTCCGGATCGTGCCGAGCTGCGCGCGATCCGCAAGCACGCCGAGGAAACATTCGCCGGGCTGCTGTTCGACGCTCTCAATTCGTCCCGCATTTGCTGGAGATCGCGCTGCTGATGCCGCGCGCCGTGGCCACCGAGGCGCACGAGCCGTTTCTCGCGGTCGACGAATCCATGATGTACAACACCTTGATTTCGGGTGAGCACCGCCTGTCGTCGCTTCGTGTCCGTGAGATCACCGCCACCGTTGCGGAGCGCTCGACATGGTACGAGTGGATCTCCTCCGACGACGCGCCAGCCGCCGAATCGGTCACCTCCGACGGCCTCTTCGCCGCCGGCGACCTGCGGTCCGACACTCGCGGTAACGCACTCGCCCGTCCGTTCCGGGAATGGATGACCTTTCTAGATCCCGATCAGCTCGCCCTCGTGCACACGAACTTCACCGGACCGGCGCGGTTCAGCGGGCCTGCGGGAACCGGCAAATCCGTTGTGGCGCTGCACCGTATGGCGCATTTCGCCAAACGCAATCCCGGCCGTTTTCTGTTCACCAGTTTCGTCAAGACCCTGCCGACCTACCATCTGTCGGGGTTTGCGCAACTGGCACCGCACTCGACGGACCGCGCTCAGTTCACCGGTCTACACGCGTGGACAATGGCGTTCCTCAATCGGCGCGGAGTCGCCTACAACCTCGATTACGCGGCCAGACAGGATTGTCTCACCCGGGCGTGGCAAGCCGCTCGCGAGGTCCTCGGCAACATCGACGGCACCGACTACGCCTACTGGACCGACGAGATCGACCGCGTGATCAAGGGACGAGGCATACGAGATCTGAACGCGTACAAGGAGATCGATCGAACCGGTCGCGAACGCATCGGTTTGCACGGCAACCGCCGCGAGTACGTCTGGAAGAACTGGTATCTGCCGTATCAGCAGCGCATGGAGACCCGAGCTGTGCACGACTTCAACGACGTCGTCGCCCCTCGCAGTCGACGAACTGCGACAGCGCCCGCTCGACGACAGCGAGGACTACGCGCTGGTGGTCGTCGACGAGGTGCAGGATTTCACCCTGATGGAACTGCGTCTGGTGCACCTGATCCCGGGCGGCGGACCCGACGCCCAACTGCTGCTGGTCGGCGATGGACAGCAGCAGGTCTACGCGGGCGGCTGGCGACTCTCCGACGCCGGCATCCCCGTAGCCGGACGCGGTCGAGTCCTGCGCACCAACTACCGCAATCGCGAAGCGATCCTGCGGTACACCAAACGCATAGAAGCGGGCAATACCGTCGATGACCTCGACGGCGGTCCCGGCTTCGTCTGCGCGACAGCGACGCCACTTTGTCGGACGGCATCGCGGTCGAACGACGCTTGTCGCGCAGAGACCTCGACGCCGAGCTTCCCCGTGCCATCACCGAATCCGGCCTACCGATCTCCGATATGGCCGTCATCGTGCACTCGAACAAGGAGGCCGAGCACTACCAAAGGGTGCTGGAACGATCCCGTTTTCCCACTCTTTCCCTGGAAAAGTACGACGGCACCCAATTCGACGCCATCAAGGTCGGCACGGTACACCGCGCCAAAGGCATGGACTTCGCCGCGGTCTTCCACATCACCGACGAACCACCGGCCAACTCGACCCAACTCACCGGCGCCGCCCGCGACCGCGCCGAACTACTCGCTCGCCAGACCTTGGTTGCCACGAGCCGGCCGCGCGACTACCTCTGGGTCGCTTACGTTTCGGGTTGAACCGCTGGCAGCTCGGCCAGCCGCACGAACAGCGCACCATCGGCGACGGACGAAGGTGCCTTCAGCGAACGCAGTTCGCAGCGCAACGGCGATCTCCCGCTCGGTTCATGGTTTTGGCAGAACACCCAGGTGCACAGGCATCGGCCAGTCCGTTCGCGCCCGCGCAGCGGCGGCGCCTTCGACTGGGCAAAGGGCCGAAGCAATTCGACCGCAGCAGCCCAGTGGAACTTCCAACCCTCTCGAAGGACGGATTGGGCCACCTCGGCAAGAGGATCTCGCGCACAGCGTCGACAGCCTTCTGTTGCGGCCACGAAGAATACGCCTGCACAGTGCGAGAACTTCCGATACCGTTGCCCGCGGACTGTTCTAGAGGAGGGATTCGGGGCCTCCTATCGCGGAAGCGCTCGGGGGCGCCGCCAGCCGAGAATTCGGATCCGTGTCGGCGGGCACCGGAAAGGGAGACCGATACATGTCGAACGATACGCGGCAGCCGCAGGCGTGGCTGATCCGTGCCGGTAGCACCGGCGAGCGGGAGCGCCGCGCCTTGGACGAGGGACTTGCGATCATCGGCTGGGATGAAGTCGGCGACCTCGGCCGGTACCCGACCTGGCACGATCTCAAGGTAGGGTTGCGGTCCGCCTATCCGGAGGCGACCAGCACGGTGATCGGCAACTGGACCGGCCAGCTGTGGAAATTCGACACCACAATCCAAGACGGTGACCTCGTCGTCATGCCGCTCAAGACCCACCCGGGACACGTCGCGATCGGCAGGGTGAGCGGTCCATACGAGTACCGCGCCGACGAACCGAAAGGCTTCCGTCAGGTCAGGAAGGTCGACTGGATTCGTCCCGACGTGTCGTGGGACGCGATCCGCCCCGACCTGCGAGCCAGCCTGGGCTCCCTGCTCACCGTGTGCGGCCTCACCCGCCACGACGCCGCGGCCCGCATCCAGCATCTCGCGACTTATGGCACCGACCCCGGTTTCGACGGCGACGAAGAAGCCACGGATTCCACCAAACTGCTGGAGGAAGCTACGGCCAGGGACGCCTCGAACCCGCGAGAACTCACCATCCGGAGCCTCCTCGAACATTGGGGTGCCGAACGCCGGACCGCGGCGGCGGTCTCGACGATCAAGGCGGATCTCGCGAGCAACGGCCTGACCACTCGCCCGGCTTTCACCGAGGGGGCGCTCAGCGATGTCGTCGCCCTGGTGCCGATCGACACCGAGCCAGGTGTCGACGCGGGCAACGGGACAATCGAGAACGTCGAGAACGTGATCGAGCCCGAGCCGATGTCGCGCCGTCTCGGCGACCTTCCCGCGCGCTTGGAGTCGGTGACCTCGACGGCCGATCTCACTTACGCGAAAACCAAGATGCTGCGGTACCAGTTCTCGCAGCTCGCGGTCATCGATGAGGACGAGACGTACCACGGTGCGGTCACATGGGAATCGATCGGGCAGGCGCAAATCTCCAGCGACGATCCCACGCTCGCCGACGCGACGGTCCCTGCCCTCGTCGTCGACCACGACGCGCTACTGCTCGATCAGATCGATGCTATCTACGACCGAGGATTCATCTTCGTCCGCAACCCCGATCGGGTCCGAGTCACCGGCATTCTCACTGCATCCGATCTGACCCGTCAATTCGGAACTCTGGCAAGGCCTTTCGTGCTCATCGAAGAAGCAGAGAACCGGCTGCGCCGCGCGGCTGAGGACCACTTCGACCTCGATGACCTGAAGGACGCGGTACCCAATCACCAGAAATCGCGCGTCCACGACGCTTCCGACCTCACCTTCGGCAACTACGTCCACCTGCTGAAGGATCCCGACCGGTGGCGCAAACTCGGCTGGCGGCTCGACCGCAACCAAGTCGTCGAGCTCCTGGAACAGGTCAGGAACGTGCGCAACGACCTGATGCACTTCGCCACCGACCCACTCTCGGAGGAGAAGTACGCAGTAGTGAACGGTCTTCTGCAGCTGTTGCGCACAGCCGAACCGAACCCGTGACGCAGAGAAAGAACCGAGTCACGATCGTTCCTGTCCACGCGCTGCCGGATCATCGTCGATGAGCCGCTCCAGCGCTTCCTCGGCTTCTCGGGTCAGCGGATCGTTGATCCCGCGCAGGAGCAGCAGATCCTCATACAGCTCGCTCAACATGGTGCGCGCCTCCGCGTGACGACCGATGAGCGCGAGCAAGCGCCCGAGAGCAAGCCGCAGCTCGAGTGCCACCTCGCTGCCGTCGCTCTGGGTAGCGCGCACGTCGTCGAGCACCGCGCGCATCCCCGACAGGGCTTCGGTGAGTTCGCCGAGCTCGACGCGGCAGTTCGCGGCGAACTTCCGACATTCGATCGTCAGCTCGTCGGCGAAACCCTTCACCCGGGCCGATGCCGCGGCAAGAGCATCGAATTCCATTCTTGCCTTGCGGAATTCGCCACCATGGAAACGGGCCAGCGCGATATCGAACCGTAGTTCAAGTACCCGCGGGCTATCGGCGCCGAAGACACGGCCCGCCGGCTCCAGGATGCCGCTGAGAACATCAGCCGCCTGCAGTGTGCGGCCCGCGGCCACCAAGTCGCGAAACTCGGCCAGCCGATGTTCCAGCCGTTGCTCGAGCACCTTGTCGCTGATCGGCGCGGTGGCCGGCAACGCACCCCGAAACTGGACAGTGGGCGCCGCCTGCTCCGGACGCAGCGGTGCGTTGGGACGTCGGAAGATCACGGTCGGATCGGGCATGCCCGTCAGATGCGCCTCGCTCGGTCCGGGAACCGACCCCGGCGGGGGTAACAACGGGAGTAGCCGCTCATACACCTCCGCGGCGTCACCTGGTCGTTGTTCGGGCTTCTTGGCGAGAAGTTCCAAGACCAACCGGTCCAGCTCGGCGGGCACCTCGGCACGCAGTTCCCGCGGCGGAACCGGCGCGGTGGAAGCGTGGTGGTGCAACACGATCGGCCCCGCGCCGTCGAACACTGGGTAGCCGCACAGCATTTCGTAGAGGATGCAGCCGAGCGCATACAAGTCGGTGCGCGGTGTCGGCTTGGCGCCGATGGCCTGCTCCGGCGACATATAGGGCATCGAACCGAGGAGCGCACCCGTCATGGTCAGCTTCGGCGCGCCTGCCGTCAGCAGGGCGGCGATGCCGAAGTCGATGATCTTCACGGCGCCGCCAGGCGTGAGGAGGATGTTGTCGGGTTTGAGATCGCGGTGGACGACCGGCAGCGCGTGCGCGTACGACAGCGCGGTGGCGATCTGCGCGGTCACCGAGACCGCCCATGCGATCGGCAGCGGGGCGCCGGGTTCGAGATAGTGCCGCAACGTGTTGGCGCCCTCGACGAGTTCCATCACGAGGTACACCTCGCTCAGGTCCGCGTCGAGGACCGCGTCGTACACCTGCGGCACGCCATGGTGGCGGATCTGCGCGGTGATCCTGGCTTCCCGACGGAACCGTGCGGCGAACTCGGCGGCATCGGTCGGCGAGTGGATCTGGGTGTATCGGATCAACTTCACCGCGATCTCGCGGTCCAGCACGGTGTCGTACCCGCGCCAGACCGATCCCATCCCGCCGAACCCGATCTCTTCGATCAGGTCGTACCGCCTGCCGATGCGCCGAGCCGGCACCGTCTACCCCCTGCCATCCCGCGACGGTCGCATCACCGTGGGCTACATCTCGGGCAGCCCATGTCGCCGCCCGAGCAGCCGGAACGCCGCGGTGCGCGCCTGCCGATCCAGGTCCTTCTTGAACTCGTTGTCCCGGGCGAAGTACCGCTCGCCCAGGTCATTGAGAGTATCGAAGTGTTCGACCATCTTCTCGGCGAACACCTTGTCGAAGACGACGCCGAAGTCGTCGACATTCTTGTTCGCCAAGCGCGCCTGCTCCACCTGCGGTTCGTTCATGGCGGCGTTGAACGGCACAGCGAGATGTTCCTCGGAGAACTCCGTGCCGAACCGTTCGTTGAACCGCTCGATCAGCGCGGACAACAGCGACTTCTCGGGCTCCTTGGCCGGCCCGGCGCCGTCCCCGAACCCTCGTAATTCCTGTGCGCCTTCCGGCGCGAGTCCGAGGTCATGCTCCCCGGTCTGCTCGAGCCGGAGGTGACTCAAGTCGACCTCGCCGATGTCGATACCGCCATCGGCGCGTCGCGGCAACCGATTCAGCAGGTGACGCCCGTACAGGTGCAGCAGTTCGAGGTCAGGGTCCTGATAGGGCACGATCTGCGCGAGGAACCCGTACTTGCGGACGTAGTCGTTGAGATCGGCGTGGAACGACTCGGCGAGTGCGACATCGTCTTCTTCCTCGCTGTTGAGAAAGACAGTGAACCGGTCGACAGCCGGTGCCAGGTGCCGATACAGCTCGGCATGCAGCTTGGCCCACTTCGCGGCCGATCCGGCTGCCTTCTGTTCGGCGACGAGATATGCCGCCGCGAAATCCTTCATCTCCTGCGTGATCAGAATCGGTGCGGCCAGCACTCGATCGCGTGCGACGTACAGCAGATTCGGGTCCGTCGGCATGGTGAACGCGTCCTCGTAGTACGGCGCGAACGATTCCTGGATCTTCTCGGCGTCGTTGACGAAGTCGAGCACCACCAGATCCTGCTGTGATTTGCCTTCGCGGGTGCGGTTGAGTCGCGACAGCGTCTGCACGGCGGCGATACCGGTGAGCGTCTTGTTCACGTACATGGTGGTGAGCAGCGGCTCGTCGAACCCGGTCTGATACTTCTCGGCGACCACCAGGATCCGGTATTCCCGCTGCCCCTTGCCGCCCGCCTGGGTCGCCCGGTCGTCGGCCCGCGTGTACCGGAACGCCTTGGGCAGCGCGGATTCGGCGAGCCCGCCGTTCTCCGACGACTCGGTGACCTCCTCACCATCGACATCGAGGCTGCCGGAGAAAGCCACCAGCACGCCGACATCCGGGTACTTGATGTCGTACTCGCGAACCTTCAGGTATTCCTTGATCGCCCGAGCCATCGCGACCGCGCTTTGCCGGGAGGCGGTCACCACCATCGACTTCGCCCGGCCGCCGAGCCGCCCGCGGGTATGCGCGATGAAGTGCTCGACGATCACCTGCGCGTGCTGTTCCACCGCGTACGGATGCATGAACGCGAACCGTGCGAGCAAGCTCGAGGCTTTGGCCTCAGGCACCTCGACATCGTCGGGGTTCTGGTTCACCAGCCGGTAGTAGGCCTTGTAGGTGATGTAGTTGCGCAGCGGGTCGAGGATGAACCCTTCCTCGATCGCCTGCCGCATCGAATAGGTGTGGAACGGGCGGTATTGATTGCCGTCGGGAGTGCCGAAGTTCTCGAGCGTCTTCGCCTTCGGCGTCGCGGTGAACGCGAAGTAGGAGATGTTGGCTGCCTTCGCCCGCGCCTCGGCCTTACGCCGCAAACGTTCGTCGATGGGCACCTCGACCGCGCCCTCTTCCTCGTCATCCGCGTCGAGACCCATATCGCGCAACGCGGTTCGCACCGCGGCGGCGGCGTCGCCGGACTGGGAGGAGTGCGCCTCATCAATGATGACGGCGTAGCGGCCATCGGCTAGCTTGGCCTGCTCACGCCGCAGATAGTCCAGCAGCGCCGGGAAGGTGTGCAGCGTGACGGTGATAATCTTGCCGCTCTGCGAGTTCAATGCCTTCGCGAGTTGCCCGGACTTCGAGCCTGCCTTGTCGTCGATCTTCACCACCAGCCCGGACACCTGCTCGAACCCGCCGACGGTGTCGCGCAGCTGCGAGTCCAGGTTGCGCCGGTCGGTGATGATGATGATCTTGTCGAAAACCGGTACGCCCGGCGCCAATCCGGCCGCCCGGGCTTCGGGGTCGAGGTTCTCCAGCCGCTCGGTGTGCAGATCACTGAGCCGGTGCGCGAGCCAGCCGATGGTGTTCGACTTGCCGGAGCCTGCCGAGGCCATCACGAGGTAGTCGTGCCCGGAACCGTGAGTCGCGGCGTGCGCGGTGAGCTTTTTGACCACATCCCACTGGTGGAATCGGGGGAAGATCGTCGAGCGAGTCGCCTTGCCGGCCGCCCCCTTCTTCTCGGTGGTGTGCACGAACCGTTCCAGCAGGTCCAGCCAGTTGTCCGGCTGCCACACCTGCTCCCACAGATAGGAGGTCGCGTACTTGCCTGCCATGCTGGCGGGCGGATTCCCCTTGCCGCCAGCATTTCCCGGCCCCTCCGAACCGGTGTTGAACGGCAGGAACACCGTCTTCTCCGCGCGCAGCTGAGTGCTGACGAACACCAGATCCGGGTCGACGGCGAAGTTGGCGATCACTCGATGCTTGAAGATCAGCTCGGTGGGATCGCGGTCCTCGCGATACTGCCGCTTCGCTTCCTCCACACCCTGCCCGGTCAGCGGATTCTTCAACTCCGCCGTCGCCACCGGAATCCCGTTGAGCAGCAACGCCAGATCCAGGCGAGGTCTCGAGGCGCCGGGTTTGGTGGCGTAGGGCAGTTCCCGAACTACCGTGAGCCGATTTGCTTTATAGGCTTTCAGCACATCCTCTGAGCCGACCAGATTCGGCTTGAAGTAGGCGACCCGGATCAGAACACCCCGATCCTTTACCCCCTCCCGAAGCACCTTCACCAGCCCCTTGGCCGCCAACTCCTGCCCCAGCCGCTTCGCAAACCCCCGCTGCGCCTCATCCTGATCGTCCCCGTAGGTGGCGACCAGGTCATCCCACTCCGTCTGCTGAGTCTTCGAGATGAAGGTCAGCAGCTCCCCCATATCAAGCCCGAGCTCCGCCCGGTACTCGTGCGGATTCCCCTCCCGCCAGCCGTTCTCCACCATCGCCTGGACGATGGCCTCCCCGAACACCTGCTCACTGTGCACGGACATTGGTCGTTATACCCCCTGGGTGAGATTCCGCCCGGAGGCGGTGGTGACGTCGAATTGGCCGGTCACTGCTGCGGTGATGAGCGCCTGTCGACGCTCCGAAAGAAGGGCCGTCGATCTCCGCAACGCGCTCGTTGCTGACTCCACCGCTGCTGCCTGTCGATCCAGACGCCCGACAACGACCGCCTGAGATTGGATCGGAGCCTTCGGAATCAAACAGTCTTTGACAACACTGACTGGGAGATTGTTTGCCATGCCTTCCGCACCAGATATTCCATTCTTAACATGCTCACGATTTCGGTATCCACGCAGCACATATGCAAGGAACTCAGCCGTGGCAACCCTACAGTCTGGAGTTATTCTGTATATTTTGTCGCACAGCAGCAGTTTCGCTGGCAGATCTCGAACCACACCAACGCTGCCAATGAGGTCTGGCGATCCACTGGCCCGCGACATCAGGAGGTCACCGATCTGAAGAAGGTACTCCTCCCGCGGAGCGATATCCGGAGGTAGGGCCTTATGCTGCGACGGATCGAAGCGCCCAGTATTTACGCAGCCAGCCTTCAGTACTCCCCACTCATTATCGCCCACAGTGCGGTCGTCACACTGAGGTGACCATCCTTGCTGAATGCTCGAAACCCAGTACCGCAGCCTGACATTGCCGTATTTGGACTCCAAGCTATCCAATTCGCCCGATAAGGTAGCGATCCAGCCCGCGTGAAGTAGACCAATCTGGCGACTCCGGAGGTTGACAACCGCATCGATGCGGGAGGTTTCGGCGTCGAGGAAGTCGGCGATGCGGCGCTGCTCCCCTAGCGGAGGAACGGGAATCGTCAGATTCCTGAATGATTCGATATCAATCGCCTGCCCCTGCCTAATACCCTGGGTGATGTTGGACAGTTGCGAGATGAGAAGTGACGACCGGAAATAATACTTATAGAACCCTGGATGCAGTCCATCCAAACACTTGAGCACCGTGTATGCAGGACTAACCAGACCTCTCACCATTGAGTGCGAAAGTCCATGCTGAAAGGACCGGAGTCCAATCACGAAGTCATCGGGTTGCACCAGCTTGTAGTTGCTAACATCCGAGTCAGGGTTCCATACCGAAAAGTCCAGTTCATCTCGAAGGAAAACGCCATCTTTCGTCGCAGATGCCAGGGGCGCATCTACCCCGCGCTTGTCCTGGATCGAGAAGCAATACCGAGCCCGTCGTGTAGCCCAATCAGGGGAATTCACTTAGCCACCTCACCGAGCAGTCTCTGAATCTCCACCTCTAAAGCTTTCAATTCCGAGTCGATCTCTGCCAGCGGACGCGGCGGCGTGTATACGTAGAAATGCCGCGTGAACGGGATCTCGTAGCCCACTTTGGTTTTGGCGTGGTCGATCCATGCATCAGGAACGTGCGGCAGGACCTCGCGGCTCAGGTATTCATCGACGTCCTCGGTCAACGGAACGTTCTCATAGTCGCGCAGCTCAGGGTCCGGTTCGGGGGCACCCTTCACCAGCTGAACCTCCCCCTCTGGATCGCGCACGCCGACCGCCTCACGGAAGACCTTGGCGAAAGGCACACCGCTGGGCCATGTTTCACCCGCACCGACCACCGCATCGCGCATGGCGGACACAGCCTCGGCCTTCGTCTGCCAGGAGGCGCCGACCAGTGGCGTGAGGAGGACGCGGAACGCGTCGGATTCGCCGTAATGCTTCCGGACCGGCGCCGAGGAGGCCAGCTTGTCCAGGCCCTCGTCGGTGAGCTCGAACCGCAGCTTGAGCGGTCGCTCGACGGTGATGCGGCGGTATCCGAAGTCCTCGTTGTTGAAGACTTTCACCTTGCCGTGCAGCGGGTGGGTCGGGTCTTTGGCGACCGTCAGCGCTTCGCCGTACAGCCGGGTGATCTCGTCAATCTGCTCATCGCTGATCTGCTTACGCTTGTCGCCCAGCGATTTTCGCATCTTCACCCAGTAGTCCCGCGCATCCAGCAGGACCACCTTGCCCAAGTGGTCGGGCTTCTTGCGGTTGGTGAGAATCCAGAAGTAGGTGGAGATGCCGGTGTTGTAGAACAGCTGGTCCGGCAGCGCTACAACGGCCTCCAGCCAGTCGTTCTCAATGATCCACCGGCGGATTTCGGACTCGCCGGACCCGGCGGCGCCGGTAAACAGCGGGGAACCGTTGAAGACAATGGCGATCCGGCTGCCGCCCTCGCCGGAGGCGTTCACCGGCTTCATCTTCGAAATCATGTGCTGCAAGAACAGCAGCGATCCGTCGTTGATGCGGGGCAGTCCGGCGCCGTAGCGACCCGCCTCGCCGAGGTTGGCCGCCTCCCACTCGACATCATCCTTGATCTTCTTCCATTCCACGCCGAACGGCGGGTTGGCGAGCATGTAGTCGAACTTGGTCTTTGGGTGACCGTCGTTGTCGTCGAGGGAGTTGCCCAGGACGATGTTCTCGGAGTCCTCTCCCTTGATCATGAGGTCGGAACGGCAGATCGCCCACGACTCCGGGTTGAGCTCCTGCCCGTACAGGTCCACCGTCGCCTGCGGATTCAGGGCGGTGATGTGGGCTTCCGCGGAGCTGAGCATGCCGCCGGTGCCGCAGGCCGGGTCGAGGATGCGGCGGACCACGCCGGGTACGCCGAGCAGTTCGGCGTCCGGCGCGATCAGCAGGTTCACCATCAGCTCGATGACTTCACGGGGGGTGAAGTGCTCACCGGCGGTCTCGTTGGACTGTTCGGCGAAGCGGCGGATCAGTTCCTCGAACACGTAACCCATCTGGTGGTTGGATACCACCTGCGGGCGCAGGTCCAGATCCGCGAACTTGCCGACCACCTGGTACAGCAGGCCCGCCGCGTCGAGTTTGCGGATCTGCTGGGCGAATTCGTATTTCTCCAGCACCTCGCGCGCGTTCTCGGAGAAGGCGCCGATATAGGTGATCAGGTTCTTCGAGGCGTAGGTCGGATCGGCGGCGATCTTTTTCAATGTGAGGTCGCTGGTGTTGTAGAACACCGCACCGGCCGCCATGGTCAAGAACTTGTGCTTATCGATGTTCTTCCCCGCGAGCGACTTGTCCTTTGCGATGACCGCGTCCCGCGTCGGCTCCAGCACGCATTCCAGGCGTCGCAGCACCGTGAACGGCAGGATCACCTTGCCGTAATCGGACTGTTTGTAGTCGCCGCGCAACAGGTCCGCGACCGACCACGCGTGGTTGGCCAGCTCGCTGTGCTTGCCGGTTTTCACTCACTGCCTCCTCGACGATCACTGATGTCTTCGTTCAACGCGCTGCTCGCGGCCGGTTCCAGCGCACCGGCGACCAGACCGGTGGTCACCACCTCGGCGATTTGATCCACTGCCGCCCCGACCTCGGCCAACGTCGCCCGCAGCTGGTGCACGCGGCGGAACGCTTCGCCGTAACGCTGTTGCTGAGCCAATGGCAACAACGGTATTCGCGTTCGGTGCAGTGCGGCGTGAATCGCGGTCGTGCCGGGGACAGGACCGTCGTCGAGGCCGCCGATGAATCCGGCAACGAACCACGGGTCCAGCCGTTGCGGGTCTGTGCGCACGAGTTGCACGTTAGGGCCGAGCGCGATCCCCGCCTCGTCGGGGCCCGCGATCCGGAAGGCATGGCCGCGGGGTGCGCGCACGGTCGGCACCAGAACATCGCCTATCTCGATGTCGACCGCCGGGCTGCCAGGTTCCGCCCTTACCGTGCCGGATGGCGGGCTGCCGGTGGCGATATCGCGGCCGGTCAGGGCAGGCCGGGGTGCTTCGTCGCCGGCCGCGGGCCGCGATGGCTGAGCACGCAGGATACGCACAGCCCCTCCCGAAGCGAGATCGGAGATGGTCGCGGTCCGCCATGCCGGACCCGAGATCGGCGCGACCTGCCCGACGGCCTCGGACGCGTGCGCCAGCTCCGCGACGCGGGCCCGCAGCCGTGCGAGTGCCGAATCGGCCTCACCGGCGACGATTCCGGGGTCGATCGCCAACCTCACCCGCGGGCCGGGCGTGAGGTCGACCTCCTCGTCGAGGAGATCGACAACGCGGACAACGGTCGACACGTTGGGCTCTTCGGCCTCCCCTAGTCGACCTTCGACGAACGCCGACCACACGCGCAGCACCGTGTCGGCGACCGGCGGCCAGTCGACGGCATCACCGACGCCACTCTGCGCGGCCTCGCCCGCGGCAGGCGCGGTATCGACCAGCAGCACGCTGTCGGGCACCGCTGCGCCGGGGTCGGGCTTCTCCAGGATCCAGATCTGCAGATTCAGTCGCGTCCACAGCAGCTGAGGCAGTCTCGGCGGCAGGTTGATGACGGCGCGAAGCGCTCCTGCCCGCAGCAGCGAACCACGGATTCGCCTGCCGGATGCCTTCGACGCGACCGGCGCGGGCAGCAGGAGGACAGCGAGTCCACCGGGACGCAGGTGCGCGAGCGCGTGTTGGACCCACGCGAGCTCCGAATCCGTCCGCCCCGGCGTGCCATACCCCCATCGCGGGTCGTCGATATGCACCCGATCCGCGGCCCAGTCCCGAAGGCTCGGCGGACTGCTCAGCACCGCGTCCACCTCCAGGCGGGGGAACGCGTCGTCGTGCAAGCTGTCGCCCGCCGCGATGGTCGCGTCGACCTCGGTATCGGCCTGCACCACCAGACGAGCCAGGGCTGCTTGGATCTCCGAAATGTCCTGTCCGTAAAGCTCAGTGGCACCGCGCTCCGCCGCGGCGACAAGAAGCGAACCACCACCGCAAGCCGGGTCCAGCACCCGAACCAGCCCGGCCCCGAGCGGCCGCAGCAGTTCGGCCATAAGGGCGGCGACCAGCTCTGGCGTCCGGTAGAGGGCGATGTTCTGCTCACCGCCGTGTGCGTGGTCGGCCACCGCCTGAAGTGCGGCCCGTGGTCCTTCGGTCTCGGCGGCACGCGCCAGCGTCTTCAGGACACGGGACGCGTCGGTCGTTGTGTAGCCCGGCGACACCCAACCGGATCCGGACGGCTTCAGCTCGGCGAGCAGAGCCCGCGCGTCGTCGCTGGACAACGACGAACGCAACAGCGTCCGCAGCGACAGTATCGGCGCTTCGGTGGCATCTTGGCCGCGGTCGGCCAGCCACGCTTGCACCGCGTTCCAGTCGAAGACGGGCCGGAACTCGGTGCCGCCCACCGGCTTCGGGAAGTCCTCATGACGCTTGCGCCAGTTGCTCACGGTCGCGCGGGTCACGCCGACCAGTTTGGAGATTTCCGTGGCGGTCACGGGTGGAACCAGGTCCGACATGTCACCCCTCTCGTGTACATCACGATCCTGGCTCATGTTGGTGTGAAAATCAAGGCGGCGCGAACTGCTTGACAACATTAACACTGTGCCGCACGATGTGTACATCACCAACGGCGCTCAACGCCGCGCTCCCTCTGGCTCCACCCGAATCACCTACACGAAAAGGGTTCACCGCCATGACCGATCCGCTTCCGGACAGCACTCGCCTCGCACCATGGCTCGCCGAACAGATCGACGCATCGAACCTCCCCGATGAGGTGGGACTGCTGATCCTGGCGGCCTTCGAAGGCGACCAGGCACTCGACGACTACCTCGGAGGCGCTACACCGGCCCAGCACGCCGCCGAATCTCCCTCCGCTGCAACCTCATCAGAGGCTCGCGGCACATTCCTCACTTCGGTGCGGGTTGAGGGATTTCGGGGGATCGGACCGGCCACCACCTTGAATCTGCGGCCCGAACCGGGGCTGACGATTGTGGCGGGACGCAACGGATCTGGAAAGTCCAGCATCTCCGAAGCAGTCGAACTCACGCTCACCGACAGCGCTTTTCGCTGGACCGGCAAGAAGTCGACACAGTGGCGTGACCAGTGGCGCAATCTGCACCATCGGACCGCACGCATCGCGGTGAGCTTGGTGGAGGAGAACAACGAGCCGGTCGTGGTGACCATCGACTGGCCCGACTACGAGACCGATGTGAACCGGCACACCACCCGCACCCAACGACGCGGCGGCAAACAGCGGCTCGGTCGCGGCGACCTCGGATGGGACGCACCGCTGCAGCGATTCCGCCCGATCCTGTCCTATGACGAGCTCGGCGCGATGCTCAACGGCACCCCCAGCGATCTGCACGACGCGATCTCACGAGTCCTGGGGGTCGAACAGCTCACTGAGGTGATCAATCGAATCGCGCTGCGGCACAAGAACCGCAAGGCGCCCGGTGACGAACTGGCGAAACGACGTAAGGCGCTTGCCGACGCGGTCGCAGAGCTCGACGACGAGCGCGCCGCCGCGGTGGCGCCGCTGCTGAAGAAGACCGCGCCCGATCTGCTCCGGCTGCGCGCGTCGCTGCACGAGACCGAAACCGGTGCGAGCGGGCCGGTTCCGCGGCTGCGCGAGCTCGCGAACCTGACGGCCCCGGTCGCGCCGGAGGAAGCCGTCGCGATCGCGACGCGGTTGCGCGAAAGCGACGCCGAGTTGGCCGAACTCGTTGATGGTGCTAGTGAGCGCAAGCTGTCCACCTTGCGGTTGCTCGAGCAGGCTCTGCGAGTCCACGACGAGCACGGCGACATGCCATGCCCTGTGTGTCACGAAGGCACACTCGACGCGAACTGGGCTCGCGCCGGCCGTGCCGCGGTGAACGCGGACCGCCAGCACCTGGCTGCACTGAGCGAGGCCCGGAAATCGGCGGAACTGGCGCGCTCCGAGGCTCTTCGCGTGCTGCGGCCCGCGCCGGCCATCCTGGACCACTCCCCTGTTCAGGAACTTGAGGAGACCGTGGCCGCCGCCCGCGACGCGTGGCAACAGTTGGCCGCGATCGCGCACGACCAGGTCGCGCAGACAGCGGCCAAGCTGGCCGACCACCTGGAGGCCAACGCCGTGGCGCTCAGCGAGGCGGTCGACGCGCTCAGCAAGGCCGCGGCGGTCTCTCTGGCGGAGCGCGAGGACCGGTGGCAACCCCTGAACGCCGAGCTGCATGCCTGGTGCGCGGATTGGGAGGTTTGGCTCGCGGATAAGCCCGCGGTCGATCAGCTCAACGAGGCCAAGAAGTGGCTGCAGGACAACGATCGCCGCCTGCGCAACGAACGCCTCGCACCGATACGCGACGGCGTCCAGCACGCGTGGTCGATGCTGCGGCAGGAAAGCAACGTCGAGATCGGTGATCTGTGTCTGGAAGGCACCGCGACCCGGCGCAAGCTGCGCATCGATTCGCTGGTCGACGGTGTGGCCGCGGATGGGCTCACCGTGCTCAGCCAGGGCGAGCTCCACGCACTGGCACTGGCTCTGTTCCTGCCTCGCGCCACCATGGCAGAGTCACCGTTCAGATTCCTGGTTCTCGACGATCCCGTGCAAGCCATGGACCCGGCCAAGGTGGACGGGCTCGTGACGTTGCTGAGCGAACTCGCCCAGACCCGGCAGGTCGTGGTTTTCTCCCACGATGACCGCCTGCCGGCCGCGGTGCGGCGCGGCAACTTCGCGGCCACCATCGTCGAGGTCAGCCGCGGCAAGGACTCTCAGGTGTCGATCACGACACTCACCGATCCGGCGCGCCGCTACATCCAGGACGCGTTCGGTCTGGTGGCCGAATACGAGAATGACAGGCTCCCCGAGGAGGCGATGCGCCGGACGCTGCCTGGCATGCTTCGCTTCGCGGTCGAAACAGCCGCTCGGCACGCCTATTTCACCCGCAACATCAAGGCCGGACGGTCGCTGGAAACGCTCGAGAGCGAGTGGGGCGCGGCGGCCACCACGCGATCGAAAGTGATCCTCGGAGTTTTCGGCGAAACACGCGAACCCCAGGTGCTCGACCAGTGGGCCCGCGCGCAGTATCAAAAGTCCGCGCTGCGAATCACCGGACCCCAGATGCACTACGGGCTCAGCTCGACCACCGATCCACGCGATGCGACCAAAGAAGTCGAGCGCTTGGTCGACGACATCGAGAAGGCGGGAAAATGACCAGCCTCCTGACCCTGGCCGGTGCACAGATCGCCCGGCAATCCCCGCACAGCAATCGGATCGCCGCCTGGCTGACCCGCACTGCGCTGGAACAAATCGTCGACGAACTCCTGCGCGCCAAGGGAATCGAAGCGGGTAGAGCCAGCGGCCGAGCCCGCCTGGCCTGCCTCGAGGTCGCCTACCACGATCAGCATGAGGTCCCGTCTCGGTCCCAGTACGCGTGGACGCGGCTGTCCGAGGCATGCCACCAGCACGCGTACCAGCTGTCCCCCACCTACCAGGAAGTGCAGCACTTGCTCGAGATCGTGCGCGGTCTGCAGGCGAGCCGGCCCGCGGTCCCCGTCGCCCAGAGTCGCCGATCACCGATCAGTTCGGAGCCATGTGCCAGCGGTGATGGCCGGGTCTATGACGCATAACGGACTCGCGTTCATGAGCATCGAGACCACCGGCAACGACATAGCGCTCGGTTCTCGTGCGTGCGGCGCGGTAGCGCTGCACGCTCTCGCCGAGGGACCCGACCAAGGCCGCTCGAGTTTCGTTTCGGCACAGTACTATTCGGGTCCTTGCACAGCCGATCGGGCTCCCGCGACCCGCTCCGGCTCAACAGCGTCCGAGGGGGAAGAATGCTGGACTTCACAACGATCGATTTCGAAACCGCCAACTCGTACCGCGGATCACCGTGCTCGGTAGGCCTGGTGCGGGTCCGCGACGGCAAACCCGTCGATGATCGCCATTGGCTCATCCGCCCGCCGGAGCGAGCGGCCCATTTCGATCGTTTCAACGTCGGTCTGCACGGGATCACGGCCGACCAGGTTTCCAACGCGGCTCCGTGGATTGAGATCCTGCCGGACATCGTCGACTTCATCGGCGGTGACGTCGTGGTCGCCCACAATGCCGCCTTCGACTTTGGCGTCATCCGCGACGCGTGTGTTGCCGATCAGATCCCCGGGCCGGAGTTGATTTTCCTGTGCTCACTGGTCATTTCTCGACGCGCGCTCTCCCTGCCGTCTTATCGACTTCCATACGTCGTCGAATCGCTAGGCGGCATTCATCCCGGTCATCACGATGCGCTCGCCGACGCCCAAGCCGTCGCGGATGTGGTCGTGCGGCTGGCCGCCGACCGCAAAGCCGACGACCTCGCCGAGCTTGCCGGGTCGGTGGATGTTCGATTCGGACGGATGACAGGCGGCGAACACCGCGGCAGCGTGGCCATTTCGAGCGGAGATGGCAGCGCCCGCCTCATTCAGGGTGAGCTCAACCCCGACGCCGATCCGGACGGCTACCTTTATGGCCGGGTAGTGGTGTTCACCGGGGCCCTGTCCTCGATGCGTCGAGAGGCTGCCTGGCAAGAATGCGCACGACTCGGCGCGACAGCAGAGAACAACGTCACGCGCAGGACCAATGTCTTGGTCGCCGGCGAGATCAATCCCGCAGTCCTCCGCCCTGGCGCGGAGCTGACCGGCAAGGCCCGACGAGCGGTCGAGTTGCAGCGCGCCGGTCAAAGGATCGAGCTGATGACCGAGGAGGATTTTCTGCGCTGCCTCGCCGGCCAGCCGCTGGACGAGCTAGGCCAAGTGATGCCGGGCCGCTGACCGCCCCGAACTCGATACGACGCCCGCGTCCCTGCACCGGTTCCCCCAAACAAGCGGATTGTCCAATCCGCGCCCTGAACACCTGATGAAGAAAGCTGATCCCATCATGTATTCACCGACTCTGCCCGTCCCACCTCGACGTAGGAACATTCAGGCGCTGAAGGCATCGCTGACTGCCCTCGGTCCCGGTGGGCCTGCGACGGCGGTCTTCCGATCCGAGCTCTACGGCACCTACGCCGTCCGCGGAACAGTAGTTCGTTCCATCGCGACCGGTGGTCTGCTCATCGGCGGCCAGGCACTCGACACCGCGTCATCGACTGTGAACCCCGTACCGGACCTGTTGGATTTGACCGCCGATCCCGTAGAAATCGGCGATCCGCCCACTGGACTGGCCGGTGCGCTCACCGACTTGAATCACGGCGATGCCGTTGTCGGCTACTTCGAGCAGAAGCCATACGGAACATTCACGGTCACCGGCTTCGCCGTCGAAGCGCCGACGGCCCAAATGTACCTGGTCGGTGGTCTGCTCCTGACATCGAAGGGCAGCCGGATGCCTGGAGTTCTGCTCATCGGCCTCGACCGGTTCACCGACACGAACGCCGGTCCCAATCCCGCCCGAATCACGCGCTGGCCCGACGCGGACAACGACTGACCGCAACCCACCACTTGGAGCAAGGAGAATCATGCTGGGGTTCGCAACCGTCGATCGGCAACCACTTGCCGAGTCGACCGCCGTGTGGTTGACCAGCCGCACCGGCAACAACTTCGTCCGCAATACGAACGCTGTCGTCATACGGCACGACGATCCCGACTACATAAAGAAGATCCGATCACTCACCTGCGAACGCTCGGTGGTCCTCACCGACGGAACCGAGTCTCCGGTTACGTTCGCCCACGCGGTACGGATCGACGCTTTCGACGATCTCATCGAGCAGACAACTCAGCATCAGGAATCCATCTGCGCCGCGATTTCCGACTACGCCAGACGCAAGCGCACCGAACTCGTCGTTCCCCGGTTCCTGCCGGTTCCGGCTCTCACCACTCCTGAGCGAGACGAACCGCAGTTGCGCGCCCTGTCTGTCGCCAACTTCATCGGGGCGGTCTGGACGGCCTGGCTGTTCACCGAGGAGCAGCGGCTGCGGCGCACCGTCTCGCCGAAGACCCAGAAGACGCCATGGATGATGCCGGCCGAGCTGAACAGCCCGACCATTGCCGTCCTTCCGGCAGATTTCGCGGACCGAGTGAAACCCGAGCCACTGTCATGACAGATCACCCGACACCGACCACGGATCGTTCCCTCACCCGCACACCGGAATTCTCCGAAGGACTCGAGCGCCTGGCACGTGGCGAAAACCTCTTCCTTACAGGACGTGCGGGTACGGGCAAGTCGACCTTGATCCGCCACTTCCTGGTCACAACGAACCGCAACGTTGTCGTGGCTGCACCTACCGGGGTCGCCGCTCTCAATGTCGAGGGCTACACCATCCACCGACTGTTCTCCTTCTGGGCGGGCATCACGGTCGAGGACGTCCGCTCCGTGCGCTACTTTCCTGCCAGATTCCACAAGACCCTCGGTCGACTCGATACCCTGATCCTCGACGAGGCGTCGATGATCCGAGCCGACCTGTTCGACTGCTTGGCCGTCGCGCTGGAAAGGTTCGGACCCAAACGCGGAACTCCTTTCGGCGGAGTGCAATTGGTGCTGGTCGGCGATCTGTTTCAGCTGCCGCCCGTCGTCACCGAAGGCGAGAAAGACTACTTCACACACCGATACGCTTCGCCATATTTCTTCTCAGCAGATCACTACGACCGCGAGCAGTTTCCGCTCGTCGAGCTGACCACGGTCTTCCGGCAGATCGGAGACGCTCGTCTGGTCGAGATCTTGAACGACGTCCGCGACGGCACACTACTGGAAGCCGCTCGAGCCGAGCTGAATACGCGAACCAAACCCGCCTTCCAGCCCCCGGTCGACGAGTTTTGGCTCACGCTGGCCACTACCAACCGAATTGCCGACGCGCGGAACAAGGACATGCTCGGTCGCGTTCCTGGCCCAGAGCTCACTCATCTCGTACTCACGACCGGCGATGTGGACGGCTTCGACCGACCAGCGCCGTACATCCTCACCTACAAAGTCGGCGCCCAAATCATGCTGCTGACCAACGACCCGTCAGGCCGCTGGGTGAACGGGACCATCGGCCGCATCACCGGATGCGGGGACGACCAGGGCAACCCGATCGTGACCGTCGCCATGCCCAACGGCCGACAGGTCGACGTCGGCCCGCACACCTGGGAGATCACGCGTCCGGTAATCGAGAACGGCGCGCTGCGACACGAAGTCGTCGGCACATACCGTCAGCTGCCCTTCCAGCTCGCCTGGGCTGTCACCATCCACAAAAGTCAGGGCCAGACCTTGGACCGGCTCGTCGTCGACCTGAGCGGCGGCACATTCGCCGACGGGCAGCTCTATGTGGCGCTCAGCCGGTGCACGTCGATGGAGGGGCTCGTTCTGACGCGCGACGTTCAACCCAAGGACCTGAGAACCGATATCCGCGTCCGGCGTTTCCTCGCCGCCAGTCGGCCGCTGGCCCCGCACCGCGGAAAGGTCTATCTCGGCGTCTGCACAGTTGGGGACGAAGGGCGTATGTGGAGACCGCGCCCGGTAGAGATCGCACTGGTCACCGACGATGGATTCGAAATCACCACACTCGTCAACCCGCTCCGCGACCTCGGCGACGCCCGCCTTGCCTACGGCATCACGGCCGCCGATGTCCTCTTAGCCCCTACCTTGGACCAAGCCTGGGCGGCGTTCGGACCGCACCTCACCGGACGAACCCCCGTCGGCATAGATATCGACAACCAGTTGCGCGACATCGACTTCGAGCTCAAACGCCAAGGCTACGTCGTGCCGATGCCATTAGGCATTTCTGTCGGGCCCGACTTACTGTGTGAAGGCGATCTCGCTCGGATCGAGGCGTCGAATGCCCTCGACCGTGCGCGGGCAGTTCGCGATATCGCAGCGCGGACGCGCTCGGATGCGCTCACCGCCGTCGACGCATTCCCCGCTCATGACGACCACTTCGGATACACACTCGAACGCGGCGGGAAACCGGACTGCTTCCGGGCAGGAGGGAAGGTGCCGACCTCCTCCACACCGGAAGCGGAACTCGCGAAAGTGCTCCGCCGCAACCTTCAACGCATCCGACAGGACGAACGCGTCCACGCGTTGCTGCACGAGCTGGGGTTGGCCCTGGGACACACCATCGTCGATTCCACAGACGTTCGCCCGTCGACCGACATCGCCGCCACGCTGGCGCCCGGTGCCCGGGTTTGCTTCACCGGCTCCGTCGTCGACGCTTTCGGCAAGGAGTGGACCCGCGGCGACATGGAAGGACTGGCCATGAAGTGCGGCCTCAGTCCAGTCGACAGCGTCACGAAGAAGCGATGCGACGCCCTGATCGCCGCCGAATCCGGGACAATGTCGGGCAAAGGCCGCAAGGCCGCCCAGTACGGCAAGCCGATCTTCACAGCACAACAGTTCATCACCTGGGCGAGCGCTTCCGCATCCAGTGCGTCCGAGCAGTGAACCAACACTGGTACAGCTCTCGGCTCGACACGGCGGCGGCAGGGTACGTGAAAGATACACCTGTTGTGCTCCGCTACTCCGAGTCGTCCGCGCGAAGTGTCAGCCTGCGACCATCCGGATCCGTGGCAGTGAAATCACCACATTCCATCCGAACGATCTCCGCACCGACACGACGCAACGCGGCCTCGGGGGCGGGCACCGAGAGTGTGATCTCGAGTCCTCCGGCAGGCTCCGGACCGCCGCGGGACTCACGAATCGCGATGCCTGGAACGACGGTCACGGTATCGGTGCCGACCGCAAGTTCGGCACCGAGGAGCCTGCCGTAGAAATCCGCGCACCGACCGAGATCGGAAGTCGGCAGCACCGTCTCGATGAGCCGGCCACCGGATCGTTTCCGGCTCACCTCGGCGGAATCATGAGGCCGCACCTTCCGTTCGGGCGCGATCGGCGTATCGAGAATGACAGATTGTCCGTCGTCGAGGCACAGCCGCACCCGCTGACGTTGCTCGTCCACTCTATCGATTGCGGCTACACGGTAGGTTCGCCCATCCGGAAATATCCCTGTATCACCGCATTTCGATAACACCAATTCGTCTACGGCCGCCCGGCGCAGAGTGGGCGGACGCCCAACCGTGGGCCGCGCCGCAATTCCTCGGCCAGAAGACAGATCAGCCGCGACCGAGACCAGGTACGAAGCGTCCTGGACCGAGCTTCCCAGCGATCCGAGCCATTCGTACCCGTGCATAGCACCCAGCAGACCACCGGCCATCGACGCGAGAGTATCGGTATCGGCCTTACGCAGAAATGCCGCCGCTACGAGTCCCGACAACGGCTCGTCGGCAAAGTGCGCCGCGACGAAGATGGCGCCGGCCGCCGTGATGGTTCCGGAACCATTGGAATCGGAATCACAGCAGCCGAGTTCACGTAGCGTATCTTCCGGCGCGCTCGCCGATCCTCCGCGCAGCGCAGCGTCGACGACCGTCAGTAGCTGATACATCTCCCCGCAGGTCGCCGACCAAGTGGTGATGAATTCGTCTACTTGCTCGGGCGTACCCCAGTCCTCGGGCAGCAGCTCCGCGGCTCTAGTCGCCTCGACGAGGCTGCGTTCGGCGACACCGAGGATTTCGCCGCATCCCAACACCGACTCCGCCCGCAGCAGATACGCGAGGACGTGCGCGTAGACGAGCGCTCCCACCAACGCCCGCGGATGACCATGTGTCGTGACACCATCGCGGATTACGCGTCCGGTGAGATCGCTTGGGCCGGACGCACATATCGAGTGAGGCGCGATCCGCATCGCGACACCGTTGGCACCCGCGTCCCGATACGTACGCAGCGATCGCGTCCCGTTCGATCGCGGAGGAACCCGCCACGGCGCGACGCCCCTCGCCCAGGAAGCGGCTGCCCGCAATACTGCGCCACCGCCGCCGCGCTGATAGATGGGCCACGTCGGCAACTCGACCTCGACGAGGTGCGCCGCCCAATGCGAACCGTGTAGACAGGCACGCGCGGTCGCCAACATCAACTGCGTATCGTCGCTGTACGCACCAGCGTCGACCACATCGCGATAGCGGGACCGATAGTGACCGGCCGTCCGCGTCCACGACCGGAACACCGGCTCGGGCTGCCGCTGGTCCCGTGCTCGCTGGCCCCCGAGCAAACCTCCGCGCTGTTCCTGCGGCCACCCGAGCGCATCACCGCAGGCCGTGCCCACGATCACGCCGCGGACTCGGTTACCGAATCGGTCGGCGCTCAAGGTTGGCCGCCCGCTACTGGCCGCCATACCGTCTCCTCGAGGCGCCTCGAAGTGGTGACCGCGGCGCTGACCAGCTGTTTGTCGAAAAGACCCAGCGAGACCAGCGAAGGAATCGACTTCGGGACCGACGTGATGCCGATGCGCAGCAATCGCCCGTACTCCTCCTCGGCGGCGTCGGCCGAGGGGAAAACGATCGCGCGCACCGCCGACAGCGGTATGGGACCCGGTACCAACAATTCCGCTTGGACGTCGGTCGGACACCGTGGGTCATGGTTCGCACCCCGGGTACGCACTCGGTTCCCCTGCCCGGAAACGCTGGCCGCATAGCACCGACGCAGCGCCTCGACACCCGGTGCCGCACCACCGGCAGCGGCGTTACGCGCGCAGAACAACGTCCCGTGCCGTGCGGCGATTTCCTTGTCGATCAGGAAACACACCCAGTCCGGGTAGCTGACGGCGTTCGGCTTGCTCTTGGCCACCGACAGGTAGTACGCGTTCGGGTATTGGAAGCTGCAACACACCCTGTCCGGATGCCCGTCGAGGCGCTGGAGGTCGGTCTCGGTAAAACAGGCGCGGACGTCGTCGCGGAGTTCGGCGGCGCTTCGTAGTTCGCCGTCGGCGAGGATGTGTCGCAGGTTGCGCGACGGCGTGAAATGCGCCAGACGTTCGAGCGGCATACTCCGCAGTTCGGCCAGAACCTCGGCATCGAGCAGGGTCATCGCCCACCGCCGTACAAGGTCTCGTCGAATGGCGGTAGCAGGGGCGTCAACGTTCCGGAGTACGTGATGACGACCTCGCTCCTTGCCCGCGTGACACCGACGTACAGCAAACGACTTTCGCGCCCGGCGGCCTCGTCGAAGCCGAACGACTGGATCACTTCCGGGTTGGGCATGCTGTCGGCGCCGCAGTACGGCATCAAGACGATGTCGAACTCCAGCCCCTTGGCGGAGAAGTACGTTCCCGCGTAAATGCCCTCCGTCACATCCCATTTCGTCATGTCGTCGTGCAGTTTGCGCACATCGCTCAGACCCTGTACCGCTCGAACGGTATCTTCCCGCGTGCGGACAAGCACCCCGATTCGTTTGGTGTTGCGTTCCAATTGCGCCTTCCACGCGATGTACCCGGCCTCCGCGTCGCGGTTGCGGCAGTGCATCAAGGTCGGTTTCCTGCCGGGCGCGCGCCGCGGCTGGTTCGGAACGACAAGATCAGGGGCGTCCTGAAAGTGCGGCATCTCGGCGATGGCCAACGCCAGCCGGGCGATCTCCGGGCTGTTCCGATAGTTGTCGAGGAAGGTCTCGACCTTCGACACGCTCAGTCCACAGGACCGCCACGACACACCCCGCCCATAGATCTGCTGGGCATAATCCGCGAAGAGGGTCAGGCTGCCGTCCGGGGGGATCGACTCGGCGAGCGAACGAATGGCCTCCGGCGAGAGATCCTGTGCCTCATCGACAATGATGTGCCGGTAGGCACGCTCGGTCTCGTCTTTCGCCAGCGCGGTACGCACCGCCGAGGCCACCGAAGGCCAGTCGTACTGCAGGTTCGCCTCAGCTAGCAGTTGTCGGTATGCCTCGCGCACTTTCCACACCGCGGCGCGCTGGTTCGACTGCAGCGCCACGCCACGACCGCGCCGACTGACTTCGAGGTATTCGGCTTCCGAGGCCAGTCCGTGACCGTCGATCCATTCCAGCTCGTCCTCGAAGAACCGATTCGGTCGATCAAAAAAGGCCCAACCGGGGTACTCGGCCGCAACACCGCGGACACTTTTGCCGATCAGTGTCTTTCGCCGATAGTCCTTGGCAATCGCGTTGCTGCCCAGTATCTTCCGGCTAGTCAGATAACTGGTAGCGAACTGACCGTAGGTCTGGATCGTGATCCGGCCACGGTACTCGGCGGCAAGGTGGCGCAGGTATGTCGACAACGAACGATTGAAGGTCAGCACCGCGGTCGGGCCGTTATCGCGGGTACGCCTGTCCGCGAGATGCGCGGCCCGATGGATCGCCATCACAGTCTTCCCCGATCCGGCGGTACCGAGCACAACGTGATGACCGCTCGCCCGCAGGTACACGACATCTGATTGTCGGCCGTCTGGCATGGGCAAAGCCACGAAACATCCTCCCCCGCTTGAAAACCGATCCTTTCGAGGATCACAGAAACCGTTCGCGATAGTAGAGGATCGAGCGGACCGTCGCACTAGCTGCCAGACGAAAAATCTTGCAGCACTGCTAGATTCATGACAAACAGCCAACAACCGGAGTCAATCGACGCCGACTGCCGATCACGCGTAGTGCAGGTAGAACGGCACTCCCGCACTCGATCTCGCGATGGCCGCGCGCTCCGCGGAGCCCTCGATCCCCGACGAGTCGAGCAGTTCGAATCGGGCGTCGGTGGGCAGATCGTCGACCCGCACGGTCCGCACGCGGGCTGTCCACTCGGGATCGTGGCGCTCCCAACCCAACGGCTCACGGCTGGCGATCACGACCAGGCCGGTGTCCAGCTGCGCGACTACGTCGCGTAACCAGGCATCGGACGCCGCGGCGCGGCCCTCGCGATCGGTGCCACCCATCAACGCTTCATAGGCGTCCAAGAAGATGACGTAGGGTTCCTTGCCCTGGGTGCCGGCCTTCAGGTCCTCCGCGAACAGGTACGAAACGGCTTGCTCCAGGCTCGCGAGACTCAGCTGGTCGAGCTCTTGGAGGACCGGATCATGACGTATCCGGTGCGTGCGAACAGCCCGCCGGGCGCCGGAATCGAGCAACCGGGTCGCGGTGCCGAAAACCGGAATCCCCGTGGCGTCGTTGAGGATTTCGGTAAGGATCTCGCTGTGTTGGGCGAGCGCGAGCGAGTCGGAGGTGAGGCGCAGATGCGGGTGCATGCGCTGCCACAACACCGCGCACGCTATGTCGAACCGGTGGAACTTGATCTTCTGCGCGCCGAGCTGAACGCGCAGGACGGCAAGCCCTTCGGCAGCCTGACGGTGACTCGGCACCTGCAGATCGAGCACCGCTGCGGGATGCTTCTTGTCGACCCGCTTTCGCAGCTCGGTGATCAGCCGTGACTTGCCGATTCCCCCGACACCGCTGAGCAGCATTACCCGAGGATGTTCGGCGGCTTCGGCCAGCAGCTCGTCGAATCGAGTCAGAACCGGCAAACGCTCGACGAACGGACGGCTGGAAGCTCCCGGCTGAAATCGCGCGGTCAACACCATGGTGTGGTCCCCCTCGTGACGAGCACCGCACAAGTCTGCCAGAGCACATATCGACGGCAAGCCCGAAACACGTCCTCGGGCATATCACTTCAACCGGCGGAAGGAAGCGGTGCGATCCGGGGGCGGATCGGACGGGTGCTACGCCGGAGCGCCCCTCGCCGAGTAATACGAACTCGTCCAGTCGGCGCGATGCGCAGCGACAACGCGTGCTGCGCGCCTCCCTGTTCTTCCGCTCCAGAAAACGAACCGCCAGAAGACGGAACCCAACGCCGGGTTGGTGCGTCCAACCTGAGCATGAGGAATGACAGGGACAACGCGGGCGAGGATATTCCTGCTGGTGGGGCCCACCGCCGGGAGGCGCAGCGGAAGGGGCGGCAGGTGGGGTGTCGGGTCAAGAGAGAAGGCGGGTGGGTGCCGCTTCATCGGTCCAGGAGGTCACGCCGATGAGGTCGGTTGGGGGTTGCGTGGGTGCGACGCATCTGTCGTGGGAGGACGTAGCGCCTCACTTCGACGCGCGGGACGGTGGGGTTCTGCCGGATGTCCATGTGCCCGGGACGTCGGTCGAGGATTGGCAGTCCTTGTTCGATCTGGTTCGGGAGCGTGGGTGGGGGTGTGAATATCGGGAAGGGTTCGCGCGCTTGCCGTTTCCTTCGGCTGCCGAGGTGTTCTCGCGTTCCGCCGAAGGCGAGTGCGTCGAGGTGTATGTCAGGCCCGTGCCTGATGTGTTGGCGATTTTTCGCGCGTATTCGGCGGAGGAGATCGACTTCGACGTCGATCTGAGGGAGCTTCAGGGGCAGGATCGGCTGGATATTCTGTGCGATTTCCTGAGTGCGGTCGGGCGGCGGCTTGGCAAGCCTGTGATCATGACGGCGGAAGGGTTTCGGGAGTTTCCGATACTCGAATACGATCCCGCCGCCGATCGCGTGGTGCTTTCGGCCGCGGAAAGTTGAGGGTCACTGAACCCCGCGCTTGCTGGCGAATCTTGGCCCCTCAGCAGTCCGGCGGGAACGGGAGGCACAAGGTCGGCACCGGCATCGCGCCCGTCTGCTCGGCGACTTGCGGCGGCGGGGCGACTTCCGACTGTGTAACGGGCTGGGGTGATTCGACCGCGTTTCCGGTCCGCGCGGAGCAGGTGGAGGCCAGGAGCCAGACCGCGCAGAGAGTCGCGGCGATGACGGCGCAGGCGGCCAGTTGCTGGAGGCGATGCCCGTCGAGCGATAGGGAACCCTTGACGGATTCGAATGTTCGCGCGGGAGAGATCGTCCGCCCGAAGGACCTCACGCTCTGCCGAGCTTCCGGCGTAGGTGTCGAGACTCGGCGAAGCGGTTTCGGCTCGATCTCCGGCGTGGCCCAGATTCGGCTGCGGAGGGGTGCGGCGGTGGCACGCGGCAGGGCAGGAGTCTCCGTTTGCGGCAGTACCCAGGACGACCAGCGGTCTGTGAACTGCGGTTCCGAGGCGCTGCCCGGCGGCACGGGAGCGGGAACGTCGACGCTCACGGGATTCGGGGCGTCCTCGACCAGGACCGCCGGCCCCGGCGAGGAGGGCATCTCCGCCTCGTCGGAGCGCGCAGACCGGTCCACCGCGGAGTGCGTCGCGTACGAGGCATCGGGCGCGGATACCTCTGCCTCTTCGGCGAATTCGTCTTCCGGCGGTTCCACGTCCTCCGGTTCGATCAAGGGCGCGTGCCCGGTGCCGCCTCCGGACCTCCGCGGCTGCGGAATCGGGTCGACGTCGGGGTCGGGCTCGATCCACGGCGGTTGCTGTTCCCTCGGCCGCCGATCCGACACCGCATCGTGGAGTTGCTTGCGCTCCTTCGGAAAACCCTCGGCCACAAGGTCTTCCAGTAGCACCCAGTCTCCGACGTTCAGCTCCGTCAGCAAAGCGTGGACATCCTCGGCGGTCCACACGAACCGCCTGCCCGCCGTGCGGTGAAACCACGCACGCAGTTCGCTCGGTGTGGAGCCGAGCACGACACCGCATCCCTGCGGCCGCGATTCGACATCCAACACCACGGTGGATTCTCGCGGCGGTACGACGACGACCAGCCCGTCGACGAACGCTTCGGGATGGCGAAGCTCTACGACCGCCTTCAGGCTCGCGACGTTGTTCGTGACTCGATCGAACGGGTTCGTGTCCTGGTCTCGGAGCGGATCCCCATCGAACCCCGACAGTCGCCAGCGGCCGTCGGCCTCGACGGTGAGTGTTCCGGCACTCGCCTCGGGAACCAGCTCCACGGTCTCCAGAACCACCACTGCGCGGGGCGTGATCACCACCAGGTCCGCTTCCAGCGCTCCGTCATCGTGATCGCCCTCCGGAAGTGGGCAGCCCGAGACGGCCAGTCCGACAATGACGTACTGACCCGTCCAAGTCCGAATCCACTCGAGCACACGCTGCTCGGTTTTCGGCATCGCCGTTCGTTCGTCGATGACCAACATCGGCGGCCACCTCCATCGCGTCCAGACCAATCGACGGTTCAAACGTTATTCGCCGCCGCGCCACACGGCGAATCGAAAGGCACTGCAAGAACAGGGGATTGGCGACACGAGGGCAGACAATGGCGGCATGTCGGCAGGACACGCCCGCGCTGCCTCGGCAACATCGCTCACGTCCGACCAGGCCGGTCCGACCCTGCCAACTGAAACGAATACCTTCCCGAGTTCGACAGATTCAACGACCTGTGCGGCCACATCGAGTCCGAGGAGTACCTACGTATGAAACGCATGGTGAGGAAGATCGCCGGGGTCGCGGCGGCCGCCGCGGTGGCGCCGGTGGTGGTGGCGGCGACCGCGCAAGCCGATCCGGGGCCGGTGTACTTCAGCGCGGGCAGTACCAACTGCGCGATCTACGACAACGGCACTGTCGGTTGCGATCTGGGGTCGCCGACGCGGTTGCAGTACAGCTTCCTGCCCTTCCTGCTGACGGTGAACGAGATCGTGATCGACCAGCCGTGGCTGCCGGCGCATCCGATGTTCGATGCCGGGGCGACGTACACGCTGCCCGGTGGCAATCCGTCGCTGAACGACGTGAAGACGGGGAACGGCCAGTGGGGCCCGTACATCGAGTACGCGGGCGCCCGCTGTGAGAGCGGGTTCCACGGGAGCTTCACCTGTCAGACGAAGGGACGGTCGTTCACGTCCTGGAGTGGAACGATCTCGGCCTGAAACGCATTGCACCACACCGCGGAGCCGGAAGCACCGAACCCGCTGGCACCCAAAGGAAATCGGATGCCAGCGGGTCAGGGACGGATCAGGCGCGGCGCCGGGCGACGAACCAGATAGCCATCCCGATACCGATCAGAACGACCACGCCGACACCGATGCCGACGATGAGGGCCCGCGGCGTGTTCGAGCTCGAACTGCTCACGGCCACCGGCTTCTCGGCGCCGGGCCCGGACTGCTCGCCGAGGATATCGGCGCTGCCGGTCACATAGGTCGGCCCCGCTTCCGGCGTGCCCGCGACGGTCAAATCGAGCTCGACCGGAGTCGGCGGCATCGCCGTCGCGCCGGACGGCAGACCCACCTTGACCGCGATGTAGTACCACCCCGCCACCGACTGACGCTGCACCTCGGAGTCGTTGGCGTTCCGGTTGGCGTAGCGGATCGGCACGGTCGCTAGTTTCAGCTCGGTGGCCGTCCGTCCGGTGTATGCGCTGGTGTCGGAGTCGACCCGGCGGCCGAGCGGCGAGTACAGCGTGGTCTCGACATTCGCGGCCGAGGTGTACCCGGCCCCTCCCGTCTCGCCGAAGCGCACCCGGTAGGCCAGGCCCTGGCCCCAGTCCAGCCGCACCTTGTAGAAGACGTACTCACCGGACTGCACGGTGTCGGTGTACTTGCCGCTGCCCTCGAGCGGCGAGGCGACGGTGAACGACCCGCCACCGCTGACCGGTTGCACGGCCCCGGCCGGATCGGTGAACGTGGTGGCCTCGCCGATCGTCGACGGCCCCGGATCGGTGACACCGGGTTCGATGCCGACGAGAATCTCCACCGGCAGCCGCGCGGGTGCGCCCTGCGGTACGACGTCCCAGTTCAGCTCGTAGTAGTACCGACCGCCGCCCTTGCAGTTGTCCGAGCTGCCGCCGGACGGCGCCGCGGCCGCACCCTCGAAGGTGCTGCTGACGGTCAGCGCGACACCGTCGCTGGCGCTGGTCTCCAGCTCCCGTTCCGTGACGTGGCAATCGGTGCCGTCGCGGCCGTAGACGCGCGACTCCAGCACAGCCATGTCGTCGGTGAGGGAAACGCCGGTCGTCCGCGGGAACGAGACGATGCCGGTGAAGTAGGCGGTCGCGCCCGCGGGCACATCCACCGCGTAGAAACGCTTTTCGTGCCGGCCGATGGTGTCGAGGTACTGACCCGGCTTCGCGACCGGCGCGGTCTGGTAGCCATCGGTACCGGTGATCGGCGTGCCGGTGGCCCGGTAGTTGCGCAGGGCCGCCGAACTGACCCGAGGCAGAATGCGTTCCAGCGCGGCGCCGTCGGCGGCGTCGCTGTAGCTGCCGCCGGTCGCCTGGGCCATGCAGGTGAGCTGGGCCCGCGCCTTGTCGTCGACGGCGAAACCGATCGAGTGGACGACGAGGTCGACACCCTTCTGCTTCAGCTCCTTGGCGACCTCGCACGGGTCGGGCGGCGCGCAGGTGTCGTCACCGTCGGACACGAGCACGATCGAGCGCGGCCCCGAGGACGGCAGGGCATCGGCGGCTTGACGCAGCGCGGTGCCCATGGGCGTCCAGCCGCGGGGCTGGATACCGTCGACGGCGCTGGTGAGAGCGGACTTGTCGATGGTGCTCGGCTGCCGCAGGATCTGGACGTCGCGGCAGCCCGCCGCCTTGTCGGCCTCCTCGTTGCTGGTGCCTGTGCCGTAGGTGGTGAGCCCGACCTTCGCCTCGGCGGGCGCCGACTCGATGAAGGTGCGCACGGCCCGCTTGGCGGAATCCATCATCGTGGCGCCCTGATCGGGTCGTTGCATCGACCCGGACGCGTCCAGGATGAGCATGGTCGGGGCGTACTGCCCGGGTTCGGCATGCGCGACGGCCGGTAGCGCCGCAGGTAGAAAGGTGAGCGCCGCGGCGGTCAGTGCCGCGGTCAGTGTTCGGTATCTCGACATTGTCCTCGACTTCGTCTACCAGGATGAAACCGGACAGACGTTACCGATACGGCGACTCCACCCTCCACCCCCAAAACCGGTGGCTCGAGCCACAATCCGCCGTCGATCGAGGACGTCGAGCACGATCCCGGTGAGCATCGACCCGATGAAGGCCGCGGTGACCAGCCGGCTCGAGCGAAGCCAGTCGAGCCCGGAACGCGACTCGCTCGAAGCGACTACTACGCGGGCTGTTGCGGCTGGTTCTCCTGTCCGAGCAGTGCGTTGATCACCCCGGTGACGGCTTGGCTGAGCGTGTTCAGGTCGTAGAAGGCCTTCGCCATGTCGGCGAGCAATGTGGAGATCTTGATGCTGTCGCGGGCGAACCGTGCCATCACCGCGGAGATGACGTGAAAGGAGCCCGCGCCCAACGTGAGTGCCAATTCGATGGTGTAGCCGATCAACGCGCCGGCCAGGCTCGTGCAGATGTCCTGGATCATCTTTCGGAACGCTTTGACGATTTCGGAGGCTGTCTTCATCGTCTCGCCGAGACTAGCCGCGACGCCTCCCGCGCCGAGGATCTGGTCGATAAGAGCGGTGGCGCGGTTCCGGTAGGCGTCACCCGCGCTGCCGGTCCACGTGGCGATGTCCTTCTCGACGCCCTTCTTCCAGTCCTGGCTCATGGTGGTGAGCTCTTGGGCGATGTTGCTCCAGGTCTCGGCGTATGCGCCGACCATTTCGTCGTTGCCCGCCAACGCGTCCAGGATCTTCCGATAGGGCTCGCAGTGGGTGAGCATCCATCCGGCGATCTGATCGCCAACGAAACCGAAGGGGTCGTAGAACGCGTCGGCCACTGTCACACCGGCGGAGATGCCGCCGGTGATGGCGCTGAACGTATCGCCGTTGCGGAGATTGGAGTACGCCTCCCAGGCGTCACCGGCGATGGTTCCGTCCAGGACGCCGGGAACGCCGGTTTCCTCGTCTTTCTCCAAACCGACGTTCGACAGCCAGAAGACGTCCTCCTGGAAGTACTCCTCGCGATAGTCGGTACCTTCGGCGATCAACGGGTTGTCGGGCTTCGGCTGATCGTCGAAGCCGGCAGTGTGCTCGTTGAGCCAGTCGCCGATAGTGGTGCTCACTTCTGTCCCCCGTTCGCGGCGGCGATCGTCTCGCGCAGCTCGTCCAGCGACTTTCCGAAGGAGCCGTCCTGGTCTTGGAATGTCTCCGCGACGATTCGGAGCTTGTCGGGCAGCACCGCGACGTCCTCGGCCAGCTTGCGGATCACCTCGATGGCGTTGCGGTGATTGTCCTCGAGCACCATCTTCACGAACGGCCTTGGTATAGCGCCGTATCCGTCGTCGGCGTTGCCGAGGTAGGTGGCGGCCTCGAGCGACATGTCCAGGCTGCCCATGAGTTGTTTCACCGTTTTCGCGTGCTCGAGCACTTCGTCGGAATCCACCGAGATCGCATCAGGATTGCCCATGATCACACCAGCCAAGTCTTGCGGTTGTAGTACTCGTCGTCTTCGTCCGGCTCCGCCGGGGTGACCACCTGGTCGCGGTCGGGTTTGCGGCCGCGCGGCGGTGCGACGCTCATTTCCCACGGCGCGGCACTCGCGGGCGGCTGCGGCGGCACAGGTTGTGACGGCGGATACGCGGGCGGTATGTAGTTCGGTGTCTGGGTGTCGGCGGCAGCGACGTCGGGGAAGCGCCGCGCGTACTGATCGGTGATCGCCGTACCCGCCGGATCATCACCCACGACCTCGTGCACGGCCTCCGTCACCTGTGTGCGCAACCTCGCCAGTGCCCGATGAAGACACGACATGATCTCGGCCGTAATCGCCGCGGGATCCATGCCGCGGGTGCTCGCGGCCAGGGTGATGTCCGTCGTGACGCCGTTGCTGTCCACGGTCACACCGATTCGCCGATCGCGACTGGTCTCGGTGACCGCGAGTGCCGCCACCCGGCCGCGTAATTGCTCGAACCGCCCGGCCTGACGCTCGAAATCGGCCGCCATGCGCACGAGATCCTCCCCGGCTCGGCTCGGATCGAATACCGCCATCAACCCCTCCTTCTCGACTACCCGACGCTGCTCTCGGTGGCGTGCGAGTACGGTCTCCGCAGTCGTGTCACCTTCTTCCTCTGACGCGACCGCCGCTCGATCGGTTCCATCGAGTTCCGCAGTCCCGGACGATCTCGTTCGCCGAGCGCAAGCCCACGGACCTCCGACCCAGCTCCTCCCCTCTTCTCCCCCGATTCGTGGACGCACACCTCCCGATGGTGGGAAGCTCGATACAACCGCGGTGTCGAGGCGAGGAAGCGTGACACATGGTGGACAAATCGAGTGGACCTGCCGGAGGCAACGGCAGAGTGGTGACGGTGGATCGGCCGGAACGCATTCGAAATGTGGTCCTGGTCGGTCACAGCGGGGCGGGGAAGACGACGCTCGTCGAGGCGATGGCGCTGACGGCAGGCGCGGTGAATCGCGCGGGGCGGGTGGAGGACGGCACGTCGCTGTCGGACTACGACGAGATCGAACATCGGCAGCACCGGTCGGTGCAGGTGTCGGTGGTGCCGGTGGCGTGGCAGGAGATGAAGGTCAACCTGGTGGACACGCCGGGATACGCGGATTTCGTCGGCGAGTTGCGGGCGGGGTTGCGCGCGGCGGACGCGGCGTTGTTCGTCATCTCGGCGGCCGAGGGCGCGGAGGGGGTGAGCGGTGCGACGCGCGCGCTGTGGGAGGAGTGCGCGGCCGTCGGCATGCCGCGGGCGATCGTCATCACGCACCTGGACACCGCGCGGGCGGACTTCGACGAGATGGTGCAGACGTGCCGTGACGTGCTCGGCGGCGGGGCGTCGGAGAACATCCTGCCGCTGCATCTGCCGGTGTACGGACCGCGCGGCGCGGACGGTCATCGGCCGGTCACGGGAATGATCGAGCTGCTGCCGAACTGCGTGGCCGACTACGCGTCGGGTGAAGGAGTGCGCGGCGAACCGTCGGCGGAACAGGCCGAGGAACTGGACGAGGCGCGCAATCGGCTCATCGAGGGCATCATCGCCGAGAGCGAGGACGAGTCGCTCATGGAGCGCTACCTCGGCGGCGAGGACATCGAGCTCGACACGCTGGTCTCCGATCTGGAGCGTGCGGTGGCCCGCGGCAGCTTCCACCCGGTGCTGTTCGGCGCGCCCGCGCCGGAGGGCGCGCGGCAGGGCCTGGGCACGATGGAGTTGCTCGATCTGATCACCGGCGGTTTCCCGGCCCCGACCGAGCACACCGTCTCGGCGGCTCCCGCGACCAACGGCGCCGCGCCGACTCCGTTGGCGTGCGACCCGAACGGCGCGCTGGCCGCGGAGGTCATCCGCACCGCGTCGGACCCGTACGTCGGCCGGATCTCGTTGGTGCGCATCTTCTCCGGCACCCTGCACGCCGACGACACCGTGCACGTCTGCGGGCACGGTCTGGCCGAACGCGGGCATCCGGACCACGACGTGGACGAGCGCGTCGGCGCGGTGACGGCGCCCTTCGGCAAGCAGCAGCGCCCGCTCGGTGAGGCCATCGCGGGCGACATCGCGTGCGTCACCAAGCTCGGTCACGCGGAGACCGGCGACACCCTCTCCGGCACCGGCAAGCCGCTGGTCATCGAACCGTGGCCGATGCCGGATCCGTTGCTGCCCATCGCGATTCGCGCGCACAGCAAGGCCGACGAGGACAAGCTCTCACAGGGACTCGCGCGGCTTGCGGCGGAGGACCCCGCCCTGCGCGTCGAAAACAACAGCCAGACACACCAATTGGTGCTGTGGTGTCTCGGCGAGGCGCATCGCGATGTCGCGCTGGAGCGGCTGCGCACCCGGTTCGGGGTGCAGGTGGACACCGTCGATCACAAGGTCGCGCTGCGCGAGACGTTCGCGGGCAAGGCGCAGGCGCGCGGCAGGCACGTGAAGCAGTCCGGCGGGCACGGGCAGTACGCGGTGTGCGAGATCGAGGTGGAGCCGCTGCCCGGTGGTTCGGGGATCGAGTTCGTGGACAAGGTGGTCGGCGGCGTGGTGCCGCGCCAGTTCATCCCTTCGGTGGAGAAGGGCGTGCGCGCGCAGGCGGCGCGCGGGGTGGCCGCGGGGTACCCGCTGGTGGACGTGCGGGTCACGCTGTTCGACGGCAAGGCGCATTCGGTCGACTCGTCCGACGCCGCGTTCCAAACCGCGGGCGCGCTGGCGTTGCGCGAGGCGGCGGCCGTCGCGGGCATCGATCTGCTGGAGCCGTTCGCCGAGGTCTGGGTGGTGGTCTCCGACGACTACCTCGGGCCGGTGTTGAGCGATCTGTCGAGCCGTCGCGGACGGGTGCTCGGCACGGAACCGCACGGGACCGGTCGCACCAGGATCCGCGCCGAAGTGCCGGAATTGGAACTCAGCCGCTACGCGATCGACTTGCGTTCGCTGTCGCACGGGACCGGGGATTTCAGCCGGACCTACGCTCGGCACGAGCCGATGCCGTCGCAGATCGCGGCGGCGCTCCGGGAAAACGGCAAGGGCTGAATCCGACCGCCGTCCCGGCGCAAATGTTCAGCTCGGCGGCCACTATTCTGAAACACATGGCAGCAGGCAAGGGCGGGACTCCGTCGAAGGAAGCGAAGGCCGCGGCGAAGGCGGCGCGCAAGCAGGCGTCGAAGGAGCGGCGCCAGCAGCTCTGGCAGGCGTTCCAGATGCAGCGCAAGGAAGACAAGCTCCTGCTGCCCCTGATGATCGGCGCGGTGCTCGGCATCACCGTGCTGTTCCTGGTGATCGGCCTGATCTTCGATCTGCAGTGGTTCCTGCTTCCGGTCGGCATCCTGCTCGGCGTGCTGGTGGCGTTCATCCTCTTCGGACGTCGCGTGCAGAAGAACGTGTACGCCAAGGCCGAGGGTCAAGCGGGTGCGGCCGCTTGGGTGCTCGAGAACCTGCAGGGCAAGTGGCGGGTCAGCAACGGCGTCGCCGCGACCACGCAGCTGGACGCGGTGCACCGCGTGATCGGCCTGCCCGGCGTGATCTTCGTCGGCGAGGGTTCGCCGCAGCGGCTCAAGGCGCTGCTCGCCCAGGAGAAGAAGCGCACCGCGCGGCTCATCGGCGACACCCCGATCTACGACGTCATCATCGGCAACGAGGAGGGTCAGGTCCCGCTGAAGGAACTCCAGCGCTACCTGACCAAGCTGCCCCGCAACATCGACACCAAGCGCATCGACAACATCGAAGGCCGGCTCGCCGCCCTCAGCTCGCGCAGCGGGCCCGCGCTGCCCAAGGGTCCGATGCCCGCGGGCGCCAAGATGCGCGGGGTGCAGCGCACCATTCGCAGGCGCTGAGTTCGGATTTCGAGAGGCCCGTGTCCCACGATTTGGGACACGGGCCTTCGTCGTTTCCGGGTCATGCCTGATCAGGCGGCCTGCCGACGAGAACATCGAAAAACCTTTCCCGGAACGGGAACACGGCGGTCGCGTCTAACTGTTCAAAGTTGATTGAGCGGTTAGAGACCGTTCGCCATCGACTTCGAGGAGAGAGCAATGACCGTCGTGCACCACCGGACCGCCCAGATCCAGGACGTCACCGTCTTCTACCGCGAGGCGGGCGACCCCGCGAACCCCACGCTCGTCTTGCTGCACGGGTTCCCCACCAGCTCGGCCATGTTCCGCAACCTGCTGCGCGACCTCGCGGACGCCTACCACCTCATCGCGCCCGACCACATCGGCTTCGGCCGGTCGTCCATGCCGCGCGTCGACGAATTCGACTACAGCTTCGACAAACTCACCGAGATCACCGCCGAACTCCTCGACGCCCTCGGCGTCGACCGCTTCGCCCTATACATCCAGGACTACGGCGCACCGATCGGATTGCGCATCGCGAGCCGCCACCCCGAGCGGGTCACCGCGATCATCAGCCAGAGCGGCAATGCCTACCTCGAGGGGTTCACGCCGTTCTGGGAGGTCCTGTTCGCGCACGCCAAGGACCGGGCCGCCAACGAGACCGAGGTCCGCAAGCTGCTCGAACTCGAGGCCACCGAATGGCAGTACCTGCACGGGGTGCCCGAGGACCGGCGCGATCGCGTCAGCCCCGACACCTGGACCCTGGACCAGTCCTACCTCGACCGTCCCGGCAACAAGGAGATCCAGCTCCAGCTCTTCTGGGACTACCAGTTCAATCTGGACGCCTACCCCGCCTTCCAGAAGTACTTCGCCGAGCACCGGCCGCCGACGCTGATCACCTGGGGCGAGCACGACGAGATCTTCGGGGCCGACGGCGCCCGCGCCTACCTCCGCGATCTGCCGGACGCGGAACTGCATCTCCTCGATGCGGGGCACTTCGCGCTGGAGACACACGGGGACGAGATCGCCGGGCTGATCCGCGACTTCCTCGGGCGCACGGTCCGGTAGTTCGGAGCTGGCCGCACGCCTCTAGTGCGGAGTTGGCCGCACGCCTCGCACCGGGAAAGCTTCGACCTGCCCGGCCCGGCAGGGCCGGTCGAAGCGGGGCGGTCCAGCGGAGTGGTGGACACTCGGCAGTAGCCACTCGGCGCGATCGCGCGGCTGATTGCCCGGTCAGCGCCGATGAGTTTCGAGCGCCTAGGAGGTCTACCCGGTCATGAGGAAACTGATCTACGGGTTCGGCGTGTCCCTGGACGGCTACATCAACGACCGCGACGGCCGCATCGACTGGACCGACCCGGACGACGAGCTGCACCAATTCCACAACGACCGCTACCGCGATATCGAGATCTCGCTGCACGGCCGTCGCCTGTACGAGCTGATGGCCGAGTACTGGCCGCACGTCGCCGAGGACGCGCCGCCCATCGAGCGGGAGTTCAGCAGGCTCTGGACGGAGAAGCCGAAGGTCGTCGTCTCCCGGACGCTCACCGAGGTCCACTGGAACAGCACGCTGGTCAGCGAGAACGTGGTCGAGGAGGTCCGCAGGCTCAAGGCCGGAGGTGATGGCGTCATCGAGGTCGGCGGTGCGAGCCTCGCCGCGTCGCTGCTGCCACACGGGCTCGTCGACGAGTACCAGATGTTCGTCTTGCCCGTCATCCTCGGCGGCGGCACACCGATGTTCCCATCGCTGGAAAAGCGCATCCCGCTCCGATTGACCGAGACGAGGCACTTCGACACCGCGGTGATGCTGCGCTACACCGTCGACTGAGGCCGCTCGACCGCAGTTGCCCCGCTCCGTCGAGTCCGCCGCGTTCACGCGCTCCTGACTGCCACCTTCTCCCGCTCCCTACCGTCGCAGGCGCGGCGGTAGTAGCGGAGTCGCGCCGGAAGCAGTGGCCAGCCGGTGCGGATGATGCTGGCGACGGCCCGGGAACAGCCGTTCGTCGCGGCGGGTCCAGGGTGCCAGCGCATCAACCCCAGCGGCAACGTGCCGACCTCACCGCCAGCGCGCCAAATGCCGCGGCAACGCGTCAACCTCAGCGTCAGCGCGCCAACCCCAGCGCGTCAGCCCTCACCGCCCAGCACGCCACTTCCGCGCCAGCCCGCCACCCCAAGCAGAGCCTTCGCGCCGTCGGACGCGAACAGGACAGACGCCGCCAGCACGAAAACCCGACGCCGGCGCGTCAGCGCGACTTCACCAGCGCGGTCCCGGTCGCCCGGTCGTGCATGCCGCGGCCGTCACCATCGGTGAACAACGCGGGCACCACGAAAATCAGCAGCACCTGCCTCGCCAACGCCCGCACGAACCCGACCGGGGCGGCCGCATCGATCCGCACCACCCGCAGCCGCAGGAAGTACTGCCCCGGCGTGAACCCGAACAACGTGACGGCGGCGACGCCGATGACGAACCAGATGAGCAGCGGAAGGTTGGCGTTCACACCGCGCACGATCAGCGCCGAGACGCCGACGGCGATCATCCAGTCGACGAACAGCGCGGCGATCCGGCGGCCCATACCAGCCAGCGAGCCCGCGCCGTCGCGAGGCAGGCCGAGGTGTTCGCCGGGAAACTCCGGCGTAGCCGGGTCACCGGGGTCCGCCGAAGGTCCGGAAAGCCAGGATCCGGTGATGCGTGCCATGGCCTCCAGGATAGGCGGACACCTCGCCCGCCCTCGGCCCGGCGCAGGTTTGCGGACGAACCGCGTCCGACAGCGCCTGACATGCGGCGACCGCATTCCGCCCGGCGGCGCGCAGGGGAGTTCAGCCTCACAGGACAGGCCGCGAACAGCAGGACTACCATGCTTGTCGAGCCCGGGTGGCCATCGCCACTCGACCAGGCGCACGTGTAACACTGGCGAAACACAGCCTTGACTGTAGGGAAACACCGCATCCATAGCGTCTGGTCGCGACGAACCCATGCAATCGACACTGGCTGGGAACCGATCCGTAAGGAGAACAAGTGACGTTCAGCACGGCCGATGAGGTCATCCAGTACATCAAGGAAGAGGACATCGAGTACGTCGATATCCGCTTCAGCGATCTTCCCGGTGTGCAGCAGCACTTCTCGATCCCGGCCAAGGCCTTCACGGCCGACCTCGCCGAAGAGGGTCTAGCGTTCGACGGTTCGTCCGTCCGTGGCTTCCAGTCGATCGACGAGTCGGACATGCTCCTGCTCCCCGACTACACCACCGCGCGCATCGACCCGTTCCGCGCCGCCAAGACGCTGAACCTGAACTTCTTCGTCCACGACCCGTTCACCCGCGAGGCCTACTCCCGTGACCCGCGCAACATCGCGCGCAAGGCGGAGGAGTACCTGCGGTCGACCGGCATCGCCGACACCGCGTACTTCGGTCCCGAGGCCGAGTTCTACATCTTCGACTCGATCCGTTACGAGTCGAACATGAACGGCGCCTTCTACGAGATCGACTCGATCTCCGGCTCCTGGAACACCGGCGCCGAGTTCAACCTCGACGGCACCCCGAACCGCGGCTACAAGGTCCGCAACAAGGGCGGTTACTTCCCGGTCGCGCCGTACGACCACTACGTCGACCTGCGCGACAAGATCTCGACCAACCTGCAGAACGCGGGCTTCGAGCTCGAGCGCGGCCACCACGAGGTCGGCACCGCGGGCCAGGCGGAGATCAACTACCGCTTCAACACCCTGCTGCACGCTGCCGACGACCTGCAGCTGTTCAAGTACATCGTGAAGAACACCGCGTGGCAGGAAGGCAAGACCGTCACCTTCATGCCGAAGCCGCTCTTCGGTGACAACGGCTCGGGCATGCACGTGCACCAGTCGCTGTGGAAGGACGGCAAGCCGCTGTTCCACGACGAGGCCGGCTACGGCGGTCTGTCGGACATCGCGCGTCACTACATCGGCGGCATCCTGCACCACGCGCCGTCGCTGCTGGCGTTCACCAACCCGACCGTGAACTCCTACCACCGTCTGGTTCCGGGCTACGAGGCCCCGATCAACCTGGTGTACTCGCAGCGCAACCGCTCTGCCGCGGTCCGCATCCCGGTCACCGGCAACAACCCGAAGGCCAAGCGCATCGAGTTCCGCGCGCCGGACTCCTCGGGCAACCCGTACCTGGCCTTCGCCGCCATGCTGATGGCCGGCCTGGACGGCATCAAGAAGAAGATCGAGCCGCTGGCCCCCGTCGACAAGGACCTCTACGAGCTCCCGCCGGAGGAGGCCAAGAACATCCCGCAGGCCCCCACCAGCCTGGCTTCGGTCATCGACCGCCTCGAGCAGGACCACGACTACCTCACCGAGGGCAACGTCTTCACCCCGGACCTGATCGAGACCTGGATCGACATCAAGCGCACCCAGGAGATCGCGCCGGTGAACCTGCGTCCGCACCCGTACGAGTTCGAGCTCTACTTCGACGTGTAAGTCGGCGTACGGCAAGGCGTTTCGAGCCCTTCCGCACTTCGGTGCGGGAGGGCTCGTCCCGTTTCCGGGTGTTCATGCGGCATGGCACGGAACGGTCGATGATCGCACGCGTCGCCACTGCCGACGAGCGCGGCGCTGTGGCCGCAAGTGTGCAAAGTCTGGAAGGACCGCTATCCACGGATGACGATCTGGCCGCATGCTCGAGGCGCTCCGCAGCTGATTTACATGGGGACGACAGTAAGCTGCGGCAAGACTCGTTCGGGGTCACTGAGATACGCGTAATCTTCGCGGTTCTCGAACATCGCCATCAGTTCGGCCAAACTGTCGCGTTCTGCGGCGGTAACCGGGATCCGCCGCTTCACGAGGCTGGCACAAAGACCGTCGACCAGTTCACCCCACTCACCAACATCGCTGAAGGTTCGATATTGAGCAAGTGCTTCAGGCGGCAACCGGTCGGCAAGCTGTTCCAGCAGACTGCGGGAGTCCTTGCTCAGTTTGTTCAGGCGGTCGATCTGTTCCTTTGTTCTACAGGGCTTTTCGCGTGTCCTGCGGCCCCGCTCGCTGAATTCCATTATCTCCCTCGCCCTACTTGCTCACCCGCTCTGGGCTGTCTGGCCCCTGGGCCTGCGCGCGGTGGTCCGCAGCGCCACGATCAGCCGGGAGCTCATCAGCATCGCCCACCACGGCGACGGACACTTCACGTGGCACCAGCCGCTCGACTGGTCATTGGAAATAGCCTGGCGCAATCCCTTCCAAGCCAACCATACGAAGGTGTCGGACTGGATCGCGCTGATAGCGCGATGCTTGGCCTCTACCGCGGCGTCGGTGCTGCTATGGTTGGGCCGAATGGTCAACGGGGGTGATGGATGGTGACTACAGGCGGCGGCCCAAATCTGGGCGTGATGCCCGCCGTGGAGCAGTTGGGACCATCCATGAACGAAGTGCAATTCCCGGAGATGCGCGCAAATGTTTTGTCCGCCATCCGGGCCCTGGCCGACCGTGAGTATCAGCAACGGGTTTGGCTGGAGCGTCAGTATCCGCACGAGGGCTTCTACGACGATCTCGATCAGCGCATCCATACCCTGTACGACGACTGCGCAGTACTTCCAGATCCCAGACGGAGAATTGGTACTGTATTGATCGACAACGACGAGCTCGGCGCGCTCGCGAAGCTCGATCGAGTGTTGTCACCGCTTCTTGACGATCTTGGGAATTCGCCTGACTCGGTTTATGTCGGTGACCCACGGTGGGGCGCGGTCTTGACGGCTGCCCGCGTTGCCCTTGCGGCGATGACTCGAACCAACAACGGCGGCATCGAAACCGCCGACGTGTAACTCCGATTACCTACCGTCAGACTCGACAATTTCGTTCGTATCGTTGAGCCCTGTGGCCGGGCAATATGTTTCCGTATGGTAGCGTTAAGCGTCGCCCCACACTGCGCGGGTACTCGCTCATTCGACGACAGACAGGGAAGAGTGGATCCCGTTGGGCGGGTTGGAAATCCCGGTGAGTGGGTGGGAGTGCGGGAAGCTGAGAGGTTCCTTAGAACGCGTTCTAGTGTCGCCCGGCATGAAGATTTCATTCATTGCTCTCATCGGTGCAGCGTTCAGTGCGCTGGCCCTCGTTTCCACTCCCCTTCCGCCGAGTGCGGTGGCCGAGCCGACGGTGGAGGCGTCGGCGACGCGGATCGAATTGCAGGGGGCCGTCAATGTTCGGGATATCGGCGGATATCGGACGTATGACGGGGCGAGGGTCAAGTCGGGCAAGGCGTTTCGGGCCGATTCGCTGGAGAAGTTGACCGAGGCGGATGTGCAGAAGCTCGGCACGCTGAATCTCCGTGCGGCCGTGGATCTGCGGACTCCGGCGGAGGTGCAGTTCGCCGGACCGGACAAGTTGCCCGCGGGGGTGCAGGCGGTGGCGCGGCCGATCGACGACACCGGTCTGTTCCAGCAGATGTTGCAGGCGATCCAGTCGCGAGATCCGCAGAAGCAGGAGGAGCTGCTCGGCGGCGGTCGGGCCGAGCAGATCATGGCGGGGGTGTACCGCAGTTTCCTGAGTGAGGCCTCCCGCAACGCATTCGGGCAGACCATCCGAGATCTGGCGAACTCCGACCGGGCCACGCTCTACCACTGCACGGCGGGCAAGGACCGCACCGGCTGGCTCACCTACGTGGTGCTGCGCGCGGTCGGCGTGCCGGAAAGCACCGCGCGCCAGGACTACCTGCTGTCCAACCAGTACCGCGCCGCCGCCGACGCCAAACTGCGCGAGCAGGTGAAACAGGCTGGGCTGATGCAGAATCCGGACCTGCTGATCCCGCTGCAGGAGGTGCGCGACGCCTACCTGAACACCGCGATCCAGCAGATGGAGCAGAGCTACGGCGATTTCGGCAAGTTCCTCACCCAGGGACTCGGCCTCGATCCGGGCACGATCCTGAAACTGCGCAAGAACCTCGTCAGCTGACACCTCCGATCCCGAGCCCTCGCCACACGGGTGGCGGGGGCTCGGTGGTGTTCAGTTGTTCGTGGTGGGTTTCGAAATGAGGCCGAGGACGGTGAGGTCGAGGTCGCCGGAGGCTTCGGTCCAGCCCATGGCGCGCAGTTCGGTGGGCGCGTGGACGCCGAGGGCGTGGTGCAGGCCGAGGGCGACGGATCGGGCGAAGTCGAGTAGCACCTTGTCGGCGAGCGGCCAGAAGAGGCTGCGCTGCCAGTTGTCGATCTCGCGGCGGGAAACCGGTTCCTGCCAGCCGAGTTCGCGCAGCATGCGCTCGGCGTCCGACGACATCGGCCGGTCCAGATAGCGGTTGCCCGCGAGTTCGGCGGACAGCTTGATGTCGTACTGCACGAACTGGACGTAGCGGTTGCCCGGCGCGGCAATGATCAGCGTCGCGCGCGAGGGCAGTTGGGCTAGACAGCGGGCCAGTGCCTGCACGAATCGGTCCCAATCCGTGGTCACCGGCTCGCTCATCTTTCCCCCGGTCGATCGCACTGGAGCCCGATCATACGCCGACGTGGCTGAGACACCAGACCGAATCTCGGTGGCGCGATGGAAGGTTCGCGGGATTGATGCGCTTCGGCGACAAGCCTCACCGCCGCACCCCAGATTCCGGGGCTGGACGCCAACCCAGGTGACGCACGATAGTCCTCTGGTGCGAGTGGGTTCTGTGGTGGCGCGGGCGGTAGCCGGGGTGGCGTTGGTGCTCGGGATGGCTGTGCCCGCCGTGGCCGAACAGCCCGGTGTCCCGTTCACCTGGTGGCAGACGTACTTGACCGCCCCGGACGGCACCCGCCTGCACGCCGACGTGCTGCGCCCGCCCGGCATCGCCGACGAAACCAAGACGCCGGTGCTGCTGACGGTGAGTCCGTACCGCTCGCACCTGGCCTACCTGACCCATCCGCTGCCGGAGGGCGGCCCGTCGGTCGAGAACCTGCCGGTCGAGCAGGCGCTGCGCGCGGGCTACACCTACGTGCTCGTCGATCTGCGCGGGTTCGGCGGCTCGAACGGCTGTCCGGACTACGGCGGGCCCGGCGAGCGATCGGACGTGGTGACCGCGGTGGAATGGGCCGCCGCCCAGCCGTGGTCGACCGGACGGGTCGGCATGACCGGCACCTCCTACGAGGCGTGGACGGGCATGCTGGCGCTGGCGGCCAAGCCGAAGGGTCTCGCCGCGGTGGCCGCGTTCGCGCCGGTGGTCGACCCGTACTCCTACCTGTACATGCGTGGCGTCTCCTGGAAGTTCTCCGGAAAACCGGTGACGGACAACGGTATCCGGCCCGCCGATCAGGTCGGGCTGGAGCATCTCGCGATCGCGTCGACCCCCGCGCACTGGGGCGACTCCCCCGAATACCAGGCCAACGCCGTGAGCATGCCGCCGGGCTGCGCCGAACGCTATGTCGACCTCACCACCGACCACAATGCCGCCAATCCCGGATGGATCGAGCGCGACCTGGTCGACGACTTGCGCGGCAACACCATTCCGCTGTTCGTCGCCCAGGGCTTCCTCGACGGCAACACACGGGCGGATCGCGTCTTCGAGATGTGGCAAGGTCTCGGCTCCGGCGAACACCGTGCCTGGTTCGGCCAGTGGGGTCACACCGATTGTCACGAGAAATGCGGCACACCGTTTTTCGACGCCGAGCTCATGGCGTTCTTCGACCGGCACGTCGCGGGCAAGGACACCGAGGTCCCAGGCCCTCGGGTGCGAGTCAACCAGTTCGACGGCGGCTGGCGCTCCGAAACCGCCTGGCCGCCTGCGGATTCCGAGGGCATCACGGTGCAGCTGCGAACCGGCTCCTACACCGACCGCGGGCTACTTCCGGGCCGCGACCGCGAGATCTGGTCGGTCTCACAACCTTTGGCGGAACCAACCCACGTGTCGGGCGTGGCGACGGCGAAGCTCCAGCTCGCGGGGCCCGAATCCGCCACGGTGACCGTCGAACTCTACGACATCGCCCCCGACGGCCGCGCGACCATCATCACCCGCGGCATCTCCCCGGTGCGCCCGGACACCGACCTCCGGCTGCTCGCCCAGGACTGGCCGCTGGCCGCCGGGCACCGGCTCGGCGCGAAGATCACCGACGTGATCGACGACGTGTGGTCGCACGCACCGAGCAACGCCGTCGTCACCGTGCATTCCGCGCGCCTCGAACTCCCGGTGCTGACCACGCCGCGCAGCCCCGATCTCCCTAGCGGCACCCCCGACTGGCACGCCAGGTGGCGCGTGGAGAAGAGCTTCCCGATCGACCCGGGCCTCTTGAACAACCCTGCGACCGCCGTCGACCTGCCCGTGACACGGTGACGTGAGGCGCGCTGGATCGGTGGCGGTCGCGCAGCCACCCGGACCTCTCCGTGCCGACCGCACCGACCGTCCGGTCTCCCATCCCGCTCCGAGTGTTGAAGAATGCAGTGATGCTCACGAACCCCACCGGTGCCCGATGACACCGGAAACCACACCCGCCGGGGTCGACGACCGCGTCGCCGAGCGGCTCGCCGCGGCCTTACGCTGCGCCACGGTCTCCACCGAGGACTCGACCGGCGCCGCCGACGAAGCCTTCGCGCAGCTCGCCGCGCACCTGGAGCGCTCGTTTCCGCTGGTGCACGCCGAACTGGAGCTCGAACTGTTCGGCCACAGCAGGCTCTACCGCTGGCCGGGCGCGGAGCCGGATCGGGTGTCCGCGATCCTGCTCGCCCACCAGGACGTGGTGCCGGTCGACGACGCGCGCCGCTGGACGCACCCGCCCTTCGACGGCGTCGTGGACGAGGAGTTCGTCTGGGGTCGCGGCGCCATCGACGACAAGAGCAGGCTGATCGCCATCCTGGAGGCGGTGGAAGCCGCGCTGGCCGCGGGTCTGCGACCCCGGCACACCGTCTACCTCGCGTTCGGGCACGACGAGGAGGTTTTCGGCGACGAAGGCGCCGTCCGGATGGCGGAGCACCTGCGGCGGCTCGGGGTGCGGGCGGACCTGCTGCTGGACGAGGGCGGTGTGATCACCGAGGGCGTCGCCGACGGCGTCGACCGGCCGGTGGCCTCGATCATGCTGGGCGAGAAGGGCTATGCCACCGTGCGACTGCGGGTCCAGGAGACGGGCGGGCATTCTTCGATGCCGGGCAGGCAGACCGCCGTCGGCCGGATCGCCAGGGCGGTGGGACGGGTCCAGGACCATCCCATGCCGTTGCGGCTGACGCCGGTGATCGCCGACATGCTGTCCCGCCTGCGCGCGGCGATGCCGGAGACGCGCAGGCGGCTGCTCGGGATCGCCGGGCTCGCGGGACCGATGATCACCCGGATCATGGCCGCCCGCCCGCAGACCGAGGCGCTGGTGCGCACCACCACCGCACCGACGGTGATCAGCGGCGGCGTGAAGGCGAACGTGCTGCCCCAGCGCGCCGAGGCGCTGGTCAATTTCCGCATCCTGCCAGGCGATTCGGTGGCCGGGGTGCTCGACCACTGCCGCAAGGTGATTCGTGATCCCGGCGTGCAGCTCGAGCTGGTCGGGATGTCGTCGGAACCGTCGCGGACCACCGCGCCGGGCCCCGCGTTCGAAGTGATCGCCCGGCTCGCCGAGCACATCGTTCCCGGCATCGCGGTCACCACCGGTCTGGTGCCCGGCGCCACCGACTCACGCCACTACGACGACCTCGCCGCCACCCGGTGCAACTTCGCGCCGATCGTGCTGACCCAGGCCGACCTGGCGACAATCCACGGAACGGACGAGCGCATCTCCCGGGTGAACTACGCTCGGCTCATCGAGTTCAATCGACGGCTGATCGAGGAACTCGCGCACGAATCGACCCGAGAGGAACGCAGGTGACCCGCACCGAGGATGGCGATTTCGAAGGCACGGGCAGCCGGATCGCTTGGCGCGCTTGGCTTCCCGAGACCACGACCAAGGCCGTGATCGTGCTGGTGCACGGCATCGCCGAGCATTCCGGCCGCTACGGCCATGTCGGGAAGCGGTTGGCCGAAGCGGGTTTCGCGGTCTACGCGCTCGACCACCTCGGCCACGGCAAGTCGGCGGGCAGCAAGGCGAACATCGGCTCGATGGAGGGCTCAGCCGACAACGTGGAGGGCATGCTCGACATCGCCGCCCGCGAGCACCCCGGCGTGCCGAAGTTCCTGCTCGCGCACTCGATGGGCAGCCTGATCGTGCTCTACCTGGCCACTCGCGCGCCGATCGACGTGGCGGGCATCGTGCTCTCCGCGCCGCCGCTGGACATCGAGGTCGGCAACCCGGTGCAGCGGCTACTGGCGCCGGTGCTGTCCAAGCTGACGCCGAATCTCGGTGTGCTGAAACTGGATTCGTCGATGATCAGTCGCGACCCAGCGGTGGTCGCGGCCTATGACGCCGACCCGCTGGTCTACCGCGGGAAGCTGCCCGCGCGCACGGGGACCGAGATCCTGAACGCGACCACCACGGTCAAGCGGCGGCTGGACAAGATCACCGTCCCGCTGCTGGTGCTGCACGGCACCGCCGACGCCCTCGCCGCGCCGTCGAGTTCTGATCTGATCGAGCGCGAGGCAGGATCGAAGGACCTGACCGTGATCCGCTACGAAGGGCTCTACCACGAGGTCTTCAACGAGCCGGAGCAAGATCGGGTGCTCATCGATGTGGTGGCATGGCTGGAGGCGCACGTTACTCAGCCGTAAGATCCGGTCATGGGAACCACACCGACCGGATCCGTCGCGTTCGTCCGCGCCACCTGGCACAGCTCGATCGTCGGCAAGGCCCTGGAGGGCTTCACCACCGAGTACACCGATCTCGGCTTCGACCCGGCCACCATCGATGTCTTCGAGGTGCCAGGCGCGTTCGAGATTCCGCTGCACGCCAAGCGGCTCGCGCAGACCGGCAAGTACTCGGCGATCGTGGCCGCCGCGCTGGTGGTCGACGGCGGCATCTACCGCCACGATTTCGTGGCCTCGGCCGTGATCGACGGGCTGATGCGGGTGCAGCTGGACACCGACGTGCCGGTCTTCTCGGTGGTGCTCACCCCGCACCACTTCCACGAGCACAGCGAGCACGTCGACTACTTCACCGGGCACTTCGTGACCAAGGGCGCCGAGGCCGCCCGCGCACTGGCGACCACGCTCAGCTCGCTGCGCGCGCTGCCCGCCGCGGCCGGATAGGTCCGGCCGCGGCGGACCGGCTCACTTGAACTTGGTCATGCAGGCCTGCTCGCCGTCCAGCACGCCGGTTCGGAACGCCTCGAGCCGCTGGTAGCCGCTCTTGACGACCTTGCCGTCTACGTCGGCGGCGGCGAGCCCGTCGGCGAGCAGGCCGGAGACGGCCTCGTCGAGGTCGTTCGCCGACAGGCGCGGATCGCTGGTCGGCTCGCTCAGCTTGGTGGTGAACGCGCCGCTGAGGCAGGCGGTGCGCAGGCCCGCGGTCTCCGCGCCGGTCAGCGAAAGCTTGCGGTCCTGCTGGACGGCGAGCATGTAGCGGGAGACGAACACCACGAAGGCGTTGTAATCGCCCTGCACGACGGCCGACAACGGCTCGTCGTCACCGTCGAGCGGACCGCCGCGCTCGGCCAGTTCCGGAATATCGGTGCCGATCTTGTTCGAGCTCGGGCAGTACGACACCGGTTCGGTGGTGGTGACCTTGGAGCAGTTGCGGACCACGCCGGAGTAGTCGAACTGCGGCGCGTCGGCGATCGGGAAGTTCTTCAGCAGCGCCTGGCCGACGCTGGTCAGCGAGGCCTGGTCGACCGGGAGTTGCTGGCTCTCCTCGTCGTCGACCTCGAAGGTCACCGGCAGACCGCCGCGGCGCTGCTCGATCTCCTTCCTGTCGATCTTCTTGCACGCCTCCGCGCCGTCGGTGTAACCGAGCTGCACGGCGGTCACCCGCTCGAACGCCGAACCGTGCACGTTGTCCGGGTCGCTGGGATCGGTGTCGCGCACGGCGATGGTGGCGCCGAGCACGCCGTCCAAACCGTCGGTCATGTTCATGGTGAAGTGCGGCGAATCGCCCTCGGCGACGTGCCGCAGGAACACACCCGCCAGGCAGTCGGCCTGCTGCTCCTTGACCAGCGCGCCGGTGAACAGGCCGGCGATCTTGGCCTGACCCTGGATGGCGTGGCCGTACTCGTGCGCGAGCACCATCACCACCGACATCGGACCGTACTTGTCCTCCAGCAGCGGAAGCAGCACCCTGCGGTCCCAGCCGATGGTGTGGTCGAGCCCGCAATAGGCGGCGTTGACCAGCTTGTGGGTATCGGTCTTGCAGAACTTCACCGACTGGTCCTTGGGGGCACGGGCGTCCCAGGAGATGTACTTGTTCACCGGCTTGAAGGTGCCGGGAAAAGTCTTGGCGTACTGGGCCTTCCAGAACTCCTCGATGTCGGCGATGGCATTGAGGGCGAGCTGGTCGACCGGTCCCCCGTCGCCGTTCTCCGCGGTCAGCGGCGCGTCGGGGACGCCGGGACGCGGGCCGCTCGGGCCGGTGTTGGTGGCCGCGCCCGCGAGCATCCACGGGTTGTCCGGATCGATGGCGGCGGCGTTCTCCGAGCTCGTCGTGGTCTGCGAACTCCCACAGCCCGCGAGCGTCGCGCCGACCGCCACCAGCACCGCGATAGCGGCCAACCGCAGCCGTTTGGTCCTCATCAGGTCTTCCTCCCCGGTCCTGCGCGGGCACCCGCCCGCGCCGCCGCCGGACGGTGGTCTACCCACACCGCCGGTCGAGCGTTCACATGGTAATCGCTGACTCCCGTGCGCGCGTATCACGTTGCGCGCCCGGTGTTCAGGCGTCGAGCCGCAGTACCGCGAACACCGCGCGGTGGTCCGATCCCGGGATCGACAGGCTCTCCATCTCCTCGGCGGTGCCGCCCGCGACCAGGATGTGGTCGATCCCGATCACCGGTCCCCAGGCCCGGTCGGTGGGATAGGTGGGCAGCGGACCCGCGCCGGCGAGCTCGGCGGCGGAATCGAACCGGCCGCGCACCAGGTCGCGGAAGGCCGAATGATCCCGCGTCGCATTGAAATCCGCGCCGACGACAGCCGGACCTGTTTGGGCGTCGAGGATTTCGCGGACGCGGCGCATCTCCGCGCTCCACGCCGCGAAGTCCAGCGGCGGCGGCATCGGGTGGAAGGCGTAGACGGCGACGGGGCCGCGCTGCGGGTGCTCCATGGTGGCCGAAAGGTTGGCCATCACGAAGCCGTCGTATTTCTTGGTGTCGCGCAACGGATACCGACTGAAGATGCCGCTGCCCGCGCCCCATTTCCCGGGTTCCAGGTAGTGGTACGGAAGGTCGCCGGCCAGTTCGGTGGTCAGCCGCGCCGCCGATTCGGGCGTCAGCTCCTCGACGGTGAGCACGTCGACGCGGCGCTCGCGCACCTCCCGCACCACCACGGGCAGGTCGGCGCCGCCGAACAGCAGATTCGACTGGAGCAGCCGGATCTCCGGCCCGCTCGCCGCCCGCCCGTCCGGCACGAACAGCGGCAGCTGCGTCCACAACACCCCGGCCACGACGACGCCCGCGGCGGCCGCGCTGCGCCACCCGCGCGCTACGACGAACAGCAGCAGTCCCAGCACCGCACCCAGCATCAGATACGACGCCCCGGAGGCGACGAGCACCGGCAACCGCCGCTGCCAAGTGCTGAAATACAGAACGATGCCGGCGAGTCCGACGACGAGGGCACACCACCCGAGACCGAGCAGCACCCGGTTCACCCATACACGCATGCGATCGACCCTAGGCGGGTTCTCCTGGAGAAACCTTTCGCGCCGCATAACGCCACAGGATCCGCACAATTCCTACACTGGCGGCATCATCTCCGCGGAAAGGGGCTGTAGATGTACGTCGAAGAATTCACGGCCGTCGGGCCGCTGTCCGCCGACGAAGCCCAGGAACTCGCGGACATCGCCGGCCGCTACACCTCGCGCATCACCGTCAGCTGCGGCGGGCGCGACGTGCACGCGCTGGTCCTGCCGGTGGCATGGGACGAGCTGCCGATGACGGCGGGCAGCAGGGTGACGGTGACCGTCGAGGGCGGACGACAGGGACCGGAGGAGGACCGGAAGGCGCTGCGCGATTTCGTCTGCCGGATGCAGCACGTCGGCGACTGACCCGCCTCACGCCCCGAAAACTCGCTCGACCACCGCTTTCGCCCGCCGCGTCACCCGCATGTAGTGGTCCAGGAACTCGCTGCCGTCGTCGTTGCGCCACCCCGCCACGCGCGCGACCGCCGAGAGCAGACGGCCGGGGCCCGGCAATTGATCGGTGGCTTTGCCGCGCACCAGGACCAGCGCGTTGCGGGCCTTGGTCGCGGTGAGCCAGGCGTCGCGCAGCAGCGCCACATCCTCGGCGTCTAGCAGCTTGGTCTCCTCGATGACGTCGAGCGATTGCAGCGTGGAGGTGTTGTGCAACGCGGGCACCTCGTGGGCGTGGCGCAGCTGCATGAGCTGCACGGTCCATTCGATGTCGGCCAGACCGCCGCGACCCAGCTTGGTGTGCGTCGCCGGGTTGGCGCCGCGGGGCAGGCGTTCGGAGTCGACCCTGGCCTTGATCCGGCGGATCTCGCGCACCGCCTCGGCCGAGACGCCGCCCACCGGGTAGCGCACCTTGTCGATGACGTGCAGGAACCGCAACCCGAGGTCCTGATCGCCCGCGATCTGGTGGGCGCGCAGCAGCGCTTGCACCTCCCACGGCTGCGCCCACTGCTCGTAGTAGGCGCGATAGGCGGCGAGGGTGCGCACCAAGGCGCCGTTGCGGCCCTCCGGTCGCAGGCCCGCGTCGACGTGCAGCGGCGGGTCGGTGCTCGGCGCGCCGAGCATGCGCTGCACCTTTTCGGCGACGCCGATGGCCCATTTGACGGCCTTGGTCTCGTCCTCGCCCGGACGCGGATCGCAGACGAACAGCACGTCGGCATCCGAGCCGTAACCCAGTTCCATGCCGCCGAGCCTGCCCATGCCGATCACCGCGAAATCGGCGGGCGCCGGCGCGCCGGTCTCCGCCTCACTCGCTCGGATCACCGCCGCCAGCGATGCTTCCAGCACCGCGACCCACACCGACGACAGGGCATGGCACACCTCCGGCACCTCGAGCATGCCGAGCAGATCCGCCGACGCGACCCTCGCCAGTTCGTGGCGGCGCAGCGAACGGGCCGCCGCCACAGCGCGTTTCGGGTCCTCGTACCGGGTCGCCGCGTTGAGAATGCCGCGCGCGACGTCCTCCGGCTGCGGTCCGAGCAGCAGCGACCCGCCGGGACCGTCGGCGTACATGCGGATCGTTTCCGGCGCGTTGATCAGCAGATCGGGCAGGTATTCCGAGGAGCCGAGCACGATCATCAGCCGCTGCGCGATCGCGCCCTCGTCGCGCAGTTCGCGCAGGAACCAGATCTGGTCGTCGAGCCCTTCCGACACCCGGCGGTAGGCGAGCAGGCCCGCGTCGGGATTCGGTGTGTCACCGAGCCATTCGAGCAGGGTGGGCAGCAGCAGTGCCTGGATGCGCCCCTTGCGGGAGACCCCGCCGGTGAGCGCCTTGAGGTGGCCGAGGGCGTTCTCCGGCGCCGCGTAGCCGAGCGCGGCCAGCTGCCGGATGGCCGCGTCCGGGCTCAGCCGCAGCGCGTCGGAGTCCATCCGCGCGACCGCGTCCAGCAGCGGACGGTAGAACAGCTTCGCGTGTAACCGCCGCACCCGCACGGCGTTTCGGCGGATCTCGGAGGCCAGCACGCCGACCGCGTCCTGCCTGCCGTCGGGACGGATGTGCGCGGCGCGGGCCAGCCAGCGCATGCCCTCCTCGTCGTCGGCCGCGGGCAGCGTGTGGGTGCGCTTGAGCCGCTGCAACTGGAGGCGATGCTCGAGCAGGCGCAGGAATTCGTAGGAGGCGGTGAGGTTGGCGGCGTCGTCCCTGCCGACGTAACCGCCCGCGGCGAGCGCCGTCAACGCCTCGACGGTGCCCTGCACGTGCAACGACTCGTCCACCCGGCCGTGCACCAATTGCAGGAGCTGGACGGCGAATTCGACATCGCGCAGGCTGCCGTGGCCGAGCTTCAGTTCGCGCTCGCGCAGGTCGGCGGGCACCAGGTCTTCCACGCGGCGGCGCATCGCCTGCACGTCGGCGACGAAATCGGGTCGCTCCGAAGCGGTCCAGACCATCGGCATCACCTCGTCCCGGTACTGATGCCCGAGTTCGAGGTCGCCGGTCATCGGCCGGTTCTTCAACAGCGCCTGGAACTCCCAGGTGCGCGCCCACCGCTTGTAGTAGGCGATATGCGATTCCAGGGTGCGCACCAGCGCGCCCTGCTTGCCCTCCGGGCGAAGCGCCGCGTCCACCTCGAAGAAGGCCAGACTGCCCACGCTCATCATCTCGGCGGCCAGCCGGGTCGCGGTGGCGTCGGCGGGTTCGGCGACGAACACCACGTCCACGTCGCTGACGTAATTCAGTTCGCACGCACCGCTTTTGCCCATCGCGATCACGGCGAGCCGGACCGGGCACGGCCCGTTCTTGCATACCCGCGCGACCGCGACCGCGAGCGCCGCGGTGAGCGCCGCATCGGCCAGATCGGTGAGATGCCTGCCGACGGTCTGATACGGCAGCACCGGCTCGTTCTCGACGGTGGCCGCCAGATCCAGCGCGGCCAGCAGCATCAGCTGGTCTCGGTAGCGCCTGCGCAGCAGCGCCACCGCTTCGGGCCCGGCGATCCCCGCTCGAAACAGCATGGGGCCTGCGTTCGGCCCTTCCTCGGGCACCGCGTCGACGGCGTCGAGCAGATCCGCGAGGACCTCGTCGCGCTTCGGCAGCTCCGGGCGGCGCAGCAACTGCCACGAGGCGGGCTCGGCCACCATGTGGTCGCCGAAGGCGCTCGACGAGCCGAGCAGCGCGAACAGCCTGCCGCGCAAGGACTTATCGGTGCGCAGCGCGGAATCCAATACAGCCCAATCGTTTCCGAGCCCCTCACGGAGGCGCATCAGGGTGCTCAGCGCCAGGTCGGCGTCGGGCGCCCTGGACAACGACCAGAGGACCGGAATACTTTCGACGTTGTCCCAGCCCAATTCGCGCAGCGAGGCTGCGGCCGTCGGCTCGAGCAATCCGAGCCGACCGACACCGGGAACAGCGGAGCGCGCAGACGGTGGCCGGACCATAGTCTTAAACTACATGGCCCGGCGGCCCGTCTACGTCACAGTCCGAGGTACTCCTTCAGCTCGAACGGGGTCACCTGGCTGCGGTAGTCGGCCCACTCCCGCCGCTTGTTGCGCAGGAAGAAGTCGAAGACGTGCTCGCCGAGGGTTTCGGCGACCAGCTCCGAGCGCTCCATCGCCTGCAGCGCCTCGTCGAGGGTGCCCGGCAGCTCGCGGAAGCCCATCGCGCGGCGCTCGGCGGTGGTCAGCGCCCACACGTCGTCCTCGGCCTCCGGCGGCAGCGTGTAGCCCTTCTCGATGCCGCGCATACCCGCGGCGAGCAGCACCGCGAACGCCAGGTAGGGGTTGCAGGCGGAATCTGGGCTGCGGATCTCGACGCGCCGCGAGGACAACTTGTTCGGCGTGTACATCGGCACGCGCACCAGCGCGGAGCGGTTCGACCGGCCCCAGGAAGCGGCCGTCGGGGCCTCGCCGCCGTGAATGAGCCGCTTGTAGGAGTTCACCCACTGGTTGGTGATCGCGCTGATCTCGGGCGCGTGCTCCAGGATGCCCGCGATGAACGCGCGGGCGGTCTCGGAGAGGTTGATCGGGTCGTCCGGGTCGGCGAACGCGTTGTTCTCGCCCTCGAACAGGCTCATGTGCGTGTGCATCGCCGAGCCCGGGTACTGCGCGAACGGCTTGGGCATGAAGGTGGCGCGCACGCCCTCGTCGATGGCCACTTCCTTGATCAGGTAGCGGAAGGTCATGACGTTGTCGGCCATGGACAGCGCGTCGGCGTAGCGCAGGTCGATCTCCTGCTGACCGGGCGCGCCCTCGTGGTGGCTGAACTCCACCGAGATGCCCATCGATTCCAGCGCGTCGATCGCGTGGCGTCGGAAGTTGGGGGCGGAGTCGTGCACCGCCTGGTCGAAGAAGCCGCCGCTGTCGGCGGGCCGCGGCGGAGTTCCGTCCTGCGGACCGTTCTCGAGCAGGAAGAACTCGATCTCCGGGTGCACGTAGCAGCTGAACCCGACATCGCCCGCCTTGTTCAGCTGCCGCCGCAGCACGTGGCGCGGGTCGGCCCAGGACGGGGAACCGTCGGGCATGGTGATGTCGCAGAACATGCGCGCGGAGTGCTGGTGGCCCTTGCTGGTGGCCCAGGGCAGCACCTGGAAGGTGGAAGGATCCGGGCGCGCGACCATGTCGGCCTCCGACACCCGGGCGAAGCCCTCGATGGCCGAGCCGTCGAAGCCGATACCCTCCTCGAAGGCGCCCTCGAGCTCGGCGGGAGCGATGGCGACGGACTTCAGGTAGCCCAAGACGTCGGTGAACCAGAGACGCACGAAGCGGATGTCCCGCTCTTCGAGCGTCCGCAGCACGAATTCCTTCTGGCGATCCATGTCCGCGAGCGTAAGCACCTGGCGTTAAATCCGTGTTACGTACGACCTCAGGATTGCGTTTCGGGTCTGCGAGGGGCTATTCGGAACGAAGTTCACCGAAGTGCGGACCGGTCGGTGAGCAGTCCTCCCCGATTCGACGTTCGCTGGAACGTTCACCGCTGATCGTTTCGGAAGTGCTGTCGCGACAACGTCTGCGGATGCGGACGGAAGAGTATGGCCATCGATTCCCTTTCGCAGCGCACATCCACGACGACTTCGACGCGGCTGCCGACCGGGCACCGCAGTGGCGGCAAGTCGACTTGACGTCAGCAGGTGAGTCCGGGCGCGGGGACCTTCAAATCGACCAGGTAGGCGATCACGGCTGCGTCCAGGCACTGGTTGCCCGCCACCAGCGCGGCGGTGTGGCGGTTGCCGTTGAAGGTGATCAGCGCGGCGTCCAGCTGGGTGGCCAGGTCGACGCCCGCCTGGTACGGCGTGGCCGGGTCATCGGTCGTCGACACCACCACGACCTTCGGCAGACCTTCGACGGCGATCCGGTGCGGGTTGCCGCTGTTGGGCACCGGCCAGCTCGAGCACAGTTCCAGCGGGGCCTGGCCGGTGCCGCGTCCGTCGTCGAGGAACGGCGCGGCCTTGCGGTACTCGGTGTCCTGACGGCCCGCCACCGCCGGATCGGTGACCCGCGGATCGTCGACGCAGCGGATGGCGTTGAAGGCGTCCTGGGTGTTGTTGTAGGTGCCGTCGTCGCGGCGGCCGTCGTACATGTCGGCCAGTTGCAGGAGGGTGTCGCCGCGGCCGTCGCGCAGTTCGTCCAGGCCGAGGGTCAGCACCTGCCACAGGTCGTCGGAGTACAGCGTCTGGGTGACGCCGGTCATGGCGTCGTTGTAGCTGAGGCCGCGCGGGTCGGTGGTCTCGGCGGGCTTGTCCCACAGCGGGTTCACCAGGTCGCGGAACCGTGCCACGGCCTGGGCCGGGTCGGTGCCGAGCGGGCAGTCCGGTTCCGTCGCGCAGGCCTGGGCGTAGGCGTCGAACGCGGTCTGGAAGCCCGCCGCCTGGCGCAGCGACTCCTGGACCGGATCCTGCGAGGAGTCGACGGCGCCGTCCAGCACCAGCGCCCGCACCCGGTCCGGGAACTTCTCCGCGTACAGCGAGCCGAGCTTGGTGCCGTACGAATAGCCCAGGTAGCTCAGCTTCGGGTCGCCGAGCACCGCCCTGATCACGTCCATGTCCTGGACCACCTCGCGGGTGCCGACGTGCGCGAGCAGCTCGTCACCGGTGCGCTCGACGCATTTGTCCGCGTACTCCTTGTTCTCCGCCTCCGCGGCCGCGATGCCCTCGGGCGTGTTGTCCTCGGGGCGCTCGGCACGTTCGGCGTCGGCCTCCTGCGGCGTCAGGCACGCGATCGCGGGCGTCGACGCGCCGACTCCGCGCGGATCGAACCCGACCCGGTCGAAGCGCTCCGACAGCGGCGTCCGATTCGCAAGGCTCGCCATCGACAACCCCGACACGCCGGGTCCGCCCGGATTCATCAGCAGCGAACCGATCTTCGCCCCCGATGCGGGCACCCTGCTCAGCGCGACCTGCGCCGTCGGCCCCGCCGGGTCCGCATAATCGACCGGCACCGTGATCCGCGTGCACTGCGCGTTCGGCGGAAAGCGGTCATCGGGCCCCGCGAACCCGACGCACTCCTCCCACTGCGGCGTCTGCTGGTAGAACCGCTCCAACCCGGCCGCCGGTGCGGGCAACGGCCCCTGCGGCTGCGCCCGCTCGGTCGCGCACCCGGCCGCGACCATGGTCAGCACCGCCGCCACCAGCACACCACGCCCACGCAATCCCATACTTCGATCCTGCCAGGAGGGGTTGCCGAATGGTTCCTCCCCCATCCGCCCGGCCCCTCGTCAGGCCTCGCAGATCTGTCCTCGCGCACCGCGAGCGAAGACACGGCAAAGCCCTGCGGACCGGCCCTCGTGAACAGCGGCCATCAGCGCCGAGACCACCGCACTGCCCTGTGACCAATCGCACCGGACGACGCCCTTAAGCGAGCGCCGAGACGGGTGGCACACTGAAAGCGTCAGGAAACCCGGGGACCCGGCCAGGGCCTCGAGGCGACAACACGAAAGGGACGATGATGTCCGTATCCGATGCGGAAACCCCTGCCTACGGCGCGGCTCAGACCGAGACCAAGAAGGCGCGGCGCAAGACGCGTGTCCCCCACCTTCAGCAGATGAAGGCCGCCGGTGAGCGCTGGGCGATGCTCACCGCCTACGACTACTCCTCCGCCCGCCTGTTCGAAGAGGCGGGCATTCCCGTACTGCTGGTCGGCGACTCGGCCGCCAACGTGGTGTACGGCTACGACACCACGGTGCCCATCACCGTGGACGAGCTGATCCCGCTGGTGCGCGGCGTGGTGCGCGGCGCGCCGCACGCGTTGGTGGTGGCCGATCTGCCGTTCGGCACCTACGAGTCCTCCCCGCAGCAGGCGCTGGCGACGGCGACGCGGTTCATGAAGGAGGGCGGTGCGCACGCGGTGAAGCTCGAGGGCGGCGAGCGAGTCGCCGAGCAGATCGCGCTGATCACCGCCGCGGGCATCCCGGTGATGGCGCACATCGGCTTCACGCCGCAGAGCGTCAACACCCTCGGTGGTTTCCGGGTGCAGGGCCGCGGCGACGGCGCCGAGCAGCTCATCGCCGACGCCATCGCGGTGCAGGAGGCGGGCGCGTTCTCCGTGGTGATGGAGATGGTTCCCGCCGAGCTGGCCGGGCAGGTCACCCGCAAGCTGACCATCCCGACCGTCGGCATCGGCGCGGGCGCCGACTGCGACGCCCAGGTGCTGGTCTGGCAGGACATGGCGGGCTACACCAGCGGCAAGACCGCCAAGTTCGTCAAGCGCTTCGCCGAGGTCGGCGACCAATTGCGCTCGGCGGCAGCGGCTTACGCCGACGAGGTGCGCCGCGGCACGTTCCCTGGACCCGAGCACAGCTTCTGATCGACCGAACCAGTCGAGCGGCGCGCACCACTGGCGCCGCTCGACCAGCCGCCGGCCCACACCGGGCCGCGGGAACGCGGCCCGCTCCCCGTTGCAGCGCCGGCCGCATCATCTGCGGGGCTGAACCGCCTCAGCCCTACGCACGCTGCGGGCCGTGCGCGGGAAACAATGGCAGACTCGATGCCGACATTCTCGACACGAGCAGAGGTACCGATGCCGCACAGCCGTTGGATTTTCCGCAGCACCTCGCTGATGGTCGCCGCGTTCGCCGCCGCGACACTGGCCGCGTGCGGGACGAACGGGAACCCCGAGCCCACCGGTAGCACGGGATCGACCACCTCGGCGCCCACGTCGGCGACCACGACCGCCCAGGGCACCGGCACCCAGAAGCCGACGCCGACGGTCACCGACGCCGCCGCCACGCAGTTGTGCGACGCGATCCGGCCCGAGCTGTCGAACTTCCGGGTGCAGGGTCCGACGCTGGGGCGGGTCGGCCTCAACCTGATCGTGCACCCGTGGGGTCTGCAGAACGGCATCGACGTGCTCGGCAACAAGGCCGTAGTCGACACCGTCACGACCAAGAGCTGCCCGGATGTGCGCCAGCAGGCCATCGAGGCGCTCCAGACGCCGGACCTGGCCTCGATCATCGTCGGTCTGTGATGCGCACCCTGTATCCCCCGATCGAGCCGTACGAGTCGGGCATGCTCGACGTCGGCGAGGGTCAGTCGGTGTACTGGGAGGTCAGCGGTAATCCCGAGGGCAAGCCGGTGGTGTTCCTGCACGGCGGCCCCGGCGGCGGCACCGCGCCGTTCCACCGGCAGTTCTTCGACCCGTCGGCCTACCGCATCGTGCTGTTCGACCAGCGCGGCTGCGGCCGGTCCACCCCGCACATCGCCGACGGCGCCGATCTCGCGCACAACACGACCTGGCATCTGGTCGCCGACATCGAGGCGCTGCGTGCGCATCTCGGCGTCGAGCGCTGGCAGGTCTTCGGCGGCTCGTGGGGCTCCACTCTGGCGCTCGCGTACGCGCAGAAGCATCCGGAGCGGGTCACCGAACTGGTGCTGCGCGGCATCTTCCTGTTGCGGCGCAAGGAAATCGACTGGTACTACAACGGCGCCGCGGGCTACGTCTACCCGGACGAGTGGGAGAAGTTCCTCGCGCCGGTGCCGGAGGCCGAGCGCGACGGCGATCTGGTCGAGGCCTATCACCGGCTGCTGCACTCCCCCGATCCCGAGGTGGCGACGGCCGCCGCGATCGCGTGGTCGGTGTGGGAGGGTTCCACCAGTTCGCTGCTGCCGCACCCGGATCGGGTCGCCGAGACCGGCGAGCCGCGGTTCGCGCTGGCGTTCGCGCGCATCGAGAACCACTACTTCCGGCACGGCGGTTTCCTGGAGGAGGGACAGCTGCTCCGCGATGTGGGCGCCGTCTCGCACCTGCCGGTCGTCATCGTGCAAGGCCGCCACGACATCGTCTGCCCGGCCGTGAGCGCCTGGGATCTGCACCGCGCCTGGCCCGGCTCGGAGCTGCACATCGTCGACGACGCGGGACACGCGGCCAACGAGCCCGGCATCGTCGACCGGTTGGTCCGCGCCACCGACGGCTTCGCGAAGGTGGGCTGAGCCGTGGCGGCCGCTGCCGGAGAAGCCCTGATCGCCGCGCTGCGGGACGACATCGACCGGTTGCTGGCCGCCGAGCCCGAGGTACGCGCGGACGCATCGGATTCGGTGCACCAGATGCGGGTCGCCACCCGGCGGCTGCGCAGTGTGCTCCGCTCGTATCGCGGCTTGTTCGACAAAGCTCCGGCAGCCGAGATCGGCGCGGAGCTGAAGTGGCTGGCCACCCTCCTCGGCGTCGCCCGTGACGCGGAGGTGCGGGCCGACCGCTTCGCCGATCTGCTCGACGATCAGAACGAGGAAGTGCCGGACGCGGTCACCGAGCGTCTCGTCGGCGCCGAACGCGCACGCTACGACGCCGCGCACGCCGAGGTGCTCACCGCACTCGACACCGACCGCTATCGCGCGTTGCGTGAACGACTGACCCGCTGGCGTACCGACCCGCCGCTACGGCCCGCCCGCGCCGCGGCGCCCGCCGCCGACTTCTTCGGCGTCGTGCTGCTGCGCGACCACGAGCGGGTGGCGGCGCTGATCCGGCACGAGCCGACGGTGCCCGGGCCGGAACGCATCGAAGCGTTGCACGATATCCGCAAGAGCGCCAAGCGTTTACGCTACTCCTGCGAGGCCGCCGAGCAGGTCATCGGCGAGGCCGCCGCCGATCTCGGCGGTCGCGCCAAGCGCCTGCAAACCGTGCTCGGCGACCACCGCGACGCGGTCGAATCCGGCGCGGCGATCATCGAGCGCGCGGCGGAAGCCGAAGCCGCGGGCGAGGACATGACCGTCTACCGCCGTCTCACCGTCGCGGAGAACGCCGCGGCCGACCGCGCCCTTGCCCGCTACCCGGAAACAGCCGAGGCCCTTTCGACCAGCCTCTGGTGATTTCGCGATTTCAGCGCACGCTCCCCAGCGGTCGAGGTCCGCGTCGGTGTGAGCGCCGAGTCAGGCGGGGAAGGCGAAGCCGACCTTGCGGGTGACCGGGTCGGCGGAGACGAGCCGGACCTGGACCGACGCGCCTTCCTTCGGGCCTCCGGTGCAGGGTCCGAGCACCGGCGGGTCGGCGATGAAGACCTCCGCGGGTCGGTTGCCGTTGGCCTCGCGGATGACGACCGCGTCGAACACGGCGTCGGGGCGTTGGGCGAGCAGGCTGGCCTCGGTGAGATCGATGCAGGCGCGGTCCACTTTGCCCGAGACACTGTCGGTGCGCTTCATGGTGTCGGCGGTCGGCTGGAGTCCGTCCCGAACCCATTGCGGCACAGGCGTTCCCGCGCAATGGGCCAAGCAGATCTCGGTGGCGAAGCGATCGGCGAGGCGGCGCAGCGGAGCGGTCACGTGCGCGTAGGGCGCGCCGATCCCGCTGTGCGCCAAGATCTCCGGCGTCGACCCGTTCACCACGGTGTACCCGGCGCCGCGCAGCAGGCCGGTCGCCTCTGACATGAGCACGAGGGCGGCGGGGCTGTTGGGATCGAGCCCGGCCAGCATGCGCCCGACCGGCTGATCAGCGGGCCAGGCCACGGCCAGCGCGGCGGCGGTGCGGCGCATGGACGCGATGGCGGATTCGCTGGGCGGCGGCATGGTGCGCAGCAGGCCGATCCGCTGCCCGTCGGCGTCGGCGCCGTCGAGCATGATGCGCGCCGCGCACATGCCGGTCAGCAGGGAGACCTGCTCGTTCCAGTCGTCGGCCGCGGTACGCGGCTCCACCACGAGCCGCCAATGGCCGTCGTTCGCGTCGTCGCGGATGACGCTCTGCGCGGGCAGGCGCAGCCCGATCGCGCCGCGAGCGAGTCCGGCCTCGATGCGCCGCGTGCCGAATTCCGGCAGGGCCGCGATCGAGGGGTGCAGGGTGCCCGCGTCGGCGTCGGCTTGGACGCCCGCGTAGTCGAGTCGCGCGCGGGAGCGGACGGTCGCGCGCACCACCGAGTAGGTCAGCGGTTCGGCGTTCTCGTCGAGTTCGATGGTCCACAGGGCCGCGGGCCTGGTCTGCTCGGGCAGCAGGCTCGCCGCGCCTTCCGAGAGGACGGGCGGATGCAACGGCACCGTGCCGTCCGGGAGGTAGTAAGTCTGGCCCCGCACGCCCGATTCTCTGGCGAGCGCGCCGTCGGGGGCGATCACGGCGCCGACGTCGGCGATCGCGTAGTGCAGTGTGAAGCCGGAGCCGGTGCGCTCCAGGTGGAGCGCCTGGTCGAGATCCATGGCGCCCGGCGGGTCGATCGTCACCAGCTCGATGTCGGTGCGATCGATCCGGTCGCCCGCGAACGCGTCCACCGCGCCGCGGGCTTCCACGGTGGCCTCGGCGGGGTACGCCGAGGCCAGACCGAATTCGGATCGGATGGCGCCGAAATCGACCGGCGCCGAGATGATCCGCTGGTGCAGTTCCACGTAGAAATACGTTACTGCAGTGCCAGCATCGTGCCGTTCAGCTCGTTGAACGGACCGAACACCGTGAACGTCACCCGCCCGGTCGGGTAGGTCGACGACAGGTCGGCCGCGGCGTCGAGCGCCTCACCGAACGACGCCGCCGACGGGTGCGGAAGACCGGCGAGCGTGCGGCCGAAATTGTTGTCGGCCACCCACCTGGTGTCGGCAGGGCTGAGATCGACCTGCACCCCGCCGGGAAGCGGAGTCACCGCGACCGCATTGGCGGACCCGGCGCCCAGCGCGGCGAAAACCGATGCGGCCCCGGCGATGAGCGCGCCGGCGACCAGTGAACGAACTACCCGCATAGAGTTGAGACCTGCTTCCGCAATCGAAGTATGAATCGGCCCGCTGCTGCCCGGCATCGGGCCTGCCAACGGCGACTACTGTATGACGTCGGTCACCTTTAGGCCAGTTCCGTACGAATCGCCCGGCCGCACCCGTCGTGTCGCGCGCAACTGCTACTGTTCGGGGCCGGTGCGGGCCGTGATCTCGCCGCCCATTCCGAAATGACCCCGTACGTCGACAATTGGGAGTTATGCACTGATGTCATCGATCATCTTCGACTACCTGATGCCGCTGCTCGGCCCGGAGCAGGCCGCATACTGGGCGCAGGTCTTCATGGTCGATCCCACCTGATCTCACAGATAACGCCACACGCCGGTCGCCTTCCGTTAACCACACGGAAGGCGACTTTCGTCCGGTGCCGCTAGCATCCGGCACCGTGAGAAGAACTTCCGCCGCCATCGCGGTCAGCACCTCCCTGTTCGCCCTGCTCATCGCAGGTTGCAGCAGCGACGACAAGGACACCGCCGCGTCGTCCACCTCCGCCTCCCCCGCCGCCCAGACCAGCGGCGCCGCCGTGCCCGACAACGCCAAGGCCGGCATGTTCGTGGTGAGCTACCGCAGCGCCTTCCCGAAGCTGGCGGAGGGTCGCAGCGACGCACAGATCGCGGAGATCTTCACCGCGACCTGCAAGGACATCAAGGACGGCAAGGCCGAGGACGCCATCGTGCAGTCCACCGTCGACCGCACCAAGTCCGGCCAGACGGCCGCGACCAAGGAAGAAGCCCAGGCCATCTACACCACGGCCAAGTACCTCTGCTGAGCCCGTCGCCGATGCGGGCCGGGAGCCTCGGTGCGCGGCCCGCATCCGGCGGTTCGACGGCGTTCCGTCGACACCGATCGTCGTGAACTCGGACTTCCTCGGCACACCGTGCCGGGCCACTTGGGCGTGTGGCGGACGAGTTGGTCTGTAAGCCGGATCCTGTTCCCGGTTCGCACCGGGCGGCGACCATCCATCTGGGCACACCGTCGCCGGGTGCCTCGAGCGGCCCACCCGCAGGCTCGGGCGAGCAACCCTCGAACGCCTGCGCAGCCGCACTCCGAGAAGTGCGACCTTCGACCTTGCTCCGGGCGGGGTTTACCGAGCCGCCCCGGTCACCCGGGGCGCTGGTGCGCTCTTACCGCACCGTTTCACCCTCACCGCGCGTCCCCGAAGGGACACGGGCGGTCTGTTTTCTGTGGCACTGTCCCGCGGGTCACCCCGGGTTGCCGTTAGCAACCGCCCTGCTCTGTGGAGTCCGGACTTTCCTCGGCGACAGGCGGCGGCACCGCAGTGCCCGTTCCCATCGCCGCGGCCGCCCGACCAACTCGTCCGCGCGTGCCAGGATACTCCCCGGCAGGTGAGCGGCCGCTCGCGCCAGTACGGTTAGACGTCATGGAACGTCTCGAGGTCAGTTTTCCCTCAGGTGGCCAGCAATGCGCCGCCTGGCTGTACCCTCCCGCAGGCGTCCCCAAGCCCCGTCCGCTCGTGGTGATGGGGCATGGTCTGGGGGGCACGCGGGACATGGGTTTGGACAGGTACGCCCGTCGATTCGCCGCGGCGGGCATGGCCGTGCTGGTGTTCGACTACCGACATTTCGGTGCGAGCCAAGGTGATCCGCGCCAGCTGCTGCACATCGCGCGGCAGCGGGAGGACTGGCGGTCGGCCATCGCGTACGCGCGCACCCTGCGCGGCATCGACAAGACCCGAATCGCGCTGTGGGGCACGTCGTTCGGCGGCGGTCACGTGCTGACGGTAGCGCCGGAGGACGATTACATCGCCGCCGTGGTCGCCCAAGTGCCGTTCACCAGCGGATGGGCTTCGGCATGGGCCAAGGGGCCGATCAGCATGACCAAGGTCGCCACCATCGCCGCCACCGATCTGCTGATCGGGCCGCTGCGGCGCAAGCCGGTGCGGATTCGGCTTGCCGGGCGCAAGCGGTCCGCGGCGCTGATGAGCGCCACCGACGTGCCGGAGGGTTACGGCAGGCTGGCCGAGGAGAGCGCGACCTACGACCCGAAAGTGGCCGCGCGCGTTGCCTTTCCCGCGCTGTTCGATTCGCCCGGCCGGCACGCCAAGGCGCTGAAGATGCCGGTGTTCTACGCGGTGGCCGACAACGATTCCATCGCGCCGGCCAAGCCCGCGCTGAAGGCGGCCGAACGCACCAAGCACGCGGTCGTGAAGCGTTATCCGGTCGGGCATTTCGACGTGTACTTCGACGACGTCTTCGAGCAGGCGGTCTACGACCAGACCGAGTTCCTGGTCTCGGTACTGCGGCCGTGAGCACCGTCCCCGGCGTACTTCCGGTGCGCCGGGGCGGGTATCGTCGTAGGCGCCGGATTCCTTCTGCGATGGCCCCGATGCGCCGCGAAGCATCGACGCGATGAACTTCTTCGTCTCCCTCGGGAAGGGTCTTCCCGTCCACCGATGAGCGCCGCGCGGGTACGCACCCGCCCGGAACTGCGCAAACAGCGGCGGCAACGCGCGCACGGCTGCTGGAACCATTTGATCGCCGCGCCGCTGTGGCCCAAGCACAGCGCTAATCTCGGCACCCTGCTGCGCACCTGCGACGCCGTCGGCGCGTGCCTTGCCGTGCCGCGCCGCCCGTGGGTGCCCGACGCGCTGAATCAGGGAAATACGTTGCGCCACCGGCAGTGTGTGCACTGGGTGGACGGACGCGTGGATCGCTGGCTTGCGCGGCAGCGGGCGGGTGGTTCGGCCGTGGTGGGCGTGGAGCTCACCGACGAATCCATCCGGCTGGCCGATCTGCCGACGGCGCGGAAGCGCACGGTCATGGTGCTGGGGCACGAGCTCGACGGGATTCCGCCCGAGGGACTGGAGTTGCTCGATGTGGCGGTGGAGATTCCGATGGTGGGCACCGGGCACAGTCTGAACGTGGCGGTGGCGGGGTCGCTGGTGTTGTATAAGCTTGCGGGGCTTTGCTAGTGCGCGTCGCACTGCCGCGGCGCACTCCGACGAGCTTTGGGGCGACCATCGATCCACGCGAGCGAGCGAGACGCCGATCGGCGAAAGTCGTTGCAGCGCTTGGCACCATCGCGATGCTCACCGGTTGCCGAACGATCGACGACTCAGGTCCGGTGGCTTGGGCGCCGATCGAGGATTGCGACGGCACGATGCCGACCGGGCCGCAGATGATTTCCGACCCTAGCTTCTCGGCGTTCGTGTCGGGGCTGCGGCTGCCGCAGAACGTGCAGGTGTCCTCCGGTGGGGCGCGGGTCTCGACCGCTCGTCCGGATCAGGTCGACCTCACGCTGGATCTGTGCTTGCCCGGTTCCGCCGATCTCGACGGACTGGTTCCCGTGGCGACCGATCTCGCACGTGCGCTGAAACGGCATGAGCTCGGAACTCGCACGGCCGCTTTGTCGGTCGCCTGCGTTGGTCCGGATATGCAGGGCCGCATGGAAGTTCGCGATCCTGATTTCCAGGTACATCCCTGGGACGGCACGCCATCGCCCGCGGCCGAGTCGCGGGTGTGGGAAGTGTTCGTCGAATAGACGTCGGCCGGCGCGTCAGCGTGCGCGGCGCAGTGTCCGCCACAGGACGAGGAGCGCGGCGAGGGCGCCCAGCGCGAACGGCAGTGGGCGTTCGCGGACGGCGGCGGCGATGTCTCGCCCGCGCTCGGCGACCGGTTCGGGCAGCGCCTCCTCACCGCGCTCGGCCGCGTCGAGGACCCGGGTCCTCGCACGATCCACCAGATCGGTCGCCGCGAGCGCGGCGGCCGCGCTGCGGTCCTCGGCGCGGTGTTTGGCGTCGGTGGCCTTGTCTTTGGCGGTGTCGACGAGGTCGTGCAGCTTGTCGGTGTCCGGGTCGGTGGGGTGTCGCGGGTCCATGGGTACCTCCTTGTCGCTTCGACGTCGCGTACCCGGGTCGGTGCGGAACAAACAGGTTGTCGGTGCCCGCCGCTACAGTCGCGGGCCATGAACGCAGCGACTGCCGTGGTTGCCGAGATCGTCCGCGGGATCGACCCGGGCGACGAGCTCGAGCGCGAGCACATCGCGACGGCGCTGGACTGGCTGGCGTCGACCGACGACGTGTTCCGCAGAGAGAAACCGGCGGTACCGCCGCGACATCTGGTGGCGTACACGGTGCTGGTCGACCCGGCGTCGCGTGCGGTGTTCCTCGGGCGGCATCGGCTGGCCGGTTTGTGGTTGCCGATGGGTGGCCATCTCGACCCCGGTGAGCATCCGTTCGCGGCGGCCCGGCGGGAGGCGGGCGAGGAACTCGGCATCGCCGCCGACTTCGATGTGGTGGGTCCCGCGCCATTGTTCCTCACCGTGACCACGACCGTCGGCATCGGCGGCGGTCACGAGGACGTGAGCCTCTGGTACGTGATCCGCGGCGATCGCACCCGCGAGTACCGGCTGGACCCGCGGGAGTTCGCCGGTGGACAGTGGTGGGATATCGACCGATTCGCCGTTCCGGAGTCCGATCCGCATTTCGCCCGCTTCCTGACGAAGCTGGAGGCGGTCCTCGGACCGGACCTCGACCCCGTCGCGGCGTAGATCCTCGCGGGACGGAATCCGAGGCCGTCACCGCGGCCGCGCGTCAGGGCGCCGATCGGACGCGGGTGTTCTGGAATGTCGTGAACAACCACTCTCCGTTCACGCGCACGGCGGTGCGGGTTTGGATCGAAAGGTCCTCCGGGCGGCTGGTATTCGCGGCATCCCGCAGCACACAAACGCCGTTGGTGACGAGCACGGCCACATCCGGCGCCGGAAATCGGATAGTGGTCTGCCGTGGAGTCGAGAGCCGCGTGCCCTTCATGAAGCCGTCGAATCCCTCCTGCATGACCTCGGCCAATCGGGCGCGGCCGCGGACGAATTCGCCGATGACCGAGACGAAGTCGGCGTCCTCGGTGAACGTCGCCGCGAACGCCGCACCGTCACCCGCGGCCCACGCGGTGCTCTGCGCGGCCAGCAGATCCAGCAATCGGGCTCGGTCGGCCGTATGGTCCGGCGCGGCAAACTCCGCGCGTTCCGCCGAATCCGAGAACGCGGCTGTCGAACACCCCACCGCGCCCTCCGAGGCACGCTCGGCGCGCCCAGCATCCGGGCCGCTCACCGCGCCGCCCGCCGCAACGCGGTGTATTCCGTCGCAGCGAACGCAGCGACCACGGCGGCGCCGATCAGCAGGAACACCACGCCCAACCAGGTCAGCTCGAGCACCCCGGAGAAAGCGAACGCCACCATCCCCGCCGCCGACAGCGCGTTCACCGCGACGACCGCCTTCGCGTGCCGCGCGGGGATCCGCGGGTACCCCGCGATCAGCAGCAGCGCCAGCGCACCGCCCACCATCGCGACCCCGAACGGAATCGACCAGGCCGTCGGCAGCCCGAGCGGGTCGCGCAGCGCGGCCGCTCCGCCCAGCATGACGACGCCGAACGCGCCGGTACTCCAGCCGTCGACGCGCAGTGCGGTGCGCAACGGGTCGGTGGCTGGGGCGGCGAGTGCTGCCGTGCTCATGTCCATCTCCTGTCGGTCGATCGTTTCCGACACCCACGATGCCGAGGCGCGGTAAGCGTCTCAATAACCTCGGAGGTCATGTGGGCGTGGCGCGATGGCTACCCTGCTGACGTGAAGAACGGAGCCCGGATCGGCCCGCTGCTGCGCGACTGGCGGCAGCGGCGGCGGCTGAGCCAACTTGATCTGGCGCTGGCCGCGGACAGCTCGGCCCGCCACGTGTCATACCTGGAGAACGGGCGAGCGGCGCCGAGCAGGGCGATGGTGCTCCGGCTGTGTGAAGCCCTGGATGTGCCGCTGCGGGAACGCAATACGCTGCTGCTGGCCGCCGGTTTCGCACCCGCCTACCGCGAGTCCAGCCTCGACGACGCCGAGCTGACCGCGGTGCGCTCGGCGGTGGCGACCATGCTCGCCGCGCACGAGCCCTATCCGGCGGTGGTGGTGGACCGGTGGTGGAACGTGGTCACCGGCAACTCCGCGATGTCGGTGCTCACGGCGGGCGTTCCGGAGCATCTGCTGACGCCGCGGCCGAACGTCTACCGGCTGGTGCTGCATCCGGACGGTCTGGTCGCGCGGCTGGCCAATCCCACACAGGTGCGCGAGCTGTTCCTGGAACGGCTGGGCCGCCAGGCCGACGCGACCGGCGACGAACGTCTGCGCGCGCTGTACGACGAGGTGCTGGGCTATCCGGCGCCGTCGGATCCGGCGGCGGATCGCGCGGCGCCGACGGGTCCGTTCCAGGTGCCGGTCCGGATCAGGACGCCGCTCGGGGAGATGGCGATGTTCAGCACCATGGCGACGTTCGGCGCGCCCGCGGACGTGACGCTGTCCGAACTCGCCATCGAATTGTTCTATCCCCTGGACGAATTCACCGCCGCGGCCCTGCGACAGCAGCGCGGGGACGCGACGGTGAAGGGTTCGGCCGGAAACGACTCAGATCGGACGGAATCCGGCGCCGACGCCGCCGACGGCGTTGACGGCGGCGAGGATCACGTCGATCGGCGCGAAGAACGCCGGTGAGTGGATCGGGTTGGCCGCGGTGGTGCACGGCACGTCGAAGCCGATGCCCGCGAGGCCGGTCAGCCTGCCTTGGTTCATGCCGACCAGGCGGTCGCCGACCGTCACCGGGCCGCCGGAGTCACCGGGCTTCGAGCAGGCCTGGTTCAGGGTGATGGTCTCGTCCAGGTTGCCCCAGACGACACCGCAACCCGGGCCGCTGGTGCGACCGTTGGAGCACACGGTGGTGCCGGGACCCGGCGTCGGGCCGATCCCGCTGATCGTGGTGGCGCCGACCGTGCGAACCGGCGTGACCTTCGCCGGATCGAACTGCAACACGGCGAAATCCAGCCCCTCCCCGTTGTCGGAGTAGGCCACCACACCGACCGCGCCCACATCCAGCGCCGTCTCCGACGCCAGCCGCGTACCGGCGGGCGCGCAGTGGCCCGCGGTGAGGCCCACCAGACGACCGGCGTTGTCGTGGCCGATGGCGGTGAGCGAACACGCGGAGTTGTTCTCGAAGACGAGGCCGGAGCTTCCGCCCAGCACCGCGCTCCCCGGAGCGGCCTGCGCGGCGCCCGAGACGGCGGCGCCCACACCCGCGACGACGGCCGTCACGGCCGCCATCCACCTGAATCTCACAGCAGTAACTCTCCTTCTCGAAAGACACAGGCCGACACTCGATTTCGATCGAGGAATCGACCCACCCCACACATCGTGCGGCATCGCACCGACACCAACGGTGACGCGATGCTCGTTCCGGCCCTTTCCGCGCGGGAGCGGAGCGAACCGAGTACGCAGCCTCGGTTGACTGTCGGCTACCTCAGCGTTGGGGTAGCGGCCGGTGCGCGCAATGCGATGTGTGCCGCGCCACCGTACCCGGAGATGGCCGCCGATGCGTCGGTCAGGTCGGGCAAGGGCCTTCGGGCCGGGCGTTCAGGACAGGTAGGAGGTGTCGTTGACCAGCCGCACCGAGGACCCGCCGTCCGGGTAGAACTCGGCGATGGACAGCGACGCGAGATCCAGATGCAGCCGGTACAGCAGCGACGGGCCCACTCCGAGCGCCAGCTGCAACAGCGTCTTGATCGGCGTCACGTGGCTGACCACCAGCACGTTCTGCCCCTGATACAGCGCTACCAGGTCGCGGCGTACGGCCTCGATCCGCTCGCGAACCTCGTCGAAACTCTCGCCGCCCGGCGCCGCCACCGACGGGTCGCCGAGCCAGCGCGCGTGCAACTCCGGATCGCGTTGCGCCGCTTCGAGAAACGTCAGGCCCTCCCAGGCGCCGAAGTCTGTCTCGATGAGCCCATCGTGTGTGCGCACGGGCACGTTCAACGCGGCGGCCGCGGCCTCCGCGGTCTCCCGCGCGCGACCGAGCGGCGAGCTCAGAACCGCGGCGATATCACCTTTGGCCGCAAGCATTTTCGCGGCGCGCGCGGCCTGTTCACGGCCGAGCGGAGTGAGCGGCGGGTTGCCGCGGCCCGAATAGCGCCGCTGCACGGAGAGTTCGGTCTGGCCGTGGCGGAGCAGGAGCAGGCGGGTCGGGCGGCCGGTCGCACCCGTCCAGCCGGGGCTGGTGGAGGCGGTCTCGGTGTTCGCGGGGTCGACGCGGGCGGCGCGGACTTCGTCGATCCGGCTGGGGGCGTTGTGTTCGGCGCCACGCGCGGAAGATGCCGCGGCCGTTGCCGTTTCGGCGTCTCGGTCGCCGACGCCGGACGCAGCCGTTCCGGTACGTGGTGGGACTCCGGGCTCGGGCTCGCTGCCCGGGGTTTCGGTGGTCGCCAGGTCTTGCTCGGCGGCGGCCTCCGCACCGGCGACCGTCGCTGGCGCGCTGTGCGCCGAGCCGGTCGCGGCACGGACCTCGTCGACCAGGGTGGCGTCGTCCATCGCCTCGTTGGCCAGGCGGTCGGCGTGCGAGTTCTGAGCGCGCGGAATCCAGGTGAAGTCGACCCGGTCGAAGCCCGCGATCAGGCGGCGGGCTCGGTCGGCCAGCGGGATCATCGCCGCGTGCTTGACCTTCCAGCGGCCCGACATCTGCTCGACGACGAGCTTGGAGTCCATCCGCACGTCCACCGTGCGCGCGCCCAGCTCGGCGGCGGCCTCCAGGCCCGCGATCAGCCCGCGATACTCGGCGACGTTGTTGGTGGCGATGCCGAGGCTTTCCCGCCGTTCGGCGAGCACCGCGACGTGGTCGGCGGCGAAGACGACCGCGCCGTACCCAGCGGGGCCGGGGTTGCCCCGCGAACCACCGTCCGCCTCGACGATCACGTGCTCGTAACTCACCGGACCTCCTCGGCACCCGGACGATCGGACCCGCAGGTCACAGACCGGATTCCTTGGTGCGCACCAAGATCGCGTTGCATTCGGGGCAGCGCACCACCACATCGGGCGCGGTCTTCGCGATGCGCGCGATCTCGCCGCGGTCCAGTTCGATCCGGCACGCGCCGCACTTGCGCGCTTGCAGCAGCGCCGCGCCGACACCGCGCTCGGCCTTCTGCTTGTCGTAGGCGTTCAGCAGCTCCGCGGGGAACAGTCCGACCAGGTTGGACCGCTCGTCCGCGCAGCGCTGCTGCGCCACATCCAGATCCGCGAGCGCCTCGTCGCGCAGCCGCTGCGCGTCGGCGAGCTCGTCTTCGGTCTTGCTCAGGCGGGCGCCCGCGTGGTCGTGATCGGAGGCGGACGCCTCGCGGCGCTCCATCACCTCCAGGAGTTCGTCCTCCAGCACGCCGCGCCGCCGCTCCAGACTGCCCAGCTCGTGCTGGAGCTCCGAAAGCTGTTTGGCGTTAACGGAACCGGCCGTCAGCATGCCGCGGTCGCGCTCCTCGCGCTTGCGGACCGCCTCGATCTCGCCCTCGAGCTTGCTGATGTCGCGATCGAGGTCGTCCAGCACGATCTCCACCGCCACCGCGGCGTCCTTGTGCTTGTTGCGCTCCCCCTCCAGCCGCGCCACCTCCTGCTGCTCGGGCAGGACGGAGCGCCGATGCGCGATCCGCGTCAGTTCGGCGTCGACAGCCGCGAGCTGAAGCAGCTTGGCCTGGATCGGTGGTTCGACATTCAACGCGGACAAACTCCTGAGCACTGTGGACGGGTCGGCGGTATCCGCCGGGCGGCGAATGCCAGTGCTCAACCGTACCCCGGCTACGGAGCGGTTGGCTCCGAGACCGGTCGAGGGGGCGAGTTGACGCGGCGGGTGTGTCTGGGTTGTCCGGTTGGGATCTGTGGGCGATTTCCGACCCGTCACACGTCTGCCGCCCGGTGCGCCGCGCCGCCGTGGCGTTGGCCTATGGGCAGCCCCGCGGCATCGGATCAACTCCCGGGCGCGCGGGTCTTGATGGCGTCGCGGGAGATGTAGACGTCGTATTCGCCGGGGGTCGCGATGACGGCGTTGCCGTAGGCGGAGCGGACGAAGGGGTCGGTCCACCACTTTCCGTCGCGCATGTCGGCGAAGAATTCGGCGTCGCCGCCGTTGAGGAAGATGTGGTTCTGGGTGGTGGCGACGCCGTCGAGGCGCTGGCCGTACAGGCGGGTGACCTGGTAGCCGGAGTGGAAGCCGAGGGCGTTCACCCAGGGCTCCAGCTCCACAATGTTGGCTTGCAGCACCCACAGATCGCCCTGGACGCGGAACTTCTCGCGCCGCTCCGGGTCGTCGTCGTCGCCGTAGAGCGTGAGGTCGACCTCGAGCTGATGTTCCTCGCCCGCAACCTCGGTCACCACCACGTGCGCGGCTTTGATCTCGCCGCTCAGTCCCAGGTACGTCTGCATGAGGGTCGCCACCCATAGCAGCAGCACCGCGACGACGAGGAGCACGAGCCCGCCCGCGCCCCGGCCGAGCAGCACCCGCGGCCCGACCCTGCGCACCTTCACCAGCGCCGAAACGAGCAGCGCGACCGCGATCAGGATCAGCAGGATCAAACCGATCTGCAGGATCCCGAAATCCACCGGGTAACTCATGCGGTAGTTGTACCCGCTTCCGGCCCTTCGATTCCGGGGAACGGCGAGGAACTGTCAGTCCGCGGCGCCCACGGTCCACGGGTCGGTGCGGAGGGTCGAGACGCGGGTCTCCAAGTCGGGAAGCGCCGCGGCGACAATGCCTTCCGCTTGCGCGCACCAAGGGAATTCGGTGGCCCAATGGGCGGCGTCGACGAGGGCGGGTCCGCCTTTACGGAGGTGTTCGTCGGCGGGGTGGTGGCGCAGGTCGGACGTGAGGTAGGCGTCGACGCCGAGGCGGGTGGCCGCGGCCAAGTAGGAGTCGCCCGCGCCGCCGCACACCGCGACGCGCTCGATCATCCGGTCCGGATCGCCCGCGGCCCGGACACCCCAGACGGTGGCGGGGAGCGCGGCGGAGACGCGAGCTGTGAAGGCGCGCAAGGGTTCCGGTTCGGGCAGGGTGCCGACGCGTCCGATGCCGAGCCCGGACGGCAGGGCAGCGCGCTCGGTGACGTGGTAGGCCGGGTCCTCGTACGGGTGCGCCGCGCGCAGGGCGGCCAACACCGCGCCGCGAGCGGCGGGCGGTGCGAGGACCTCGACGCGGTTTTCATCGACGTGTTGCAGCTCGCCGATCGTGCCGATCGCCGGATTCGCGCCCGGCATGGGACGGAACTGTCCGGTGCTCGGGGCCCAGCTCGCGCAGTCGTGATAGTTGCCGCTACCGCCCGCGCCCGCGGCGAAAAGGGCGTTCAGCACCGTGCCGGTGTGGGTGCGCGGGACTTGGACGACCCAATTGTCCACCGCCGCCGTGGGTTTCGGGTCCAGCGGAGCGGTCACCGTCAGCCCGATCGCCGCGGCGAGCGCGTCCGAGACGCCGGGGTCGGCGGAGTCGGCGTTGGTGTGGGCGGTGAACAGGGCGCATCCGGAACGGATGAGACGGTGCAGCAGAGCGCCTTTGGCGGTGTCGGCGGCCACGGTGTCGACGCCGCGCAGCAGCAGCGGATGGTGCACCACCAAGGCCTGGGCGCGCCAGTCGATGGCCTCGTCGACGACCTCGGCGGTCGCGTCCACCGCGAACAACACCCTGGTGACCTCGTCTTCGGGATCACCGCACACCAATCCGACCGAGTCCCACGACTCCGCCAGCTTCGGCGGATACGCCGCGTCCAGCACCCCGATGAGATCCGCCAGCGTCGTCACCATCCGCCTACCTCACTCCTCCCGAACTCCCGTCCCGGCGCGAACCGGCCGCCCTCCATCATCCAGTCCGATGTTCTCGCGCGGACAGCGCACCCGGTTCCCTGCTCTTGCACAGCCGGACAAGCGAACCCTGTCACCTGTCGAGCCGCATCCGCCGCGAGACTCGCGCGCTAGACGCGTCCGGGCGCGGTGCGGATGGCAGCGCACAACCGCTCCACGGCGGCGTCATCTCGTACCGCCACGCGCAGGTAGTCCGGCCCGAGCCCGGGGAACGTGTCGGCGCGCCGCACCGCGATTCCAAGATCGGCCAGGTGCTGACGCAACGATTCCCCATCGGCGACACGCAAAAGGAGGAACGGCGCGTGCGCGGGCGTATGGACGTGCACGCCGAGGCCGGTGAGACGTTCGACCATCATCTCGCGGGCCGCAGCGAGAGCCATCGCATGGCGGTCGGATTCGGCAACGGCGAGCGGTGCGGCGGTGGCGACGATCGCCTCGAGCTGGAGGGTGCCGAGGGGCCAGTGCGGGCGGCCGTGGTCGAGACGGGCGAGCAGGTCGGGGGCGCCGAGGAAATAGCCGCAGCGGAGACCCGCGAGCGCCCACGTCTTGGTGAGGCTGCGCAGGACGAGGATGTCGGGGGTCGCGGTGGTCGCGAGAGATGCCGGTTCGCCTGGCACGGCGTCGGCGAAGGCCTCGTCGACGACGACGAGACGGCCGGGTCGGCGCAGGGCACGGAGGGCTTCGGCCGGGTGCAGGACCGAGGTCGGGTTGGTCGGATTGCCGAGGACGACGAGATCGGCCTCGTCGGGCACCGCGAGCGGGTCGAGGGTGTAGGGCGGTTCGAGCAGCACCCGCGCGACGGGAACGTCGGCCTGGCGCAGCGCGAGTTCCGGTTCGGTGAACGACGGGTGCACCACCGCCGCGAGGCGAGGAGCGAGTTTCGGCAGGAGCGCGAAACCTTCGGCCGCGCCCGCGAGCAGCAGCACCTCGTCCGGGTGGCGGCCGTGCCGGGCGGCGACGGCGGTGCGGGCGGCCAGGTCGTCGGCGGCGCTCGGGTAGCGGGCGAGGTCGGTCAGGCGGACGGCGAGGCGTTCGCGCAACCACGACGGCGGCTCGCTGCCCTGCACATTGACCGCGAAATCGAGCATGCCCGGGCGCGCGTCGACGTCGCCGTGGTGGCGAAGCAGCGCGGTGTCGACTGTGTCGGAGGGCACGGGATCACACCCTACGTGGCGGGCGAACGAGGTGACCGGCCAGAATGGCTGTCGTGGGTGACCTGCACGTCTCGTTCGTCTGTACCGGCAATATCTGCCGATCGCCGATGGCGGAGAAGATGTTCGCGCACCACTTGCGCCGCGCCGGCTTGGCCGACCGGGTGCGGGTGAGCAGCGCGGGCACCGGCTCCTGGCACGTCGGCGACGACGCCGACCCGCGCACCACCGAGACACTGCTGAAATACGGCTATCCGACCGGCCACGTTGCCGCCGTCGTCGGCGCGGATCACCGCGCGGCCGACCTGCTAATCGCCCTGGACACGGGGCACGAGCGGGCACTGGCCCGGCTGGGCGTCCCGTCCGACCGCCGCAAGCTGCTGCGCAGTTTCGATCCCGAAGCCGACGGCCCCGACGTGCCGGACCCGTACTACGGCACCGCCGCCGACTTCGAACTCGTCCGCGCGCAGATCGAGGCCGCGATCCCCGGCCTGCTGGACTGGGTGCGCGCGGCGCTGGACCGCGTCCCCGTCGCGGACGGGCGGCCGTGATGCGCCGCCTGGCGTTCTTGTTGCGCCCCAGCTGGCTGATCCTCGCCGCGCTGGTGGCGGCCTTCGCCTACCTGTGCTTCACCGTGCTCGCGCCGTGGCAGCTCGGCAAGAACACCGCCACCGAGCACCGCAATCAATTGATCGCCGACTCGGTGCGCGCCGACCCGGTCGACGTGACCACGGTGCTCGACACCCCCGGCGCGGAGCACACCGAATGGCGGCGCGTCACGGCCACCGGCAGTTACCTGCCCGATTCGACGGTGTTGGTGCGCCTGCGTCACCTGGACGGCGCGCCCGGCTACGCGGTGCTCGCGGCGTTCCGCTTGAACGACGGGCGCACGCTGCTCGTCGACCGCGGTCTGGTCGCCGGTGTGGACGGAACCTCGCGGCCGCCGCAGATCCCCGAACCGCCCGCGGGGCCGCAGCGCCTCGAGGGCCGGGTCCGCATGTCGGAGGGCGTGAGCGCGGACCGGACGCCGCTCACCCAGGACGGCTACCGCCAGGTGTATTCGATCGACACCACGCAGGGATCCGAGGTGCTCGGTCAGCCGCTCACCCCGATCCCCGCGGGCGAGCGCGGTGGGTACCTCCAGCTCACGGAGAACCAGCCGGGCGCGTTCACCCCGACCCCGCTCCCCCAGCTCGACGCGGGCCCGTACCTCTCCTACGGGTTGCAGTGGCTGGCCTTCGGGATCATGGCGCCGCTGGGCCTCGGCTACTTCGTCTACGCGGAAATTCGCGAACGCCGCAGGGAGAAGGCCGCGGCCGCCCAGCCGACGCCGACGGAACCCACGCCGACCGAACCCACCGCGCCCGAACCGCCCGCGCGGCCGACGACCGAGGCCAAACTCGCCGACCGATACGGACGCAACCGCTCCTGAGGTCGGCCTGCGAACGCGATCCGCGGACACCGCGCCCGCCGACCGCCCGGCCGTGAACCGCGCACGGGCAGGGAAGCAACGCTCCTGCCCGCTCGCCTACCGGACCATCGCGGGCGTCACGTGCAATCGATGACCGGAACGCCTCACTCGGCGGGCGCCCAACCCGGCCCGCGGAACACATGCCCCGCCCGAGCCCGCCAGCTTCGCGCACCCCGCACATCCCGCCATATCGCGGCGAATTCGTGCGTGGCGACGCGAACAGGGTTGAACGTCTCGATGTTCTTGGTCAGCCCGTAGCGCACCCGCTCCACTTCGGGCTGGAAGGTGCCGAACAGCCGGTCCCAGATGATGAGGATGCCGCCGTAGTTCTTGTCGAGGTAGGCATCGTTGGAACCGTGGTGCACGCGGTGGTGCGACGGCGTATTCGAACTCTCGCCCGTCAGGCGTCCCTCGGCCTTCGCTCCGGCCGGGCGTTGTCACACGGCGGTCGCGGCCAACGAATACAGCAACGGCAAGCGCCGGGATGGATCGGGATAGCGGAACCGCGTCCCGTCGGCGACGAGCGTGCCGTAGCGCCGGAACGGGATCACGTCGTGCTCGTGCACGAACTCGATGCGCAACCCGGCGCCCGCGACGGCGCTGACGACATCACCGAGCGTGTGGTGCCACTCGGTGACGGTGTTGTGCGTGGTCTGCGCGTCCCAATCGGCGTAGGAGCCGCGCAATTCGTATGTGCGGGCATCGCGCGCGAAGTAGTCGCCCGTGACGGCGGTGCCGCTGGCGTCGTCGAGGACGTCGGACACCGGGTGCATTTCGACCAGGTAGAGCCGTCCGCCCGGACGCAACAGACCGGCGACGGTGCGCGCCCAGCGCTGGATATCGGACAGCCACATCAGCGCGCCCATGCCGGTGTAGACGAGGTCGAACGCGGCGGCGCCCAGCGCGTCGACGGCGTCGTACACATCGGCCGAGACGAATCTGGCGCGGTCGCCGAGTCCGATCTCGTCGGCGAGCTCGGCTGCCTTGCGGATCGCCGGTGCGGAGAAGTCCAGACCGCTGACCCGCGCACCACGCCGCGCCCAGGACAGGCTGTCCAGACCGATATGGCATTGCAGGTGAACGAGATCGAGGCCGTCGACATCACCGACTTCGTCCAGCTGGAACGGATCGAAGTCCTCGTCTCCCGCGCGAAACCCATCGAGGTCGTAGAACGAACTCGCGGCGTTGATCGGAACGCGCTCGTCCCAGTGTCGTTTGTTCTGCTCGACCAAGTCGGCGGCGCTGGTGTCGGTCACGCGGCCGATCTTAGGAGCGGACCTCGGGGCGCGGGCAAGTGATTTTCGGCGCTGTGCTCGCCGTAGCCAGCGGATGACGGACGAACTTTTCGCCTTCGAGAAGCCTTGGCAGCCGGGCGAATCGACTCCTCGGCCGCGTGAGAACCGCGGACGGCCGACGGAATCGCGCGCGGGCGACAACCGCGAGTCAGCGCGAGCCTGACAGCCGTCGCCGCAGCGTGGGCAGTACCGACGCCGCGCCCGCGGCCAGAACCACCGCTCCCACCTGAACGGCCTCAGACATCCGCACCGCCCGCCGCAGATCCGGAACCGCCGGCGCGGGCCCGTCGCCGAGCGTGGGCCGCAGTTCCGTCCCGTACCGGTATTGCGTGCGACCGCCGAGCCGAACACCCAGCGCACCCGCCATCGCGGCCTCGACGACGCCCGCGTTCGGGCTGGGATGTCGTGCCGCGTCGCGCCGCCAAGCGCGCAGCACCGCGCCGGGACGTCCACCGACCAGCGGCGCGAGCCCCGCGGTCAGCAGTCCGGTCACGCGTGCGGGCGCGAGATTCGCGACGTCGTCGAGCCGGGCGGCCGCCCAGCCGAAGCGGTGGTAGCGGTCGTTGCGGTAGCCGACCATCGCGTCGAGGGTGTTGATCGCCCGATAACCGAGCAGACCGGGCACGCCCGCCACCGCACCCCAGAACAACGGCGCGACGGTGGCGTCGGAGGTGTTCTCGGCGATGGATTCCAGTGCGGCGCGGGCCAATCCGTCAGCGTCGAGCACCGACGGGTCGCGCCCGCACAGCGAGGGCAGCAGCGCGCGGGCCGCGGCCAGATCGCCCGACTCCAGGTGATCGGCCATGGCGCGACCGGCGGCCGCCAGGCTGCGTCCGCCGAGCACGGTCCAGGTGGCGAGCGCGGTGGTGACGATGCCGCCCCGCCGCGCCGCGAGCCCGAGACCGATCACGGCACCGACCGCGACCGCCTCGTGCATCGCACCCGCCACCCGTCGATCGGCGTAGGTCAGTGATTCGAGCGCGCTTGCCGCCGCACCGAATCCGGCTACCGGATGCCACCGGCGCGGGTCGCCGAACGCGCGATCCAGCGCGAAGCCGAGCAGCAGACCGCTACCGGCCGAGATCCCCGTGTGCACCTGGCGAGAGTAGCGGGCGCGACCGCGGGGCCCGCCGGGATGTCACACTCTGTGGTCCTGCCTCGTCATATCGACGACGCCCGCTACGACCCCGCTACGGGGCCGCCCGACCGAACGGTGGTTGCAGTGACATCCGAGAAGCCCGAGCCCCTCGACACCGCCGAGCTGGCGCGCCGCTTCGAGGAGCATCGGCCGTATCTGCGCAGGCTCGCCTACAGCACGCTGGGCAGCCTCGCCGACGCGGACGACGTGGTGCAGGAGGCCTGGCTGCGGTTGCAACGCCAGCACGAGGCGGGCGCCGCGGCCGAGATCGACAACTTGCGCGCCTGGCTGACCACCGTGACGGGCCGGTTGGCGCTCGACCAGCTCGGCTCGGCCCGCGCCCGCCGCGAACAGTACGTCGGCGACTGGCTGCCCGAGCCGGAGGTCACCACCGTGGAAGATCCGGCCGATCGGATCACCCAGGACGAGCGGGTCACCACCGCGCTGCTCGTCGTGCTGGAATCCCTCTCCCCCGCCGAGCGCACCGCGTTCGTGCTGCAAGACGTGTTCGGTATGAGTGGTCCGGAGGTCGCCGAGGTGGTGGGGCGCACCCCGGCCGCGGTCCGCCAGCTCGCCTCGCGCGCCCGCAAACGTGTCGAGGACGGCACGCCTCGCTTCCCCGCCTCGCCCGACGAGCAGGAGAAAGTGGTCTCGGCGTTCGCGGTGGCGTGGCGGTCCGGGGATCTCGGCGCCCTGCTCGGCGTGCTGGACGCCAACGTCAGCCTGACCGCCGACGGCGGCGGCAAGGTGCCCGCCATCCGCAAGGGTGTGCAGGGCGCCGAGCTGGTGGCGAAGCTGCTGCTCGGTTGGTACAACGCGCCGTCCGCGCGCGGCGCGTGGGGCCGCTCGGTGCTGGTCAACGGCCAGCCCGGTCTCGTCGTCTTCGACGGCGCCCATACCGGCGTCTTCTCCTTCACCGTCGACGACGGCCGCATCGTCGCGCTGCACATCGTCCGCAACCCGGACAAACTGCGCGAACTCCCGGAAACCGAGACCCCCGATTGGTTCCTCGGCCCGGACCAGGCGTAGCGGCTCCCCCACGCCGCACCTGTGCGGGCGCGGGGTCAACCGGCGAGGCCGACCGTCTCCGTGACGGGATAGCCGTGAGCCGCCGCGACTTCGGCGGAAAGCAGGCGTCCTGCGTCGGCGGCGAGACCGTGGGCGAGGTCCGGGTGGGTGGTGCACGCGTCGCGCCACCCCTGGTCCGCGATGGCGCGCACGTACGGGAGGGTGGCGTTGGTCAGGGCGACGGTGGCGGTATGCGGAACCGCGCCCGGCATGTTCGCGACGCAGTAGTACAGCGCGTCCGCGACGCGGAAAGTCGGATCCGCGTGCGTGGTCGGCCGCGAACCCGCGAAACAGCCGCCCTGGTCGATGGCGATGTCGACCAGCACCGACCCGGGCCGCATCGCCGCCACCATCTCCTCGCTGACCAGCTTCGGTGCCCGCGCACCCGGCACGAGCACCGACCCGATGACCAGATCGGCGCCGAGCACCGCGCGCTCGACCTCGGCGGCATTCGACGCCACCGTGGTGATCCGCCCCTGGAACCGCGCGTCGATTTCGCGCAGCTTCACCAGGTTGGTGTCGAGCACGCTGACCCGCGCGCCCATCCCCGCGGCCATGGTCGCGGCATTGGTCCCCGCCACGCCGCCGCCGAGCACGACCACATCGGCGGGCCGCACGCCGGGCACTCCGCCGAGCAGCACGCCGGACCCGCCGAGCGGCGCCATCAGGTGATACGCGCCGACCTGCGGACCCAACCTGCCCGCGACCTCGCTCATCGGCGCGAGCAACGGCAACGAACCGTCGGCGGCGCGCACCGTCTCGTAGGCGAGGGCGGTGATGCCGGAGCGCAGGATGGCCTCGGTGCAGTCCCGCGAGGCGGCCAGATGCAGGTAGGTGAACAGCACTTGGTCGCGGCGCATCCGCGGATACTCCTGAGCGATCGGCTCTTTCACCTTCAGCACCAGTTCGGCGTCCGCCCACACCGCGTCGGGGCCGTCCACCAGGGTGACTCCCGCGTCGGCATAGTGCCGATCAGCGAATCCCGACCCGACGCCCGCACCCGATTCGACCAGCACCTGGTGCCCCTGCCGAACCAGCTCCCCGGCGCCCGCGGGGGTCAGCGCGACCCGGAACTCCTGCTCTTTGACCTCCCGTGGCACTCCGATCCTCATATCGCCATCGTGGACCACCCGCCGACGGTTCGCCACGACGGCGCGCACACCTCGGCCGAACTTCAGACGGCGACGACCTCACCCACCGGTGGGATACGCAGCCGATCGCCGAGCCCCGCGTAGTCGAAAACGCGAACCAGGTGATCCAGCGTCTCGGTGAAGTGCGCCCACCCTTCCGCGTGCACCGGCACGATGATCGCCGCTCCGAGCGACTCGGCGACCCGCACCGCGGTTCTGGCGTTCAACGTCACGTCGACGTCCCCGAACCGTCCCACGTTCCCGGCCCCGACGTTGAGCAACGCGATGTCGATCCGCTCGAACCGCTCGGCGATCTCACGGACCAGCTCCACCGAGGCGTTGTCACCGGACACGTAGACCGTTGGCTCCCCCGCGGCCTCCAGGACAAACCCCGTGACCGTTCCGCTGAACGGCTCGCACCCCTCCGGCCCGTGCAGCGCGGGCACCGCGGTGACGGTGACCGCGCCGACCCGGGCGCGCTCCCATGCGGACAGTCCCCGAACGCCGCTCAACCGCTCGGCGGCCTCGGTCGTCGAGAACACCGTGTCGACGGTGGCGAGCAGTGCGCGGCCCTTGGTGTCCAAGTTGTCGGCGTGCTGATCGTGCGACAACAGCACCACGTCGACCGCGCCGATCTCCTCGACCGGCACGGCGGGGCCGGTCAGCTTGTGCAGGGTGATCGGGCCCGGATAGTCGCCGGGTTCGTCGAAAGTGGGGTCGGTCAGCCAGGTGCTGCCGCCGTAGCGGAAGCGGACGGTGGGCCCGCCGATGTGCAGGACTTCCAGGGCGGTGCGTTCGATCGTTTCGGTCATGACGTCGATCGTCGCCGCCGCGCGATCACGCGGATAGTGGCCCGTGAGCCGCGTATCGCTAATATCGGGCCATGCATTCGGTGACCGTGCTCGCTTACGACGGGATCAGCCCGTTCCACCTCTCCGTACCCGGACTGGTCTTCGGCCGGGTCGGCACGGACGGACGGGCGCCGTACACGGTGCGGGTCTGCGCCGAACAGCCTGGAATCCTGTGCACCCCAGGCGGTTTCGACATCCACGTAGCCGACGACCTCGCCGCCTTCGAGCGCGCCGACACCGTCGTCGTGCCCAGTTGGACGCGCGGCGCGGGAATCTCCGACGAACTGCGGGACGCGCTACAGGAGGCGCACGCGCGCGGCGCACGCATCGTCGGCCTGTGCCTCGGCGCCTGGGCGATCGCCGCGAGCGGTCTCGTCGACGGCCGGGAGATCACCACGCACTGGGCGACGGCCGCCGACCTGGCACGCGCCTATCCGGCGGTGCGGGTACGCGCCGACACGCTGTGGTCCGATCTGGGCGATGTCATCACCTCCGCGGGCGTCGCCGCGGCATTGGACTGCTGCCTGCACCTGGTCCGGGAGGATCACGGCAGCCGCGCCGCCACCGAGCTGGCCAGGGCGCTGGTCACCGCGCCGCACCGCAGCGGATCGCAAGCGCAGTACATCCCGGTGGCCGTGCCCGACCAAGCCGAGAACGACCCCATCGAGCGCGCCATGGTCTGGGCGCGAACACATCTCGGCGACCCGATCGATCTGGACGCGTGGGCCGCGGTCGCGGTGATGGCGCGGCGGACTTTCACCCGGCGCTTCCGCGAACGGACCGGAAGCAGTCCGCAGCAGTGGTTGCTGCACCAGCGCGCCGACCGCGCCCGGCTGCTCCTCGAATCCACCGACGACACCGTGGACCGCATCGCCGCCGAGACCGGCTTCGGGACGGCGGTGAGCCTGCGCCACCATTTCCGCCGCCTGCTCGGCACCAGTCCCGCCGCGCACCGCGCCCTCTTCCGCGCCGCGGCCGACGCCCCCGTGCGCGACGGCGGGCGCCGCGCGGCTACGTTGCCAGCATGAGGATTGAGGTCGGCGGTTTCGCGCCGGAGATCGATGAGAGCGCCTGGCTCGCCCCCAACGCCACGGTGATCGGGCGCGTGCGGCTCGGCGCCGAGGTGAGCGTGTGGTACAGCGCGGTGCTGCGCGGCGACCTGGAACAGATCACCGTCGGTGCGCGCACCAACATCCAGGACGGCTGTGTGCTGCACGCCGACCCCGGATTCCCGCTGACCGTCGGCAGCGGAGTGTCGGTGGGACACAACGCGATTCTGCACGGATGCACCGTCGGCGACGACGTGCTCGTCGGCATGGGCGCCACGGTGCTGAACGGCGCGGTGATCGGCGCGGGCAGCCTGATCGCCGCCAACGCGCTGATTCCCGAGGGCGCGCAGATCCCGCCCGGCTCGCTCGTGGCCGGTGTGCCCGGCAAGGTGCGCCGCGAGTTGAGCGAGGCGGAGCAGGACGGAATCCGGCTCAACGGTGCGGTCTATCTACACAACATGGCCAATCACCGCAGCGCGAAAGTGCTGTGATACATCGCACACTGTTCAAGTGTCCAGCAATAACGGCTGATAACATTTTGCCTGCATGCTCGGCGTCCGGCGGCTCGACGAGACCGTCGGCACGGCGAGCGTGATGCGTGACAGGCAGGAGGTATCACGGTGTCGTACCGGGACTCGAGTATGCACCGGCCGAAGGGGCGGATCAGCGTGGCCGACATCGCGGCGCAGCCGGGCGGGATCGAGGCGCTTCATCGCCGCGTCCACGAATTGCGTTCCCGCGGAGTGGATTTCGCCGCGAACGCGATCGAGAAGGAAATGGCGGATTTGGATCTGCCCCGGCAGTGAGCTCGCGGTTTCGACGCAAGGCCAAGTCGAGCACGCGTTCGTGACAGGACCCGGCGTACCGGGTGACCAGATCGACCGGTAGGCCGAGACCATCTCCAACCCCCGCTTCGCGCGCTGGTGAAATAATGAACGTCCATCACCCGCACCGTCGCGGCGCCGTAGCGCACCGGTTTCCGCGCGAACGACTGGAGAATCGATGCCCACCGTTCCGTCCATGCTCCAGCGCATCCTCGACAAGCCCGTCAGCGACGGCGAGAAACTTCTGGAGAGCGCTCTCTCGGCGTTCCTGGACTTCGGGATCAAGCGCACCAGCATGGGCGAGATCGCGCGCCGGGCGGGCATCAGCCCGGCGACACTCTACCGGCGGTACGAATCGAAGAACGACCTGGTCGAAGCAGTGAGCGTGCGGGAGGCGCAGCGTTTCGTCGCCGAGATCGACAAGCGGGTACGCACCGTCGAGGGCACCGAGAACCAGCTGGTGGAGATCTTCGTCGCGTTCATCACGGCGATCGCGGGCAACGAACTGCTGCGCAGGCTACTGCGCACCGAACCGGACCTGATCCTGCCGCGACTCACCACCGAGGGCGGCCCGATCCTGGCCGTCGGTCGCGGCTACCTGGCGGAGAAGCTGCGTGAACTACGCGCCGGGGACGCCGACTTCGACGCCGACCTGGTCGCCGAGATCATGGCCCGACTGGCGCTCTCGCTGGCGCTCACCCCCGACGGCCTCATCCCGCTCGGCGACGCGGAGGCCGGTCGCGCGTTCGCCCGGCGCACCCTGCTGCCGATGGTCGGCGTCCGCGCGTCCGCCTGAGTCCAACCCGAACGCCGCGTTCACCAGTTCGTCGAGCCGGTGTCGCGCGGCGTCGTCGGGTGCGCGGTCACCGTCGACGAGCTCGGCGACCAGCGCCGCGATCTCCCGGGACGCCGCCAGATCCGGATCGGGCAGCGGCAGCCGGGACACGTACTGCGTGATCCACCGCCGCCTGCCCGAGTACAGGCGGTTACCGCACACGGCGTCGTAGTAGCGCAGACCGAGCGCCGAATTCGCCACGCCCATCAGGAGATACGCCAGCCGCTCGGCCCGCTCGGCGGCGCCGAGATCCTCGAGCGAGATCCAGTAGCAGTCACCGTTCACCACCGCCCCGGACCGGTCCAGCGCGAAACGCGGCCGTTCGCTGATATCGGGGAACACCAGTTTCGGCACCCGCCACAGGTTGGGCCGCTGCGGCACCCAGATCTCGAACCACTCCCGGCCGCTCTCGGTGAGGTATTTGCGCGCGGCCAGTGTCGGCTCGTGACTCCGCAGATACGCTGCCGCACCAGGGAATTCGCGCAGGTCCACCGGGACGCGACGCGGGGCGGCGGTGTCGTAGGGATAGAGCACGCGGGTGTCGGCGGCCCGCTCGATCCGCCACGGCGCCAGATCGTGGTGGGTGATCAGCTCCAAGAGCAACTCGTCCTCCGGCCGCGGGCGTACCTTGGCCCAGCGATCGGAGATGAACACCCGGTCCGCGGTCGTCTTGATGCCGACCCGGATGCGGGCCACCTCACCGAAGCTCCGCCAGGTGCCCGCGCCGACGCGGGCGAGCCAGGAGTCCACGCTCGGCAGCGACATCCGCCACGCGGTCTGTGTGTTCCCGCTTCGGCCGTGTGCGGCGACGCCTGCCGACGCGCCCGTCGCCAGGGTGCCGACCTCTACCGCGAAGGTCCGCCCGTTGTGCCGGACCAGGGAGCCGGACTCCGCGATCAGCGCTTCGAAAAGATCTGTGTGGCAGAGCAGTTCATCGAACGGCACCTCGTAGGCCGAGACGTGACGACACACCGCGCCGCTACGCCCACGGGTGGCGATGGTGACGGCGGGCAGCACGGCGGCCGCGAAAAGCTTGGTGTCCCCGAGGTCGTAGAGCTCGACCGGGGACAGTTCGCCGAGCAGGATGGCGCGAATGTTGGCGCCCGCCTTCGTCGTCAGAAAACGGTTGGCGCACAACAGTCCCAACGCGCCACCCGGGGTGAGCAGCCGTGACGCGACGGCGACGAAAGGGTGGGTGAGGTCGATGCGACCGCGCAGCCCGTACTGCCTGCTCAGCAACTGAGCGGTGGCGCCGCCGAGCTGCTGGGTGCGCACGTAGGGCGGGTTGGTGATGATCGCGTCGAACGAGCCGTCGTCCAGGTCCCCGGCGTCGGAGAGGAAGTCGCCCGCACGCCAGTCGACCCGGACGCCCTCCACCATCGCCCGAGTCCGCGCCACGGCGAGTCCGGCTTCGTCCAGGTCGTAGCCGGTGAGCCGGAGCCGGACGCCGGGCAGGCAGGCCGCGGCTTCCCGATGCAAGGCGAGCAGGAGCTCCCCGTCACCACACGCCGGATCCAGGACACGTAGTTCGCTATCGAGGCTGGGACGCGGCATATGTGCGAGCAGCCGCCGAGCGAGGAAACGCGCCAGCATGGGCGGGGTGTAGTGCCGCCCATGCCGTTTGCGCTCCCGCGCGGCGCGGGTGTGCGAACCCATGGGTGGGATTGTGCCTCGTGGAAGGGCCGCGGGAGTGCTGATGCCCAGAACCGGGGCAGTTCCGAAATGAGACCATACCGGCTAGCATTCAGTCTCGAAATAGAACCAATCGAAGGAGGCGGGTTCATGAGCCCGACCACTGCGCCCACCGACGCGTTCGCGACCTTGACCCGAATCCTCGACGAGCGATGGACCTGCCGACAGTTCCGCCCCGACCGAGTACCGCGCCCGACGATCGAGGCCCTGCTGCGGGCGGCCCAGCGCACCCCATCCTGGTGCAACACCCAACCGTGGCAGGTCGCGGTCACCGAAGGCGCCGCCACCGACCGGTTCCGCAAAGAACTGCTGGAACACGTCCAAAGTTCAGCACCCGCACCGGATTTCGCGTTCCCCGCGCATTACACCGGCGTCTACCGCGACCGTCGGCGCGAATGCGGCCTGCAACTGTACGAGAGCGTCGGAATCGTCAAGGGCGATCAAGCGGGCACGATGCGACAGGCGATGCGGAACTTCGAACTCTTCGACGCCCCGCATGTCGCGATCATCAGCACCGAGGCCGATCTCGGCGTCTACGGCGCCGTCGACTGCGGCCTCTATATCGGCACTTTCCTGCTCGCGGCCCAGAGCCTCGGCCTCGGCGCCGCACCACAGGCGGCGCTCGCGTCGTACTCCCCTTTTCTCCGTGAGTATTTCGAGCTCTCCGAGAGCCGGAGAATAGTAGCCGCCATCTCGTTCGGCTATCCCGACAGCGACCACCCCGTGAACGGCTTCCGCACCCGCCGCGAGGAAACCGATCAGGTCGCGACCTGGTTCACCGACTGATCGAACCACCGCTTCCGGCGAGAGCGGGTCAACCGACCCGGCGATCCTCCCCGGTCAGCCCCGGCCCCGGCTCGGGGCTGACGTCGCGGGCGGTGATTTCGCTTCCGCAGACGTCGCATTCGAGCCGCACATGGGCCTCACCGGTGCAGTTACCGTGCCGGTAGTGCACCGGCGGGCCGTCCGGCGCCATGTACGTGTCGCCCCAATCCCGGATCGCCATCAGGATCGGGTAGATGTCGTGACCCTTCTGGGTGAGCCGATACTCCTCGTGCGCGCCGACCGCTGCCGGTCGCTTCACCAGAATGCCGTGCTCGATCAGCCGGTCCAGCCGATCCTGCAACCTGCTGCGGGAAATGCCGAGCGCGCTCTGGAAGGCGTTGAACCGGCGAATCCCGGAGAACGCGTATTTGAGGATGACCAGCGTCCACCGGTCACCGAGAACCACCAGCGGCCGCGTGATCGAACACGGCTCGTCGGCAAGATCCTCGTAACGCACCCCTCGATGCTACTCAGCCCCACTGATAGGCGCTGTCGGACGCAGTCCGTCGTCGGACCGCGCATGGCCGCAGCGAATGCGGGTTCAGGCGTCCGCGCGCCGGTGAATGACGTACTCGAAGTGCCCGTCCTCGGGATCGGCACGCAACGGCCACGGCTCCGTCTCCAGCACGCGATGCCACTCCAGCGGCCGATGCGCGTCCTGTTCGGCCAGCGACTGCGCGTCCGCGAGGGCGGCGCGGGAACCGATCGTCTGTTCCTCGGTGCCGCAGAACTCGCAGCTGTGCACCTTGCCGACCTCGTAGCATTCCGGCACGACGGCCTCCTTCGAGCGAAAAAGCTTGGGCCCCGGGAGGTTTCCCGGGGCCCAAGCGGAGTCCTCACATCACAGCGGGATGTTCTTGTGGTGACTCTTGCGCGCGGGCGCGGCGGCCAGCGCGGCGGCGATGACACTGCGGGTCTTGGCCGGGTCGATGACCTCGTCCACCACCCCGATCGCGATGGCGCGCTCGACGCCGCCCGCGATCTTCTCGTGCTCGGCGGTGAGCCGCTCGTGCAGCGCCTCGCGCTCCTCCTCGGGAGCGGCGGCCAGTGCCTTCTTGTGCAGGATGCCGACCGCGGCCTTGGCGCCCATGACGGCGACCTCGGACCCCGGCCACGCGTACACCGCGGTCGCGCCCAGCGAGCGGGCGTTCATGGCGATGTAGGCGCCGCCGTAGATCTTGCGGGTCACCAGGGTGACGCGCGGGACGCGGGCCTCGGCGAAGGCGTGCAGCAGCTTCGCGCCGCGGCGCACCACGCCCTCCCACTCCTGGCCGACACCGGGCAGGTAGCCGGGCACGTCGGTGACCACGATCAGCGGAATGCCGAACGCGTCGCACAGCCGCACGAACCGAGCCGCCTTCTCGGCGCTCTCGGAGTTCAGGCAGCCGCCCAGGCGCAGCGGGTTGTTGGCGAGCACGCCGACGGTGCGGCCGCCGAGACGGCCGAGGCCGACGACCATGCTGCGGGCGTATCCGGCCTGCAGTTCCTCGAACGTGGACTCGCCGTCGACGTTGTCGAGCAGCTCGTGCACGAGCGGCTTGACGTCGTAGGCGCGCTTGGCCGACTCCGGCAGCATCGCCTTCAGGTCGATGTCGCCGTGCGCGGCGGCGTTCAGGTCGAACTCGCCCTGCTCGGCGAACATCGACACCAGGCGACGGGCGCGGTGCATCGCGTCGGCCTCGTCGTCGGCGACGATGTGGCACACGCCGGACTTCTTGCCGTGCGTCTCCGGACCGCCGAGGGTCGCCATGTCGACCTGCTCGCCGGTCACGCTGCGCACCACGTCGGGGCCGGTGACGAAGACCCGGCCCTCGGGGGCCATGATCACGATGTCGGTGAGGGCGGGACCGTAGGCGGCGCCACCGGCGGCGAAGCCGAGCACCACGGAAATCTGCGGAACGAGACCGGACGCGCGAACCATGGCCTCGAAGACCAGGCCGACCGCGTGCAGTGCCTCGACGCCCTCGGCGAGCCGGGCGCCACCGGAGTGCCAGAGGCCTACGACGGGAACGCCGGACTCGATGGCGGTGTCGATCGCGTCGACGATGTGCTTGCAGCCCTCGACGCCCATCGCGCCACCCATGACGGTCGCGTCGGAGCAGTAGGCCACGGTGCGTACGCCGTCCACCTCGCCGATCGCGGCGAGGACGCCGGACTTGTCGCGCGGGTGTAGCGGGAGAACCGTGCCGGGATCGAAGAAACGCTGGAGCCGGCCCAGCGGGTCACGCGGATCGGTCGCAGTTTCTGGTTGAAACGCGGGAGCCACGATTGTCATCGCGTTTTCTCCTCAATCAAGAGAGTGCCGCAACAGCGGCTGCGTATGTCGAACCACCGGTGGGGTCGGGCCAGTTCTGTTGCCCGACCCCACCGGGGATCGTTGTTGCAGTCAGTCGTGCGGCTATGCGCGACCGAAGGCGAGCGCGACATTGTGCCCACCGAAACCGAAGGAGTTGTTGATCGCGTACTCGATCTCCTGGCGGCGGGCTTCGCCCTTCACCACGTCGAGGTCGATCTCCGGGTCCTGGTTCTCGAGATTCAGCGTCGGCGGGACGATGCCGTCCCGGATGCTGAGCACGGTCAGCACGGACTCGAGCGCGCCGACGGCGCCGATCGAGTGGCCGAGCGCCGACTTGGGCGCGTACACCGAGGGGTGGTTGCCGACGGCCTTGTGGATCGCGTTCGCCTCCGCGGTGTCGCCGATCGGCGTCGCGGTGGCATGCGCGTTGATGTGCGTGATGTCCTGCTTGGACAGGCCCGCGGTCTGCATCGCGCGGGTCATCGCGCGGGCGGCGCCGGTGCCTTCGGGATCCGGGGCGACCAGGTGGAAGCCGTCCGAAGTGATGCCTGCGCCGAGCAGACGGGCGTGGATGGTGGCACCGCGCGCCTTGGCGTGCTCCTCGGTCTCGATGGTCATCAGCGCACCGGCCTCGCCGAAGACGAAGCCGTCGCGGTCCTTGTCGAACGGACGCGACGCACCCTTGGGGTCGTCGTTGCGCGTGCTCATCGCCCGCATCATGGAGAACGCCGCGATCGGCACCGAGTCGATGAAGCCCTCGACGCCGCCGGTGACGACCATGTCGGCGTCACCCATCACGATCATCCGCCACGCGTTGGCGATGGCTTCCGATCCGGACGAGCACGCCGAGACCGGAGTGACCACTCCTGCCCGGGCCTTCAGCTCGAGTCCGACACAGGCCGACGGACCGTTCGGCATGACCATCTGAACAGCGAGCGGCGAGATCTTGCGGTAGCCGCCGTTCTTCAGCTTGTCGACCGAGTCGATCAGCGCGTCGCCGCCGCCGAGACCGGTGCCGATCGCCACACCCAGACGGTCGGGGTCGACCTCCGGGCTGCCGGCGTTCTTCCACACCTCGCGTCCGAGGACGGTCGCGAGTCGCTCGACATAGGCCATGCGACGGATCTCGACCCTGCTCAGCAGGGTGTCTGGGTTGACCTTCAGGTGGCCGCCGATGCGGACCGGCAGGTCGTATTCCTCGACGAAGGAATCCTCGAGAACGTCGATGCCGCTCTCGCCGTTGAGGAGTCCCTTCCACGTCGCATCGACGTCGCCCGCGATCGACGTGGTCGCCGCCAGGCTCGTTACGACGACGTTGGGGAAATTCCCGTTCAAGGTGGAAGGAGTGGTCACTTTTCGGCCCTACTCGGCGTCGAACTTGGCCTTGAGCTCCGCGGCCGCGTCAGCGTTCTCGGCCTCGAGCTTCTGGATGTAGGCGACAGCGTCGCCGACCGTCTTCAAGCTGGCCAGATCCTCGTCCGGGATCTTCACACCGTACTTGTCCTCGGTCTGCACAGCGATTTCGACCATGGACAGCGAGTCGATGTCCAGGTCATCGACGAAGGACTTCTCGATCGTCACCTCGGAGGGCTCGATGCCCGTGACCTCTTCGATGATCTTGCCGAGTTCCTCGACGATTTGTTCCTGGGTCAGAGCGGCCACTTGGTGGCTCCCTTCTTGTTACTTTGTAGGGCTTCTTCTGTGTTTTTCGGGCCGAGGCCGCCGGGGGTTACCGTCGGTTCGGTCACGACCTCGCATTTTTTCGATGCGCGGTCGCGCAGGAAAGCTAGCCGGAGGTCGACAGTTCGGCCAACGCGGGGAGGTCCTCGGGGGTTTTCAGCGCCAGGTTCGGCGTGCCCTTCAGCTCTCGTTTCGCGATGCCGACCAGTGTTCCGGCCGGTGGCAGCTCCGCCACCGCCGAGACGCCGGCCTGTCGGACGGTCTCGGTGCACAGATCCCAGCGCACGGGTCGGGTGACCTGTGCGGCGAGCTTTTCGATCGCGTCCTTGCCCGAGGCGACCGGCTGCCCGTCGAAGTTCGACAGCAGCACCCGGGTCGGGTCGTTGGGCGTGATCTTGGCGATGGCCTCCGCCACCGCGTCCTGGGCCGGAGCCATGAACGCGGTGTGGAAGGCGCCCGCCACGGACAGCGCCCGAACCCGCGCCTTTTCCGGCGGATTCGCGGCGAGTTCCGCGAGGGCGTCCAGCTTGCCCGCGGCCACGATCTGGCCGACCGCGTTCCGGTTGGCCGGAACGAGGTCCAGTTCCGCGAGTCGTTCGAGGACGGCGGCTTCGTCGCCGCCGAGTACCGCGGACATTCCGGTCGGCTCCAGCGCGCACGCCTTGGCCATCTCCGCACCGCGGATGGCGGCCAGGGTGACCGCCTCGTCGGAGCTGATCACGCCGGCGACGGCAGCGGCGGCGAACTCGCCGACCGAATGTCCCGCGACGATCGTAGCGGCCGGAAGCGAATCTCGATCGATCTCGGCGTACGCCAGCAGCGCGGCGGCGACGACAAGCGGCTGAGTCACGGCGGTGTCGACGATCTCCTCGGCCGTCGCGGTGGTGCCGAGACGGACCAGGTCGAGGCCGGCGGCCTTGGACCACATGGCGAGGCGATCATTCGCGCCGGGAAGGTCGAGCCAAGGCGCGAGCATGCCGGGTGTCTGGGACCCCTGTCCAGGGGCGAACAACGCGATCACGCCTCTAAGAAAACACTGTGAGCCCGGCCGCACGAGATGTCGGCGCGAATGAAGCTTGCCGATGGGTTTTGTGGGGGTCCCACAAAATCCCACGTGGGTCGTCCCGATCGACCGACTCCCCTTCGGCGTTACAGGCCCTCGTGACCGATCGGGATCGGAGTTACCTCTGGGCTTGGAGTCGACGATTCGTTACGCGTTCGTGTCAAACGACCAACCGTTGCTGCGATCCGGAGTACGTAGGCGTCCCGCGGATTCATCGGATCCCGGCCGGTTATCTCGGCGATCCGTTTGAGTCGATAGCGAACGGTATTTGGATGGACGTACAGCTGACGGGCGCACGTCTCTACGGCTCCCCCGCAATCCAGATAGGCATCGAGGGTGTCCGCGAGCGCCGATCCAGCGGCGGCCAACGGGAGGACAAGATACTCGTTCAGCGCGTCGATCGCACCTCGATCGCCCAACAAAGCGCGTTCGGGCAACAGCTCCGCCGCGTGCACCGGCCGCGGCGCCCCGCGCCAGCCCACCACGGCCTCCATACCCGCCAACGCCTCCACGGCGCTCGCGTGCGCCGCACCGAGGGTTCGGGTGGTCGGCCCGATGACCACCGGACCGTCCGAGAACACCTCGGCGAGCAGGTCGGCGAGGAACGGCGAGACGTATCCGGCGTCGCCGAGATGTCCGCTCACCACCATGACCAACCGGGTGCCCTGCACGACCGCGAGCGCCGCGCGCCCGTGCCGGGCCGCGATGGCGTGCACCGAACCGACGGACGAGACGCCCTGCTCCCCCGGCGGCGTGCCGACGAGGACGGTGGCGGGCGCGGTGGCGTCCCAGTTCAGTGTCGCCGCCCTGGAGAGCATGTCCGGGCCGGTGTCACCGCGCACCACCGCGTCCACCACGAGCGCCTCGAGGCGGGTGTCCCACGCGCCGCGCGATTCCGCGGCGCTGGCGTACACCGAGGCGGCCGCGAAACCGAGCTCGCGCCCGTATCGCAGCACCGCCTCGGTGAGCGCCACCAGCTGCCGGTCGTTGCGCGCGAGCGCGGGCAGCCACTGTTCGAAGAACTCCATGGCCACGCGGACCATGTCGACGGTCTGGCGCAGCGTCAGCCGCCGCGCCAGATCCTGCGGAATGACTTGGAAGGCGTCCAGGCTGAACCGGATGTCGCTGTCCGGATCCTGCAGCCACTCCAGGAAGTTCACCACCGCGGTTTGCACCAGCATCTGGACGCCCGCGCGCTGCGCGGCGTCCAGATCGGCGAAGAACGGCAAGCGATCCTGCATCGACCCCACCGCCTCGGTGGAGAGCCGACCCGAGAACTGCTTCACCCGTTTGAGCAGCGTGTCCGGGAGCGGATCGCGGTTCTGCCGGTTCGGGGAGAGCGCACCGGTCGGCAGATACACCTCGTGCTCGGAGGAGCCTTCGGTGATCCGACGGGGCCGCGGCGGTTTACGTTCCACCATCCAATATTCCGCTATGCGAGATCTTCGTCCGAACTCACCGCCGCCTTCGGCGCGGCGTCCACATCGTCGATGCGGTACTTCGCGGCCGCTTCCACCGCCTTCGACTCGTCGATCTTGCCCGTCCGCGCCAGACCTTCCAGCGCCGCGACCGCGATCGACTGCGCGTCCACGTTGAAGACGCGCCGCGCCGCGGGCCGGGTGTCGGAGAAGCCGAAACCGTCCGTGCCGAGCGTGGTGAAATCGCCGGGCACCCACTTGCGCACCTGATCGGGCACCGCGCGCATCCAGTCGGTCGCGGCGACGTACGGGCCCTCGACCCGCGACAACGCCTCGGTGACGTACGGGACGCCGGGATCCTCGCCAGGCTTGCGCAGCGCCGCGATCTCCTTGGCCAGCGCCTCCTTGCGCAGCTCGCCCCACGACGTCACCGACCAGACATCGGCCTGCACACCCCACTCCTCGGCGAGCAGCGCCTGCGCCCGGAGACCGTCGGGCACCGTGACCCCGGAGACCAGGATCTGGGCGCGCACGTCGCCCTCGCCGCCGCGCCGGTACAGGTAGATGCCCTTCAGCAGACCGGCGACGTCCAGGTTCTCCGGCTCGGCGGGCTGCTGGTACGGCTCGTTGTAGAGGGTGATGTAGTAGAAGATGTCCTCGCCGCCGAAGGTGTCGGTGTCCGGCCGCTCCATGGGCTCGGTGCCCGGCAGCGCGGCCTGATGCGGCGGCGTGGCGCCACCGCCGTACATCCGGCGCAGACCGTCGCGCACGATGTGCGCGATCTCGAAGGCGAAGGCCGGATCGTAGGTCACCACAGCGGGATTGGTGGAGGCGAGCAGCAACGAGTGGCCGTCGTTGTGCTGCAGGCCCTCACCGGTCAGCGTGGTACGCCCGGCGGTAGCTCCGAGGACGAAACCGCGCGCCAATTGGTCGGCGGCGGCCCACAATCCGTCACCGGTGCGCTGGAAGCCGAACATCGAGTAGAAGATGTACAGCGGGATCATCGGCTCGCCGTGCGTCGCGTACGACGTGCCCGCCGCGGTGAACGACGCCGTCGAACCGGCCTCGTTGATGCCCTCGTGCAGGATCTGCCCGACCGCGCTCTCTTTGTAGGCAAGCATCAATTCCGCGTCGACCGATGTGTACAGCTGACCGTTGCGGTTGTAGATCTTCAACGAAGGGAACCACGAGTCCATACCGAAGGTGCGGGCCTCGTCGGGGATGATCGGCACGATCCGCTTGCCGATCTCCTTGTCGCGCAACAGTTCCTTCATCAAGCGAACCAGCGCCATCGTGGTGGCCACGTTCTGCTTGCCGGAGCCCTTGCGGACCGAGCGGTATGCCTCGTCACCCGGCAGTTGCAGCGGCTTTGCCAGACTGCGCCGCTCGGGCAGGAAACCGCCGAGCGCCTGGCGCCGATCCAGCATGTACTGGATCTCGCGCGCCTCCATACCGGGGTGGTAGTACGGCGGCAGGTACGGATCCTTCTCCAACTCGGCGTCGGAGATCGGGATCCGCTGCAGATCGCGGAAGTCCTTGAGATCCTGCAACGTCAGCTTCTTCATCTGGTGCGTGGCGTTGCGGCCCTCGAAGTGCTTGCCGAGGGTGTAGCCCTTGATGGTCTTCGCCAGGATCACCGTCGGCTGACCCTTGTGCGCCATCGCGGCGGCGTAGGCGGCGTACACCTTGCGGTAGTCGTGGCCGCCGCGTTTGAGGTTCCAGATGTCCTGGTCGGACATGTTCTGCACGAGCGCCTTGGTGCGCGGGTCGCGGCCGAAGAAGTGGTCGCGGACGTAGGCGCCGTCGTTGGCCTTGTAAGTCTGGAAGTCACCGTCGGGCGTGGTGTTCATCAGGTTCACCAGCGCGCCGTCGCGGTCGGCGCCGAGCAGCGCGTCCCACTCGCGGCCCCAGATCACCTTGATGACGTTCCAGCCCGCGCCGCGGAAGAACGACTCCAGTTCCTGGATGATCTTGCCGTTGCCGCGCACCGGACCGTCCAGGCGCTGCAGGTTGCAGTTCACCACGAAGGTCAGGTTGTCCAGGCCCTCCATGGCCGCCACGTGCGCGAGGCCGCGCGACTCCGGCTCGTCCATCTCGCCGTCGCCGAGGAACGCCCAGACGTGCTGGTCGGAGGTGTCCTTGATACCGCGATCGTGCAGGTAGTGGTTGAACCGCGCCTGGTAGATGGCGTTCATCGGGCCGAGGCCCATGGACACCGTCGGGAACTCCCAGAAGTTGTTCAGCAGCCGGGGGTGCGGGTAGGAGGGCAGGCCGTGGCCGAGGCCGCCGTGGCTGTACTCCTGACGGAAACCGTCGAGCTGGTCGGTGCTGAGCCTGCCTTCCAGGAAGGCGCGCGCGTAGATGCCGGGCGAGGCGTGACCCTGGATGAAGATCTGGTCGCCGCCGCCGGAATGGTTCTTGCCGCGGAAGAAGTGGTTGAAGCCGACCTCGTACAGCGCGGCCGAGGACGCGTAGGTCGAGATGTGGCCACCGACGCCGATGCCGGGTCGCTGCGCGCGGTGCACCATGATGGCCGCGTTCCAGCGGATCCAGGCCCGGTAGCGCCGCTCCACCTCCTCGTCGCCGGGGAACCACGGCTCGTTCTCGGTGGGAATGGTGTTGACGTAGTCGGTCGAAGTCAGCGAGGGGATCGCGACCCGGCGCTCACCGGCCCGCTCGAGCAGGCGCAGCATGAGGTAGCGGGCCCGGCCGGGGCCCTCGCGGTCGAGCATTTCGTCGAAGGACTCGAGCCATTCGCTCGTCTCCTCCGGGTCGATGTCCGGCAGGTAGGACGCCACCCCTTCGCGGATCACCCGCACACGACCACCCGACTGCGGCTGCGAACCATTTGCTTCGCGGCCTGCGACGGGGGCGGGGGCGGCATTGGTTCCAGCGGATTTCGCTGGAACGGAAGAGTCGATCAGGTCGGTCAAATCTGCTCCTCGTACAGGGGTGGACAAGCTGATGGCGTCTGTTTCCCCGGGCGGGCGCGCTGGTGGGCGGACCACCCGTTACGTAAGGTTCGGGCGCACCCTCCATCCTTGCCGAGGATGCGTCCCAGGTCATCATGTCAGCAGGAAATCCAGTACCGTTTGCAGGAAATGGGTTACTCCCGAGTTGCCCCGCTGAGCGCCGGGTACGTGGTGTCGCCCAGCTGGCCTGACCACCTGTTTTCTATTACCGCCGATGGACGAAACAAGAGCGGGGAGGACGATGAAGCTGCTGAACCCACGCGGGTTCGGACTGGTGTGCGCGACCGCCGCGGTCGCGGCCGGATTGACGGTCGCCGGCTGTGCCGAACGGGTGGCGGGCACCGCTCATCCGAACACTTCGGAGCTGGCCGCGTACAAGACCGAAGCGGCGGCTTCGTCGGCCGCGGCCACCTCCTCGCGGCGGGCCGCGGCGCAAGCGCAGGCGATCAACGACAACTGCGCGCAGTTCCCCACCACGACCGGCGTCGGAGTGACGACCTACAACGCCTTCGTCGACGCGCACGATTCCAACGCTCCCGACTACGCCGCCAAGCGCGATCTGGCCGCGCAAACCCTCGAGGACGCGGCGACGAAGGTCGAGACCGGAGTGAACGCCGCGGCGGGCGCGCTGCCCGACGACCTCGTCGCGAAATTGAACGAATACGTCGTCGCCGCACGCGCGTTGGCCGCGGAGACCCGCACGATGACCTACACCGCGCCGGTCGGCCCGCTCAACGAGGCGAGCAAACGGGTGAACGACGCGCGCAACGCGGTCCGCGACGCGTGCCCGAAACGCTGACGACACGGCGGCCGACGCGACATTCGGTGATCATTTTCGGCCGATCGGCTTGCGCTCGAGCCGATAACCATGTTCGCTTGCAACTATCTATTGTCGGGAGTTGAGGAGGACACCACCGTGGTCGCCGCGGCGGACGCGCAGAACTACGCTCAGAAGCTTGGCATTACACACGGCATGGTGGTCCAGGAGCTGGGCTGGGACGAGGATACCGACGACGACCTGAGGGCTGATGTCGAGGACGCCAGCGGTGGGGAGATGGTCGACGAGGACTCCGACGAGGTGGTCGACGCCGTGCTGCTGTGGTGGCGCGAGGGCGACGGCGATCTCGCCGACGAGCTGATGGAGATCATCAGCCCGCTCGCCGACGATGGTTTCATCTGGGTCCTCACCCCCAAGACCGGTCAGCCTGGGCACGTCGACCCGAGCGAGATCGCGGAAGCCGCACCCACCGCGGGTCTGACGCAGACCTCGGCGATCAGCCTGGGCGGTTGGACCGGCAGTCGCCTCGTCCAGCCCAAGGCGCCGTCGAAGCAGCGCTGACCCTTTCGCTATGGTTTCGCCGGGCGGTGTTGTCGCCGCCCGGCAGAGACCCGAACCGATGGAGGACTCGCGTATGCCGCTCGAGGTGGGCACCCTCGCGCCGGATTTCACGCTGCGGGATCAGAACAACCAGCACGTCACGCTGTCGGACTATCGCGGCAAGAAGAACGTGCTGATCGTGTTCTATCCGCTGGCGTTCACCGGCATCTGCCAGGGCGAGCTGTGCAAGGTGCGCGACGAGCTGCCCAAGTTCCAGAACGACAACGCCGAGATCCTCGCCATCTCCGTCGGCCCGCCGCCCACCCACAAGATCTGGGCCGCCGAACAGGGCTACACCTTCCCCCTGCTCTCCGACTTCTGGCCGCACGGCGCCATCGCCCAGGCGTACGGCGTCTTCAACGAGAAGTCCGGCTACCCCAACCGCGGCACCTTCGTCGTCGACCGCGACGGCTACATCCGGTTCTCCGAGATGAACGGCCCCGGAGAGCCCCGTGACCAGGCGGCTTGGGAGAAAGCGCTCGCCGCGCTAGATTCATAGACCGTTGCCCGTCGGCCCCGCCGACGGAGACGGGCGTATAGCTCAGCGGTAGAGCACTGGTTTTACACACCAGCGGTCGGGGGTTCGATCCCCTCTGCGCCCACTCCGCGAATGGGTGAACTCTGCTCACGGAGGGCGTGCGCTGGGTTCGCTCCGTCGTGTTTTGTGGGGGCGCAGCCCCCACGCCCCGCCCGGCGGGCTTTGCCCCCGGACCCCCAAGTTTGGGGCTCACCTACCCGAAGCCGCTCCGGCTCCGGACCCACACTGCGGGGCTCACCTACTCGAAGCCGCTTCGGCTCCCATCGCTTACCGTGGCTCGCCTACCGAAAGCCGGTCCGCCGCCTCGGGTGCTCACGTATTCGAAGCCGCTTCGCCTCGGACTCCAGGACTCCAGCTCAGCGCTCGCCTATCCGAAGCCGCTCCGACCCCGCGCCTGCCCCTCGGCTTGCCGACGCAAAGCCGCTTAGACCGAGTCTCCCCGGCTCACCCATCCACTCGGCGGGCTTTGCCCCGGACCGCCAGCTCGGGACTTGCCTACCGAGGCCGCTCTGCCCCCAGCGCGTGTTCTCGGCTCCGCCACGCAAAGCCAGCCTTCCGATCCCTACTTCAGGCGCTCACCCACCCGAAGCCGCTTCGACCCCGCGCCTGCCCCTCGGCTTGCCGACGCAAAGCCGCTTGGCACCGCCCCGCTCACCCACCCCACCCGGCGGGCTTCGCCCCCGGACCCGCAGTTCGGGGCTTGCCTATCCGAGGCCGCTCTATCCCAGCGCCTGTTCCTCGGCTCACCCCCCCGCAAAGCCGCTCAGCCCAGACCCACCCGCGGCTCACCGCCCGAACCGCCTCCGGCCGACGACCCATCTCTGCTTACTGCCGAATGCCGCTTCCCCAATGGACGCCCGCTTCGGTTGACCCACGCAGCGCCGCTTCGGCCTGAGCTCCCACCTCGACTCATACATCCAAAGCCAGCCTTCGATCCCTACCTCAGGCTCACCCATCGGAGCCGCTTTGCCTCCAGGCCAACCTTGGCCGGCTCCAGCCAAAGCCACTTCGCCGCGGCACCCACCCACTTGCCCAGACAAAGTCATTTCGCGCCGGACGCCCGCGCTCGGCTCACCCCACGCAGCGCCACTTCGACCGATGCTCCCACCCGGGCTCTCCGATTCGACGCAGAGGTTCGGGCTTCGCCTCGAGACCAAGTCCTGCGGCCGCGCTGTGTCCTGGAGTCGCAACGGGTTTCGGCGCCCCCGGCCGCTCAGCGGGTCCGCCTCGGGCCTTGTTCCGCCCTGCCGCGCCGTGGGCGCCGATTATGTTCCGCAGCACCCGCGGCTCCTCACAGGGTGGTAGCGGGGCCTTGTGATAGCACGGGGCTGGCTAGCATCAATCGTCGTACAGATCGAGGGAACCCCGAGGACGCGCGTTGACTACAGACCATCTTGACCGCTGGAACGCTCACGAGGCTTCGGCGGAGGCGATGATTCCGATCATTGGACGGTTGTATCGCGAAAAGGGGGTGACCATCCTCCTGCACAGCCGGTCGCTGGTGAACAAATCGGTGATCAGCATCCTGCGCACGCACCGCTTCGCGCGGCAGATCGAGGGCGAGGAGCTGTCGATCGACGAGACGCTGCCGTTCCTGGAAGCGCTCAGCCTGCTGGATCTGGGGCCGTGCAAGATCGATCTCGGTCGCCTGGTCATGGCCTATCGCACCGACGAACGCGGACTATCGATTCCCGAGTTCACGGCCGCGGTGCTGGCCGACGTCACCGACGGCAACAAGGCCGAACCGCAGGGCCCGCGCGACGTGGTCCTGTACGGCTTCGGCCGTATCGGCAGGCTGGTCGCTCGCCTGCTCATCGAGAAGACCGGGTCCGGCAACGGGCTGAATCTGCGTGCCGTCGTGGTGCGCAAGGGCGGCGAGGGCGACCTGGCCAAGCGCGCTTCCCTGCTGCGGCGGGATTCGGTGCACGGCAGTTTCAACGGAACGATCAAGGTCGACGCCGACAACGACACGATCATCGCGAACGGCAACGTCATCAAGTTCATCTACAGCGATGACCCGACGGCGATCGACTACACCGCTTACGGAATCGACGAAGCGATCCTGATCGACAACACCGGCAAGTGGCGTGACCGTCAAGGCCTGTCGCAGCACCTGCGTCCGGGCATCGCGAAGGTCGTTCTGACCGCGCCGGGCAAGGGCGACGTTCCGAACATCGTGCACGGCGTCAACCACCGCGGGCTGGACCTGTCGGAGCGGATCGTCTCGTGCGCGTCGTGCACGACCAACGCGATCGTTCCGCCGCTCAAGGCGATGGACGACGAGTACGGCATCGTCCGCGGTCACGTGGAGACGGTGCATTCGTTCACCAACGACCAGAACCTGCTGGACAACTTCCACAAGGCCGACCGTCGTGGTCGCTCCGCGCCGTTCAACCTCGTGCTCACCGAGACCGGCGCGGCGTCCGCGGTCGCCAAGGCGATGCCGGACTTCAAGGCCAAGATCACCGGCAACTCGATCCGCGTCCCCACGCCGGACGTCTCGGTCGCGATCCTGAACCTGCAGCTCGAGCGCGAGACCACGAGCGGCGAAGTGCTCGAATACCTGCGCCAGGTGTCGCTGTCCGGGCCGTTGAGCCGCAACCTCGATTACACCGCGGCCACCGATGTGGTCTCGAGCGATTTCATCGGATCCCGGGCGGCGTCGATCGTCGACGCCAATGCCACCATCGTCGATGGCGACACCGTGATCCTGTACCTCTGGTACGACAACGAATTCGGCTACTCGTGCCAGGTCGTGCGAACGGTGCAGTACATCTCCGGCATCGAATATCCGACGTACCCGCGTCTGGGTGCGCAGGACAGCGCCGAGGATGTGCCCGAGCTGGCCGACGCGCGGTAGTCCGCGGGGCGACAGCCCGATTCGAGAAGACCGAACGGAGACCGTGCCAGTGAATCTGGCACGGTCTCCGTGCTTTGCGGCCCTCAGCGAGAAAGACCCTTATGAGCTGGGAATATGCACCGGACGCGATGTGACGTGAGCATCGTTCGGCAAGTTCGAACTTGAAATTTAGGTAACCCGAAACTTATCATTCGGCTTGTGAAGGCCTGGCTCCACCCGTTGTTCCGCACGACCGCTCGCGTGTTCGCCGCTCTACTCGGCGCGATCACGCTCACCGCGACGCTTGCCGCCTGTGGCGAGTCCGCGAACCGGAACGAGAAACCGGTGGTGCTGACCACATTCACCGTGCTCGCCGATATCGCGCGCCAAGTAGCGGGTGAGCATCTCACCGTCGAATCGATTACCAAGGCGGGCGCGGAGATTCACGGCTACGAGCCGACCCCCGGTGATGTTCGCCGGGCCTCGACCGCCGATCTCATCCTCGACAACGGCATGAACCTCGAGGCGTGGTTCGTGCAGTTCGTCGAGGATGTGGACGTGAAGCACGTGGTCGTCAGCGACGGCGTGACGCCGATGTCGATCACCGAGGACGCGTATCAGGGCAAGCCGAACCCGCACGCGTGGATGTCTCCCTTGAACGTGAAGATCTACGTGGACAACATGATTCGCGCCTTCAGCGAACTCGCTCCCGAGCATGCCGCCGACTTCCGCGCGGCCGGCGCCGCCTACCAGGCCGAGCTGCAGAAGATCCACGACGAACTGGTGGCCACCCTCGCCACGCTGCCGCCCAACGAGCGCGCACTGGTGACCTGCGAGGGCGCGTTCTCCTATCTGGCTCGCGACGCCGGGCTCACCGAGAAGTACATCTGGGCGGTCAACGCCGAACAGCAGGCGACGCCGCAGCAGATCACCTCGGCGATCGATTTCGTCCGCACGAACCGGGTGCCCGCCGTGTTCTGCGAGTCGACGGTGTCCGACGCTCCCATGCAGCGTGTGGTCGAGGCGAGCGGCGCGCGTTTCGGCGGCGTGCTCTACGTCGACTCGCTCTCCGAGGCCGATGGCCCGGTGCCCACGTACCTGGATCTGATCCGGCACGACGTGAAGACCATCACCGCGGCGCTGACGGGAGCTCGGCCATGACACCCAGCATCGAAATCCGTGACGTCACAGTGCATTACGGCGAAGTACTCGCGCTCGACGGCGTCGATCTGACCTTGCGTTCCGGGCGCGTGTGCGGACTCGTCGGCATGAACGGCTCCGGCAAGTCGACGCTGTTCAAGACGATCATGGGTCTGGTGCGACCCGATCGCGGCACGGTGCGTATCAACGGGACCGACCCCGCGGGCGCGCGTCGCACCGGATCGCTCGGCTATGTGCCGCAGAGCGAGGCGGTCGACTGGAGTTTCCCGCTGTCGGTGCGCGATGTCGTGATGACCGGACGCTACGGTCACATGGGTTTCACCCGCCGCCCCCGGCGCGCGGACCGGGAAGCCGTGGCACACGCCCTGGAACGCGTGGAACTGACCGATCTCGCCGACCGCCAGATCGGGCAACTGTCCGGCGGACAGCGCAAACGAGCCTTCGTGGCGCGCGGAATCGCCCAGGGCGCAACCATTCTGCTGCTCGACGAGCCGTTCGCCGGAGTGGACAAGCGTTCCGAGGCCACCATCACCACGCTGCTTCGCGAACTCGCCGCCGACGGCGCCACCATCCTGATCTCCACCCACGACCTGCACGCGCTGCCCGACCTGGCCGACGAGTCGGTCCTGATCATGCGAAAAGTGCTCGCGCACGGCGAGACCGGCGAGGTGCTGCGGCCCGAGAAACTGGCGCTGGCCTTCGGGCTCGATGTGCTGGAACGCGATTCACTCCCGAAGGCGGGCTGACATGTCGCTCGTGGAGTTCTTCGTCGATCCGCTGCGCTACGAGTTCATGGTCCGGGCGCTGGCCACCACCCTGGTCACCGCCGTGGTGTGCGCGACGTTGTCGTGCTGGCTGGTGCTGATCGGGTGGTCCCTGATGGGCGACGCGGTGTCGCACGCCGTGCTGCCCGGTGTCGTCCTCGCCTACATCGTCGGCGCGCCGTTCGCGGTGGGAGCCGTCGTCTTCGGCTTCCTCGCCGTCGCGCTCATCGGCGTCGTGCGCAACACCAGCCGGGTGAAGGAAGACGCGGCGATCGGCATCGTCTTCACCACGATGTTCGCCTTCGGGCTGGTCCTGGTCTCGGTAACGCCGAGCCAGACCGACCTGAACCACATCATCTTCGGCAACCTGCTCGGCGTGAGCCGCGACGAGCTCGTCCAGATCGCCATCCTCGGCGTCATCGTGCTCACCGCCCTCGTCCTGAAGCGACGCGACTTCACCCTCTACGCCTTCGACACCACCCACGCCCACGCCATCGGCCTGCGCCCGCGCCTCCTCGGCACCGCGCTCCTGGCGCTGCTCGCGCTGACCGCGGTCCTCGCACTCCAGGCTGTCGGCGTCATCCTCGTGGTGGCGATGTTGATCATTCCGGGAGCCACCGCGTACCTGCTCACCGACCGCTTCGGTCGCATGCTGGTGATAGCCCCCGCTGTCTCGGCGCTCTGTTCGGTGATCGGGCTGTACGTCAGCTACCACCTGGACACCGCGCCCGGCGGCATGGTGGTCGTGGTTCAGGGCGTCGCGTTCACGCTGGCGTACCTGTTCGCGCCGCGGCAAGGGATCATCGGTCGCCGCATCGCCACGGCCCGCCGACGCTCGGCAGTAGCCGCCTGAACCGACGCCCGCTGCCCGCGCCGCGCCGACGATCTGCTGTCGCGGCTTGAACGTACGCCTGCGGTCCGAGGGGTTCGGACGGATGTCGCGGGCCTGATACAAACCCGCGTCCCGATGGACGAAGACGATGTCGCAGCCCGGATCGAAACCTGCGGTCAGGTGAGCGGCTTGAATTCGCGCCCGCGACCCGATGGACGCGGACGCATGTCGCAGCCCGAATCACCTCCCGCGTCCAGCTGGACACGGACCGACCTCGCGACCCGAATCGACACCAGGGACATGGACCGACGCGGCCGAATCAACCCGCCGCCATGTGCACACGGCCGGTTCAGCAGCGTGACCCGTCGTACCAGCGGTCGAGCTTCATTCCGCGCCGCGCCGCGCGCCTTGGTCGCGCGGCAACCAAATCTCCGCCGCTCCCACAACTAAACTGAGCAGGTGGACGCACCCACGGCGCAGCGGGAGTTCTCCGCTTACGGGCTGTCGCATTGGATCGTGCTCGCCGTGTTCGCGGTGGGCGCGGTGCTGGTCGTCGTAGTCGGGCGAACGCAAACCCCTTCGGCCGCACGCCGTTTCAGCCGCACGTTCGGTGCGGTGACGTTGGGCATGTATCTGGCGATCTACCTCTCCACGCTGTTCCCACCCACCATCGGCCGCTCGGTTCCGCTACGCCTGACCGATCTCGCGACGATCGTCGCAGGCTACGCACTGTTGACCCACCAGCGCTGGGCGTACGCACTGACCTACTACTGGTGCCTCACCCTGAGCACCCAAGCGCTCATCTCGCCGGCCCTGGAAAGCCCCGAGTTCCCGCACTACGAGTTCCTCGCCTTTTGGGCGATCCACTTGGCCGTGGTCTGGGCCGCGATCTACCTGACCTGGGGCATCGGCATGCATCCGACCTGGCGCAGCTACTGGTTCGCCGTGGCGGTCACCGTGGTGTGGGTCGCGGTCACCTTCGTCTTCAACTCCCTCGCCGACACCAACTACGGATTCGTCAACCGAAAGCCTTCGACGCCATCGCTGCTCGACGTGCTCGGACCTTGGCCGTGGTACTGGGGGACCGTGGCCGTCATCCTGCTGGTCGTGTGGGCATTGATGACATGGCCGTGGGTGCGGATGGCGTCGACGACAAGGTTGCCGGAGCAGGATCAGCAGGTGAGTTCGCGTCGCGCCGAAGAGGGCTGATTCGCGGGGTCTTTCGCGGGTGGAAGTAGCCCGAATCAGCAGGTTGGTGTACCCGGGTTGCTCGCCGTGTCAGAGCTTTTGCCTGGCGCGTCCGGTTGGTGGACGTTTCCGAGCGCTGGGGTTTGGTTGAGGTGGACCTGCCGTCGGGTTCTCGAGTTCGGTTTTGCGCGGAAGTATGGGGCGGGTTGACGGTTCCCAATGTCGGGGGTGCCCAAGAGGTGGACCTGCCGTCGGGTTTTGGGCTCGGTTTTTGCGCGGAGGTATGCGTTGGGTTGGGCTCGGTTTTGCGCGGAAGTATGCGTTGGGTTGACAGTTCCCAACGTTGGAGGTGCCCAAGAGGTGAGCCTGCCGTCGGGCATTGGGCTCGGTTTTGCGCGGAGGTATGCGTTGGGTTGACGGCTCCCAATGTTGAGGGTGCCCATGAGGGTGGGCCTACCCAGGTTCGCCTCGGAGCAGTGCTGGGCGCGTCGTGTGCCGTACCCGGCTTACCTCCCGCAGTTGGGTGCGCTGGGTTCGGCTTCCGGCGTGGTCATCTGGCTGTGGTTGCGTCTAGGGAGTCGCAAATGTGAAGAGCTGATCGGTCTGTCAAGGCCCAACCACCATTTGACTACCGTCGATAGAGAAATGGATTCGACGGTAGTCATATGGTGGCGTTCGAAGATCAAATAGCAACCATTTGACTACCGTCGATTCTCGGCCTCGGCACCCACTCTCGGTGTGCGCCGCCGCCACAGCTACCGCCGTCCACTTACCCACGACACGCGCCGCCCCGCAACGGCCGCCTCCCATTCACGCGTGACGTATGCCACCACCGCAACGACCGCGACCCACGACGCACGCCACCGCCACAGCGACCGCCACCCACGACGCACGCCACCGCCACAGCGACCGCCACCCACGACGCACGCCACCGCCACAGCGACCGCCCCCACTGCCCCACGACACGCGCCGCCCCCACAACGGCCCGCCCCCAATCACCCACAACACGCGCCGCCCCGCAACGGCCGCCTCCCATTCACGCGCGACCATGCCACCACCGCAACGACCGCCACCCACGACGCATGCCACCGCCACAGCGACCGCCTCCCCTCATCCACGACGCACGCCGCCACCGCAGCGACCGCCTCCCACTCACCGCGACGCATGCCACCACCGCAGCGATCGCCAGCCATTGACCCGTGACACGCGCCACCATCGCAGCGGCCCGTCTCCATTACCGACGACACGGGCCACCAGCGCAACCCACTGACCCGCGACACGCGCCGCGGCAGCAGCGGCCGTCTCCATCACCAACGACACGGGCCACCACCGCAACGACCGCCAGCCACTGACCCGTGACGCGCGCCACCATCGCAGCGGCCCGTCTCCATAACCCACGACGGGGCCACCACCGCAACGACTGCCACACGACGCACGCCGCCAGCGCAGCGACCTCCTCCCTCACCCACGACGCACGCCGCCACCGGCAGCGACCGCCACCCACTCACCGCGACGCATGCCGCCACCGGCAGCGACCGCCACCCACTCACCCACGACACGCGCCGCCACCGGCAGCGACCGCCACCCACTCACCGCGACACGCGCCACCATCACCGCAGCGACCGCCAGCCACTGACCCGCGACACGGGCCACCACCGCAACGACCGCCTCCCCTCACCCACGACGCACGCCGCCCCCGCAGCGACCGCCTCCCATTCACGCGCGACGCACGCCGCCCCCGCAACGACCGCCTCCCATTCACGCGCGACGCATGCCGCCACCGCAACGACCGCGAACCACTGACCCGCGACACGCGCCGCCCCCGCAGCGACCGCCTCCCATTCACGCGCGACGCACGCCGCCCCCGCAACAACCGCCACCCACTGACCCGCGACACGCGCCGCCCCCGCAGCGGCCCGTCTCCATCACCCACGACGGGGCCACGGCAACGACCGCCACCCACTGACCCGCGATACGCGCAGCCGCCGCAGCCGCCCGCCTCCACTCACCCACAACACGGACCACCACCGCAGCGACCGCCACCCACTCACCCACGACGCGCACCACCCCTTACCACTCACCCCGCGTACGTATCACAGCGCCAGTGCCGGGCCAGGAGCGCTAACTCCGTGTGCCACAACCTCACCCACCGCACTCCGACGCCCAACCCCACCCGCTCCCAACCAGAACGCAACCACAGCCAGATGACCACGCCGGAAGCCGAGCCCACGTCTACCAACTGCGGGAGGTAAGCCGGGTACGGCTCCCAACGCGCCCAGCACCGTTCGAGGCAAACCTGAAACAACCGCGCATGGACTAGCAGGCCAAACCCCCGGAACCACGTCGACCAAACGCAACCGCTCCGCCCACCCGGACGACACCCACTCCAACGCAACCACCTCGACGCAACCGCCCACCCCAACGCAACCGCTCCACCGACGCAACCGCCATGCCCACCCCGGACGTCACCCGCACGCCACCCCAGCGCACCTGGCAAGCCGAGCGTGACCAGAAGCCCCCGAAACCCCCAACCCCCCACGCGACCGAAACCCCCACACCGGAAAGCAAAAGCAGCGAAAACCAATTCGCGCGGACCGAAGACCTACCCCACGTCCCGACGCAACCAAGTCACCTCGGCCCCAACCCCACCGTCCCCGGACCGAAAGACCTCCAGGTCCTCGTCCCACGCCGTCCCCAACGCACGATCGATCTCGGACGCCAGGTCGTAAGCGGAGTACTTCCCGAGCTCCCGCGCCGCCTGCAACATCGCCCGCAACCGCATCTCCCCCAGCGTCACATCCCCGTTCGCACTGGTGGACCCATGCCACAACCCCAAGGCGGGCACGAAGCTGTACCGCTCCCCGTCGACCCCATCGCTCGGGTCCTCGGTGACCTCGAACCGGAGCACCGGCCAAGACCGCAACGACTGGGCAATACGGGCGGCGGTGCCTACGGGGCCGATCCAGTCGCTGGTCGCGCGCAGTTGTCCGTCGGCCGGTTGGGTGGTCCACCGCAGTTTGGCGGGGGAACCGAGGGCCGAGGTGAGCGCCCACTCGACGTGTGGGCACAGCGCGGCGGGCGACGAGTGGATCCACACCACACCCGCCGTCGCGTCCGCGAACTGACTCGATGCGCGCACCACCGATACCTCCAGCTTCGACGAGGGACGTCTTCCCCAACGACTCGTCCCAGCTGGCGTTGCCTGAGTGTACTGGAGTGCCCGAAGTTACGTATGTTACTTCGCGACTGTGTTGCTTGCGAGTCTCGCTTCGGCGATCACCGCGTCACTCAGTACCGGCCACACCTCCCGTGCCCAGTCGCCGAAATTCTCGTCCGCCAACGCGACACACGCCACTCCAATTTCCGGATCGACCCACAGGAAGGTGCCGGACTGGCCGAAATGCCCATAGGTACGCGGGGAGTTCGCTCCGCCGGTCCAGTGCGGGGATTTGGCGTCGCGGATTTCGAATCCGAGTCCCCAGTCGTTGGGACGCTTCGAACCGTATCCGGGCAGGATGCCGTTCACGCCGGGGAATTGCACGGTGGTGGCCTCGGCGTGGGTCTCGACCGAGATCAGCCGCGGGTTCAGCAGTTCGGCGGCGAACAGCAGCAGGTCCGCCACCGAGGACTTGCACGCGTGTCCAGCGGACCCGGTGAGCGCCGAGGATTTCATGCCGAGCGGTTCGAAAACCGCGTCCCGCAGGTATTCGTCGAACGCGATTCCGGTCTGGTCCGCGACGAATTCGGCGAGCACCTCGAAGCCGGAACTCGAATAGATGCGGCGCGCACCCGGCTCGGCGAGCACGTCGGTGGTGTCGAAGGCGAGCCCGGAAGTGTGCGCGAGCAGATGCCGGACGGTTGCTCCTGGTGGGCCCGCGGGCTGGTCGAGCTCGATCGCGCCCTCTTCCACCGCGACGAGCACCGCGTAGGCGACCAGCGGCTTGGTCACCGAGGCCAGCGGGAAGACGCGCTCGGCGTCGCCCTGCGATACCGCACCCGCGCCGGTGACCACACCGGCCGCCGCGTGCCGAACCGGCCAGTCCTGGATCTGTTCGAGTGAACGCACGCAAACGAGCCTACGAGACCGCGGCGGCGCGGTTGTACCGCCACCGGAAATCGATCCGATGAATGGGAGCCCTCCGGAAGATCTCGGTACCGCCGGTACCATCGACTCACCATGAGTGCACCCACGATCCACGGCGAGGTGGCCCCCGGCTTCGGTCCGGTCGCCGACGCGTTCCGCCGCAATTTCTCCCGGCACGGCGAAATCGGCGCGGCCGTAGCCGTTTTCGCGGGCGATCGCCCCGTCGTCGACCTGTGGGCCGGATACCGGGACCGGCGCCGCACCCAGCCGTGGGAACAGGACACCATCGTGCCGGTCTTCTCCTCGACCAAGGGCATGGCGGCGTTCGTGGTCGCGACGGCGGTCTCCAAGGGCGTCCTGGACTACGAGAAGCCGGTCGCCGACTACTGGCCGGAGTTCGCCGCGCAGGGCAAGGGCGCGATCACGGTGCGCCAGCTGATCGATCACCAGGCGGGTCTTTCCGGACTCGACACCGTGGTGAAACTCCCTCAGCTCGCCGACATGGACGGCCTCGCGAAAATCCTCGCGGCGCAGAAGCCCGCGTGGCAGCCCGGCACCCGGCACGGCTATCACGCGATCACCCTCGGCCTCTACCAGGGCGAGCTGGTGCGCCGCGTCGATCCGCAGGGCCGCACCCTCGGCCGCGTTTTCGCCGAAGACATCGCGAAGCCGCTCGGCCTGGACTTCTTCATCGGCTTGCCCGCCGACGAACCGATCGAGCGCGTCGCGGTGCTCTCGGCAACGAAGGGCCTGGACATCCTGCGCTACGAGCGCGATCTGCCGCTGCGCATCGGCGCCGAGGTCTTCCTCGAACGCGGACATTCCCATGCGGCGCTGACCAATCCGCGCTGCGGCGCGCCCGCGCGAGCCGCCCGCCGCGAATTCCTCGGGGTCGAGTCGCCCGGCCACGGCGGCGTCGGCAACGCCCGATCGCTGGCCAAGGTCTACGGCGCGGCCGCGGCGCGCACCGGCGCGCTACCCATCGCCGACGACCTGCTCGACCTGCTCGCCGCCGCCGACACCGCCGACGACGTGCCCGCCGAAGACCTGGTGCTGCACACCAAGAGCCGCTACCACCTCGGTTTCCGCAAGTCCCGCGGTTCGTTCCGGTTCGGCTCCGACAAACGCGCCTACGGCACGACGGGCCTCGGCGGCTCCTTCGGATTCGCCGATCCGAGCACCGGTCTCGGCTTCGGCTACACCATGAACCGCCTCGGCATGGCCGTCCTCGACGACGTGCGCAGCCGCAACCTCCGCGAAGCTTTGCTGCGCTGCAAGGTGTGATCGCCGCGCGAATACCGGCGGGCGAAAACCGTCCCGCTCGGCGAACCGATCCCGCGCGATCTGGTCGCCCAGGTCGCGGTCCGGCTCGCCGAGCGGGTCGGCCGACGGCCTACCAGTCGTTCTCGGTGTAGCGGATGATGCCGCGAATGTTCTTGCCGTCCAACATGTCCTGGTAGCCCTGGTTGATCTCCTCCAGCTTGTAGCTGCGGGTCACCATGTCGTCCAGGTTGAGCTGGCCGGACTTGTACAGCGAGAGGAGGCGCGGCGCGTCCTGGCGGGCGTTGCCGCCGCCGAAGATACAGCCCTTCACCGTCTTCTGCAGCATGGACAGCAGGAAGCTGTTCATCTTGACCTCGCCCGCGTCCATGCGGCCCATGGAGGTGACCACCAGGGTGCCCGCCTTGGCGGTGAGGATCAGGCCCTCTTCGATGTAGTCGCCGTGCATTTCGCCCATGGTGAGGATGACCTTCTCGGCCATCCGCCCCTCGGTGGCGTCCATCAGCGGCATGATCGCCTCGGCCATGCTGGCGTAGGTGTGGGTGGCACCGAACTTCTGCGCCTGCTCCCGCTTCCACGGGTTGGGGTCGATGGCGACGACCTTGGACGCGCCGGAGAGCACCGCGCCCTGCAGCGCGCTCATGCCGACGCCGCCGATGCCCGCGATCACCACGGTCTCACCGGGCATCACGTTGGCCACGTGGGTCGAGGAGCCGAAGCCGGTCGGCACGCCGCAGCCGACCAGGCAGGCCACCTCGAACGGGATGGTCGGGTCGATCTTCACCACCGAGGTGTGGTGCACGGTCATGTACGGCGCGAAGGTGCCGAGCAGGCACATCGGGATGACGTTCTGGCCGCGCGCCTGGATGCGGTAGGTGCCGTCGCTGATCGCCTGGCCGAGCAGCAGACCCGCGCCGAGGTCGCAGAGGGCCATGTTGCCCGAGACGCAGGCCGGACAGCGACCGCACGCGGGGATGAAGGACAGGATGACGTGGTCGCCGACCTGAAGGTCGCCCGGCACGTTCGGGCCGAGCTTGGTGATCACGCCCGCGCCTTCGTGGCCGCCCATCACGGGGAAGGCGGGCATCGGTGTCGCACCGGTGACGATGTGGTGATCCGAGTGGCACATACCGGCGGTTTCCATCCGGATCTGCACCTCGCCGGCGACCGGGTCACCGATCTCGATCTCTTCCACCGACCACGGCTCGTCGATCCCCCACAGGATCGCGCCCTTCGTCTTCATTCCTGTCGACCTCTCGCGTGCACAGTGCTTCAATGTGACTGCACCCACACTACGAGAAAAGTGGAACGCGTTCTAGTACCGATCCCGAAATTCATCGGTGCGGCGCGGCGCGATGCCCGAACACGTTCTAGAATTGGAACTCGTTTTCAGCCGCGCACGTCGTGCACGTGATGGACGAGGTCGTGCACGAAGTACTTCGCCAGCGACTCCACGGTGAAGATCGACCCGTCGCCGCGACGCACCCGCAAACCCCGGTCCGCCGCGGGCACCACTTCGAACGCGCGCGCCGCCGCCTCGGCCGCCAGCGCCAGTTCACCGGAGACCGCGGCGGGCTCCTGCGCGTCGTAGCGGTCGGCGATCGCGGTCGCGTCCTGATCCCAATTCGAGAAGACCGGCAAACCGTCCGGAGTCTCCTCCGGGGTGAGTCCGCGCGCGTCGAAGGCGGGCACGCGCGGATCGACCGCGGCGGTGCGCGCGGCAATGGCGGCACGGTAGGCGAAGATCCGGCACACATCGCGCACATGTGCCGCGTACTCCAGCGGCGACCAGGTCGACTCGTCCGGCCGCCGCCGGGCGTCGGGACGTTCCAGCGCCGCGCGCAACCGGTCGGCGCTGTCGCGGGCCAGCGCAGGCACCTGCTCGTAGGTGGTGGCGGCGGAGTCGAATCCGCATTCGGGGCAGGCACGCTCCAGCACCCAGGTCCAGTTCTTCACGTCGGGAACGATCGGCATGCGTCGAAACTAGAACTGGCCGTATATGGATTTCCACCCATATACGGCCAGGTTTCGTCGAGATCCGGTCCGTCACTCCATCAGGCGGTGCGCCCGCTCGAACAACTCCAGGGTGATGGCGTGCAGGAAGTCGCCGACCTGCTTGGGCGCCTTGCCCGCGAAGGCGCGCGCGTGCGTGCCCTCCAGCACGATGCCCAGCTTGAAACAGGCGAGCACGGTGTACCAGGTGACGTGGCTCAGGTCGCGATCGGAGAACCGGCCGTAGTGCTCGACCATCTCCTCCGGGGTCGGCAGGCCGCCGACGGCGCCCAGCTTGCCGACCAGCGCCGCGCCGGTGGTGCCGGGCTCCGGCCGGGTCGCGATCTGCCAGCCCAGGTCGAGCAGCGGATCGCCGATGGTGGACATCTCCCAGTCCACCATCGCGGCCACCTCGGGGCCCTCGTAGGAGAACATCATGTTGGCCAGGTGGCAGTCGCCGTGCAGGATGCCCGGCGTCCACTCGGCGGGCCGGTTGCGATCCAGCCACTCACCAACCTGCCGCACGCCGGGAATCTCCGGCCCCGGATAACCCTCGTTGGCCGAATACGATTCGAGCTCGCCGAGCCAGCGCGGCACCTGGCGCTCCAGGAAGCCCTCGGGTTTGCCGTAGTCGGTCAGACCGAGCGCCTGGTAGTCGAGCGCGCCGAGCCGGGCGATGGCCTCGACCGCGGACAGTCCCATCTGCCGCCGGATCTCGGGGTCTTTCGCGTGCAACTCGGGCAGTTCGTTCTGCGGGTTGAAGCCGGCGATCGGCTCCATCAGATAGAAGACCGCGCCGATGACCGACTCGTCGGCGCAGGCGGCGATGACCTCGGGCGCGCGCACGCCCGCGCCGCTGAGCGCGCCGAGCAGCCGCGCCTCCCGGCGGATGACGTCGTTGCTCTTGGCGCGCAGATGCTTCGGTCCGCGCCGCAGCACGTAGTCCCGGCCGCCGCGACGGAATCGCAGCATGATGTTCTGCGTGCCGCCGCCGAGCGAAGTCACCTCCTCGAACGCGCCGCCGGGCAGGCCCTGTTCTTCCATCCACTTCCCGACGATCGCGAAATCGACGACGTCGCGATCCACTTCGACCGGTTGCGCAACAGACATGCCCCACATTCTGCACCACCGGTCCACAGCAACTGAAGGCACGTGACAACAGTTCCTGCCAACCTGCCAGGCGTAGGGTTTGGCACACCATGCACACGCTGTTGATCGACAACTACGACTCGTTCACCTACAACCTGTATCAGCTGATCAGCGAGGTGAACGGCGTCGAGCCGACGGTCGTGCGCAACGACGAGGTGGACGACCCGGCCCGGCTCGGCCTGCACCGTTTCGACAACATCGTCGTCTCCCCCGGGCCCGGCCGCCCGGATGTGGCCCGTGATGTGGGCATTTCCGCCGCCGTCATCGCCACCGTCGACCTCCCGCTGCTCGGCGTGTGCCTCGGTCACCAGGGCATCGTCGTCGCGGCGGGCGGTCTCGTCGCGCCCGCGCCCATCGCGCGGCACGGCTATCTCGACGAGGTCGGCCACGACAACCGGGAGCTGTTCGCCGGACTTCCGCAGGGCTTCACCGCCGTCCGCTACCACTCGCTGTGCGCCATCCGGCCGCTGCCCGCCGAGCTGGAGATCACCGCGAGCACGCCCGACGGCGTGATCATGGGCGTGCGGCACCGCGACAGACCGCAGTGGGGCGTGCAGTTCCACCCCGAGTCCATCGCCAGCGAGTACGGCGCGGCGCTGCTGCGCAATTTCGCCGAACTCACCGCGGCGCACCACGAACGAGCCGAACACCCCGGAGGGCGGCGTCCCGGAGGCGCGCGGGCCACGCGCGGCGGTACCGCGACCGTCGAGCGTGCCGAACCTCGCGCGGCTCGCCGGCGCCCGCCCGCCGAAGCGCCGCCGACCGTGCGCAACGCGATGCCGCTCGCGCGCTCCAGACCGCCTCGCGGCGGGGCCGTGCTCGACGCCGCAGCGCGAACCAGATCGGCCACGGATTTCGAGGCGCAGGATTCCACACGCACGTCCGGTTTCACCACCGAGAGAACGGCGATCGACCTCGGCCCCGGCTCGATCAAGACGGGACGGATGCCACCGGAGCCCGTCCAGTCCACCGAAAGCCCCTATCGCGCAGGCGAACCCGAGCGACCCTGGCAGCTGCGGCACGAGATCGTCGAGCGGGCCATCGACACCGAGGCCGCATTCCTTCGCCTCTACCGGGATTCCCCAACCGCGTTCTGGCTGGACAGCGAGCACGTCGAACCAGGGCTCGACCGGTTCTCCTTCCTCGGCGACGCCAGCGGGCCGCTGGCCGAGGTGGTCCGGTACCGGGTGGGCGACGGCGCGGTGGTCGTGGAGACCGCCGACGGCGGCCGCCGCACCGTCGCTGGCGACGTGCTCGACTACCTGGCCGCCGAATTGCGCTGGCGCACCGCCGGAATCCCCGATCTGCCGTTCGACTTCGCGTGCGGGTACGTCGGCTATCTCGGTTACGAGGTGAAGGCCGACTGCGGCGCGAACGCGGCGCACCGCGCACCGACACCCGACGCCCAGTGGATCTTCGCCGATCGGCTCGTGGTGGTCGACCACGTCGCCGGACGCACCCATCTGCTCGCCCTCACCGATCCGGGCTCCGACACCGCGCGCGCGGCCGCGGACTGGTTGCGCGACACCGCGGAAGCGCTCGCCGCCCTGCCCACCTGGTCGAATCCGCCCATGCTGGAAGTGGATTCGAATATCGCGGCGGTCGAGGGACTGCTCACCCGCGGCCGCGCGCGCTACCTCGCCGACATCGACGTCTGCCTGGACCGGCTACACGCGGGCGAGTCCTACGAGATCTGCCTGACCGACAGCCTCACCGTCGCCGCCGACACCGAGGGCCTCGACTTCTACCGCACGTTGCGCCGCTGCAACCCCGCACCGTACGCGGCGTTCCTGCGCTTCGACGACCTCGAGATCGCCTGTTCCTCGCCGGAACGCTTCCTCAAGATCGACCGGGCGCGCACGGTGGAGAGCAAGCCGATCAAGGGCACCGCACCGCGCGGCGCGAACCCCGCCGAGGACGAGCGCCTGCGCCGCGAACTCGCCGACAGCCCGAAGACCAGGGCCGAGAACCTGATGATCGTCGACCTGTTGCGCAACGATCTCGGCCGCGTCTGCCAGATCGGCAGCGTGCACGTGCCGAAGCTGATGGCCACCGAGACGTATACGACGCTGCACCAACTCGTTTCGACGGTGCGCGGCACGCTGCGTCCGGATGTCGACGTGATCGACTGCCTGCGCGCCTGCTTCCCCGGCGGCTCCATGACCGGCGCGCCGAAGCTGCGCACCATGGAGATCATCGACGAGCTGGAGACCGAGGCGCGCGGCGTCTATTCCGGCACCATCGGTTTCCTCGGGCTCGGCGGCACCGCGGATCTGAACATCGTCATCCGCACCGCCGTGCGGCACGGCGGCGAGTGGCGCATCGGCGCGGGCGGGGCGATCGTGCTGGACTCCGACCCGGAAGAGGAATACCGGGAGGTACTGCTGAAGGCGGCGGCCACCTATCGCGCCGCCGCCAGCTGAGGCCGGTCAGCGACGCCGCTTCGGCGGCTCGGGCGGCGGTTCCTCCTCGCCGGGCCGCCTGCCGCCGAATCCGGTCACCTTGCCGAGCATGGCGACGCCCGGCAATCTGGCGAGCCTGCCGAGCACGTCCTCACCGAGGGCGATCATCGCCTCCAGTCGCGGCAGCAACCGGTCGTAGGCGGCGAACGCCGGGTCGGCCAGCGCGAGTGTCCGGTCCAACCGGTCGATGGTCGAGTTCAGCCGGTCGATGGCCATCGTCAGGTTCTCGATCAGATCGGGCAGTTGCGCGGCCAGCTGGGCCGAGGCCGGTGGCAGCCGGACCGCGGCGTCGAAGGCGTGTCCGGCGGTGAGCTGCGCCGATTCCAGCGCCTGACCAGCGGCCGATTGGGCCGCCTCGACCGCCGTCTGCGCGGCGGCCAGGATCTCCGCGGGGCCGGGGACGCGCGGTCCCGTTGACTTCGGGGTCTGTTTCTTGCGGCCCGACCCCTTCGGGGTACTCATAGCAATACTGTGCCCGACCGAGCGCCGGAACGCCGGTAAATCCCGGACCGCCCGGTCTGTGTCGCCTCGGCGCGCCCGCGCGCGGACCTCGCGAATTCGGCGTGTCGGAGGGTCGTGGCAATATTCGAGCACGATGAAACTGAGCAAGGGCGCGCACGCGCCGGTACCGACATCCCTTCTAGCCGTGGTCGTTTCATGGCGGTCGGAGCATGTCGTCGACGCGCACGCGCTGTTGCTGGACGGGTCGGGCGCGGTGCGCACGGACCGGGATCTGGTGTTCTACAACGCGCCTCGGCACATCTCGCAGGCGGTGACCCTGGATCAGGAACCCGCGCCGGGGACCGCGCGGCTGAGCGTCTCGCTGCCGCGCACCGAGAACGACGTGGACCGGATCGTGGTCAGCGGCTCCATCGAGCACGGAACATTCGGGGACATAGCGGGTTTGACGGTGACCGTCTTCGCCGCCGACGGCCCGATCGCCCGCTTCGACATCGAGGACGCCGACGCGGTGGCCGCCATGATGTTCGGCGAGTTCTACCGCCGCGACGGCCGGTGGCGGTTCCGCGCGATCGGTCAGGGGTGGAGCAGCGGGCTGGCCGGGCTGGTCACCGAGTTCGGCGTCGCGGTCGACGAGTCGCCCCGGCGCCCGGCACGGCCCTCGGACCCATTCGCCCGGCCGCACGCCAGTGACGCTCTGGACGCGGCGCGTGGGACCGCGGGTTCCGTCGGGCGTCCCGGGACGGCGACGCGACCCGGCGCGCACGATACCGTCGCGCGCGGCACGCGGACCGCCGACTCCGCACCGGAACGGCACCTGCCTTCAGGCGCTCCCTACCCCGCCCGGCAGATACCGGGGGACGTGTCGCACCGCGCCGCGCAGGTCGGTGCCGCGGAAACCGCCGCCAGGCAAGGGACCGGCGCGCCACGCCATCCCGTCGACCCGCCGGCGACATCCAGGCGGACCGGTCATGAATCCACCGGAGCCGGGGAACCGACGAACCCGAGCGGCCCCCAGACGCAGGAGCCCTCTCCTTGGGATAGACCTTCGCGCGCCGATCAGCACGTCGATCTGACTCGGCGATCGCGGCAACCTGCCCCACCGCCGCCGCCACCGAATCCCGAACGCGCCGACTGGCATCCGGATCCCGAGGACCCGTCCCGCATGCGCTGGTGGGACGGCTCGGAATGGACCTCGGCGACCTACCGCACGGCGCCACCGGGTCCCCGCGCCTGCCCGCGCTGCGGGAATACGCTGCGGCGCAAGCTGTTCGGCGGAACCGCACCTTGCCAGTACTGCGAGGCCGAGATCGAGGAGTTCCTCACCCACTGGCACACCAGGGCCTGGCGGGTGCTGATCGGCTCGGGGCCGCAGGGCGAGCCGTGGGAGGCGCTGTGGGCGTCGCTGCGCTACCAGCGCATCGACGAGAACATCGGACGCACGGCGTTGCGCGGGGTCGGGCTCAGCTACGTCGAGCGGCTGGTCACCTTCGCGTTCGCGGACGGGGCGATCCAGCAGCCGGAGTACGACATCTTCGAACGCGCCATCGCCGAGCTGGCGCTGACCGGACCGCTCATCGAGGATCTGCGCAGGCGCATGCACCGCGGTCGCACGCTGTGCCGGTTGCGCGAGGGCGATCTGCCGATGGTTCGCACGCCCGGCTTGCACCTGGATTCGGAAGAGAAGGTGCACCTCGACCTGGTCGCCACGCACGTGCGGCAGCTGGCCCGCGGACCGAAGCTCACCGAGGGCAGGCTGATCGCCAGCAACAAGAAGCTGCGTTTCGTCGGCACCGGCGCCGGCGTGGAGATGCCGTGGTCCAGGGTCGTCTCGGTGCACGTCGAGGCGGGCGTCGTGGTGATCGCGGCGACCTCGGCCCGCGGCGGCGCGACCTTCGAGGTGGCGGACCCGGATTACGTCGCCGCCGCGCTGGAAGGCGCGCTGCGGGTCGCGAAGCGCCTGGTGCTCACGCCGGGCCAGCGCGACTCGCGCAGCATCCCGCAGGAAGTGAAAGCCGAAGTCTGGCAGCGCGACGGCGGCAAGTGCGTGGAATGCGGCAGCGCGCATTACCTCGAGTTCGACCACGTCATCCCGCTCAGCCGCGGCGGCGCCACCAGCGCGAGCAACTTGCAGATCCTCTGCCGCGCCTGCAATCGCGCCAAGGGCGCCCGGATCTGACGTCCGCGGACGCTGTTCCGCTACCCGTTCGCTCGCGCCCGCGCGGTCCGCCAGCGCACGTAGTCGCCGAACAACCGCACCACCGGCCCCTCCCCCGGCATCGGCCGCACCCGGGTGTTGTGGAACGCGGCGACGCGCCAGCCGTCCGCGGTGCGCACCAGCACCCAGGTGTTGCGGGAGCGACGGCCCTTGGGCACCTCGCGCTGCCAGGCGAACGCCACCGATCCGGTGAGGTGCACGACGGCGACGTCGTCGGTGAGGAAGCGGATCGACTCGATCGAGCCCTCCATCCTCGTGCCGTACAGCACGCCGTCGAACAGCCCGGCGTGCAGGGCGCGGTTCGCCTCGCGTCCGCGCAGCAGCGTCCCGTCGAACGCGACGTAGTCGCTGTCCTCGGTGAATTCGGCCGCGTAGGCCGTCGCGTCACCCGCGTCCCACGCCCGCGCGGCGCGCGCCACCACCTCGCGGATCAGCGCCTCGTCCTTCGCCCGATCTGTCATCTCAGCTCCTCGTCTCGATCCGGTCGCATCGATCGTGCGGCAGGAACGCGGGCGCGAGAATCGGGAAACACCCTGAGAAAACACGGATTTCGGGTCCGCTCTCGGCGAAACCGGGCGCATTCCGCGGCGCGCGGGCCTTCAATGGGTAGCAATCGCAGCCAGTCGGGAGGTCACCCATGACGAGCATGTACGAACACGTCGGAGGCGAGGAGGCGCTGCGCCGGGTCGAGACCGCCTTCTACGACAAGGTGCTGGCCGACCCGGTGCTGAAGTCGCTGTTCCCCGAGCGTCGCCCGCACCACGTCGATCACCTGACCTGGTTCACCGCGGAGTCGTTCGGCGGCCCGGATCGCTTCAGCCGCGAACTCGGGTTCGACTACCTCATCGCGGTGCACCGCCACCTGAAGATCACCGACGAGCAGCGCGAGCGCTTCGCCGAACTGTACATGGAGGCGTTCCAGGAGGCGGGACTGCTGGAGTCGGCGGCGTTCCGCGACGCGGTGCGCTCGCACGTGGAGTTCGGCGCGGAAGTTGCGCAGCAGAACTCGCACGCGGGCACCGACGAGGAGTTGCATCCGATCCGCGCGGTGCCGCGCTGGACTTGGGAGGGCTGAGCGGCCGGCGCGAGACAGCCCCGTGGCTGGATACCGGCCGGTCTGAAGTCAGCTTCCGACGACCGCGTTCATGATGGTGCCCGCGCTGGTCGCGACGACTCCGCCGATCATCGCGCCCGCCACCATCTTCGGCGACTGCAGTGCCCCGCCGGACCATTTCTCCCAGGCGAAGCGGCCGCCCGCGTAGATGATGCTCATGATGCCGGACAGCAGCGCGAACCAGGTCGCGTACCGGACGAACTGCATGAGTTTGTCCGACAACGGCGGCGCCTCGGGAGTCGGGTTACCGATCTGCGCCAGGGTGGAATACGTGTCCCCGACCGACATCAAGATCATGCTCACTGTTGGTTACCTCGGGATTCACCGGTTTCACGGCGGCCGGGCATCGACCACCACGTCCCACCCATGATCCGGACGGACCCGGCCGCTCGCAAGGCGCTGTGTCACAACGATGTCTGCGCCACAGCGACAGCATGGCTACGGCGCGGTGTCGTTCGGGGCTGTGCCGGGGCGGCGGCGACGATCGCGCCACGGGCGCGAGGTGTCTGCGTCAGGCCGCAGAACCGGATACCATCTTTTCAGCGATTCTCCTTGTCCCGAACCCGGAATGAGCAGCGAACGATGATCCTGGCCGTCGCATACGACACCCTGGCGCAGATCGGCAATCCGACGCCCGAGGCGCCGCCGGTGTCCGATAAGATCTTGCAGCTCGTCCGCTACCTGACCTGGTTCGTTCTGCTGTCGGGTATCTGCGGCATCATCTACGCGGGCGGCCGGTTCGCCTGGGAGAAGTGGACCGGAGGCGGCCTCGAGTCGCCGAAGATGGTGGCGGGCGCGATGATCGGCGGCGTGGTCGCCACCAGCGCGGGCACCATCATGAACGCGGTGATCGGCTGATCCTCGTCGACGGCTGACCGCCGCGGCTCAGCTCGTCACGCCCGCGGCACGCGCGGCGCGCAACCACTGCGGGAATTCGCCGAGCAACCTGGCGTACAGCTGCGCGTCGTCGACGCTGTCGATGTCGTCGAGCGCGAAGAAGCCGGCGTTGTCGACGAGCCTGCCGTCCATCTCGTCGATGCTGCGCAGCAACCCGTAGTTGGCCTTGCCAAGCCCGACGAACTGCCAGAACGCGGGCAGCCGTGAGGCTTCCCGCATCAGGGCGGTGATCTCCGGCTTCTTGGCGAAACCGCCGTCGGTGAAGAACAGCACCAGCGTCGGCCGATCGCCGGGGCGCAGCGTATCGATGACGGCGCGCATGATCGGCAACTCGTCGTTGCGTCCGCCGAGGGCGCCGTAGTCGATGCCCGCGTGCGTGCCGCTGAGGTGCAGGTGGGTCTCCGACCAGTGATCGCCCTCGGACACTTGGATATCCGGCAGTTTGGTGTAGGACAGCGCGTACAGGTAGGCCTCGAGCGTCCCGTCGTCGTCGAGCTGGGTGGCGATCGGGATCATCCGATCCACCACGCGGTGCACGACCTTCTGCCGGTACTGCTTCTGCATGCTTCCGGTCTTGTCGATGACGAGCACCACTCGCGCCCGGACGCCCATGGCGTTCTGATCGATCAGAACCTTGGCGACCGCACGCTTGCGCATGTCGAGCACGGTGCGCTTCTCGAACGAGAGTTTCGACTCTCCCGGCACGGTGCGAACCTCGGGCACGGTCGGCGGTGCCGCGGCGGCGCTCGGCGACGGCTCGTCGTCCACGACGACTCCGTGATCGGTGACGAGCGCGGCGAACCCGCCCGCGTACCCCTGCCCGACCGCGCGCACCTTCCACTGCGGACCGCGCCGGTAGAGCTCGAGCGCGATCACCACCGATTCGCTGCCGAGTCCCTCGATCTCGTACTCGTACAGCACGTTTCCGAGGTCGTCGGCGACGGTCGCGACCGGCGGCGCGAATCGTCCGAAGGTGGCGGCGGGGTCGTCCAGCGTGAGCACCGCGCGCACCTGAGCGATCTCGTCGGGCAGGTCGGCGGGCGATATCGCCAGTGCGGCGGGCGCACCCGAGGTCAGCTCGACACCGGGCGCGACGGGCTGGTTGAAGAACACGAAGTCCGCGTCGGAACGAACCGTACCGGCTTCGGTGACCAGCAGCGCCGACACGTCGACCTTCGCCTCGGTGCGGACGGACACCACGACCCGCCCCGCCACCACCGGCCCGTTCTGCCCCTTGACCAAGACTGTGCCCACCGAAAACTCCTGTCGCCGCGACCGGCTCAGCGTACGGCAGGCCCCGGCCGGTCGACCGCGGTTCCGCGCACCGCCCTCACTTCCGCAGCCGCGACCGGTCGCCATCGCGCAGGCGCAACTCCAGTCCGTCGAGCACCGACAGCAGCCCGAAATCGAAGGCGAGCGCGCGAGCGACTTCCGGGTCGGTCGGTGTGACGGCCCGGTAGTCGGCGTACATCTCGGGATAGTCCGCGGTGACTTCGCTCATCACTCGCAAGATGCCTTCGGCGTCGTAGTCCTCGCCGTAGGCCTTGGCATACGCGATCTCCGGAAGTACTTGGCCGAGCACGAAAGACATCACCGTGCCGCTGGCGAGGTAGATGTCCATACCGCGAAAGCCCGCCTCCGTGAATGCCCGCCGCAACCGATCGGTGATGCGCATCGCGTTCGGTCCGATGCTCGGGATGTGGCCGATGAGTCCGGCGACCCACGGGTGCGCGCGCATGGTGCCGCGCAGGCTGTAGGCGAAGGCGGTGAGCACCTCGCGCCAGGACGCCTCTTCCGATTCCGGGGCTTGCAGCATCCCCCAGAACTCGTCGAGGACGAGTTCGAGCAGTTCGTCCTTGTTGGCGACGTACCAGTACAGGCTGGTCGCGCCCGCGTTCAGCTTCGCGCCGATCTTGCGCATGCTCAGCGCGTCCAGCCCCTCGGAATCGAGAATCTCGAGGGCCGCCGCGACGATCTGCGCGCGATCCAGCCCCGACGCCCGCGGCTGCCGGAGTTCGCGGATCCATACCGAAGTGAACTGCTTGGTCACGACATGATCCTATATTCACTCGCACATCGTTCGAGTGCATAGTACGGTGTGCGAGTGGAATCGAACACCGTACGAGACCCGCGCCGCTGGTGGGTGCTGGGGGTCCTCTGCCTGTCCTTGCTGGTGCTGATGATCGACGGCACCGTCCTCAATCTCGCCATCCCGTCACTGATTCGAGAACTCGGCGCCACGCCGTCCGACGTGCAATGGATCCTGGACGCCTACGTGCTGGTCTTCGCCGGGCTGCTGCTCACGGCGGGCAGCCTTTCCGACCGGTTCGGCAGGCGACGGATGCTCGTCACGGGCCTTGCCGTCTTCGGCGCGGCCTCGCTCGCGGCCGTCGTCGCCACCGAACCGTGGCAGGTGATCGCCGCGAGGGCCGCGATGGGCGTCGGCGGCTCGCTGCTCATGCCATCGACGCTGTCCATCCTGATGACCACCTTCGCCGAGGACGAACGGCGCACCGCGATGGCCGCTTGGAGCACCGTCTCGATGGTCGGCATCGTCGCGGGCCCCACGCTGGGCGGATTCCTGCTGGAGCACTACTGGTGGGGCTCGGTGTTCCTGCTCAACATCCCGGTCGCGGTGCTCGCCATCGTCGCCGCGCTCGTGCTCATGCCGGAGACCACCGGTGAGCAGCGGCCCGTCGACCTGATCGGCGTGCTGCTGTCGATCGTCGCGCTCGTCTCGATCGTCTACGTCATCATCGAACGCGAATGGAACATTCCGGTGATCGTGCTCGCGGCGCTGGCGACGGTCGGGTTCGTCGCGTGGGAGAGCCGCTCGGCGCATCCGATGCTGCCGCTCGCCGTGTTCCGCAACCGGGACTTCACAGGCACCTGTTTCACGCTGCTGCTCATGGTCTTCGGCATGGGCGCGATCATGCTGATGCTCACCCAGTACCTGCAGTTCGTGCTCGGGTACGGCCCGATGAAGGCGGGTCTGGCGCTGCTGCCCTACGCCGTGGCCGCGGCCGTCTGCAACGGGCTCGGCGCGACTCTCGGCAAGAAGCTGAGCAACAAGACGCTGATCGTGTCGGGACTGCTGGTCATGGGACTGGCCTTCGCGATCCTCGCCGTCGGCAGCGGGTACACGTGGGTGCTGGTCAGCATGCTGGTCATGGGTGTCGGCGGCGGCTTGGCGGGACCCGCCGCCTACGCCGCCATCATGAGCGCCATTCCGCTGGAGCACGCGGGCGTCGGCTCCGCCATGAACGACACGCTCCAACAGGTCGGCATGGCGATCAGCATCGCGGTGCTTGGCAGTGTGCTGGCCGGGGTGTTCACGGCGAACATGCCCGCCGACGCGCCCGAGGCCGCGCGCGAATCCATCGGCGCGGCATTCCAACTCGGTTTCGAGGAACCGGCCAAGACGGCGTTCACCGAAGCCATGTCGAGCGGCGCGTGGATCAGCGCGGGCTTCAGCATCGCCGCCGCCGTGCTCGGCATGGTGCTGCTGCGGGCGCGTAAGACGCCGGTCGCGGAACCGGATCCGGATCCGGAGTCCGTGCGGGCGTAGCCCATCTCGTCAGGCGTTCTCGCCGAGGGATTCCCGATAACTCGCGAGCACCTGCTCGCGCAGACTCTTCTCGGTGTGCCGGATGGCCGGGCCGACGAACGCCTGGATGATCTTGTCCAGCGCGCGGCCCGCGAATCCGCCTGGCACCCGGTAGTCGACCACCACACCGATCTCGGTCGTGGTCGGATCGATGGCTTCGAAACTCCAGTGGACCGTGCCCTCGATGCCCTTGATCGCGTGCAGGGAGACCTTCGCGCCGTCTTCCCATTCGGTGACCTCAGCGCGCAAGTGGAGCGTGGTCGGGCCCAGGTGCAGCGCCGTGTCGAAGACCGCGCCGACGCCGGAGGTCTGCTCGCCGACCGGCGTGTAATGGCGAACTCCGAACATCCACTTCGGCACATTCCGATAGTCGGCGATGTACCCGAACACGAAATCCACCGGCGCGGCACCGGTCGCCTTGTGCTCGACATGTCCCATGACTGCTCCCCTTCCGCCGGACCGCCCCGCTGGAGTCGAGGGTAGGCTGTGCCCGCGCCTGCCGCTGCTCGAGCGGAAAGGCTTACCGCAGAGCGTGATTCAACTCACGAGGCGGCGAACTCGCCGATTACGCAGCGCGTCGATCGCCGTGGCGCATGTTTGTGTCCGCCGACCCCGGGTAGCGCCAGGAGTGGTGGCGCAATCCCGCGTCACCGGAACCGCCGACCTTCCGAGGGAGGATGACGATGGCAGACAACCGACGAGGTTTCGCGGCAATGGATTCCGAGCAGCAGCGCAGGATCGCCAGCCAGGGCGGCAAGGCCAGCGGCGGCAGCTTCGACAACGACCCGCGAAGGGCCAGCGAAGCGGGCAAGAAGGGCGCCGCGGCCCAGCCGACCGAGGCCAAGCGGCTCGGCGGCCGGCACAGCCACCAGGGTCGCTGACGAGCTGCGCGGGAAGAGCGGGACATTCCGTCCCGCTCTTCCCCACCTTCGGATCACTCCACGTACCACCGGAAGTGATCGGGGCCCTGGGCGTGAGCGTCGATGGTGTCGCGCAGGTAGTTGGCCGACTCGACGAGCACGCCGCCCGATTCCAGGCTGCCGATCACGATGCCGAGAAAGGCCGCGCGGCCCTCCGGTGTCGGGAAGTAGACGATGCCGCCCGAATCACCCCGGTCAGCCACGAAATCCGCGACGAAGAAGGTCGCGCCCACATCGGTGACCCGTCCGCAGGTCCAGTTGGTCGCCCAGCCGACATGGCAGACCTCCTGTCCCACTTGGGCATCGGTGTAGGTCGATTCGATGCCGAAGTCGCCGAGCGAGGCGGAGACGCCCACTCCGGCGGCCAGCCGGATGAGCGCGAAGCCCAGCCCGCCGATGGTGGCGTCGTCGCCGTAGCTCTGCTCGTATCGGCCGATCACCCTGCCGTTCTCGTCGTAGACGGTCCGTCCTTCCTGGAAACAGTGCGCGGCGGTGACCGCGTACTGCGCGTTGCCCATGTGCCCGGTCGCGCCGACCGAGCAGATGCTCTCGCCCGTCGTGATGGTCATGCCGGGATAGGCGACCCCCTGTGCGTGCGCGGCTGCGGGGAACGCCGCGCCGAGACCCGTCGCCAACGCCGCCGCCAGCAGGAGCTGCGTCAGCTTGTTGCGGTAGTTCATGTTCACGCTTCCTCATGCGTGGCCGAGGCGCGGTCGGCCTGTGTAACTCGATGCGCCCGATCGGCGGAAGGCTCGCCGCGAATCCACGGACAGCCGACCGACGCGCGCCCCGACACGCGAGACGATCGGCTACCCGAAACCCGGATCACGTGGCGGACTCGCCCACTCCCCCTCACCCCTGACGAACGACCTCTCGCCGTTCGCGCCGTACGGTATCACGCACCGCCGACACCATCGCGAGACGGCCGAATGCGCAGCGCCCCTTGATGAATCAGCGATCCCCGAGCGCGGAACAATGGCCGATCCCGTGCACGCCGCAGCAGGCGATCCTTGTCCAGACCGCGGCGGACCGGTCACGCCGTAGCCCGGGCGATACGCGTCCAGACCGCGGCCGAGCCGTCACGCACCGGGCCGGGCGCATTCGGGCATCGGTTCTCCGGGCTTCGCCTCGACGGTCGGCACGTACGGCCTACCCCCGAGCTCACCCGCCGGGCACAGCCGCACCACCGCGGGCCCTGGTCCGGCTCGGTTACCGCTGTTGTCGAAGTAGATTTTGCCGCCCGCACCCGCAACCGCCAGCTCGAGCGAGGTGAAACCGCCGATGGTGATGTTGACCTGGCTGCGCTGAACCGTTGACGCGGCAGGAAGCGCGCGCACCGCGGCGACAACGGTGCTCAAAGCGTCGTAGGCGTTGACCGCCCACCCGTCGCCGATATGCGCGAGATCGAATCCCGCTGCGGCGTACGCCTCTTCGAACTCCGCCCACTGCGGATTGTCCTGCTCGGGTCCATCGGCCCCCGCGACGAGGGTGAACAGCACCCGGACGCGTCCGCCGGTGAAGCTGGGAGAGCTCAGCGCCTTGCCACGCAGATCCTCGAGCGCCGCATTGGATTCCGCGGTACGCAGCCGATTTCCGTCGGACGTGCTCAGCACCGTGATCGAGGTTGCCGCGCACTGCCCGTTGGTGTACGACTCGTCCAGGTCGTAGAGCAGGCGACCGAGGTCGCGACCGCGCGCCACATACGCGATCGTCACGTCCTTGGCCGTCGCGCACACCCGTCGCGCCGTCTGCGACACGGTGGTCGGCTCTTCGGCGTCGAACTTCACCTCCAGCAACTCGCCGCCGTACTCGCGGTGCAGGAAGGGCAGCGTCGTGCAGGTGTACGGGTCCGACCCACCGGTCGGAACCATGACGAAATCGGGCCTGGTCGGCGCGACCGCACGCAGCGCGTAGACCTGCACCGCGACACGGTAGGCGACCCGATAGTAGTAGTCCTTCCCGACCCCCCGCGGGTAGGTGATGTTCTCGTCGCACCGGGTGAAGTCGGGATCGTCGCCCGCGGAACCGGCCTGGTCGAAGCCCTCGGCGGTGACCACGTCCGAAACCATCGGAATCTTTTCGGCGGCAAGCAGATCCGCGACCTCGGCCGTGGTCTGGTCGCTCAGCCCGATGCCCGCGACGGCGACCACGTCGCGGCGCTGCGCCAGTTTCCGCGCCACCGCCAGTGCGTCGCCCTCGCGTCCGTAGTCACCCAGATTGCCTACGACGAGCCGCATTGGATGCACACATCCGATGTCGTTCGCCCGGCGCTGGCCGACGGCCATACCCTCCAGTTCGTGCACGGCGCGACTGCCCGCCAGTTGGTCGGTCATGGTCAGCAGCACACCGACAGTCACCGGCGTTCCGGGACATCCGTCGGCGGCGGTGCGGTTCTGCTCGTCGATGACCCGCATGACGTGCTCGAACGCGGGAAGGCCGAAAGCGTAAGGGCCCGCCGACAATCCGACGCACCGGCCGCCCGCCTCCCACGCCGACGTGTTCGGCAAGCCGTCGTTGCAGGTGGCCAATCGCCGCAGCGGGTCGCGGGCCGCGAACGCGCTCACCGCGCCGACCACCAGGATCACGACCACCCCCAGCCGCACCCAGTCGGTCCAAGGTCGCGGAATCGGCCTCCGCCGCTTCGGGACTATGCCTGCCCAGTAACGCGACTCCACAGCGGGCTCCTCATCCAGGTCGGGTCAACGGCTTCGGCGCGCACGGTCGTGGTAGTCGTTGGCGCGCAACAGGAAAGGGCTCCGGTCCGTGGCGTCGACGGCGAGGCGTTCGAAGCTGTGCGCCGCCCGTGCGCAGAGGATCTCCCTGCGCCCCGCGATGGTGATCCGCAGGTCCGATTCCACCGCGGGCACGACCGCGAGCAGCACCGCGATGTGCTCGACGCGACTCGTGGCGTGGTCGCTGCCGTCGACGAGGTCGGCATCCGGCCTGCGCGGATCGGACATCTCGACGATCTCGTCGAACAGCGACAACCACTCGGTAGCGGCTGTGATCGGCAGCAGCTCACCCAGTTCGTCGACGATGGCGGCGCCACCGCGCAGCAGCCGCGTGTAATGCAGCCTGCCAGGGCGATCGCCGGAAGGCACCGTGTCGAGCAACTTTCCGAACACGCGGTCCCAGCCGGCGCGATGGTTCGTGCGGGCCGCCAGTTCGCGCAGGCCCATGCGACGGACGAAGGCGGGCAGCACCTCGCTGTCGGGCGGCCCGCTCCACAGCGACGGGGATCGGAACAGCGGCGAACGCTCCCCGATCCCGGATGGCAACAGCGTCAGCAGCCGGAGTGCGTCTCCCTTGGTGCGTGCCGCCGACACCGTGACGAGCGCGTCGAGGATGTCGTCGTCGAGTTGCTTGCGCGGATGCAGGTCCTTGGCGAACATGCCGAGCAGGTGGCGTTGGACGGCGGTGCCCGGCCCCGCGTGGTTGTCGCGCAACAGGTCGTCCAGGCCGTCGACCGATCGCCGACGCTGCCGCATCCGATCCAGCACATAGGCGGTCGCGGCGGGGTGGCCGTCGGTCAGCCGGTACACGTGTTCGCCGATCCGGTCCGCCTCGATCGAGGTGACGTCCTTGGCGAGGGTCTTGACCTCGAACTCCGTGAAGTCGTCGATCCGCAAACGTGCCCACGCGTCCCGCTCGGACGGGTCGGCGCGCCGGCGCGGCGTCCAAGTCACGGGCGCGGGGACCTGTCCGTCGAGTTCCTCGGCGAGCACGCCGGAACTGGTGGTGACGAGCGTCAGCGGATCCGTCAGCGAAGAACCGGCGGCGGTCATCGCCTCGCGCGCACGCAGCAGTGCGCTGGTGAAGGCGATCGCGGTCGGGGTGTCACCATCGTCCAGCAGCACAACGACATTCGACGGTCGTCCGGCGACCCGCGCCGCGCTGTGCCGAAGGTCGGCGAGGAAGGCGCTGATCAGCAGGTCGTCCACGCCGCGCCGGGTGGCCGCGTCTTCGCTGGCCGCTTTGATGCCGAGTTCGATGAGCACCGTCTCGGCGTCGGCCCGCAGCCCGAGATCCTGGTGTCCATACCAGGAAACCGCCGAACCCCAGGTGATCTTGGTGATCAACCTGCCGCGAGTCAGTCTGCCCACCACCAGGTTCGACAGGTGCTGGCTCAGGGTCGGCGCGATCACGCTGGCGCCGGGCAGCTTGATGTTGGCGGCCTGCGCGCCGACCAACCCGACCAGATCGCCGATGAAACCGACCAGCGCGGCGCGATCCTTGTACTGATTCAGTGCCGTGCGCAACCGTTCGCGATGTTCGGTGGCGGGAATCTCGGTGAAGTTCTCGCTGATCGCGATCTGCGCCACCACGGTGCGCGGAAACGCCATCGGGAAGCCGGGCAGATCCATGCTCAGCCCGAGCATCGCCGCGGCGAGAACGGGACGGGCCGGGTTGTCCGGGTCGTACGGACGTTCCAACGGCCGGACCAGCACGGTCGGCGTCCGTCGCTGCCACCGGTCGAGCACCTGCTCCAGCACGGTGGTGCGCCCCGACCCGCCGTACCCCTCCAGGACCAGCACGGGATTCCCGGCTTCTTCGGTTTTCCCCCTCGGAACCCGCACCAGGGTGTCGATCAGTTCCAGCAGCTCGGCGCGCCCCACGATCACCAAGCCTCACCTCCCTCGGGCTTGCGCGCGACTCTAGCAGCGCGGCGCCGATTCCGCTGTGAGACAACCCGATCCGCGCTCCGTGTGGTGCGCCATCAGCGCCGGGGTCAGCGCGGCGATTCGCTGCGGTAGCGCGAAACCGCACCGTCGATACGGCAGGTTCTCCGCAGCGTGCGCCGGACCGGATTCATCAGCTCCAACTCAGGCCGCCGGCATGCGCACATCGGGTCGGCAGCGGCCTTACTCACCGTGTCCCCGTGTCCGGGGCGTCGGCGGCAAGGGAGCACGGTCCGAATGTGAGCCGGGGGTTGCGCAGGCTAGGCAGGGTACTGATCTGTGCAGTTCAGCGGGGTGCCGCGAGACGGAGCTGACCGGGTCGAATGCGAGTTGTCCATATGGCCGCCAGAGCCGAGCCTGAGTACATGGAATACCTGCGATACGCCCAGTTCCTGCCCGCCGACTATCGACGCGAACCTTTGATCGAACCGACCTCCACCTGGTGGCCGTGGCGCGGGCGCAGGGTGCACGTCGCCCGGGCGGCGCGACCCGATGCGGCGGTGCGGGTGCTGCTCATCCACGGCGCGGGTGGGCACGCGGGACTGCTCTGGCCGTTCGCCGCGCTCGCCGCGAACGAGGGGGTCGAGGCGATGGCCATCGATCTGCCGCTCTACGGCGACACCGTCGAACCCGATCCGACCTCGGTGCGCTACGCCCACTGGGTGGAGCTGCTCAGCGAATTCGTCGGCGCCGAAATGGAATCCGACGACCGGCCGCTGATCCTGTTCGGCGCGAGTATCGGCGGGATGCTCGCCTACGAGACGGCCGCGCGGACCCGAGCGGTGGCGCATGTCGTCGCCACCTGCCTGCTCGACCCGGCCGACCCCGCGGCACGACGAGCCGCGGCGCGCTGGTCGTTCACCGGAGGCTTCGCTCCCCTGTTGCTGCGATCGCTCACACCGTTGGCCGGACTGCGGGTGCCGATCAGGTGGTTGGTCGACATGCGGAACATGAGCCTGGACCCGGCCCTTTCCGACCTGTGCGGCCGCGACCCGAAGGGCGGCGGCGTGCGCGTACCGCTGGGATTTCTCGCCGACTTCCTGAACTTCCGGCACACCCCGCCGGAGGAGTTCGGCGCCGCGCCGGTGACGCTGGTGCACCCCGCGGCCGACCGGTGGACGCCGCCGTCGCTCAGCCTCCGGTTTCTGGCCAGGATCCCCGGACCGACCCGGAGCGTTCTCCTGGACGGCTGCGGACACTTCCCGATCGAAGAACCCGGTCTGAGCCGCTTGGCGACGACCTTGCGCGCCGTGCTGGCCGAAACGGCCGCGCTCACGCCGCCGGATCGGCGGTGATCCGGCGGACCAGTTCCAGCAGCCGTTCGGTGTCGAGCCGGTGTGGGATCAGCACCCGATGCACCTGAACATCCACGGCGTGAACAATGGTGCGCGCCAAGTAATTCGGATCCTCGCCGCCCCGGCCGCAGCGCACGAGATGGAAGGCCACCTCGTCGGCGAGCCGGTCCTCGAACGCCCGCATCGCCGTCACTTCCGCGGGCAACCGGGGTGCGACCCGGTGCAGCACCGCGTGCAGCGCGGGCCGGTCCCGATGCAGGTCGACGACCGCCTCCAGGATCGCCCGCATGGTCTCGTCGAATCCGGCCCGCGTCTCGCGGGCCTCGGCGAACACCGCGTCCAGCCGCGCCATCGCCTCGGCCACATGCCGTTCGGCCAGCGCGTGCAACAGCGCGTGCTTGTTCGGGAAATACTGATACAGCGACCCGATCGACACCCCGGCGCGCTCGGCGATCCGGTTCGTCGTCGTCGCCAACCCCTCCCGCCCGAACATCTGCGCGGCCGCCTCGAGCAGCGTGTCCACGGTCTCCTTCGACCGCCGCTGCCGCGGCGACTTGCGCGGTGTATCGGCCATGATCCCTACACGGTAGCCCGCGGCGGTCAGCCGACGACCGCGAGGTACTCGCCGTAGAAGAGCATGAGGCCGACGGCCGCGGCGATGCCCGCGAGGAGCCAGAAGCGGATGATGACCGTGGTTTCGGCCCATTTGCTGAGCTCGAAATGGTGGTGGAACGGGGCCATCTTGAACACCCGGTTGCCCGTGGTCCGGAAGACGACGATCTGCAGCAGGACCGAGAGGATCTCCGCGCAGAACAGCGCGCCGACCACCGCCATCAGCAACTCGGTGTGGGTGGTGATCGAGAGGCCCGCGAGCAGGCCGCCGAGGGCCAGCGAGCCGGTGTCGCCCATGAAGATCTTCGCCGGTGCGGCGTTCCACCACAGGAATCCGATGCACGCGCCGACGCCCGAGGCGCACACCACCGCGAGATCGAGCGGATCGCGGACCTCGTAGCAGCCCGGCGCGACCCCGGTCGCGCACGCGTTGGTGTACTGCCAGAAGGTGATGATCACGTACGCGCCGAGCGCGAAGCTCATGGATCCGGCGGCGAGACCGTCGAGGCCGTCGGTGATGTTCACGGCGTTCGACCAGGCCACCACGAGGAAACAGACGACGAGCAGAAACCCGACCAGCCCCAGCGATACAGCGTTGAAATCCCGGACGTAGGACATGCGCTCGCTGGCGGGCGTCAGCCCGGCGCCGTCGGGGAATCGCAGCGCCAGCACGCCGAACAGCACCGCGGCGCCGAGCTGGCCGATGTACTTGCCCGTCGCGGTGAGGCCGAGATTGCGTTGCTTGCGCAGTTTGATGGAGTCGTCGAGGAAGCCGACGAAACCCAAGGCGGTCGCCAACGCGAGAACGAGCAGCGCGGAAGCCGATGGGCCGTCGACGCCGTCCCGGACCACGATCAGATGCGAGCCGAGATATCCGGCCCACAGACCGGCGATGATGGCTATGCCGCCCATCGTCGGCGTGCCGCGCTTGGCCTGATGGCTGGCCGGTCCGTCGACCCGGATCTCCTGACCGAAGTTCCTCGTGACGAACGCCTTGATCAAAAATGGCGTCACCATGATCGACACCGCGAGTGCGATCATCGCCGAGAACAAGATCTGATTCATGGGCTCCCGTACCGCCGCTGAGCTTGCGCCCAATCCACCAAACCCGTACGCCTCGGTCAGATGCTAGCCAAAGCGCGCGGTGTACGCCGGATTCGAGGCCAACCCCGCACGGACGGGTTCCGATCGTTCGCCGAATACCGGATTCCGTCTTACTCTGAGATGGCAAGGGGCACACTGCGATACAGGGGAGGGCGCGTGATGCGCAGTCTGGAAGACCGATTCGGCGACGTCATCGAACAACTCGAGGGTCTCGGCGAACGGCCGACACTCGCCCAGGTCGACGAACTACATCACATGATCGACGACCTCGACTACGAGCTGCAGACCACGACGGGCCTCGGCGCTCGCCGCTACGAGCTGACCAAGCGCAGCAGGCACTCGCACGCCCTGCTCGGCGAGGCCCGGAACCGAGCCCTCGACATCACCGACGAATGGGAAGTCCCGCAAACCATCGACCGGCCCTACTGATCGCCGCGAAGCGCAGGACCGGGACGAACTATTTCCGCTGTCGCGCCAGGGATACCGCCGGCGCGATCCGGTCCCGCAATTCGGCGTCCGATCGCGCCGCCAGGTAGATCCTCCGTCACACCCTTCCGGTCGAGGTAGTACGCCCAGGGCCGACGACGGCCAGTGCCTTGGGCGAAATGTCGGCTCCGTCGAGCAGCAGGTGGCCCACCCGCTCGGTCGCCGTGCGCGATACCGGCACGTCTTCGTCGCGCCCACGCGCGATGGTCTGCTCGACGACGTCTTCGTCCATATCGAGATGGTCGAGCACCAGTCGCACCGCGTGCTCGATGGAGGGATATCGCTCGAGCAGTGTCGACATCGAGGTCGGAATGTTGCTGCGCCGCATCCACTCTGAGGTGCCGCAGCTCACCGCGACTGTCGCTGCCCGTGCAGTTCCGTAGCGCGTCCGGCGAGCCACGCGAAGTCGTCCCACAGCTCCGGCGCGCCCCGGTCCGAACGGTATTTCTCGACCAGCGGTCGCAGGACGCTCCAGCATGTCCGGAGGGAATCGCCCCAAGAATCGGCGACCACATCGGTCGGGATGAATCCGTTGCGGCACATGATGGCGACAGAGTCGTAGCTGTGGCAGACCCGTTCGGCGCGCAGGATGTCGTCTTCGGTCCAGGTGTCGAGGTTGCGAATCCGCAGCTCCCGCATCACGAAACGCCGATCCTGCCGGATCCCTTCCGCCTGCAGCATGTCGTACACCGCTTTGAAAGCACTGACGTAGGTCGTCTTTCGCATCTCGGTCACCTGCCACACCACCAGCGACGCGGCGACGAGCGCGATCACCGCTGTCGCGACACCAGCAGCGGCGGCGACCGCCGACGAATCCATGCCACACCTCGCGTGAGTGATGCCAGAAGTTCCGGAGGAAGCCTAACCGAGCCCGCGACCCGGAGCGGTACACGGAACGGCTGGGTGGCGAGCGTGCTTCGCTGGCTGGATGCGTCCGCGGAACACGCTCATCCCGACTATCGCGAGTCGCTCGAGGTGGTGAAAGCGTGGCGAGAACGGCGTGCTGTTGTCGGAGCATGTTCGTCGTACAGCCACATTTGGCGCCCGGCTTGCGCACTTGGGTGGACGGCGGGATCGGATGCCGCGGTGAGGTCGTCTGCTGGGCTCCGGTTCCCCCGAGCGCCGACGACGCGCCGGGGCCCTTCTTCGACCTGACCGGGTGGGAATGCTCTCACACCGACTTCCACCTGGAAGACTTTGTGCCCGTCGACACTACGTATGCCGAGGGGCCGCTACTCGAGGACCTCGACAGTGGCTTGGCCTACTTCGTTCGCGTCCTCGCCGATCCCGATACGATTCGCGGCCGCCTGACACTGCTGCCCACTTGCCCGGAAGGGCTCACCTGGAACTGGTACGACGGCGATACCGAGGCATGGAATGCCGAGACCGATCTCCCGGCCTACTTGCAGTTGTTGGCCGATCACTGTCGTGCGGTCGGTACAGCGTTGATCGGTGTCTTCATCGGCGAGGGTGGACTGGTGCTGGCTTTCCTGCCTTCGGACATCGTTGAAGCCAATGCCCCTGTTGCCACCGCACTCTCACGCCGCAGGGTGAGCGGGCGCGCCAGAAACGTTGGGCTCAACGCAGCGGGACCGCCTACTGCGGGACCAGCATGCTCGACGCCGGAGTCGACCTCCGAGAGTTCGGATCGCTTATGCCGTCACAACGTGAGGGCACAACCAATGGTTGTTGCCAGCACGTGGATTGGTTGTTTGAGGGACGTCGTCTCACCTGGTTGCATCCTCCTGATCAATGTGGTTGTCCGGACACGGCGGCGCGCCGACTCTTCTGGTCGGCGCCGGTCGCCGGCACACTGCGAACGGGAGGAACATGGAGATCGGACTGAGACGGCTGATCGGCGAGGGACTCGACGCTTACGTCGAGGAGAGCCGACGGTTCAACGCAGCCTCGAAAGCTGTCGCTGGCCCGGCCAATCTCGAGGAGCTACGGCAGGTGAGGCACAGACAGGCCACGTCTCTCACGACATCGGGGAGTAGGGCTGGTCAGCACACCGCCGAAGCCGGCGGGCGTCGAGTCCCGGTGCGGATCACCGTTCCCAGGGATACGGAGATCCGGGGCGCCTACCTCGACATCCACGCCGGCGGCTTCTACCTCGGATCGGCAGCCAACGAGGATGCTCGCAATGCTCGTCTGGCCGACGCTCTCGGCGTGGCCGTGCTGAGCATCGACTATCGATTGGCGCCCGAACATCCATGGCCCGCGGCTCCCGACGACTGCGAAACCGCTGCACTCTGGCTCCTGGAACAGGCGGAGTCGTTGTTCGGGACAACGAAACTGGTGATCGGCGGAGCATCGGCGGGATCCACTCTCGTCATGACCACCTTGCTACGGCTACGCGACCAGGGCCTGGCCGATCCGTTCGCCGGTGCTGTCCTACAGTTCGGCGCCTACGATCTCAGCGGACGATCTCCCGGCGGCAGACTGTACGCCGACGAGTTCTTCATCGAGGCGTATGCCGGCCATGTCGCCGATCGGACCGATCCCGATATTTCTCCCCTCTACGGCGACCTCGCCGACCTACCGCCGACGCTGCTGGTGGTAGGAGGTCTCGATATCCTCCTCGAGGACAACCTGGCCATGGCCGCCCGCCTCTCCGCCGCGGGAAACGACGTGGACATCCGGGTGTACCCCGAGTCCACACACGCCTTCACCCACCGCCCGACAGGCATGGCGGCCGCAGCTGTTCGGGATATCGAATCGTGGATTGCGGAGCGTCTGTCGTGCGCCTGAATCCGGGATCCGCGGCGCGCGGGCCGTATGTGGTGATACTCGCGAATCCGACCGATGGTGAAGGGCTGAGTCCGGGGCGACGGGTCGGATCATCCAGATCGGCAGGAGTGTTTCAGGGTGCTGCTCGGCGGATGGAGCGTGCTCGTCCAGGTACCTCGGTCAGTCCGTGGTCGTGGATGATCGGTATGCCGTAGCGGTGTTCGAACTTGGTCCGCAGTTCGACGCCGGCCGGCGCGGCGCCGCAGATGGCGAACCGCACGGACGCGGTGTCGGGCTGTATCTCGGCGGGTAGATCGGACAGCTGTCTGTAGATGGCCGGGTCGGCGGTGAAGTAGGTGGCCCGGCTGCATTCGATCCGGTCGAAGAATGTGGTGGGACTGAATGGGCCGGCGACGGTGGTGCGGCCACCGGCGAGCAGTGGTGACACGGTGCCCACTGCGATGCCGTTGACATGGAACAGCGGCAGGATCGACAGGCTGTGGTCGGTGCCGGTGAGTGTGAATATCCTGATCGCCAATCGGCACAGGGCCTCGAGGTTCAGGTGATCGAGCGTCACGAACTTCGGATCGCTGTCGGCGTTGCCGTCGTAGACGAGTAGTGCGGGTGCTTCGTCGCGGGCCTGGGCGGGCCCGCGGGTGTCGGGCTGCGCTGTGGTGAGCCGGTCTGCGGGTATCACGGTTTGGACCGGAAAGGCGTAGGCGGGGTCTTGCCCGGCAATGAGGACTTTGGCGCCCGTGTAGGCCATTTGGTGGCCGGCGTCTTCGACGGATAGCGCCGGGTCTATGGGGGCGGCGCTGGCACCCAGGCGCCAGGTGGCGAACAGGGATACGACCAAGGCGGCTGTGTTGGGCAGCATGACCGAGACCACGTCGCCCATCGAAACTCCCGCGGCGCGCAGGGAAGTGGTGGCCCGCCGTACAGCGGTCAGGAATCCGATGTTGTTCAGGTCGGTGTTGTCATCGGCGAGGGCAGCGGCGCGCGGTGCCGTGCCGGCACGGCAGTCCGGGAGTGTCGCAAGGTTCATGGTCGATCCTGGGGAGGGGGCGTAGGAATGACACCAACGGTAGGAACCCCCGGGGTCGCTCGACACCGTCGCGCGTGGCTGAACTTCACGGCGTCTGTTGTCGCTCGAGGACGATACCGACGGGTTGATCTGCTGGGTGGTAATCGCGATGTAACAGCCGCTTCGTCGCGGCGCAATGTCGGCGTGGAGGGCACTGCGAGGCGGGAGCTCAGCGGTCGGGCGCCTGCGGTGGGAACAGTCGGTCGCTTGGTCGCCGTCATCGATGTGGGAGGGGGTTCGTGGCGATTTTGTCGCGGAACAACAAGCGGTCGACGCCGCCACGAAGGTGGGCCGAAGATTATGGTTGAGAGCGTGACGACCGCGCGTCACGACGACGTCGATCCAGACCGCTTCATCGCGGCGACAGCCGCCCGGATGCACGACCGGGTGACAGACGTCAGCGCGGCAATCTGCGCTTATCTCGAAGAAAGCATCCCCGAGCTTCGCGGCGATCCGCGCACCGCTGATCTGCTCGCCGCCAGCGTCGAATCCAACGTCGCCACCGTTCTACGTGCCCTGCGTTACGACCTTCCCGCTGCAGACGTTCGAGCTCCACTTGCCGCCGTGGGGTTCGCCAGACGCCTGGCCCGGCAAGGGGTGCCGGCCAATGCCCTCAACCGCGCCTTCCGGCTCGGGCAGCGGCGCATGTTCGAGCTGGTCTTCGCCGAACTGCGGACACTGGCCATGCCCCCGGCCGAGCGGATCAGCGTGATCGAACGCATCACCACGACTCTGTTCGACTTCAGCGACCGCATCATCGAACAGCTCGTGGCGATCTACGACGACGAGCGGGAGCGCTGGTTGGAAAGCCAGAACAGCGTCCGAGCGGTGCGGGTTCGGGAGGTACTCGATGGCCGGAAGAGCATCGATGTCGACGCGGTGAGCGAGGCGATCCGGTATCCGCTGCGTTGGCAACACCTGGCGCTCGTCCTGTGGTACCCCGAGCCCGACAGCGATGCGATACCGCGCCTGCAGCGGTTCGTCCGCGCGCTCGGGGACATGGTTGCCGCCGCGTCGAACCCGCTGGTCGTCGTCGCGGATCAGACCAGCGTCTGGGCCTGGCTGCCGTACCGGACTGCGCCAGGCACCTTGGTCGCCGATGTACGCACATTCGTGACCGCCCGCCGCGACCACCCGAACGTTGTGATCGGCACCGTCGCCGCGGGAATCGAGGGCTTCCGCAACTCCCATCGCAGCGCTCAGCGCGCCTGCTCCGTCGCCCTGGCACGCGGGCTGAACTCGTCCACCGTCGTCGCAGCCGACGATCCCGGCCTGATGACTGCCGCACTACTGGGCGGCGCCGTTGCCGAGACCCGCGACTGGGTGGGCGAGGTGCTCGGCAACCTGGCCGCTGACGACGAGCACGACGAACGCTTGCGTGACACCCTGCGGATATTCCTCGGCGCCGGATCCAGCTACAAAGCCGCCGCTACCGAGCTCAATCTGCATTCCAACTCCGTGAAATACCGGATTGGACGCGCTGTCGCCCGACGCGGGCGACCGATCGGCGCCGACCGGCTCGACGTCGAACTCGCGCTGCTGGTGTGCCACTGGTATGGCCCCGCCGTTCTGCGGCCGGACCCGAACCAGTGAGTACGGCTACCAATCCGCTCTCGGCCCGCACCCTGAGCGAGCTCGATCAGACCCGAATTCGTCTCCTGTAGACCGACCAACGCCGCCTGACCGGAGCAAATTTGTTGCAACGCTTGGGAAGTCACAGCCGGCCACCAGCGCCCAAGGCCTCGGTGGCACGACTGCAGAGGAGGCCACGAGCGGGCAGCTTGTGCCTGAGATGAGGAAAGAGAGCAGACAGCGACTTGGCCCTCCAGTGGCCAGCCTACAACCAGTCACAAGGGCTCTGATCAGGGGATTTGTGGGGCGGGCGGGGCTCGAACCCGCGACCAATGGATTATGAGTCCACGGCTCTAACCGACTGAGCTACCGCCCCGCTCGCGCGGTGGAACCGCGACTGCTCAGGATGCTACCGGGCGCGGCGGGGCAGGCACCAGTTGACTCCCCGGACCCGCGACGCTCCGTGATGAAGCCCGGTCTGTCGGGCGACTCGGCTCGGCGATGTCGATTATGGTGGGCCCGACACCGGAAACTTACTGGAGGGTCAGATATGGCCAGTGTGTTCGCGAATGTGCTGCGGGTTCATCAGTGGGTGTACGAGAAGAGCGGCGGGCTGGTGGGCCACAAGCTGCTGTTCGGGAATCCGACCCTGCTGTTGCGGACCGTCGGGCGCAAGACGGGTCGGGAACGGACCTCGGCGCTGACCTATGGGCGCGACGGCGAGGCGTACCTGGTGACCGCGTCGAACGGCGGCTCGCCGCGTCCGCCGGGGTGGCTGGCGAATGTGAAGGCAGCGCCGGAGTGCGAGATTCAGGTGGGGCGGCGCAGGATGAAAGTGGTTGCGCGAGCGACGTATCCGGACGATCCGGACTACGCACGACGTTGGGCGATAGTCGACGAAGTGAATCAGGGCCGCTACAGCGCCTATCAGAAAATGACCAAGCGGCCCATCGCGGTGGTGGTGTTGACGCAGGCGAGGTGACTGTCAGTCGTCGCCGTCCCCCCAGCGCCCCTTGTCGACCGGCACGCTGTCGTCCCACCGACTCTCCATTCTCGGTGGGCGACTTGCGAATTGGACAACGGCGAAAACGAGGAAGAGGACGACGGCGACGACGCCGACGACGATCAGAGTTTGCACGGGGGCACCCTAGCGCTGTCTCAGACCGATCGCACGTACTGCCGGACAAGTCACAAAGTAAGCAGCGTTCGACCGAGAGATTTCCTCAATTCGATTGCGGCATGGGCTCGGTCGGCTTCTTCGAGGGGGAAGGTCTGACCGATCACCACCTCGATGTCACCGGCGGCGACAGCGTCTTGGATACCCCGCGCGAGGGCGTTCCAATCGGTGTCGGCGCCGGTGATGTCGAACAGGCCGAGCACCTCGATGTCGCGCGCGGCCAGCCCGTCGCGGTCCAGCTCGGCGAAATCGCCCGCCGCGGCGCCGTATCCGAGGAATCGGCCGTGGTCGGCGATCGCTTCGGTGGCCGCCGCGCCGAGGTCGCCACCCGCTCCATCGAGCACGACGTTCACCCCGGCTCCGCCGGTCGCGGCGCGTACCTCTGCGGACCAATCCGGCTCGGAATAGTCGACGACGGCGTGCGCGCCGAGCCGTTCGGCGAGTTCGAGCTTGGCACGGCCGCGAGCCGCCGCGACGACGTGTGCCCCTGCGGAACGGGCCAATTGGATGAGCAGCGTGCCGAGCCCGCCGCCCGCCGCGGTGACGAGAACCCACTCCCCCGGCTTTATCGCGGCCCGGTCGAAGACGGCGAGCGCGGTCTTGCCGTCGTGGCTCAGCGCCACGGCCTGCTCGAGCGAAAGACCTTCCGGCACTTCGATGAGCGTCTCGGCCTTGGCCAGCGCCTTCTCGGCGTACCCGCCGATCGGCTGACCCCCGCCGATGCCGCTCGCGGCGGTGCTGGTGGCGACGCGCTTGCCGATCCACGCCGGATCGACCTCGGCGCCGACCTCGACGACCACGCCCGCGACCGCGCCGCCCGGCACATAAGGGGTTTCGATCTTGAAGTATTCGCTCCCCCACCCGCCGCGCAGCCGGGTGTCGAGGAACATCACGTCGGCCGCCGCGACCTGGACGACCACCTGCCCGGGGCCTGGTGTCGGGTCCGGGATCTCGCGCACCGCGAGCACCTCCGGTCCACCGAATTCCGTTGCCTGCACAACCCGCATCACTGACCTCCACATCTCATTGGGCAGTGCCCAGCATGAAACCTGAAGTTCAGTAGAGGTCAAGCGCTGAGAGCGGCGTCACTCGCGCGCGAGGCCGGACAACGCGTTCAGGAACCCCCGCCGCAGCTACTGCTGCTGCCCCCACCGCAGCTACTGCTGCTGCCACCGCCACAACTACTGCTGCTCCCGCCGCCACAGCTACTGCCGCTACCCCCGCCCGACCCGCTGTCGCCGCCGCTGCCGCCCGAACAGCTGCTCCCGGAGTCCCAGGCTCCGCCCGCACCGCAGCCGCTGCCGTGGTGGCGGTGCCCCGCCCCGGCGCCGCCCGCGAACCACGGTCCCGGATTGTGGTTCGGCCCCCACCCGGGCTGCCGCGGCGGCCTGCTGACCGCCTTGACCAGAACCACCACGAACAAAACGACGGCGCCCACGATCAGCAGGATCACGAGCAGAAACAGAAGCAGGAGCAGGGCCCTCATCCCCGAATGGTAGCGGCGCGCGGCCGTACAGTGAATCGTGCAGTTTTTCCGTTCCCGACAGCGCCTCCGCCGCCAGGTCGACCTACGCGACGTCGAGGAGGCGGTGGACGCGCTGGAACTCACCGAGGCCGTCTTCAAGACGTGCCCGTGGCAGCCGCGCGACCTGGTGGAGACCGGCCTGCGTCAGTGGCTGCGCTGCTGCGGCGCGGCGATGCGCGACGGCCAGGTCATCGGCATGCCCTCGCACGCGGTGGACGAGGCCTGGCACGGGCTCATCCTGTGCACGCAGCGCTACGCCGCGTTCTGCACGGCCGCCTACGGCCGGTTCCTGCACCACTATCCGGACGGGGACGGTCCGGCCGAGCCCGCCGCGCACGGCTCGATGGCCGAGCAGCTCGGCCGCACGGTGGTGGCTTGGTCGATGGTCGCGCGGCCCGGTGAGACCTGTGTGCTGTGGGATCTCGACAGCAAGGTCGGCGTCGACAAACCGTGGGGCATCGACGCCCGGCGCGTCGCGGCGATCGAGGCCGAACTGCACCGGGCGTCGACGGACCCCGTTAAGTGAGCTTCACCCGCGCCGCGAAGAACCGCACCACCGCGGGCGCGAAGCGGTTGAACTGGTACTGCAAGCGCGCCTCCGGGGTGACCGGCACGATGCTGCGGTTGTGCCGGACGGCCCGCACGATCTGATCGGCCACTTTGTCGGGCGTGTAGCGGCGCTTGCGGTACAGGTCGTCGTACTTGGCCTGCTTGCGCTTCTCCTCCGCCGCGCTGACGCCCGAGAAGGTGGTGGTGGCAACGATATTGGTGTGCACGATGCCCGGACAGATGGTGTGCACCGAGATGCCGCGGCCCGCCAGCTCGGCGCGCAGGCAGTCGGAGAACATGAACACCGCCGACTTGCTGGTGGAGTACGCGCTGAACCCCTGCTGCGGACTGTAGGCCGCCATGCTGGACAGGTTGACGATGTGTCCGCCCGAGCCGCGCTCGGCCATGGCGGCGCCGAAGGCGCGACAGCCGTTGACGACGCCGCCGAGATTGATCCGCAGCACTCGATCGAACTCCGCCGACGGCGTGTCGAAGAACCCGCCCGCCTGGCCGATGCCCGCGTTGTTGACCAGGATGTCGGGCACGCCGTGCGCCGCGAACACCTCGGCCGCGTGCGCGGTGACCTCGGCCTCGTCCGAGACGTCGAGGCGATAGGCATGCGCCACACCGCCTTCCGCGGCGATCAGCTCCGCGGTGTGCTTGGCGGCGTCCAGATTGATGTCGGAGAGCACGATTTCGGCGCCGAGGCGGGCGAACGCCAGCGCGGTCTCCCTGCCGATGCCGCTGCCGCCGCCGGTGATCACCACCAGCTGGTCGTCGAATTCCTTTCGAGTCCGGTCGGTTTCGGCACGACGCAGGCCACGCGGCACCGCACCGCCCTCGAGGGTGTCGATCAGCTCGGTGGTGGCGGTGGCCAGTAGTTCGGGGTGCGAGAACGGCGTCCAGTGTCCGGCGGGCACGTCCCGACGCCACAGCCGCGAGACCCACTTGCGCTCGTCGTCGTAGCCCGCGGGCCGCACCGCGACGTCGCGACCCGCCACGATCAGCTGAACCGGCACCTCGGTGTGCCGATCGCGCGGGGCGAGCAGCCGCGGCACGATGTTCGCGCGGTAGATGCGCAGGCCGTCGACGATGTCACGCCGGAAGGTGGGCGCCAGGGTGACGTTCGACGTCGGCGTGTCGTTCATGAGGGAAACGACGCGCTGCCAACGCTCTTCGGTGCCGAGCGCGGTGAAAGCGGCCCGCGGCAGCACCGGCGTCATGAAGAAGGCGGTGTAGGCCGAGGACAGCAGCTGGGTGAAGGGCTGCCAGATGTTGCGCGGCGTGGGACGGGACAGCCTGTCGCGCACCCACTTTCCGAGGTGGTCGAGGTTCGGCCCGGACACGGAGGTGAACGAGGCGATACGGTCGGCGGCGCGCGGTTCGCACACCGCCTCCCACACCTGCACCGAGCCCCAGTCGTGGGCGAGGACGTGCACCGGCGCGTCCGGGCTCACCGCGTCGGCGACGGCGTAGAAGTCGGCGGCGAGCGCCTCGAGCCGGAAGTCCGCGGTGCGCCGGGTACGGGTCGACCGGCCGTGCCCGCGGGTGTCGTAGGCGACGACGTGGAACCGCGGCGTCATCAGCGGCACCACGGCGTCCCAGAGGTGGTGGGTGTCCGGCCAGCCGTGCACGAGCACCACGGTCGGGTTGGCGGGATCGCCGTATTCGTAGACGGCGAGGTCGAATTCACCGCTGCGCACGATCCGCTCGGTCGCCGCCGAGTCGATATCCGTCGTCATCGACGTCTCCTTGTTCTCCGGGTCGGAGGTGTCTTCACTACAGGTCGAGCACGAGACGGCCACCGTCGCAGCGCGATACGCAGGCCAGCATCTCACCGTCCGCGCGTTCGTCCTCGGTGAGCACAGTGTCGCGATGGTCCGGCTCACCGGCCAGCACGCGCACCTTGCAGGTCCGGCAGAAGCCCTGCCGACACGAATACGGTTGATCGGGGCGGGATCTCAGAAGGGTGGTCAGCGCGGACTCGTCGGCGGGCACTTGGAGCACTTCACCGGTCGAGGCGAGCTGGATCTCGAACGGCCGCCCGTTCACGATCGGCGGCGGCGAGAAACGCTCGGAATGCAGTTCCACGCCGCGCATTCGGCGCACGGCTTCGGCGATGGTTGTCGTCATCGGCACCGGGCCGCAGCAGTACACCGCGGTGCCGGTGGTCACGCCGGGTAGCAGTGCGGCCGCGTCCGGCAGACCGTGTCCGTCGTCGGTGCGCACGGTGACCCGGTCGCCGAACGTCTCGATCTCGTCGAGGAACGGGATGGTCTCGCGGCTGCGGCCGACGTAGACCATGGACCAGTCCAGGCCGAGCCGCATCGCCAGCCGCGCCATCGGCAGGATCGGGGTGATCCCGATGCCGCCCGCCACGAAATGCAGGTGCACCGCGGGTGAGCCGTAGCCGGGCACGGCGAACGGAAAGGCGTTGCGCGGCCCGCGCACCACGATCGGCGAGCCGACCGGCAGCGCGTCGTGCACCTCCACCGATCCGCCGCCGCCCTCCGGGATGCGACGCACCGCGACACGGTAGGCGCGGGTGTCGGCGGGGTCGCCGCACAGCGAGTACTGCCGCAATCGGCCGGACGGCAACTCCAGATCCAGGTGCGCGCCCGGCCGCCACGCGGGCAGTTCGCGCCCGTCCGGCGACTCGAGCCGCAGACTCACCACGTCCTGGTCGTGCGCTTCGACCCGGCGCTCGGTGACGACGAGCGCGAGCCTACGGTCGTCGACCTTCGGGCGCAGATCCCGCCGGTTGACCAGCGTGGCCCAGCGCAACCGGGCCGAGGCGACGGCATCGAAGACCCGTACCGTCCGGTCCCGATCGCGCTTGCCGAACAGGTCGGCGGGCAGCTGCTCGGGAACGACCCGGGGACTCACGAGGCGACCGCGCGCGCCGCGGGAGAGGCGGCCAGGTACGCCACCGCCTGCGCGGTGGAGCCGACAGTCTCCGGGTTGTAGCCGGGCTTGAACGTCGACAGCGCGCTCCACAGCAGCGACGGTACGCCGGGCAGGGAACCGCGCCACATGGCGCCGAAAACCCGCTTGATAAGCCGCGGATAGCCGAGATCGGGCAGCGCGGGGTCCTGCTGGACCATGAACTTGGTGCCGCGCACGACCAGCGAGATGAAGATCGGGAACACCAGCACCATCAGCGCCGACCTGCGGACGTATCCCGCGCCGAAGTACACCGCCACGTCGTGGGCGACATGCCGGTGCTCCACTTCCTCAGCGCCGTGCCAGCGGAAGAGGTCGGCCACCCGCGGGTCCGCCCCGAACTTCTCCAGGTCGGCGTTGAGCACCCAGTCGCCGAGGAAAGCGAAGAAGTGCTCGAGGCAGGCGATGAACGCCAGCCGCTCGACCATGAGCTGGCGCTGCGCGATGCCCTCGGCGTCCTTGGGTCCGAGGGTCTTGCGGAACAGGTATTCGGCTTGCCGCACATAGGGTGCCGGGTCGATGCCGTTGGCCGCGAGCACCTCGTGCAACACCTTGTCGTGAGTCTCGGCGTGCATCGATTCCTGACCGATGAAGCCGAGCATGGCCTCGCGAAGCTTCTCGTCCTTGACGTAGGGCAGCGCCTCGGCGTACGCGGCGCAGAACATGCGTTCGCCCTCGGGCAGCAGCAGATTCAGCGAGTTGATCAGATGCGAGGCGATCGGCTCCTCGGGCATCCAGTGCAGCGGAGTGTCGGCCCAGTCGAACCGGACATTGCGTGCGTTGAGGGCCACCTCGCCCGGGTCGGTCTCCGGTCGCCGGTGAGCCCTGCGAAGTAGCTTCATCGGTACTCCTCGATCCTCATACGTGCACGTCAGCGGGGAGTCGGCACGGCGGCGCGCCGGTTCCTGCGCTGGTGTAGCAACGATCATACACATATATGGAACTAGCAGTAACACACACGCGTGTCACCGATCGGACTCGAACCCGGCACGACGGGCTATCCCAGGCATTCATCCGATGAATTCGGTTATCCAAGTTGACGATAGAGCTCACCACTGTGAGCGATCTCCCCCCGGATCCGGCCCGAAATTAGAACACGTTCTAGTAGGCTTTCGCTATGGAACGTTTAACCGGATTGGATGCCAGTTTCCTCTATCTCGAGACCGGGACCCAGCATCTGCACGTGTGCGCGCTGCTCATCTTGGACCCGACCGCGGACGGCGTGCGGTACTCCTTCGACTCGTTCAAGGCCGAACTCGGCCGCCGGGTGCCGCTGATTCCGCAGATGCGGCGGCGGTTGCACGAGGTGCCGTTCAACCTGGACCACCCCGTCTGGGTGGAGGACCCCGACTTCGATCTCGACTACCACATCCGCCGCATCGGCATCCCGAGTCCGGGCGGCAGGCGCGAGCTGGCCGAACTGGTCGGCGACATCGCCAGCAGGCCGATGGACCGGGACCGGCCACTGTGGCAGATGAACGTGGTCGAGGGCATCGACGACGACAAGGTCGCGGTGATCTGCAAGTACCACCACGCCGCCGTGGACGGCATCACCGGCACGAACATGATGATGCATCTGTGCGACATGGAACCGGGCGTGACGCATCCGGAGCCGACCGACGAATGGCGGCCCGAGTCCGCGCCGAACGACTGGAAACTGTTGGCGGAGGCGGCCGTTCGGCTGCCCGGGAAGGCGGGCATCGTCGGCATGCTGCCCAAGACCGTGGGCATGCTGGCCGGTTTCGCACAGCGGCGACGAAACAACCAGGCGGGCATGGCGATTCCGCTCACCGCGCCACGCACGCCGTTCAACAAGGCCATCACACCGCATCGCACGGTCGCCTTCGCCGAAGCGGATCTGGCCGCCATCAAGGAGATCAAGACCGCGTTCGACGTGAAGGTCAACGACGTGGTGCTGACCGTGGTCGGCGGTGTGCTGCGCGCCTATCTGGACAAGCACGGCGAGCTGCCCGATCGCTCGCTCATCGCCTCGGTACCGGTGTCGGTGCACGAATCCTCCCGGCACAAGGCCGGAATCAACAAGGTCTCCTCGCTGTTCTCCGAACTCGGCACCGACATCGCCGACCCGGTCGAGCGGCTGCGCAAGGTCGCCGCGGCCAACCGCGATGCCAAGGACGAGCACGATCTCATCGGCGCCGACTTCCTGCAGGACTGGTCACAGTACGCCCCGCCCAACACTTTTCAGCTCGCCGCGCGGGTCTACTCGTCGCTGAAGCTGGCCGAGCACCATCCGGTGGTACACAACCTCGTCGTCTCGAACGTGCCGGGACCGCCGATGCCGCTGTACTTCCTCGGCGTGAAGGTGAACGCGATGTATCCGTTCGGACCGGTCTTCCACGGGGCCGGGCTCACCGTCACGGTGTTGTCCAACAACGGCGATCTCGATTTCGGGTTCATCGCCTGCAAGGAGCTCGTCCCCGATCTCGCCGCGATGGCCGATGCGGTGCCGGGCATCATCGACGAATTGCGTTCCGCGGCACACGAAGCGGGGTGATTCGCGCCGCCCTGTTCGCCACCGGCGCCGAACAGGGTCGACCGCGGCGGATTTCGCTACGTCTGCCCGGTGACCGACGCGCAGCCGTCGAGCAGTGCGGGAACGAAACGCTCCGCGCCGAAAACGCAGCCCGCGTGTCCCACGCCGGCCAGGTGAATGGTCGCCTCGGGGATCATCGTCGCCATCTCCAGCTGCCGATACACCGGAATCGCCCGGTCGCGGGTCGTGATGACCACCGCCGTCGGCGCCTCGATCATGTGCAGCCACATGGACGCGTCGAAGCGCCCGACCTCCGCGATGACCTGGGCCAGCGCCCACCCGCTCGTACTGCGGAATTCACCGAGCGCCCACTTCTCGAAGCCGCCCGCCGGCCATGTATGTTCCGGCAGCTCGGACAGTGTGCTCGCGAATTTCTCGATGCGCCGCAGCGAATACGGACCGATGGCGTCGGCGAACGCGCCGAACACCTGATGGAACGCCTGCTCGCGCCACTTCTCCCGGAAGCGGTACGGCGTCGCGCACAGCACCAGCCCGCCGACACGGTCGGGGTGCCGGTGCGCGGCCGTCAGCGTCACCACTCCGCCGAGCGAATAACCCGCGCAGATCGGGCGTTCGACTCCCATCGCGTCGGCGACCGCGATGACGTCGTCGGCGCAGTCGTCCACCGAGAAGCGCGGAGATCGGATGCCGCGGCCGTGCCAGCGCTGGTCGAACAGGATGACCCGGTACCGCTGGGCGAGCGCTTCCAGCGCCGGGAACCAGGTGAGGCAGGCGGTGCTCGCGGTGCCGTGCAGCAGGATGAGTGTGGGAGCTCCTTCGGGCCCCGGTATGTCGACCACGTAGGTGCGTCCCCGGCCGGGCAGGTCGACCAGTCGGCCGCCCGGCACCTCGGCGATGTCCGGGACACCCGCCCGCCGGATCAAGCGTCGTAACCGGTTCGGCATCGTCGGCCTCCTCCAGTCTTTACTGGAACACGTTCTATTCGATGATGCCATACGGTCATGAGCCTTCTTCGCTGTGCCGCCCAGTCTTCGGGTCGCAACCGCCCCGGAGTTATGTAACGTGTTCACGTCGGCTTCCGCCGACGACTGTTCCGCGACGGACGGAGGTATCGCAATGGGGCGACTCACCGGCAAGGTGGCCTTGATCAGCGGCGGAGCGCGCGGTATGGGCGCCGCGCACGCCAGGAAATTCGTGGCCGAGGACGCGCGCGTTGTACTCGGCGACATTCTCGACGACGAGGGCAAGGCGCTGGCCGAGGAACTCGGCGACCACGCCGTCTACGTGCACCTCGACGTCCGGCAGAAGCAGGACTGGCAGGCCGCCGCCGAAGAGGCCGTGCGGCGGTTCGGCGCGCTGAACGTGCTGGTGAACAACGCCGGGATCGTCAACGGGAACCTGCTGGTCGATTTCGCGCTCGAGGAATGGCAGCGCATCGTCGACATCAACCTGACCGGCACCTTCCTCGGTATGCAAGCCGCGACCCCGGCGATGATCGAGGCGGGCGGCGGTTCCATCGTCAACATCTCCTCCGTCGAGGGCATGCGCGGGAGCCCCGGTCTGCACGGGTACACGGCGACCAAGTTCGCGGTCCGCGGGCTCACGAAGTCGACGGCGCTGGAGTTGGCGCAGTATGGGATTCGCGTGAATTCGGTGCATCCGGGGTTGATCAGCACGCCGATGACCGAAGGGATTCCGGCGGATTTTCTGCAGATTCCGCTGGGGCGTGCGGCGGATCCGGCCGAGGTGTCGAACTTGGTGACGTATTTGGCGAGTGACGAGTCGTCGTATTCGACGGGCGCGGAGTTCGTCATCGATGGTGGGTTGACGGTGGGGGTGCCGCACAAGACGTTCTAGTGCCGCGTCCAGAATGGCCGGCGCCCACCGACCGAAGGCCACCTTCCACACCGATCGGACGTGACCTTCATTCACCCGGCCCGCGTGCCCGGTGAACCGACCGAGGGCGACCTTCATCGCGGTGGGCCGGCTGACGGTGGCCTTTGGCCGGAAAGGTGTCCACCGTTTATGGACGCGGCACCAGTCAGCCTGAGAACACCAGTACCGCGGCGAGTGTGAACATGATCAGCGCGATCACTGAATCCAGCGCTCGCCAGGCCGCGGGGCGGGCGAACAGCGGGCCGAGCAGACGAGCGCCGAAGCCGAGGGCGACGAACCAGAGGATGCTGGCGAGCATCGCGCCCGCGCCGAGGAACCAGCGGTCCGGCGGGGCGTAGGTGTTGGCGAAGGAGCCGAGCAGCAGGACCGTGTCCAGGTAGACGTGTGGGTTGAGCCAGGTCAGCGCCAGGCAGGTGAGGACGGTCGCGCCGAGTGCCACCGACGAACCCGTTCCGTCCGCGGTGAGCGCGCCGCCGGAGATCGCGCGCCGCGCCGCCAGCACGCCGTAGCCGATGAGGAACGCCGCGCCCGCGTAGCGCACCACCGTCACCACCGAAGGCAGCGACTCCACCAGCGCTCCGAAGCCCGCGATGCCCGCGGCGATCAGCACGATGTCCGACGCCGCGCACACCGCGACCACCGCGGCGACGTGCTGGCCGCGCACACCCTGGCGCAGCACGAAGGCGTTCTGCGCGCCGATCGCCACGATCAGCGACAACCCGAAACCCAGACCGGAGATGGTGGCGAAACCCGCCGAGGAAACCGTCACGTCCATCGACGCTAAGACCGCGTCATCGGATCAGACAAGCTAAAGATTCTGAAGCATCATTACAATTCCTTAATATGGATCTGCAGCTCGACCAGCTCAGGGCACTCAACGCGGCGGTCACCGAGGGGACCTTCGAGGCGGCCGCGCGCAGTCTGCGGGTCACTCCGTCGGCGGTCAGCCAGCGCATCAAAGCGCTCGAGGACGCCGCAGGCCGCATCCTGCTGCAACGCACGAAACCGGTGCGCGCCACCGAATCCGGACTCGCCGTGCTGCGCCTGGCCCGGCAGATCGACCTGCTCACCGGCGACACCGCACGCGAACTCGGTGACGCCGACCAGCCGGTCGACCGCCCGATCCGCCTCCCCATCGCGGTGAACGCCGACTCGCTCGAAACCTGGGTGATGCCCGCCCTCCGCGACGCGCCGCCCGGCGTGTGCTTCGAAATCCACCGCGAGGACGAGGAGCACACCACCGCCCTGCTGCGCGACGGCACCGTCATGGCGGCCATCACCGCCACCGCGAAGCCGGTGCAGGGCTGCAAGGTCGACAGGCTCGGGGCCATGCGGTACCGCCCGATGGCCAGCCCCGAGTTCGCCCGGACCTGGTTCCCCGACGGCCCGACCGCCAAGGCCTACGCCGCGGCGCCCGTCGTCCTGTTCGACCGCAAAGACGACCTTCAAGACCGCCAGCTCCGCCGCCGAACCCGGCAGCCGATCGATCCGCCCCGCCACTACGTCCCCTCGTCCACCGCCTTCGGCACGGCCATTCGCCTCGGCCTCGGCTGGGGCATGCTCCCCGACCTCCAGACCGCCGACGACCCACCGACGAGTTTGGTTCCGATAGACGGAGATTCGTTCATCGACGTGCCGCTCTACTGGCAGCAGTGGAAGTTGCACTCCCCCGCGTTGAGCGCGATCGCGGGGGCGATCGCCCGGGCGGCGGCAGCGGCGTTGCGCTGAGGTGTTCAGGCTGGGCCGGGTCACCCGCGCTGCCCTCACTCGCCGAGCCCGGCGAGTTATCACACCGCGCGCCGCTCTACTGGCAGCAGCGGAAGTTCCGCTTCCCCGCGTCGAGCGCGATCGCGGGGGCGATCGCCGAAGCGGCTGCCGCGGCGCTGCGCTGAACTGGCCCAGGCTGGGCGGGGTCGCCCGCGCGCTGCGGTGAGTGCGTTCAGGCTGGGCCGCCTCACCCGCGCACTGCGCTGAGTTGCAGGCTGGGCCGGGTCGCCCGCGCGCTGCACCGAGTCGTCCAGCCGCGCCGGGTCGCCCGCGCGCTCCGCCTGGTTCGAGGCTGGCCCGCCGTCGCCCGAGCGCTGCGCTGAGTTGCCCAAGCTGAACGGGCCGGCCGCGCGCTGCCCTCACTCGGCGAGCCCGGCGAGCAATCGCACCGCGCGCCGCTCTACCTGCAGCAGCGGAAGTTGCGCTCCCCGCGTCGAGCGCGGTCACCGGGGCGAGGCGGCTGCCGCGGCGTTGCGCTGAGTTATCCAGGTTGCGCAGGGTCGTCCGCGCGCTGCGGTGAGTGCGTTCAGGCTGGGCGGGATCGCCCGCGCGCTGCGCTGAGTGCGATCAGGCTGGGCCGGGTCGCCCGCGCTGAGCTGAGGTCCAGGCTGGGCCAGGTCACCCGCGCGCTCCGCTGACTCGCCTGGCCCGGCGAGATCGGTCGCAGCGCGTGCCAGGCCGATCCTCGCGCGGTGTGGCGAGCCATCCTGCGCAGCCGGACGTTGTGCCGCGCACTCGCCGAGTGCGGCGGGCGCGCTGCACTACCGAGAGCGCCTGCGCACGTAGAGTTCCTGGCTCGTGCGCGCGACCAGCTCGCCGTCGGCACCGACGAGCTCGGCGGAGTGGTTGGCGCGAGAGACGCCGTCCGCCTCCAGGTTCGCACGGATCTCGGCCATGTCCTCGGGCGGCATCAGCATCGTCACGCGCACCAGCCCGCGACCCGGCCGCACGAATTCGGTTGTGGCCGTGGTGTTCCAGACGCGGTATCCCTCGCCCAGCTGCCACAGGGCCATCAGCCCGAAGAACGGGTCGGTCATCATGGACAGAATCCCGCCGAACGCCACACCCGCGTGGTTCTTGTTCCAGCCGCTCACCTTGTACCGAACCGTGACACTGGACCAGTCGTCGGCCACGTGCTCGATTCGGACCCCACCCATCAGGAAGACGGGGTAGGCGTTCGTCATCAACCGAAACTGTCGCGCCGACAAGGTCCGCAAGGTATTCGCCATGACCATGTGGCCCCCTCAGCTGCGCGACCACTGTCCGGCACAGTACCCCGGCCCAGCCGCAACCAAACCTGTTGCAGCCCTTCGCACTAGGCGCTGGCGGATCGACGGGAGAGAAATGGTGGTTCTGGCGGTGTGTGTGACCGCCATTCGACTACCGTCGAAACCATTTCTCTATCGACGGTAGTCGAATGGCGGTTCGCGACTGATCGGGTCGCACCAGCGCTCCGGCGCGCAGCCGAGAGTCGTTGCCTGAGCCCAGCGCGCCCGCTACGAAGATGCGGATCGCAGGCAGCGATGCGCGCCCCTACGCCCCGCGAATCGAAGGCGCCCTACGGCCACCACGCGGAGTCGCGAACAACCGCGCCCGGCGAAATCAGCGCCCGGCCCGGGTCGAACGAGTCAATTCGGGGTCACGGACCACTGCGCCGGTCGACCCGGCGAGCTGACACTGCCGCCACCCACGAGCACGGCAGCGGGAGGTGGCGAGAACTCAGCCGAAGTGGCAGACGTAATGCACCGTCTCCAGGACCTCGATCTGGAACGAGCTGTTGCCGGGCACGTCGAAGGACTCGCCGCCCTTGTAGGTGACGGCCTCGGTCGCGCCGGCGAGGGTGACCTTGCATTCGCCCTCGATGAGTTCCATGATCTCCGGCGCGCCGGTGTTGAACGTCAGGGTCGAGGGCAGGATGACGCCGACCGACTTGGCGGTGCCGTCGGCCAGCTCGATGCTGTGGCTGATGCACTTGCCGTCGAAGTAGACGTTGGCCTTCTTCGTGACGCTGACATTCTCGAACTGCGACATGGTCTCTTTCCCGTGCTGAAGTGGAGCCGTCAGCCTACTTCAGCGGCGGCGCGGCGCCCGCGCCCACCTGGGAGAACACCCACCGCACCGCCGTCACAGGTCCTCCAACAGCGTCGGCCGAGTGGGCGACCACCCGAGCTCCGCGCGAGCCTTGGCTCCGGTGGCGACTTGGTCGAGCATGAAGGCCTCGACCATGACGCCCCAATACCGTTGAGCCGCAGCCGGATCCCAGCCCGCCACCTGCGCGCCGTGGGCGTCGGCGATCACGCGCGCCACATCCCGGACCGCGACCGGCTCGTCGAGAGTGGCGAGATAGACCGACCCCGCGGGCGCGGATTCCACCGCCAACGCGTAGAGGTCACCGAGGTCGTCGGCGTGCACGACCGACCACCGATTCGAGCCGTCCCCGAAGTGCCGCACGACGCCGTCTTGCTGCGGGCTCAGCAACATCGGCACATACCCCCGACCAGCGCCGTAGACGAGACCGGGCCGGATGCGAACAGTCCGCACGCCACGATTCGCGGCCGCGTCCTCCAGCAGTTTCTCGACGGCGGGCCGCCACGACACCACCAGCGGCGGATCGAACGCCGACTCCTCGGTGGCGGACGCTTCGCCGGTATTGCCGTGCAGCCAAAGCCCGCTGGTGTAGACGAGCGGCTTGCCGGTGCCCTCGAACGCGTCGAGCAGCGCCGTGACCACCCCGCGGTCGAGTTCACCGGCCCGCTCGTCGTTGCTCGACGCGGCATGCACCGCCGCGTCGACCCCGGCCGCGACAGCGACCAACGCCTCGGGATCGAAGAGATCGGCGATCACCCGCTCGACACCGTCGGGTGCGGGTCGGTCGGCCCCCGTGACGGTGCCGACCACGGCATGGCCACGCCCGAGCAGTGCGCGCGCGACGGCGCTGCCGATCGTTCCCGACACCCCAGTTACCAGTACTCGCATCCGAGCGCTCCTGTCGATATTTCTAACAACGTTAGAAATCGACCCTACGACTCCGCCCGAGCGATTGTCTACCGTTGTTAGAAAATGACCGAGGAGAACCGATGCCACGTGCGGGCAAGCGAATCAAGGGCACCGCGGACGAACGCGCCGAAGCGCGCGAACGCCTACGGGCGGAACTGCTTTCGGCGGCACGCTCGATCGCGCGCGAGAGCGGCGGGTTCGACGGCGTCACCGTCCGATCGGTGGCGGACCGCGTCGGGTACGCGGTGCCGATCGTGTACCAGTACTTCGCGAACAAGCGCGCGCTCCTGGTCGAACTGATGGAGGCCGGGTTCACCGATCTGGCGGAGCGGTTGCACGGTGCGTTGGACGCGCCCGTCCAGGACGATCCGCTGCTCGAAGTCGCCTGGGCCTATTGGGATTTCGCCGTCGCGGACCCGCACCTGTACCGGCTCATGCACACACTGCCGGAGGTACCGTTCGGCACCGCCGACGCACCCGAGGCCGCGCGGTCCTGCTTCGAGGCGCTGCGGTCGGCGGTCGCGGCGGGTGCGCCGAAGTTACCCGAGGCGGTCATGGACGACGATGCCGCCGCCGATCTGCTGTGGGCACATCTGCACGGCCTGGTCGGCCTGATGCTCGACGGGCGCATCAAAGGCGGCGCGGAGCGCGGCCGGGCCCTGCTGGTCGACCTGACCAGCCTCTTCCGGGCGACGCCGTAATCAGTCGCCGGACTCCGGGAACAACTTCTCCCACCGCCGCGACCACTCCCACACCGGACCCAGCGCCGCGCCGAGTTCCCTTCCGGCCGTGGTCAATTCGTAGGACTTGTCCGGCTTCTTGACGATCAATCCGGCCGCCTGAAGGTGCTGCAACCGCACCGAGAGCATGCTCGACGAGCACTGCCCCATCCGGCGGCGCAGTTCGAGAAAGCCCAGCGTGCCGGGCTCCAACTCCCACACGATGCGCAGCATCCACCGCTGGCCGAGCAGTTCCATGGCGGCGAGCATCGGTTCGTTCGCGGGGTCGGCCTCGCCCCTGGACGGTTTCGCACCGCTTGCGCTTCTCATTTCGAACCACCATAGTGATTCTGTTTTAGAAGCAGCAGGGCGGGCGGCGGTCCGCGGCGGAAAGGAACCGTGGTGCACGAACCGGACATCTCGACCGATCGACGAATCACCCTCGTCACCGGGGCCTCGCGCGGTATCGGCGCCGACACCGCCCGCATCCTCGCCGCCCGCGGCGACCACGTGATCGTGAACTACCGCGAGAAGCGCCGCCGCGCCCAGACCATCGCCGACGAGATCACGGCCGCCGGAGGCAGCGCATCGGTCGCGGGAGCGGACGTCTCGGACGAAACCGCCACCCGCGCGTTGATCGCCGACATCACCGACCGCTTCGGCCGCCTGGATGTCTTGGTACTCAACGCATCCGGCGGTCTCGAACGCGGCGCGGCCGCGGACTACGCCATGTCCATCAATCGCGACGCACAACTGCGCCTGACCCGACTCGCGTTGCCGCTCATGCCTTCCGGCGGCCGCATAGTCTTCGTCACCAGCCACCAGGCCCACTTTCACGGCCGCAAGCCCGTCCCCACGGACTACGAACCGATCGCCGCCAGCAAACGCGCCGGCGAGGACGCCCTCCGAGCCATCATCCCCGAACTCGAAGCCCTCGGCATCACCCTGACCGTCGTCTCCGGCGACATGATCGACGGCACCATCATCGTCCGCCTCCTCGAACGCCGAGACCCGGACGCCGTCGGCACCCGCCGCGACCACGGCCCACTCCCCACCGTCGAAGAGTTCGCCACCGCTATCGCCGACGCCACCACGAGCACAGCCGAATCCGGCCACACCGTCTACATCGGCGGCCACGACTACCTCGGGAGCACGCCAACTGCCTAGTGGCGCCCGCGACGCGACATCTAGTTCGTGCGTCGCGACGGTCGACGGCTTTTCGACCGCCGTGCCCGTCGAATCGGGCCACCGGGCTGAGCCACACGGCGAGCGGAGCAACCGCGACAAACTAGTCCCTGTGCTCGAACTTCTTGGACGGGAGGCGATGTGTGCCGGGCCTCGACTGTGACTTGTCCCGTATATCCGGGTTGAATGACACCTTCCGTGTCGACACCGCTTAACGTCGCGACGGCACAACAGTTGGTTTGAAAGGTGGCAGCGAGCGTGGCAGGTACCCAGGCGAAGCTCGATGAACTGGTCAAGATCCTGACGATCGCTGCGGAACCGGCAGGTGAGGCCGGTGTCGCCAAGCGGGAGAAGAAGGGCATTCCGAGCGTTCGCCAGCGTGTGGAGATGCTGCTCGACAGCGGGACGTTCATCGAGACCGGTGCGTTGGCCCGCCAGCCCGACAAAGCGGACGCTCTCTACGGTGACGGGCTGGTCACCGGTCGCGGGCTGATCGGGGGCCGTCCGGTGGTGGTGATCGCCCACGATCAGACCGTGTACGGCGGGTCGGTCGGCATCACGTCCGCCCGCAAGTTCATGCGGGCGCTGCAACTCGCGTTCGACAACGCCTGCCCGGTGGTGACGATCAACGATTCCGGCGGCGCGCGTATCCAGGACGCGGTCGGTTCGATCGCCTCGTTCGGTGATATCTCCCGCGTGTTGGAGAAGCTGTCCGGGTATGTGCCGCAGGTGTCGATCATTCTCGGCAAGTGCGCCGCGGGTTCGGTGTACGGGCCGATCAACACCGACGTGCTCATCGGCACCAAGGATTCGTACATGTTCGTCACCGGGCCGGAGGTGATCAAAGCCGTCAACGGCGAGGACATCACCGCCGAGGAGCTCGGTGGCGCCAAGGTCCAGGCCGAACGCGGCACGCTGCATTACGTCGCCGACACCGAGCAGGAAGCCTACGACTGGGCCCGCAACTACCTGAGCTACATGCCGACCAGCTGCCTCGAACAACCGCCGATCGTGAACCCGGGCCTGGAGCCGGAGATCACCGCTTCCGATCGGGAGCTCGACAAGATCATCCCGGATTCCGATCGCGCCGGTTACGACATGCACGAGATCCTGCTCCGGATCTTCGACGATGGTGAATTCCACGAGATCCGTGAAGCGTTCGCGCCGAATCTGATCACCGGGTTCGCCCGGGTCGACGGATATCCGGTCGGCGTGATCGCCAACCAGCCGTTGGTGTTGGGCGGTTCCATCGACGCCGCCTGCTCGGACAAGTCGACCTACTTCATCCGGCTCTGCGACGCGTTCAATATCCCGCTGGTGTTCGTCGCCGACACCCCCGGCGTGCTGCCGGGGCTCGATCAGGAAGCCAACGGTGTGATCATCCGCGGCGGCCGGGTGCCGCGCGCGATCATCGAGGCGACGGTTCCGATCATCAACCTGGTCGTGCGCAAGTCCTACGGTGGCGCCTACGGCATGATGGCCGCCCGGCAGGTGGGCGCCGATATCAGTTTCGCCTGGCCGACGGCCCGGATCGCGGTGATCGGCGCCGACAGCGCGGTCGACCTCATCGGCAAGCGGCAACTGGCGGCGGTGCCGGAGGAGCATCGGGCGGCGGCGCGCGAGTTCATGATCAACCAGTACAACGAGACGATCGCCACCCCGTGGATCGCCGCCGAACGCGGCTACATCGACGCGGTCATCGAACCGGCGACCACCCGCCTGGAGATCCGGCGCGCGCTGCGCCTGCTGCGCGACAAGCCGCCGGTGAAGCCGGAGTTCAACCCGCGGAAACACCCGGTGTACCCGATGTGATCTTCCGGGACCGGTCACCGCCGCGGTCAGTGACAGAAGAACCATCGTGGCCATATCGGTGACCATCGACAATGTCGGCGCCGTCAGCGGACCGCGGCGAGCACGGCATAACCGGCGTATTCGACATTCGCCGTTCGCTCCGGCCAGACGGAGCGAACGGACAGTCATAGGGTCGTCCACGTCGTATCGAGGCGAGTCCTGATCCGTCGGGCGGCGCGGATGAAATTGGCGAGGTTATGGCGTGCCGGTGCCGGCGGATCCGGTGAGTTGAGACAGGACTGCCGCGGTATCGAGGAAGACGCGTTCGCCGATGATGTAGCCCTCGTCGTCGAAGGTGACGACGGCGACCATCTCGACGGCAATCGTATTCCCGCTCGGCGCTATTCCCGCGTAGTGCCCGTCGTGGGTACCGTCGAAGCGAACCAGCGCGGCACCAATGGAATTCACTTGCCCGAGGGGCTGGATAGTGGCGGTGAGGTCGCTGAAACCGTCGAACAGCGCGGACTCTCGGGCAGCCAGCGCCGCAAGCCCTTGCTGCGGACCCGTCAGGGGTGAGTCGTAGGCGGCGGGCTCTCGCCACAGGCCAACGACCTCATCGACGCTGTGCTTGTTCACCGCGGCCGCAGCCGCTCTGGTGAACTGCTGGATGAACATGTCGCATTCTCTCCGATTCGATCAATTGGCTTGGGATACAGGCGATTCCGGCCGGACAGAACGCTCGGCGAGCGCGATCGCCCACTTGGCGGGGATCCGGCAGGCGATGCGCGCCAGCAAAGCGTTCGCCGCGCCGTCGACGATGTCCGGACGGTTCGACCCGAGCGCGCCCAAGGCCGCTTCGACCACCTGTTCGGGAGCACGCCGGCTGCCGACCGAGGCGTCCTCGCCGGCGATTTCGAAGAATGCGGTGTCGGTGGCACCCGGGCTCACGGCAAGTACTTGCACCCCGGTGCCGCGGGTCTCGGACCAGAGTGCGCGGGTGAAGGACAGCACGTACGCCTTGGTCGCCGCGTACACCGCCATGTGCGGAACCGGCTGAAACGCGGCGGTGCTGGCCACATTGACGACGGCTCCGCGTCCGCGAGTGATCATGCCGGGCAACAGGATTGCTGTGAGCTCGGTCAAAGCGGTGATGTTCACCGCGATCTGACTCGAGACCGCCCCGAGGTCGGCATCGGCGAGATCACCGTGGATTCCGAGTCCCGCATTGTTGACGAGCGCGTCGACGGTGATCGCACGCTGGGCGAGAAGTTCGGCGACGCCCGCCGCGGCGTTCGGGGCGCTGAGGTCCGCGGGGATGACCTCCACGCTCGAACCGAATCGCGCGTGCAGTTCGTCGGCCTGTGCTCGCAATACCGCCTCCCTGCGGGCGACCAGAACGAGGTCACCACCGTCCGCGGCGACACGCGTCGCGAACGCGCGCCCGATACCCGATGACGCCCCGGTCACCAGTACTCGCTGTCGATCGAAGTATCCGACCACCACTACCTCCTTAATTAAACCTGCCTGACGGTCTAATTAATACCGCTATGCTGAGGCCATGGCAAGCCCCCACCGCAGCACGCAGGCCCGGCGACGCGTCGGCCGCCCGTCCGGCCCCACCGAACACGGAGCGGCATCCCGCGAGCGGATCCTCGATGCCGCCGCCGCTGTGTTCGCGCAGGTCGGTTACGACCGGGCACGCATGGCCGACGTCGTCGAAGCGAGCGGAATGACCAAGGGCTCGGTCTACTTTCATTTCGAGAGCAAGGAAGCCCTCGCCGTCGCCGTGCTCACCGAGAAGCACGCGCAGTGGCTCGATCGGGTCCAAGCACGACTGGCCACGGCACCCCCCGGCCTGCAGCGGATGGAAGCGCTGCTGCCCGCCATGCTGGATCTCCACCGTGCCGATCCCGACGCCTGGGTCATCTCGCGCCTTGCCCAGAACCTCGCCGAGGTGCCCGCGACCCGAAACCTCGCCACAGCACTGACCCGCCGATGGATCGACCGCGTCGCCGACCTCGTTCGCGACGCCCAGCACCTCGGTGAGGTATCAGACGAAGTAGACCCGCAACTGCTCGCCACCGTCCTCGTCGGCGCCTTCGACGGCCTCAAGACGACCATCGGAACAGTAAGCGACGACCCCCACGCCGCCGATCAACAGCTCGAGGCCTGCGGCGCTCTTCTGCTGGCGATGATGCGGTCGGTCGCCCTGTCCCGCTGATCGACTTCGACAGTCCGCGGGCATGACCGCTACATCACCCTCCGGCAGCCCCGCAGCCGCTACTTCTGGCTGTTGCCGCATGCCGAACCGCGCCGCCGGCGCGGCCACACATCCCCCTGCTCTCCGCGCGATGATCACGGACAGTTCGCCCGATCGCTCGTCGCCGCTCGAAACTGGCGACGTTCGATCTTCTCCCGCTGCGCGCTATTCCGATGACCGAGATGACCGGTGCTCCGATCGAGCCGCCCGGCCTAGCGTCGACGGAAACACGGTGGCGCGGGAGGAAACAGTGGTGGATTGGAACGACGAAGTCGATGTGCTGGTCGCGGGTTCGGGTGGCGGTCTGGCCGGCGCCTATACCGCGGCCCGCGAGGGACTGAGCGTCGCGGTCGTCGAGGCGACCGACAAATTCGGCGGCACCACAGCCTATTCGGGTGGCGGCGGCGTGTGGTTCCCGTGCAACCCTGTGCTGCAGCGAGCGGGCAGCGACGACACCATCGAGGACGCGCTCACCTACTACCATGCCGTCGTCGGCGACCGGACCCCGCGGGAACTGCAGGAAACCTACGTCCGCCGCGGCCGCGACCTCATCGAATACCTCGAGGCCGACGACCACTTCGCGTTCGAGGTTCTGCCCTGGCCGGACTACTTCGGCACGGCGCCGAAGGCCCGTCTCGACGGACTGCGCCACACCATGCCGACGCCGCTCCCCGCGGCGGAACTCGGGGAGCTGCGCCAGTCCCTCCGGGGACCGCTGGACACCGACCGGCTCGGTGCGCCGCTGCCCGATGTGCTGATCGGCGGTCAGGCACTCATCGGCCGCTTCCTGCGGGCGCTGTCGACCTACCCGCAGGTCCGGTTGCACCTGAACTCACCGCTGATCGAGCTGGTTGTCGAGGACGGCGCGGTACTCGGCGCGCTGATCGAACGCGAGGGCGAACGCTTCGCGATCCGTGCGCGGCGCGGCGTGCTACTGGCGACCGGTGGCTTCGAGCAGAACGACGAGATGCGCCGACAGTACGGCGTACCGGGCGAGGCCCGAGACACCATGGGCCCCTGGGGAAATCAAGGATTCGCGCACCAGGCCGGCATCGCGGTGGGCGCCGACGTCGACCTGATGGACCAGGCGTGGTGGTCGCCCGGGCTGACCCACCCCGACGGTCGCTCGGCGTTCGCGCTGTGGTTCACCGGCGGCATCTTCGTCGACCAGGACGGCAAGCGGTTCGTCAACGAGTCCGCGCCCTACGACCGGCTCGGTCGCGAGGTGATCCGGCAGCTGCGGGAAGGCTCGATCACGCTGCCCTACTGGATGATCTACGACCACAAGGAAGGCGAGAAGCCCCCGGTCAAGGCGACCAACGTCTCGATGGTGGAAACCGAGAAGTACGTCGCGGCCGGTCTCTGGCACACCGCCGACACACTGCCCGAACTCGCGGAGAAGATCGGCGTCCCGGCCGACGCGCTGGTCGCGACCGTCGAACGGTTCAACACGATGGCCGCCGCCGGCGTCGACACCGACTTCGGCCGCGGTGACGAGGCCTACGATCGCGCCTTCTCCAACGGTGAACCGCCGCTCGTGCCGATCGACCAAGGGCCCTTCCACGCCGCCGCGTTCGGCATCTCGGACCTGGGGACCAAGGGCGGGCTGCGGACCGACAGCGCCGCCCGGGTGCTCGACCGGGACGGCACGCCGATCCCGGGCCTGTACGCGGCGGGCAACACCATGGCCGCGGTCAGCGGCACCGTCTATCCCGGTGGCGGCAACCCGATCGGCGCATCGATGCTGTTCAGCCATCTGGCGGTGTGGGACATGCTCGGCGACTGAAGCGGCGGTGGGTCAGTCGGCAGTGCTGTCGGACGACGGGCAATCTCCATCGAGGACGCGCTGAGGCGCCCGTCGAAAGCGTTCGATGACCGGAGCCAATTCCGCGGCATTGGTGATCAGGTCGACGTGACCGCCGGTGTGGAGGTGAACGACGGCGCGCGGGAGCAGCCGTCGCATGATGCGGGGATTGGCGAGCGGAATGATCGGATCGTCGGCGCCCGCGATGATCAAGGTGGGCTGGCGAATCAGCGGAAGGGCGGGCAGGCTGGTCCAGACCGAGCCGGCCATCAGCTGGTGGAGGTAGCCGACCCGGGAGCCCGCCATGAGCTGGCGACCGAGCAGTTGCCGCACGACGCGTGGATCGTCACGCGCGCTGCCGCCATAGATGTCGGCGGCGATCCGGGCAGCGTATTCGTGGTCCAGGAACCGGCGTGGGGTCAGCATCTTCAGCAGCGCGCGCGGATCGCCAGGAACCATGAGGATTCCGGTACCGGTGGCGACCAGGATCATGGTGCGACAGCGGCGTGGATGCTGGAAGGCGAACTGCTGGGCCAGCGCGCCGCCCCAGGAGAAGCCGAGGACGTCCACCTGCCCGGAGAAGCCGATCTTGCGCAGCAGTCGGCCGAGCACCGTGGCCAGATACGGAAACCCGTAGGGCAAGGGAGAATTCGGCGAGCCGCCCGTGCCGGGAACGTCGATCCGGACCACGGTGCTGTCCGGATCGAGCTGCGCGACAAGGGGATCGAGGACCTCCAGACTGGCGCCGATGCCATTGCACAACACGAGCGGCACGCCGGTCCCCCAGCGCACGTCGACCCGGATCTGCTGTCCGAGTATGGAAACGAGGCGTTGTTCGGTCCTGCCGCGCGAGAGTTCCGCGCCGGGACGCTCAGTGTTCGAGCACATAGGTCCCCGGCGCCGGTGCGAGCGGCGGCAGTTCGGCACTACCGAGCGTGGTCGGCGCCGCCATGTCCGGACCGCTGCGCACGGCGAGCCATTCGACGTAGTTCGGCCACCACGAACCCTGCTGCGTAGCATGCCTTTCGGCCCACCCGTCGGGTTCGATCTGGTCTACCGGTCCGATGCGGTAGGAAGCCCTGGGGTTTCCCGGTGGGTTGACCAAGGCCGCGATATGGCCGCTGGTGGACAGCACGAAACGAAGATCCTTGCTGCCGAGCAGCCGCGCGCTGCGGTAGCAGGCTTGCCACGGGGAGATGTGATCGGCGATGCCCGCTACCACGTAGGCGTCGACCGGCAGCATCGACAGGTCGATCCGCGTGCCGAGCATGGTCGCCTGGTTCGGGGCGGCGAGTGTGTTGTGCACGCCCGCCAGGACGAAGTCACGATGCAGCGCGGCGGGCATCCGGGTGGTGTCCGCATTCCAGAACAGCACATCGAAGGGCTCCGGTCTGCGACCCTGCAGATAGTTGTTGATCCAATACCGCCACACCAGATCGGTCGGGCGCAAGAACGCGAAGACTTCGGCCAGCGAACGCCCGTCGAGATAGCCCTGCTGGGCCGACATCGCGATCGCGCGCTCCGCGGTCTCCTCGTCGAGCAGGGCGGCCGTCAGACCGGCACGATGCTGATCGAGAACGGTCACCAGCAGTGTCAGCCCCGCCAGCCGCTCGGCCTGATCGTTGGCGGCCAGGTGGGCGGCGGTCATGGCGGCGATGATCCCGCCGGAGCAGGATGCCTGCACGTGGGTTCGCTCGGATCCGGTGATGCGCTCGACCGCGTCCAGCGCGTCCAGGATGGCCTGCCCGTAGGCGTCGAAGCCCCAATCACGCTGTGCGGCTGTTGGATTGCGCCACGAGATCGTGAACACCTGCTGCCCGTTGCGCACCAGGTACTCGATCATGCTGCGGCCAGGACTGATATCGAGGATGTAGAACTTGTTGATCATCGGCGGCACGATCAGCAGCGGCACCGTCCGCACCCGATCGGTCTGCGGCGTGTACTGGATCAGCTCGAACAGCGGCGTGCGAGCCACCACCGATCCCGGTGTGAGCGCCAGGTTCTCGCCCACGGTGAACGCGTCCCGGTCCACCATCGAGGGCACCCGCGGCGCGGCCGAGATGTCGTCGAGGAAATGCCGGAAGCCGCGCACCGCGCTCAGGCCGGCGGTGTCCACCAACGCTTTCCATGCCGGTGGGCTGAACAGCGGCATATTGCTCGGTGACAGTGCCTCGAGAATGTTGTCCACCACGAACCGCATCCATTCGGCATCCCGCCAGTCCAGTTCGGCTTCGGCCAGCAGGGCGTGCGCGGTGTCGTCGGCGGCGAGCCAGGTCTGCATCGCCCGCCGGAACAGTGGATTGGTCTGCCAAGCCGGATCGGCGAAACGCTTGTCCGCCTTGGCAGGTGCGCGGTTGCTGTCGCCACGCACAATGGCTGCCAGTTCGTCGCCGAGACCGCCGAGCTTGTCGGCGACGACGCCGGGCCGTTTGGCCAAGTCCAGGGCGAGCCTGGACCACGAGCTGTTCGGCAGCATGCGGCGGCCGAGACCCAGCGCGGAACCGGTCAGCAGCAGATCCAAAGGCACGGTTGGTTCGTCGGAAAGAGGCGAATTGCGCACGACCATCGTCGTTCTCCCGTTATCGGCACGACGCCGATTCTTCAGTTGTCGTTGTCAGGTACAGGGATCGGTGGTGGAGCGCCGATCCGGAGCCTGCCGAGCAGCGATGGTCGTCGAGGCTGCAGGTCAGGATCGCGAGCAGTCGGCTCTGGCGACGTTGCCGGGCTGCCATTGAATCGATGCGAGCTTCGGCCGCGATCCGTGCCCCGAACGGTAAACCGGGCACCCGAGTGCGCCATCATCTCGTGAAGACGAAATCCGGCCCGATAGTTGTTCCGGCAACACAGGACAACGGCAAAGCTCACCGCGGCGGGCGCAGCACAGCCGATCCATACCAGTGGCACGCCAGCAGGGCCAGTTCCACATCGAGCCGGTCCGCGCCGATCGGCCGCCCGCGTCGCGCGACGGCGCGGCCGACGCGGTACTTGACCGAGTTGAAGTGCAGATCCACCTCGGCGGCGGCGGCCTTGTAGCTGGATCCGGCGCGCAGGAAGACCCGCAGGGTGTCGCGCAGGCGTGCGTCGTTCTCGTTGTCGTCGGCCAGATCGCCGAGGATCTCGCACACCCAGTCCCGGGTTTCGGCGAGATCGGTTCCCACGAGCGCCGCGGTGGCCAGCCCGGGGTCGCCCGCCGCGACAACGGTCGCGGTGGGCAGTCCACGGGCCAGTGCGACAGCCCGGGCGCGCTGGGCGCTGCGATGCGATCGGCGAAATCCGTCGAGGCCGGCACCGAGCGTGCCGATAGCGATATCCGGAACGCCCTGCCGACCGGCCACGAATCGCCGGATCTCGGTCACCGGATCGCCCGGCTCGGCGCGATACGGCAACCAAGCCCAAGCGCTGAACTGATCCGCCGCGAGGATCAGCGGATTCGCCGCGACCCCAACGGCCTCCGCCAGTTCGCGCACCCACCGTCGCAGGCGCGGTATCGCATCGTCGTCGGTCGCCGAGTCCGGATACCACAGCACCAGGGCGAGGTGGTGCCAGCGCAGTGGATACCGGATGGTCTCGGTGACCGCGTCGACGTCGATGCTCTTGCGGCCGCCGAGCACCTCGCGGACCCGCACCGCGCGGATGCTGTTCTGGTTCTCCAGCCAACGCGAGCGCTCGTCGTCGTAGATGGCGACGACCTGTTCGGTGATGCGGTCGATGAACTCGAACAGGATCGTGGTGATTCGCTCGACCGCTGTGATGCGATCGGCCGCGGGAATGTCCAGCGCGTGCAGTTCGACGAAGATCAGTTCCGTAAGGCGTCGCTGCCCGAGGCGGTAGGCCCGGATCAGCGCGGCAGCAGGCACCTCTTGCTGGGCAAGGCGTCTGGCGTACTCCACCGCAGCGGGAGGAGCATGGACGCCCGCGACCGGCAGGCTGTAGCGCAGGGCGTTCAGGACGGTGCCGACATTGGCCTCGATGCTCGCGTCGAGCAGTTCGCTGGTGCGCCGATCGCCCGCCAGTTCGGCGATGTCGGCTTCCACGAAGGCCCGGATGGCCGCGCTGACCTCGGTAATCCGTTCGTTCATCCGGGCGGCTGTCACCGCGATGAAGCGGCCCGCGTCACTCGCTTCTCGATCGCGCATATCGGCTGACGGGCTTCAGAGCGCCAGCTCCCGGCCGATCAGCTCCTTCATGATCTCGTTGGATCCCGCCCAGATCTTGGTTACGCGCGCATCCATCCACGCACGCGCGACTCGGTACTCGCGCATGTATCCGTATCCGCCGTGCAACTGGACACAGTGGTCGAGGACCTCGTTCTGCACCTGCGCCGACCACCACTTCGCCTTCGCGGCGTCCACCGCGGTCAAGTCGCCCGAGGCATGCGCCACAACGGCGGCATCGACGAAAGCTTGCGCGACCTCGATCTTGGTGACCAGTTCCGCGAGGAGGAACTTGTTGTGCTGGAACGAACCGATCGGCGCGCCGAAAGCTTTTCTCTCCTTGGCGTATTCGATCGTCTCGAGCAGAATCTGCTTCGCGTGCGCGACGTTGGAGACGGCCGAGCCGATCCGCTCCTGCGGGAGCCGCTCCATCATGTAGGCGAAGCCTCGATCGACTTCGCCCAAGATCGCGTCGGCGGGCAGCCGCACGTTGTCGAAGAACAGCTCGGCCGTGTCGGCTTCGGGCTGACCGACCTTGTCCAGTTTGCGGCCACGCTCGAATCCGGGCGCCGTGGCATCGACGAGAAACAGGCTGATTCCCTTGGAGCGCTGCTCCGGATTCGTGCGCGCGGCCACGACTACGAGATCCGCGGTGTAGCCGTTGGTGATGAACGTCTTCGAACCGTTCAGAATCCAGTCGGAACCATCACGAACCGCGGTCGTCTTCAGACTGGCCAGGTCGGAACCGGCCGAGGGCTCGGTCATCCCGATCGCACTGACCACCTCGCCGGTGCAGAACCGCGGCAACCACTGTTCCTTCTGCGCGGGTGATGCCAGGTCGACCAAGTACGGCGCCACGACGTCGAAGTGGATGCTCATGCTCGACGCCAGCGCCATCGAGACAGCTGCCAGTTCCTCGGTGGCGACCGCGTTGAACCGGTAGTCACCGGCGTCACCGCCGCCGTAGACCTCAGGAATCTCCAGGCCGAGAAGACCCTGCTTCCCCGCCTCCCGCCACACCTCACGGGAAATGAGCTTGTGTTCGATGTACTCGTCCACGTTCGGCACGACATCGCGAGCGAGGAAGTCGTGGACCGACTTGCGGAACTCCTGATGGTCTTCGGTGAACGCCGAACGCAGCATGCCGATCCTCTCGAACGCGATGAGCTAAGCGATTGCTTACTCTTGTCGATCGCGTGCGAAGATGTCAAGGAATCCGGGAAGGAAGGTGGCCAGCTTGACGAGGTCGACGACGACGCAGGACAGCCGGGCCGGTTCCGCATCGGAACCCCGCGAACCCGCGATCCAGCGCTTGCTCGACGCCGCACGCGACGCCTTCGCCGAGAAGGGGTATCACGGCACCTCGACGCGCGAGATCGCCGCCCGCGCCGGGATGAGCCCGGCGGCGATGTACGTCCATTTCGGGTCCAAGCAGGACGTGCTGTTACACCTGACGACGACGGGTCACGCCGCAGCGCTCGCCGTACTCGAGGAGGCGGCCGCGGGCCCGGGCAGTCCGACGAAACGGCTCCGAGCTGCGGTTTACGCGTTCGCGCACTGGCATGCCGAGCACCACACCACCGCCCGCATCGTGCAACACGAATGGCATGCGCTCGGCGAGGAACACCGGGCGGAAGTGACCAAGTTGCGCCACCGGACCGTGGCGGTTGTTCGCGAGATCATCGCGGCGGGCAGCCGCACCGGCGAGTTCGCGGTGGACAACGTCGACACGACGACCTTGGCCGTGATGTCGCTGTGCATCGACACGATGCGCTGGTTCCCTTCCCGCGAGCTACGCACTCCGGCAGCTGTGGGAGCGACTTTCGCGAGTCTCGCCGAGCGGATGGTCAAGTCCTCCGAATAAGCGATCGCTCATTTTGCGACCGAGCGCCTCCCCTTCGATACGGCCAAGGCTCAGTATCGAACTTGCAGTGCCGGAATGCACCCGTCACAGTGACTGTCCAGCCGCCGAAACCTAGAGGAGTGGGCGGGGCCGCTGCATATGAACTGCGTATGACAAAGGCGGCCACGCTGTCTACTCGTCATTCTGTGTAGGCATCAGTCGGCCACCGAGGCCCGCGCCAGCCATGATGACGGCCGTCAGCGCGTATTCGAAGGTGTGGTCACGGTCCGTTGTCGCCTCACGGAGGAGCTTGTCTGCGGTAGTTCGGTCTTCGTTGAGCTGGGCACCTAGGGCGTGTGTCGAAGTCGGTAGGGGTGGCACCGCTGTGCCAGCGCCACCCTTGAGGCTTTGAAAGTGTTGTCCGCGTTGGTGTATGGGTGAGGTCTCCGGTAGGTGGTTTAACGACCAAGAAAAACCGGAGACCTGACCGGAGACCTCGTGACCAGCGTAGCGGTGGCGGGGCGGGCGGATCTGACCGACGCTCAGTGGGCACGGTTGGAGCCGTTGTTGCCTCGCGGTAAGAAGGCGGGCCGGCCGCCTGTGTGGACGAAACGGCAGCTCATCGATGGGATTCGGTGGCGGACCCGGGTCGGCTGCCCGTGGCGTGATGTTCCACCGCAGTACGGGTCGTGGCCGGCGATGTACGGGTTGTTCCGCCGCTGGCAGCGCTCCGGGGCGTGGCTGGTGATCTGGAAGTTGTTGCAGGTCTTCGCCGACGCGGCGGGCCGGATCGTGTGGCAGGTGAGTGTGGACTCGACGATCGTGCGGGCCCATCAACACGCTGCTGGTGCTCGTCGCGACAGTGGTGGGCAAGCCGAGCCACCGGCCGGTCCGGGTGAGCATGAGCCGGTCGATCACGGCCTGGGCCGGTCACGTGGTGGCTGGACGACGAAGCTGCATCTGGCGTGTGAGCAGGGCTGCCGCGTTCTGGCCATGCTCGTCACTGCTGGTCAGGCCGGTGACAGCCCGCAGTTCATGTCGGTGCTCGATGCGATCGAGGTCGGCAAGCTCGGTAGGGGGCGGCCCAGGCGGCGTCCGGACCGGGTGCTGGCCGACAAGGCGTATTCGGGTCGCGCCAACCGGGACTGGCTGCGTCGCCGCGGGATCAAAGCAACCATCCCGGTCCCGGCCGATCAAGCCGGGCACCGCCGCAATCGCGGTTCGGCCGGTGGCCGTCCGCCAGCGTTCGCCCCGGTCGTCTATCGCGACCGAAACGCTGTCGAGCGCGGCATCAACCAGCTCAAACAACACCGGGCCGTGGCCACGAGATTCGACAAACTCGCCGTCCGCTACCTCGCCACCATCCACATCGCAGCGATCAACCAATGGCTCCGACACGAATGAGAACAGGCCACCGGCCCGCTCTCACCACTTCGACACACGCCCTAGCAGTCGTAAAGACCATCGTTCTCTCTGCGACATGTCCGCTGGCCAGATGTCGGGGACCGGATAGGGGCCTACGTGGGCACCTTCCGGTGATGCTTCGATCAGGCTGTCGACCCAGAACAACATGGCCTGGGCAATTTCTTCGCCGCCGACTGACTCGCCTTCGATGAGCTGTCTGACCTTGAGCTCGACTGATGGTTCCTCTGCTATCGCCGCTCTGAGCGCCGCACGTGCGTGCTGAAGCCAAACCGGATCTGCCATCGATGCCCCCAATGCCGCTGAATCACCCGGACCGACACTTTCGTTCGGTTGCCAGTTTAGGGCGCGGCGAGTGCGGTGTCGGCCCGCGCAGCAGTTGCGGAATCACGCTGCGGGCCAATCCAGTTCAGGGAGGTGGGGACCTATGCGGGGGGCGGGAGTACACTCGTGCTCGGCGCTCCGTCGGGGAGCGTAACCAACCGATGACCGTCGATCAGGCGACGGCAAAGGGAGAGAGCATGGCATTGAGCCGCTTGGCGCAGGAATTCGCGGACGAGATCGCGGGTCACGACTGGCTGGACGCGCCCTACAGGTGGGATCAGGCAGGGCACCGACGCGAGCATGATCGCAAAGCCGCTGGAACCCAGACGTTAACGCCAGAGGAGACGCTCAACCTGCTGCGGAATGTGGTGGCGGTGACCACGCAGGTACTTCGGCATCGTGATCCCAACCTCGATGTATACGAGTTCGCAGAAGCCTGTGGCTTGGATACGCGGACTCACTCGGGACGGTCGCGCGACGGCGGGTATGTGGCGGCGATCCGCTGGGAAAGCGACGGGGTCGCGTGTGCCCCGGGCCGTAGGCGTGGTCAGTAACCCGAATCGTATGTCCGGGTGACTTCCCTTCCCCTGCTTCCTCATAACGGCCATCCCTGAACTGAGGGAGGTCGTGTCAAGGGCGCTCTTTCCCTTGACTCGGCCGAGCGAAGTCAGACAATCGGGCCATGAGGAGGCAGGGGGTTTCGTAACCAGACAGACCCGTACACCACCTACCGGATTCATTCCGAGTCGGTTGTCGTCGGTTCTGAGCTGGTTGTCCTCTTACGCTGTTCTTGCCTGCCCTTGAACTCGTCGAACCGCGCCCGCAAGACATACAAGTGGTCAAGTAGTGCCTCAGCGAAGTCCAGTGCATCCTCGGCGTCCTGTGCTGACACCTTGTTGCCCGTGAAGTGGGCTCCCTCATTTCCGACTGCGCGAAGAAGGTCGGCCCACTCGGCCAACAAGCCGTCAATCTTGCCTTGGTCTTTGAGTTCCCTGAGGCTTCGTGCAAGGTTCTGGCGCTTCGACGCCCCCTGATGAACGCATGTTCCTTCGAGAGTGCGTCGCACCATGACGAGAGTTGCGGTGTAGGCTTTGGCGTCGAAGCACTTCCGAGCTTCCTCGAAGCCTTCTCGAAGCTCGCGGGGGACTGCTCGACTGAGACGTCGTGGCGATGGGAAGTAGATCGCGGGCTGGTCATGTTCGAATCCCCCACCCAGGTCCTCGCGGATCTGGACGATAGGCTCCTGACACGAATAGTGGCTGCATTGCAGCAGCGCGTACTCGTAGGGCGGGCCATTCTCGACATTGTTCTCGACGACTGTTCCGTGGATGCCGCTGCTTGATGGGTCACCACAGCGAGGGCAGATGAAAGATCGCACTTCGTCGGTCACGCGCGAGATCCTTCCACCCGAAGTGGTTGCACGACAACGAGTTATTTGTCAGCGCACTGAGTGCGGCGATGTGAATCGTCACGGATTTGGGACCGCTTCCCTCTTTGAGGAAGATGGTCTCCATCATGTCGAAGCGCTATCCGCCTGAGGTTCGTAAGAAGGCCGTGCGTCTGGCTCTCGAGCGTCTCGATGAGTACGGATCCGCCTACGCCGCTGCGCGGGCGATCGGCCCGATGGTCGATGTGCATCACGAGACGTTGCGGTTGTGGATCAAGAAGGCTCTCGACGAGGGCTCACGACCTGGCGGGACCACGTCGCCAGGGTTGTCCTCGGCAGAGCGGGAAGAGTTGCAGCGGCTGAGGAAAGAGAATCGAGATCTCAAGCAGACCAACGAGATTCTGAAGTTGGCGTCGGCTTTTTTCGCGCGGGAACTCGACCCGCGACACCGCTGATCATCGAGTTCATCGATGAATACCGCCAGGTCTATGGCGTCGAGTCGATCTGCCGCGCGCTCTCGGCGCACGGGGTGCAGATCGCGCCCAGGACCTACCGCAAAGCCCGGCGGCGGCCACCGGCGGCTCGTGACCTCGCCGACGCGTGTGTGGAGAACGCCTTGCGTGATCTGCACGATAAGCCCGAGCAGATGTACGGCCGCCGCAAATGACCCGCTACCTGCGCCGTCAGGGGCACGCGGTGGCGTTTTGCACCGTCGACCGGCTCATGCGCGAACTCGGTCTCAACGGTGCGGTCAGAGGCCGCAAACAACGGACCACGATCCCGACCAAGGACGGGATCCGAGCTGGTGACAAGCTCAACCGCGACCTCACCGCGGCGGCGCCGAACCAGGTCTGGGTAGCCGATTTCACCTACGTGTCGACCTGGACCGGATGGGCATACGTGGCGTTCGTGTTCGACGCGTTCTCCCGCGCGATCGTGGGCTGGACCACCGCCGCCTCCAAAACGACCGCACTGGTGTCGAAAGCCCTCAACATGGCTGTCTGGCGGCGTGATCACTACGGCCATCCGGTAGAGCCCGGTCTGATATTTCACACCGACGCCGGGTCGCAATACACGTCTGTAAAGTTCACCGAATCACTTGCCTTACAGGGATTGTCGGCGTCGATCGGTTCGGTTGGCGACGCCTATGACAATGCTCTGGCGGAGTCGATCATCGGTTTGTTCAAGACCGAGGTCGTCAACCGCCACGGCCCGTTCAAGACCCTCACCGAGGTCGAGTTCGCGCTCATGGAGTGGTGCGGTTGGTACAACAACGCACGTCTGCATTCTCGGCTCGACTACCTGACCCCGGCCGAGTACGAGGCCGCCTACTACTCTCAAATGTCGCCACGCCGACCGGCGCTGGTCTAAACCCGAAGCCGGCCCCGAGCCCGTGACGATTCACTCACGTGCAGGGCGGCAAAACGGTTTTGATGCCCGCCGGTCAGGTGATCGCCAGCTACCACGACCTCTGGCATGTCGACAATCGTTCCGGATGAGCAAGACCGACCTCGCTGCCCAGCCCACGTTCCACCGCACCCTAGACGCGATCGAGACCTGACCATCGTGTTCACTGCTTTCGCCGTCGCCCGCACCGCCCAAACCCGCACCGGCATCCGCGCGATCGTGCGTCAACTCCGCATCCAGCGCTCAGCTCCCTCACACACTGACAACATCAGGCACTAACCGAATGAACCAACTCAGGCCAGATGATTCGCCGAACTGATGCGGGGGCGACGGTTGTCGCGCGGCTATCGAACGTCAGCTATTCCCTTGAACGCGTCTGCGTGTCGAATAACTGCCTGCACTGCTATCAGATTAGCCCATGGGGTTGCCCAAGAGAAGAATTGCCGACAGCCTTTTTGAAGTCTTCGAAGCGAGCCCTGAGCTGTTCGATAGAAGGGCGGTCCGTTGATCGCGCCGGAACGCGCAGACTTCGCCCATGCATTTCTTGCAAGCTGTGCAACATCATCGCGTTACCATCCTCTGCCATCAGCGCCTCGCTGATCCAGATCCGATAATCGGGAGCGATCCCAAGGATGTTCGCGTCAAACGCAGCGCGATGCAGTTTGCATAGGCATATTCCATCGCTTATCAATGAGGTCGCACCAAGCTGGGCAAGGCTCGCGGCTGCACTGATGTGTGCAGCATCCAGTAGCTGGCCGTGGCCGAGATCGCATACCGCACAGCGGACTTCATACGCTCGCAGGATGGCGCCACGAAACGCTGGCTGGTGGAGCCGCTGTTGCTGGATGCGCTGGGCGAAATCCCGTTCAAACGGCTGCATATTGAGGGGATCGGGCAGACCATTTTCCAACAGAAGCAAGAAGCGGCGGTTGACTTTGTCGTCAGCAACCACGTACACGGGGAAGATTGGAACATAGACGCCTATGTCAATCCTGCGCAGTAGAATGATCGGCAACTTCAGGTCGAGCGCATTTCGGAGTTTTCGATTGTCGCCTGAGGTCGCGCCGTCGCGGTAGGCATAGCTGAACAATGAATCACCGACTTCCTCATCGGCGAAACCTTTGCCGCCGGCAGACAGGATCGACAATGTTGCCTGCATGTCACGCGGATTATAGATTCCTCTGTTGTGGTCAATCAATCGTATTTGCCGCCCGTCGAGCATGAAATTTGAGAGCTGTTGACGGGTAACGCTTCCCGTTTGACTAACCAGTTCGCTGAGACTTTCAAAAATCCTCTGACGTAGAGCGGCTTCTGCTCCGATTGCCTGGAGCGAGCCCGGCGCTGCCGTTAAATCGCCATTCGGTTGGTCGTCGCGCGTTGTCGGAGCCGTTGCGCCCCTTATCGTCGCCCTGGTTTCAGCCTGTACTGATGCCGGAGTGTTAGCGGTGGTGTCGGCATTCGACGCCTGAGGTGTCTGGGCAATCGCCGAGTCAAGCGCCGGACCAACTGCCTCGGCCGGTAATGGCTGGATGGCTTGAGCCCATCGTGCCTGCCACCGCCGGACATCGGCATCCAGCTCTACCACATTGCGTTCGGGGTTCTCGTAGAGCAGCACGGCACGGATGAAGGCTCGCACGGTATCCAACCGTGGTTCCGCCCTACCGCTGAGCATGTTGCTGATGGTTCCCTGGCCAATCCGAAACCCATGCCTGTCAGCGACTTTGACGATTCGGGCATAGCTGGGGTTTCCGGCTTCGACGCGACGGTGTTCCATCTCGCGTATGAACTGAATGAGTCTGGGATTCGGTGTGGTGGACAGGTCCCCCTCCTTGGACTTCCATGCGGCACCTTCAAGAAGCGCCGTACGCATACCCGGACACTGTAGCCCATCGTTCAACTTCGTTCATCTTTGTTCACATCGTTCACTTCCGTTCATTCATATGTACATCGCCTGTCCGAGATGCTCTTGTGGATCCATGAGTTCGAGTCAGCACCGGAGACTGCCGGATCGACACGCAACGAAGCCCGGCAGGGGCAGTCGGAGTCGATCACACCTCTTCGATCTAGCGGCACTTGTCGCGATCATGAGCAGCTTCGTTATGGTCTATGTGTTCGCAGGATCAGCGGCGCTAGTTCCGATCACCTCCGCCACCATGGGGTTGTACTCGCTATGGAAGGGACGGAATCTCAGGCCCTAGGCTGAGTTGCGGCGACCGATCGGAGGGTGCGGGCTCGGTGAAGACCAGCCCGCAGACCGGTCACTCGATAATTAGGCGTTTTCCAGTTTCCCGTGTTCTGCGTGCCCTGCCGGGGGCGCGAGCCTGCGACGACGGTAACCACAGCAGGTACACGACCGCCCCCGTCGCACCGGCCAAACAGAATCCAGGACCCAAACGGGGGGGTAAACGCGGGGCCTGACACAAAAACAGGTCAGGCCCGGTCTCAGACCGGGCCTGACCTGCTATTTCTGTGGAGCTAAGGGGACTCGAACCCCTGACCCCCACTCAGGCAACCGACTCCATCGACAAGCCTCTGCGGAGTGTCCTGCCCAATCTGTGTCGCTTCCGGTTGAAGACTGGATCTGGCACGCTTTCCGTGATTGGCCCAGGCGAATTGCGTTCAGCGGCAGGATCGTTGATCATGTGCCCGGTGTTCGGAGGTTGGGCCGTGGGCGGTCTTGTTCCCGCACCTGAACGGGCTGCGGATTGATGGAATCGGTGCGACGGGGCCGGTGATCGGAATTACGGCCGAGACCGGCGACGGTCCGGTCGGGTGTCCGGCGTGTTCGATGCCGTCGAGGCGGGTGCACAGCCGCTACGAGCGGCGATTGTCCGACACCGCCGTGGGCGGGCGTGAGGTCTTGATCGGGCTGCGGGTGCGGCGGTTGTTCTGCGACAACACCGATTGCGGCAGAAAGACTTTCGCCGAGCAGGTGCCCGAGTTGGCCGGGCGGCACGCGCGGCGCACCACGGTGTTGCAGCGGCTCTTGCGCGCTGTGGCACTGGCCTTGGGCGGTCGCCCCGGTGCGCGGTTGACCCAGCATCTGGCCGCCGCGGTGAGCCGGATGACACTGATGCGGCAGATCAGAGCGCTATCCGATTCGGCAGCGCCGGTCCCGACAGTGCTCGGCGTCGACGACTTCGCGCTGCGCCGGGGCCACCACTACGGCACGATCCTCATCGACATGCAAACCCAGCGTCCAGTCAAAATTCTGCCCGATCGCACCAGCAAGACCCTGGCGAGGTGGCTGCGCGACCGTCCGGGCATCGAGATCGTATGCCGCGATAGCGGCGGCGCCTACGCCGACGCTATCCGCTCGGGTGCCCCGAACGCCGTGCAGGTCGCCGACCGCTGGCACATGTGGCACAACCTCGGCGAAGCGGTCGAACGAGCCGTCACCACCCATCGTCAATACCTCGCGGCCGCCATCGTCGACGAGTCCGAACCCACGATGTCACCGTGACCAGCCACCACGCCAGCACCATCACCGATGCCGTTGGGGCCGGCCGAGCGGACCGACCGAACCGCCGCGCGCACCCGACTGCGCTACGAAGCGGTGCATCAACTACCAAGACGCCGCTACCGCAGGACTGACCATGGAATGGAACAGCGGCGCGGTCGAAGGCCACGTCAACCGAATCAAAATGATCAAACGCCAGATGTTCGGTCGCGCCGACCTCGACCTGCTCCGCAAACGAATCCTGCTCGGCGACTGAACCATCCAGCGCGAATCACGGAAAGCGTGGCAGATCCACCATTCAACCGAAGTTGACACCGCGCGAGCTCGATATCCAGGCGACGTCTCGATCATGCAGCCTCGGGCCGTGCCACCTGCCTAGGATTGTCTGACGTCGCCAATACGGTGGGCGGCATCGAGATGGGAAAGAAGGACGAAATGGCGGCGATGACGACGTCCCTTCGGGGACGAGTCAAGAACACCGGTTTGCCAAAGAGCCACGCGCTTCTCCCACTACTGGAGGCCGTCGTCAACGGGATACAGGCCATCGACGCCAGGTTCGAGGAGGACCGCTCCCAGGGGCGCCTCGACGTGAGGATCGTGCGTAGCCCGCAGGTGGGGTTCGATCTCGGCATCACCGGCCCCGGGCGTACTCCGCTGGAGCCAATCATCGGGTTCGTAGTCACCGACAACGGCGTGGGATTCACTGCGGAGAACATGAAGTCGTTCGAGACGCTGGACAGTGACTACAAGTCGGCCGACGGATGCCGAGGCGTGGGACGCCTGCTGTGGTTGAAGGCGTTCAGCAAGGTGGTGGTGAAGAGCACCTACGAGGGCGAGGACGGCACCCTCCAAGGCCGGCAGTTTCGGTTCTCGGTCGAGCGAGAGGTAGAGCCCATCGAACCAGCCGAGACGCTCGACGACACCGGGACGATCGTCGAGCTGGACGGCTTCGGCGCCGCGTACCAGAAGAGCGCCCACAAGACAGCAGGGGCTATCGCGAGAGAAGTGTTCGAGCACTGCATCTGGTACTTCCTGCGGCCTGGCGGCGCGCCCGAGATCAGGGTGGTCGACGATGGCGAGACCGTCTTACTCAGGGAGCTGATGGACGAGTTTGTCTACTCGGAGATGCCGACGAAGACGATCGATGTCAAGGGGGAGAAGTTCGACATGGTCAACCTCTGCCTGAAGTCATCGACCCGCAACCAGACGCCGAGGCTCTACTGGTGCGCCGCGAGCCGCGTTGTGACTGAAGAGAACATCACCGGGAAGGTCCCCGGGCTGTACGGCCGGCTCAAGGACGAGAACGGCGCGGACTTCACCTACGTCTGCTACCTCGCCTCCGACTACCTCGACGCCAACGTCCGCGCTGACAGGACGGCGTTCGACATCGACGACACCATCGAGGGCAACACGATTGAGGGTGAGATCACGCTCGCCGACGTACGCACGGCTGTGCTCGCCGAGATAGAAATTTTGCTCGCCAATGAGCTGGCGGCGGCCCGGGATGAGGGCAAGTCGCGGGTTAATGACTACGTCAGCAATCATTCGCCTCGGTACCGACCTCTGCTGAAGCGAATGGAATCGCTGGGACTGACAGTCGACCCGTCGATGAAAAACACGGAGCTGGAAGCGGTCCTTCACCGCGAACTCCAGAAGCTCGAAGCTGAAACCCTCGCCGAGACCCAGCAGATCTTCGCCGAAGACGGTGCCGAGCGGCCCGCGGACTACCAGGAGCGGCTCGACGAGTACCTGGCGAAGATCACCGACATCAACCAGTCGGACTTGGCGGCGTACGTGGCGCGTCGCCGGGTGATCCTTGAGGTACTGGCGAAGCTCATCCGCTCGAACGACGAGGGCAAGTACTGCCGCGAGGACGAGATCCACAATCTGCTGATCCCGATGCGGAAAGACTCGAACGAGATCGGTACGGACGCCTCGAACCTGTGGATCATCGACGAGAGATTGGCCTTCCACGACTATCTCGCGTCGGACAAGACGTTCAACAGCATGCCCATCACCGACTCGAAGTCGGCGAAGGAACCGGACATCATCGCCACGCGGCTCGCCGGCAGCGCTGTGCTCGCAGCTGAGCGCCAGAGCGTCCCGCTCAGTTCGATCGTCGTCGTCGAGATCAAGCGCCCCATGCGGACCGACGCCTCCGAGGACAACAATCCGATCGATCAGTGCCTCGGCTACGTGAAGCAGATCCGCGAAGGCGGCGCCAAGACTAGCGATGGCCGACCGATTCCGAAGTCGGAGGAGGCGCCAGCGTTCTGCTACATAATCGCTGATCTGACTCCCAAGATGATCGACCGCTGCGAACTCGCGAGTCTGCGTCCGACCCAGGACGGCCTCGCGTACTTTGGGTTCAACGATGCACGACGGGTGTACATCGAGGTCATAAGCTTCGATGGTCTCGTAAATGGGGCCACGGAACGTAACCGTGCGTTCTTCGACAGGCTAGGACTGCCTGCGAGCAGATAGTCCTCGGGTGCCGGAGCAGGCCGACGCTTTCGCAGCCTCCAGTACTTCGCCCAGCAGGCTGCTGCATGGAAAGGTCGCGCTGGAACCAAATAGGTGGGGCAGGTCGAGCTGGAAGCCGCCCAGTGGGCAGGGCACGGTGTCACTATCCATGCACAGCCCCATTTGGTTGATCAGAACATCGCGCTGACTGGGAAGTAGCATTGCCCAGTGTCATTCGCATGACGCTTCTTACGAATCAGTAGCTCGTCGAGACGGATCCGTCCCTCGAGAACACACATGAGATCCGCGCCGTCCATCGTGATGAAGGGCGTCCGCGAGTGGTACTCATCGACCGCGTCCTTGGTGAAGCCCATGACGCTAATAATCAAGCCGAATGAGCTCTTCGCTTTACGGTGGACCTTGGGGACGACCGCCAGGTCGTTCAACTGGTTGGAAGTCTGGCCCGGAAACGTTGGTGTATTCCTGGTTACATTCCGAGAAAAACAGCAGGTCAAGCCCACCTAACGGGCCTGACCTGCTGTTTCTGCTCCCCCATCTGGACTCGAACCAGAAACCTGCCGATTAACAGTCGGCTGCTCTGCCAATTGAGCTATAGGGGACTATCCTGGGTGGCTCTCCCGTACTGGGCGGGCCGAGGAGAAACTTTAGCGTATAGCTGGGCGGGTTCCCAAATCGCGCGTCTACCTGGGGTGATGCCGGGGTGCATGTGAGACTGGTGGGGTCACAGTTGTCCCAAGGGTAACTCGGGTCCGGATCGACAGGTGGACGTCGCGTCGGGCAGGATGGTAGCCGCGCACAGGCGATTGGGAGGAGCTCAGAGGAATGCTGCGGTTGATCATCGGCGTCGCGGCCGGTTATGTGCTCGGCAGTAAGGCCGGGCGGGCTCGCTACGAGCAGATCAGCGCGGCGACCCGCGCCGTCACCTCGAGCCCGGTGACCCGCAAGCTAGTGCAGGTGGGGCGGCAGAAGCTGTCGGACAAGTTGAGCACGCGCCCGCAGCTGGAGCCGATGGTGCCGCTGGACGAGCGCACCACCGTGCTGGTGCCGCACGATCAGCTGCGCCGCTGAGTTCCTCCGGGCGCGGAAGCTACAACGACTCGACGCCTGGCACAGCCGTCGGCGGTGCCGCACGGGGAATCAACCAGGTTCTGCCGCTGAATGATTCATGCTCGAACAGTCGCGCTGCTCGGAGAATCGCCAGATTGCGCCGCTGAGCGATCCACGCTCGAACAGTCGCGCCGCTCAGCGAATCCCGACCGGCCTTCGGCCGCGCCGCCAGGCGCCTCTGTCCGCCAGCAGTAAGGCCGACGGCCCCTCGTCCCCAGCCGCAGTACGGCGGCGCGTGACCGCCAGGGCAGGGCGGGTGTCCCTCCTATCCGCAGCAGGGTCGGCCCTTCGGTAGGCGCGGCAAGCACGGCCACGCTCGGTCACGCGCCGAACTATCGCGGTCGCCCTACGGGAAGCGGTCCAGACGTCGCTCAGCCGCGCCAGGAAACAACCCGAAGGACGTCGCCGAAACCGACGCACCGACCGGCAGGCGACCCTCAAGCAGGTGCGAAATCGTCGGAGTTGCCCATCGCCTGGGCCTCCAGACTCTTCCGATACTGCTCCAGCGCAACCAGATCCCCGAACAACGCCATATACGCGTCGGGCTGTTCGGTCGCGGAGAGCCGCTGCAGTTTGGACTTGAGCGTCGCGATCTGACGGCCGACCCACGCCTCCTGGGCGCGGGCGAGCACGCCGGTGATGAAGCGCGGGATGTCGTCGACGGATTTCACCGGCAGGGGCGCGTTGGCCAGTTCGGAGACCAGGGCGCGCAGGGTGAGGTCATCGGTGCCGTCGGCGACGGCGTTGACCCACTCCGCGCCGCTCAGTCCCGCGGACGCGCCGCCCGCTTCGGCGATCATGGTGCGCACCGCGACGTAGGCGGGGTGGGTGAACGCCTCGGTCTCCAGCGCGTCGAACACGGTGCCCGCGATCGCCGGGTATTGCAAAGCGGCGCAGAGGACTTGGCGTTGCGGCAGCAGCGTCGGGTCGTTCGGGTTGGGGCGGGCGGCGGGGTGTTCGGTGACCTTGGTGCTCGGCGCGGGGGTCTCGGCTCGACGCGGACCGCCCAGGCGGTTGCGTTTGGCTTCCTCGCCGACGCGGCGCACCACGGTCTGGATGTCGTCCCAGCCGACCCAGCCGGCGAGGCGGGTGGCGTAGGCCTTGCGGGTCGCGTTGTCCTTGATCTGCGCGACCACCGGGACCGCGCGGCGTAGCGCCTCCACCTGGCCTTCCACCTGGTCCAGATTGTGTTCGGCGAGCAGGCCGCGAATCACGAACTCGTACAGCGGTGTTCGACGCGCGATCAGATCGCGGACGGCGCCGTCGCCGGAGCGCTGACGCAGCTCGCACGGATCCTGACCGTCGGGAGCGACGGCGATGTAGGTCTGGCCCGCGAGCTTCTGGTCGCCCGCGAAGGCCTTCAGTGCGGCCGCCTGGCCCGCCGCGTCGCCGTCGAAGGTGTAGATGATCTCGCCGCGCCAGAAGTTGTCGTCCATCAGCAGGCGGCGCAGGATCGCCATGTGCTCGTCGCCGAAGGCGGTGCCGCACGAGGCGACGGCGGTTTTCACGCCCGCCAGGTGCATGGCCATGACGTCGGTGTAGCCCTCGACGACGACGGCCTGGCGGCCCTTGGCGATCTCGCGCTTGGCGTGATCGAGGCCGAACAGCACCTGAGACTTCTTGTACAGCAAGGTTTCCGGCGTGTTGATGTACTTGCCGGGCATGGTGTCGTCGTCGAAGAGCTTGCGGGCGCCGAAGCCGATTACCTCGCCGCCGAGGTTGCGGATCGGCCAGAGCAGGCGGCGGTGGAAGCGGTCGATGGGGCCGCGCTTGCCCTGCTTGGACAGGCCCGCCGCCTCCAGCTCCTTGAAATCGAAGCCTTTGCGGAGCAGGTACTTGGTGAGCGTGTCCCAGCCGTCCGGTGCGTAGCCGCAGCCGAACTGGAGGGCCGCGTTGCCGTCGAAGCTGCGGTCGGTGAGGAACTTGCGGGCCGCCTCGGCCTCCGGCTCGCGCAGCCGCGCCATGTAGAACTCGTGCGCGGCGGCGTTGGCGGCGACGAGGCGGGCGCGGGTGCCGCGGTCGCGCTGCACCGAGGTGCCGCCGCCCTCGTAGTTGATCTGGTAGCCGATCCGGTCGGCCATCTGCTCGACGGCCTCGACGAAGCCGATGTGCTCGATCTTCTGCAAGAACTTGTAGACGTCCCCGCCCTCGCCGCAGCCGAAGCAGTGGAACAAACCGTGGTTGGGCCGCACGTGGAACGACGGCGACTTCTCGTCGTGGAACGGACAAAGCCCCTTCATCGAGTCCGCGCCCGCCCGCTTCAGCGCGACGTACTCCCCCACCACGTCTTCGATCCGGACGCGTTCGCGTATTGCCGCGATATCGCGATCAGGGAGTCGTCCGGCCACGCGACGAGTCTAGCCAGTCCGGCCGCACCCGAGGCACCGGCATCGACTCTCCGGGCGGCGGTCTTCCGCGGTCGACCAACCGCAGTGCACGACCGACCGAAACCGGCCGTGTCGACCAGGCGACGGTCCGGCGCGCCCGCATGGGCTGGGGCGGAGTGCGATGTCGGCGGCCAGGACTTGCGCCTGCGACGCGATGACGTAATGACGTAATGACGTAATGACGTAATGATTACGTCAAACGCCGAAGTAGGTGGCGAGGCGTTCGAGGCGGCTTTCGGTGTAGGAGGCGATCTGGTCGACGACGACGCGGATCTGGGCGGTGGGGGTGGTGGCGGCGTCCCACCACGGGAGGAGTTGGGGGTCCAGGTGGCGGGGGGCTTCGGCGTGCAGGCGGGTGGCTACGGCGAGGATGCGTTCGCGCTGGGCGGCCTGCCTGCGGCGGTGGTCCGGGTCGGACATGACGTAGCGCAGGGCGACGGTCTTCAGCATGGCGACTTCGGCGGCGGCGACGGGCGGGATCTCGAGGTCGGCGTCGTAGCGGGACAGCGGCTTGGCGCCCGCGACGGTGCGGGTGGCCATGATGGCGGCCGTGGCGAAGCGGCCGACGAGCTCGCTGGTGAGACGTTTCAGCGCGACCGAGGCGGTGAGGGTGCCGTCGTAGTGGAAGACGTCCGCGATCACCGGCAGTTCGGAGAGGCGCTGGGCGGCCTGGACGAGGTCGTCCACGGTGAGGGTGGGGTGCTGGGCGTGGCCCATGCGCGCCAGTTCCCGCTGTTCGGACGGGTCGGCGAGGGCGCGCAGATCGATGCGGCCCGCGATGATGCCGTCCTCGACGTCGTGCACCGAGTAGGCGACGTCGTCGGACCAGTCCATGATCTGGCATTCCAGGCTGCGCCTGCGGTCGGGCGCGCCCTTGCGTATCCAGGCCAGCCGGTCCACGTCGACGTCGTAGGCGCCGAACTTGGTGCCGGAACCCGTTCTGCCCCAAGGGTATTTGATCGCCGCGTCGAGGGCGGCGCGGGTGAGGTTCAGCCCGGCGCTGGCACCGTCGGGGGTGAGCACCTTGGGCTCGAGCCGGGTCAGGATGCGCAAGTTCTGGGCGTTGCCCTCGAAACCGCCGTGCCGGTCGGCGAACTGGTCGAGGGCCTTCTCGCCGTTGTGGCCGTAGGGCGGGTGGCCGATGTCGTGGGCGAGCCCGGCCAAGTCGACCAGGTCGGGGTCGCAACGCAGTCCGTCGGCGATGCTGCGGCCGATCTGGGCGACCTCCAGCGAGTGGGTGAGCCGGGTGCGCGGGGTGTCGCCATCGCGCGGACCCATCACCTGGGTCTTGTCGGCGAGCCTGCGCAGCGCCGCGGAGTGCAGGACGCGCGCACGGTCGCGGGCGAACTCGGTGCGGTGGCCGTTCTCGAACTCGCTGCGCGGCGGGGCGAGGCCGGCCGTCTTGGTGCGCTCGGCGGCCATCCGTTCCCGGTCGTGGTCGGTGTAGCTGTCCATCGGCGTCACTGCCCCGCGGTGTAGGAGAAGTCGGCGGAGAAGTGCGTCAGCTGGTACCACAGCAGCGCGAAGGTTTCCCTGGCGATGCCGTGCGCCTGGGATTCGCGGGTGTAGACGGCGGGTCCGGTGCGGGTCGGCGCGGTCCAGGCGTGCAGCCCGGCGTCGCGGGCCATGGTGCGCGTGCGCAGCGAATGCCACGGGTCGCTGACCAGCACGGCGGAGGACATGTCGCGCGCCTTCATGGCGAGGGCGACGGCCTCGACGCTGCGCAGCGTGTCCGAACCGGTCTCGACGGCCAGAATCCGGTCGGCCGGTACGCCGCGCCGCTGCAGATAGTTCTTGCCGGAGGCGGCCTCGGTGTAGAGATCGCCCTCCTGCTTGCCGCCGACGGTGATCACGCGCGGCGCGACTCCGGCCTGGAACAGCCGATACGCCTGGTCGAGGCGGGCCTCGAACACCGAGGACGGCGTGCCGGAATACTGCGCGGCGCCGAGCACGACGATCGCGTCGGCCTTGGTGTAGTCGTCGATCCGCGCGACCTGCCAGACCCGAAAAGCCGTGCCGCCGATCAACACCAGGGCCGCGAGCACCGCGGCGATCAGGATCCTGCGTGCCCAGCGCAGCATCCCGGCGCCGACCCCGCGCGCGAGGCCGGATTCGTGCGCCGAGGCCGGTGTGCTGCGCTGAGGTGCCGAAATCACCCAACCAAGTGTGCCAGGTGACCCCGACCCCGCGCGGACCTGCGCGCGCGCCGTGGCCGCGCCGGGATCGAATCGTGCTCTGGCGCCGGACGGGTCACACCGAAGGCGTGCCCGAAAAGACGGCGCCCGTCACTCGGCCCCTTCCCGCAGGCGGGTGAAGCGATCGCGCTCCGGCGGCTCGAGCATCTCGCCGATGGCGCGCAGCGTGCCGCGGGCCGCCGGGGTGGTCGCCTGGTCGAGCAGCGTGCCGGCGAGGGCGCCGTCGCCTCGGCTCAACCGCTCGGCGATGGGCCGCAAGTGGCGTTCGTCGACGGCGGCCAGCACTGTGAGCAGCTCCACCACCGCTTCGCCGTCGGCGGCGACGGTGAGCAGCCGGTCGAGTCCCGCCTCGTCGAGTCCGTCGAGGAACTCACCGCCGAGATCGTGGCGCAGGCCGGGCTCGAGCCGGGACAGCACCGAGATTCCGGCGATCAACGTCTCGTCCGAACTCGCCGACGCCGCACGGACGATGGCGCTGCGGCGCGCGGCGGGCAGCACTCGGACGACGTCGTTGAGCCGGTCGGCCGACGGCGTCAGCGCCGCGGTGCGCAACAGCCCTTCGTCGTCGGCGATGCCGCGCTCGAAACCACGGATCAATTCGTCGGTGGCGTGCTCGACGAAACGCGCGGAGGTGACGTAGTCGCGGCGGCGCAGCAGCTCGTTCGCCGCGGGCACCAGCACCTCCGCGGGCATCCGAGGGGCGAGCACCGGGATGGCCCTCGGATCGAGATAGGGCGCGGCGTCGGCCATGTACTCCGGCGTGAGTTCGCCGAGCAGCCCGGCGGCCCGGTCCGGGTGATCGATCCCGACGGCTCCCCCGGCGCGGCCGCCGACCTCGGCGGGCACGGCTTTCAGCACCACCTTGGCGGCGAGCGCGTTGGGCACCAGCGGTGCGAGTTTGCTCACCCTGGCGAAAGTGGCCGCGTGCGCGTCGAAGAGCCGGTCGGAGATTCGCTCCCGCAATTCGCGCAGGTTCTGCGCGCCGAGCCGGGTCAAGCTCGCGAGGTCGGCGGGGTCGGCGTCGAGCGTCTGCGCCAGCATCTCCAGCTGGCCGCGGGTCAGCAGATCGGTCATCGTCTCGCCTACTTTCCGAACAGGATTTTGCGGGCCGGGATGCGCACGAGCCGTGGCAGCACCTCGAGCGAGGCGTCGATGGCCGCGTCGAGGCTGTGCCGCTGCTGTTGTTCGGCGCGTCGCAGGAGGGTCGACAGTGTCCTGGCCTCCTCGTCGGTGAGCTGGTCGATGATCTCGCGCGGCTCGGCCAGTTCGGCGAGCAGCTCACGTTTCGGATCGGTCATCCCGGTCGTGGCTCCTTGGTGTCGAAAGCGGTTGACTGGCTGGGTTGTTCGCGATCAGGCGGTGCGGCGCTCGGCACGCTGCCGGAGCGTGCGGTCGAGGAAGCCGCCGATCTCGCGGACCGCCTCGGCGGCTTCCGGGACGATCGAGGCCGCCGCCTGGAAGACGTGCACCTGCCCCGGCCAGATCTGGAGTTCACAGGGCACGCCGTGGGCGGCGAGGCGTTCGGCCATGAGCTCGGCGTCGGGATAGACGAATTCGCTGGAGCTGGCCTGAATCAGGGTGGGCGGCAATCCGGTCAGGTCGGCGCGCGCGGGCGACACCAAAGGCATTGTCCCGCAGGTGCGCTCGGCGAGCGCACCGAAGATCGGCACGGCGCGGACCGGGAAGACCGCGCAGACACCGCCGGTGGGCGCGGCGAGCTTGGCGGAATGATCCCAGTCGGTGAGCGGCGACATGGCGACGATCGCGGCGGGCATCGGCAGACCCTGCCGCCGGATCTCCAACGCCGTCGCGAAGACGAGGTACCCGCCCGCGGAATCGCCCATCAGGGTGATGTTCTCCGGCGCGACACCCATCTCCAGCGCGTGCCGATAGCCGTCGACGCAGTCCGAAACGGCCTCGGCGATACCGTGTTTGGGCATCTTCCGGTAGCCGACCGCGAGGGTGCGCGCCCCCAGCATGTCGGCGAAGCGCCCGATCATCTGGTGGTGCAGGGTCCGGTTCCCGACGAGGAACGCCCCGCCGTGCAGGTAGAGCACGAACCGGGATTCGTCGACGATCCGAGGCGTGGTCAGCTCGGCTCCGCAGTGCGGCAACGCGACACGCCGACGGCTCAGGCCGGGCGCGGTGCGCAGCACCCGTCCCAGATGATCGATCGCACCGTACGGCCACGGCAGATCCGGGTAGCGCGACCAGAGGGCGATGAACGGCCGCACGGAGTACCGGATCGCCGCGTCGAGAACGCGGGAACGGAAACTGCCGCCCGCGAAGTCGGTGCGCAGCGGATTCGGTTGGGGGCGTGAGGCGGAACGGTCGACGTCGACCGAATTCATGGTGGCAGCCCTTCTCGTCCTGGGTCCTCGCCCCCGCACGAGCGCCTCTAGCTCGCGCAACGCCGACGACCCGCGTTGTGATCCTGGCACAAGTATCGGCAACCGTCTGAGTCGGTGTCACTGCATCGATACGAGAATACGGCCTGCCGCGTTAGTCACGCGGAACGAATCGCGGGTCAGGTCGGATCCGCCGCCGCGGCGGTCGGCGGGTAGAGGCGGTAGACCATCAATGCCGCCGCGAGCAGCCGGGATTCGGTGGGATCGGAGGGGTCGAAGCCGGTGAGTTCGGCGACGCGACGCAGGCGGTAGCTGAAGCTGTTGGGGTGCAGGTGCACTTCGGCCGCCGCCGCCTTGCGATCGGCGCCGTGCCGCATGTGCGCGTCCAGCGCTTCCAGCAGATGCGGGTACGGCTCGAGCGGAACGATGCGCTGCGCCAACCGTTCTCGAGAGCGTCCCGGACGGGTCAGCTGGTACTCCAGCATCAGGTCGTCCAGCTCGTAGGTGCCCGTCGGGAGACCGAGCGCTCTGGCGAGATCGCCGAGTTCGGCGGCCTCGCTCGCGGCGGACACCAGTTCGCCGCGCGGTACCGATCCGGCGTCGATGACGACGACCGAACTGCCGAGCCGAGCCGCGAGCGCCGCGCCCAGTTCCCCGTACGGCGGATCGATCGACGGGTCGGCGGCCGTCGGCAGCAGCGCGATACCGGTCGTGCCGTCGAAGGTGTTCAGCGCCGTTGTCGCGGCGAGGGTGTCGAGCACCTGCTGCACCAGCCGGATTCGGCGGCGGGCCACCACCGTGTCGACCCGCGGATCCGCCTGGTTGTACGGGACGACCTGGATGGCGAGCACGTCGTAGCGATCCGCCAGTGCGATGTCGGCGCGGGCGGCCAGTTCGGCGGTCTCGACGCCGCGGAGCAAGGCCGCGCACAGCAGCCTGCGCGCCTCCCGTTCGCTGCCGTAGATCGACTGCTCCACGTCGCTGTGCGTCTCGGCCATGGAGACGGTCATATTGGCGAGCAGATCCAGCAGCAGGTCGGAGAAGGCGAGCAGGTCCCGCAGGTCGTCGGGTTCGGCGAGCGTCCCCGCCTCGCGCCAGAGGTGCCGCACCGATCCGAACAGCGCTTGGATCAACGCGCGCAATGGAATTCGGTCTTCGGCATGCCGCTGCACCACCGGCACGACCCACTCGGCAACTTCCTCGGGTGTGCAAGCCCGCTTCTCTTCGAGCGCCGCGAGGAACGCCCCGGCCCCCGCGACGATCGCCGGAACGACCTCGTCGTTGAAATGCCCTGCGGGCAACGCCTCGGCGCCCGGGATCGCCGCGATCCCGGCATCGAGCAATTCGGTGAACAGATCGGTGAGGCGCGGAAGGAGCCGGGTGATGATCGGAGCGTCGATCGAGAGCGGTGACTGCACTGCGGGCATTGCGGCATTTTGACCGCGACCCGATGTTGCTGCAAGTTCCCCGATGGCCGCGATCAGCTCACTCGACCGAGCGCGGCGCGGCGCGGCGCGAATCGAGCTGCCGCGCTCGTCGGTGAGCTGGCGCGATCCGTTGCGGTTTTGGCGCGCTTAGTCTCTCGAAACGAATCGGCATGGTCGATCTTCTCGCCGAAGTGCAGTGACAAGCATCGCGGCATCCCCCTAGATTCGGACAGCGGCCGGGCTATGGCTCGAGTCACAACCCGAGCAGTGCGGAAAGGGAGCGGCGAACTTGGTGGGGACCTTCCGCGATATTTCGCGAGCGGCCGCGGCCGACGGGGGTGGTCCAGCGATGTTGCGCACCGTTCGCGAGAATTTCTCCGACACTGTCGTGTCGTCGTTGCGGACGTTCGGTCGTGCGGTGGGTATGGCGCAGGAGTCGGTGGTGGGGGCGGTCGGTGATCTCGCGCGGCGGGAGTTGCAGTGGCGTGAGGTGATCTTGCAGGCGTGGCGGTTGGTCACGGTGACGACGGTGCCGGCGATCTTGATGGCGATTCCGTTCGGGGTGATCGTGTCGATCCAGGTGGGCAATCTGATCCACACGTTGGGTGCGGATTCGTTGTTGGGGGCGACCGGTGGGTTGGGGGTGATCAAGCAGGGTGCGCCGATGGCGACGGGGTTTTTGCTGGGTGGTGCGGGGGCGGCGGCGATCGCGGCGGATCTGGGTGCGCGCACGATCCGGGAGGAGATCGATGCGTTGCACACGATGGGGATCTCGCCGGTTCATCGGTTGGTGATTCCGCGGTTGGTGGCGATGGTGGTGGTGGCGCCGTTGTTGAACGTGTTGATCATTTTCGTGGGTGTGTTGGCGGGGTATGCGGTGGCGATCGGTGGGCAGGGGGTCACCCCGGGTAGTTACTGGGCGACGTTCGGGTCGTTCACCACGACCGCGGATGTGTGGATGTCGTTGGTGAAGGCGTTGATCTTCGGGTTTTTGGTGGTGATCATCGCTTGTCAGCGGGGGTTGGAGGCCAAGGGTGGTCCGCGGGGTGTGGCTGATGCGGTGAACGCGGCGGTGGTGTTGTCGGTGGTGTCGATCGTGTGTGTGAACCTGTTGTTGACGCAGGTGACCGCGATGTTCCTGCCCACGAGGCTGGCCTGATGACCGCGTCCTCCTACGTCCCCGCCGGACTCGGCAGGCTGACCCGCAGACTGCGCGCGACCCGGCCGTCGCGGCCACTGGAGGCCCTCGGCTTCGCGGCCGGATTCGTCTGGCAGGCACTGAGTTCCATCCCGCTGGCGGTCACGCACTACCGCGCGGAGACCATGCGCGCCATCACCGACATGACCTGGGGCCGCGGCTCGGTGATCGTCGGCGGCGGAACCGTGCCGATGATGATCGTGCTCGGCGCCGCGATGGGTGCGTCGGTCGGCGTCGAGTCGTTCGCCACCCTCGACATGCTCGGCATGGGTCCGGTCACCGGGCTGATCTCGGCCTTCGCGACGACCCGCGAGCTGGCGCCGATCGCGGCCGCGATCGGGTTCGCCGCGCAGGCCGGCTGCCGGATGACCGCCGAGATCGGTTCGATGCGCATCTCCGAGGAAATCGATGCGCTGGAGGCGCTCGGCCTGCGTTCGGTACCGTTCGTGGTGACGACGCGCGTGATCGCGGGCGCCATCGCGATCGTGCCGACGTTCCTGATCGCGCTGATCCTGTCCTACCTCGCCTGCCGCGGGCTCATCACGCTGGTGCACGGCCAGTCCGCGGGCGTCTACGACCACTACTTCTTCCAGTTCGTGTCCGGATTCGACGTGATCGCCGCGGTGATCAAGGTCGCGATCTTCGGCACCGTGGTCATCCTGATCCATTGCTACTACGGGTTTTTCGCCACCGGCGGCCCGGAAGGCGTCGGCGTCGCGTCCGGCCGCGCGGTGCGCGCGAGCTTCGTGGCCATCATCGCCGTCGACATGGTCTTGTCCATCGTTCTGTGGGGCTTCAACGCCGCCATCAGTTTCACGGGGTAGGAATGCCGAATTACGGAATGCCCGGTGTCGCGATCGACCGCACGATGTCGATGCGAACCGGGGCGGTCTTGCTGGCGGCGGTCGTGTGTGTCGGCGCGGGCTGGCGCGTCTACGACGGCGTCCGCGAGGAGGACGGACTGCGAATCTCGTTGCACACCGAGCAGATCGGTGACGGGGTGGTCGCGGGTACACAGGTCAGGGCCGACGGCGTGCTGGTCGGCGAGGTCGCCGAGATCGCACCCGACCAGCAGGGCACGCAGCGGATCACGTTGCGGCTGGACGACTCTCGCCTGGACGGCCTCGACGACAGCCTGCGCGTCGACTACGCCACCGGGAACGTCTTCGGCATCAGCGAGCTCGAGCTGCGTGCCGGACCGGGCGGTGCGCCCCTGCGGCCGGGCACGGTGATCGACCTGACCGGTCCGAACGCCGCGGCCGCCTACGACGCGACGATGGGCAGCCTGTTGCGCAGCGTCTCCCAGGTGAGCAACGAGGTGCTCACCGCGCAGCTGACCTCGGTGCTCGCCCAGCTCGCGGGTGACATCCGCGCGTTCACGCCGCTGCTGCAGTCGATGGTGGTGCTGGCCCGCACGGTCGCCGACGCGCAGACGCTGCCGATGTCGTATCAGCTCGGCCAGTTCGGCTCGGCGCTGGGCGGCGCGGCGCCGTTCGTCGGCGCGACCTTGCAGGTGATCGATCAGGTCTATCGAATTCCGGTGCTGCGCACGGACCGCGAGCGCTTCGACGCGACCATCGACACGGTCGTCGAGCAACTCTTTCCCGCCTTCGAAAGGACGATGTACCGCGCGGGTGACGAGTTCGCCGAGTACGCGGCGATGCTGACGCCCATTCTCGCGGCCGCCGCCGGGATGGTGTCGACGCCGGAGCAGTCGAGTGCCGAACTGCGCGAGTTGCTCGATCGGTTGCGCTCGGCCATGCCCGAGACCCCGGACGGCCCCGTCCTGAACGTCGACATCGACGTGCGGACGGTGCCGGTCCTCGCGCCGCTGCTCGGAGACGCGGGAGGCCGGTGATGATCTCGGTCCGCGCGGCGGGTCTGCGGCTCGCGCTGTTCGCGGGTGCGATGGCGGCGGTGCTCGCGCTGGTGATCACCGCGATCCAGCGCCCGGTGTCCGGCGACACCGACAGCTATCGGCTGGTCTTCACCGACGCCAACGGCCTGAAGACCGGTGACGACGTGCGCATGTTCGGCGTCCAGGTCGGCAAGGTCGAAACCATTGCCTTGCAAGGAAATCAGGCCATGGTTGGCATCAGCGTGCGCCGCGCCTCGCCGGTCTACGACAACTCCAGGTTCGCGATCCGCTACCAGAACCTCACCGGCCAGCGATACGTGGATCTGCAACAGCAGAACACGCCGACAGGCCGCACCGCACCGGGATCGACGATCGGCACCGACCGCACGGTGCCCTCGTTCGACGTGACCAGCCTGTTCAACGGCCTGAAGCCGGTGCTGGCCACGCTCTCACCCGAGACGGTGAACCAGTTCAGCGAGAGCATGCTCGCGGTGATCGAGGGCAACGGCAACGGTATCGGTCCCGCGCTCGACGCCATCGGCACGCTCAGCAGTTACGCGACCGACCGGCAGCAGGTGATCTCGACGCTGATCAGGAACTTGTCCAAGATCTCGGACCAGATCGGTGGGCGCTCACCGCATTTGGTGACCCTGCTCGGCAAGCTGGCCGACGTCTTCACCTCGCTGCAAATCAAGATCACCGGCCTGATCGATTTCGCGGTCACCGCGCCGCCGGTCCTCGATCCGGTCGACTCGCTGCTCGCCACGCTCGGGCTCACCGAGGACGCCAACCCCGATCTGGACACCATCGTGCACACGCTGTTCCCGGACCCGCGGGTCTTCGTCGACCTGCTCGGCAGGCTGCCCGCCCTGCTGGCCGGTCTGCGCGAGGCGCTTCCGGCGACCGCATCGAGCACCGCTCTGACGTGCAGCCGCGGCCGGGCCGACGTCCCCGGCGCGCTCGACGTGCTGATCGCGGGCCAGAAGGTGGCGATATGCAAGGGATGACGCGCGTCGCGCGCTGGTCCGATCGGGACCGGCCGCGCCGTGACGAGGCCGCCACCCGCAGGCGGGACCTGCGCCTCGGCGTGCTCGGCGTGCTGCTGGTCGCGCTGGCCATGGCGGCGGTCGCGGTGCTGTACGCGGTGCCGTTCGGCAAGCACACCTACACGGCCGAGCTCACCGAGGCCCAGTCGGTGCGTCCCGGCGACGACGTGCGGCTCGCGGGCATCTCCGTCGGCAGCGTCGAAGCGCTGGAGCTGCAACAGGATCGGGTGCTGATGACGTTCACCGTCGACTCGTCGGTCTTCGTCGGCAGGGAGACCTCGCTGGACATTCGCATGCTGACGATCGTCGGCGGGCACTACGTGGCATTGTTCCCCGCCGGAAACGTCCCGCTCGGCTCCCGCACCATCCCTTCGGATCGAGTCCGCCTGCCCTACAGCCTGATTCAGGCCTTCCAGGACGCCGTCGAACCGATCCGCCGTGTCGACGGCGACGGCCTGCGCGACAATCTGGCCGCGATGGCGGACTCGCTCGAGGCGAGCCCGGACAGCCTGCGTCGCACGCTCGACGGCGTCGAGCATTTCGTCGACGTGCTCGATCAGCAGCGGGCCGACGTCGCGAAAGCCATCGGTATCGCGGACGAATACCTCACCGCCGTCGGCGCCGCGAAAGGCGAGCTGGGACGGTTGGTGGACAAGGTCGACCTGCTCGAGACGTTGCTGGCCGACAAACGCACCGAGGTGCGCACGGCGGTGGAGGCGCTGGACCGGGTGATCAGCAGGCTCGGCGCACTGCAGCCCGCCTGGGGCGGCACGCTCCGGCCGATGGCCGAGCGGCTGGCCGCGGCGGTGCCGGAACTGGAGCGGCTCGGTGAACGTCTGCAACCGGTGATCGACGATGTGCACGCGCTCGGCCAGCGCCTCGAGCAGCTCGTTCCCCACGAGGGCGAGGTCGTGATCGATCAGTCGAACACCACCGTGCAGGCGCCGCCGCAGGCCGAACCGATCTGCGTGCCCGTGGCCGGGAGGGTCTGCTGATGCTGCTGAAAGTCCTCGGATCGCGTGGATTCATGTCCGTCGCGGGAGCTTTGGTGATCGTAGGGGTGGCGGCGGCCGCGTATGTGGTGGCCGCGGAACCCTTCAAGAGGACCGAGACCTACTGCGCGCTGATGCCGGACACGATCGGCCTGTACGTCGGCAATCACGTCACCATGCGCGGTCTACCGGTCGGTGAGGTGACCGCCATCGAGCCGTCGCCCACCTCTGTTCGGGTGGAGTTCACCGTCGACGCCGATCACCCGCTGCTCGCGGGCGCCGCGGCCACGACGGTTTCCGACACCATCGTCGCCGATCGTGAACTCGCGCTGGTGAACACCGAGAATGCCACCACACGTTGGGATTCCGCGCGGTGCCTGACCAAGACGCTGACCCCGAAGAGCATGACGGAAACGCTCGGTGCCCTAGCCGAATTGTCCGGTGAGGTGCTGGGTCCCGAAGGCGGCGAACAGAACGCGCTGGCGCGCGGCATCGGCGCGCTGAACGCGGCGACGGCGGGTACCGGCCCGCAGCTCAACGAGATCGTCCGCAAGCTGGGCGCCGCGTCGAACTCCCCGGATGCCGCCATCGGCCATCTGGCCGGCCTCATCGACGCGCTGTCCTCGCTGTCGGGCAGTGTGGCGGCCCGCTGGGGCGACATCAAGTCGATGCTGCTGCGCCTCTCCGACGTGCTCGGCCAGGTGAACGACGAACTGTTCGGCCGGACCGTCGAGATCATCGACAGCTTCCAGCGGTTGCTGCCGATGCTCAACGAGATCACGAGCATGTTCGGCGATCCGATCTTCCGAGTGCTGGACGCCACCGTGCCGTTGGTGCGGCTGCTGCGCGACAACGTGGACAGCCTGCGCGACATCGTCACCAAGATCCCCGCGCTCACCGCGGCTGTCGGCACCGTGACAGCGACCGGCATCGCCTATCTGCCACCGAAAGTGGCCCTACCCGAACAGGATGCGGAAAAGGTGTGTGCGGCGATCAACGCGATCTCGCCCGGGCGCTGCGGCGCGTCGGCCGAGGGCAAACCGCAGGTCGACCTGGTGCACTGGGTCCTGGGTATGGCGGGAGCGCGCTGATGGCTCGGAGGATTCACCGCGGCTTGCTCGCCGCGCTGCTCGCGGCCACGCTGCTCGGCGGCTGCGCGTTCGATCCGGCCTCGGTCCCGGTGCCGGGGGCCTCGGTGTCGGGGCCGACGTATCCGATCCGCATCGAGTTCGCCAACGCGCTGAACCTGCCCGCGCGGGCGAAGGTCATGGCCAACGGGGCTCAGGTCGGCAATGTCACCGGGGTGACCGTGGTCGATCCGGCCGCGACGAACGGCAGCGGCGGTTATGTCGTCGTGGAGGCGGAGATCGATAAGTCGGTGCGAATTCCGGCCGGCACCCTCGCCCAGCTGCGGCAGAACACGGTGCTCGGCGACATCCATATCGCGCTGGCCACCCCGCCCGGCGGCTTCGGTTCGATCCTCGCCGCGGGCGGAACCATCCCGCGCGCGCAGACGGTCCCGGCCACCCAGATCGAGGACACCATGGCGGGCATCGCGACGTTCGCGCAGGGTGGGGCGATCAGCCAGTTCCAGGAGATCGTCGACCGGCTGAACACCGTGCTGCCCGCCGATCCCGCCGAGACGGCACGGATCTCGGAAACGGTGGGCGCCAATGCGATCGATCTCGCCGAGCACCTGCGGGAGGTCGACATCTTCCTCGACGCGCTGACCGCCGATTCCGCCGTGGTGAACCAGATGGGTCCGCAGGTCGCCGAACTGCTGACCGAGCCCGCTGTCGAACAGGTTTCAGCCTCGGTTGCGTCCATCGTCGATGTCGTCGGTGTATTGGGCGCGCTCGGCAGTGTCGCGCACTCCCTGGTGTGGCTGGCCCCGCTGGCGCAGGCCGGCGATGCCGCGGCCCGCGCGTTCGTTCCGTTGGCGCTCACGTCGCGGCCGCTCGATCTCGGCGCGCCGTCGAATCTGAATGCCCTCGTGGCGCTGATCCGCGATCGGATCATCCCGTTCGTCGAACGCGGGCCGAAGGTGAACATCGTTGGCGCGACGGTGAATTCCGGTGAAGTTTCCGCCGACGACCAGGTCGAGCAGATCGTCCGGGCGATGCGCATGATCGGAGCGGTGCGATGAAGGTCGGTTCGCTGATGTCGCTGGGCGGGATCGCCGTCATCACGGTGCTCGGTATCGCGTATCTCACCTTCGGCGTCGTGCGGGTGGAGCCGCTGCGCGATGACCTGCGGGCAACCCTGGTGCTGACCAATTCCGGTGGGCTCGAAGTAGGTTCGCCGATCCTGTTGCGCGGCGTGAAGGTCGGTGAGGTCACCGCGCTGCGGCGCGGGCGCGGGCGGGTGGAGGCCGACTTCGGTCTCGACCGGCGCTACCGGTTGCCGGTGAACAGCACCGTCGTCATCGAAGGACTGTCGGCGCTCGGCGAGCCGTACGTGGAATTCACCCCGAACACCGACGATGGGCCCTACCTGGCCGAAGGCGAAGTGCTGGAAGGCCTTCGAGTGCGCGCGCCACTCTCGACACCGGAGGTCGCGCGCCTGGTCACCCAGGTGATGAACCAGCTCGACCCGAACGCGATCGGCGAGTTCATCGACACCCTCGGCATCGCGATGGAGGGCACCGAATCGGTGACGCCCGGCCTCGCCAGATCCACCGACCTGCTGGCCGCGGCCATCATGAGCCGGTCACCGCGGATCGGGACCATCATGTCGGATCTGCAATCCATCGCGCCGGACATGGACTGGACCGGCCCGTCCTTCGGCGCGGCCGCACCGACCTTCGTCGAGTTCGGTCAACGAGTCGATCAGATCGCCGAAGCGGTGGGCCGCCTGGCGCGGACCGGCGACACGCCCGCGATGTACCTGGAGGGAAACGGGCTGGTGCCATTCCAGACTCGGCTCACCGAATGGATCGCCACGGTGGGTCCGGAGGTGAGGCCGCTCGCGCCGATGCTCCAACCCCTCGCCGACGCGGCGGCGCACAGCGCGCTGCAGATCGACCTCGGCGCGCTGATCAGCCAGGCGCTGGCGGCCACCGAACCCGAAGGGGCCGTGCGTATTCAGGTCGGCGTCAGGTAGCGGGCAAGATCCCCTGGTTGTCGCGTTCCAAGCTCGCGGATGATCATCCGCCCGGTCGAACTAGAGCGCCGCGTAGGCCGCCGCTACCAGGTCGTAGGCGCGGCGGTCGCCCGCCAGTCCTTCGCGGCGCAGGTTGGGGATGAAGGCCAGCGCGAGATCGTGTTCCAGGTCGCCGAGGCCGACCGAGCCGCCCGCTCCCGGATGACCGAAGGCGGTCGCGCGCGCGCTCTTCGGAAGCCGGAAGTTCGGCGACGGGCGCATGTAGCCGAGCGCGAAAGCGCTGTCCAGGGCGAGGATTTCGTCCGCGCCGCGCACTCGTTCGCGCACGGCGTCGCGCAGCGTCTCGGGGCGCAGCAGGTCGCCGCGGATCAGGTCGCGGTAGAACCGGGCCAGCGCGCGCGGTGTGGTGACCATGCCGGAGCCCGGCCAGCCGCCCGCTAGCACGGTCGGATCGTTGTAGGAGCCGGTGGGATTCGTCGACCCGCGCATCAGCAGCGACTCGGGATCGCGATACGCCTCGGCCAGTCGTCGTACCGCGGGATTCTCGGACAGATCCTCCGTCCGCCATTCCATTTGGGCCGCGGGTGGAAAGCCGAGGCGAGCGGCGCGCGAGATCTCGTCCGGGCCCGCCCAGAGTTCCGCGCCGAAATGCTCCCTGACGAACTCCGGGACGGTCCGGCCGCTGCGTCTGCGCACCAGCTCGCCGACCAGCCATCCGAAGGTGAGCGCGTGATAGCCGTGCTTGGCGCCGGGCTCCCACACCGGGGCCTGCCCCGCGAGTTCGGCCGCCATGGCGGCGGGATCGGCCGCGTCGAACTTGGTCAGCGGCCGCTCGAAGACGGGCAGGCCCGCGCGATGGGTCAGCAGATCCTCGACGGTGATCGCGTGTTTACCGTGCGCGGCGAACTCCGGCCACCAGCGCCGCACCGGCTCTTCGGGCCCGGTCCCCGCGCGCTCCATGACCAGCAGCGCGGCGGTTGCGGTGACCGCCTTGGTGCAGGAGAACGCGACGCACGGCGTATCGGCCGACCACGGCCGCCCGCTGCGCTCGTCCGCGACGCCGCCCCACAAATCCACCACCGGGCGTCCGCCGGCGAACACCGCCACCGCGGCCCCACGATTCTGCCCGTCGGCGAAGCTGGCCGCGAATACCTCCCGCACCTCCCGGAACGCGGGATCGCAGGTACCGGCAACAGAATCCGTCACGCAAAAATTAGAACACGTTCTACATCGCGTGTCACCAGCCGCGCGCGCGCCACTCGTCCAGATGCGGGCGTTCGGTGCCGAGGGTGGTGTCGTCGCCGTGGCCCGGGTAGACGACGGTGTCGTCGTCGTAGCGGTCGAAGAGTTTGGTGGTGACGTCGGTGTAGAGGGAGGTGAAGTCCTCGGGGCTGTGGGTTTTGCCGACGCCGCCGGGGAAGAGGCTGTCGCCGGTGAACAGGTGGATGCGGCCGGGTTCCTCGGGGAGGGCCAGGGCGACCGAGCCGGGGGTGTGGCCGCTGAGGTGGATGACGGTGAGGGTGAGGTCGCCGATCTCGACGGTGTCGCCGTCGTCGAGGAGCCGGTCGGGGGTGACGGGCAGCGGGTCGGCGTCGAGGCGGTGCGCCGCGGTGGGGACGTCGAGTTCGGCGGCGACTTCCTTCAGCGCCCACCAGTGGTCGGGATGCTGGTGGGTGGTGACGATCAGCCGGACCTTGCCGGGCGCTTCCTGGGCGATGAGCTCGAGAATGCGGTCGGGTTCGTTGGCGGCGTCGATGAGCAGCGCGGCGCCGGTGGCCGCGCACTGCACGAGGTAGACGTTGTTGTCCATGCCACCGACGGACATCTTGATGATTCGCGCGCCGTCGAGGTCGCGCTGCTGCGGGTTCGAGCCCGCGGACACGTGGCCGGTGTAGGGGCGGTCGATCGTGATCACGCCACGATGCTATCCACTGATTCGCCGGGAACCGGGGATAGATTCGTGGAATGCCGTCGCAGCCGAAACGTCGCGTCCGCTGGTCCACCCGGGTGGTGGTCGGTCTTCTGCTGCTGGCCACGGCGCTGATCGGTGCGCCGACCGGCACGGCGGAACCGCCGAGCCGGATGGACACCTATGTCGAGGACAGCGCGGGCGTGTTGGACGACGGCCAAATGGACCGCGTCCAAGCCGCCGTGGACCGTCTCTACGACGACCGGCGGGTCCGCCTGTGGATCGGCTACGTGCGCGATTTCGACGGGCTCGGCGCCGAGGCGTGGGCCGAACGCACCGCCGCCGCTTCCGGTTTCGGCACCCGCGACCTGCTGCTCGCGGTCGCCACCGGATCGCGCGACTACTGGTTCTACGGCGACCTTCCCGCGGGCGTCAGCGACGGCGAGCTGGACCAGCTGCTGACCAACGAGGTCGAGCCCGCGCTGCGCGACGGCGACTGGGCCGCCGCGGGCGTCAGGACCGCCGACGGACTGAACTCGGCGATGAGCGCGGGCGGGGTGAGCCTCCGCACGCTGCTGATCCCGGCCCTCGTCGTCGCCGCGGCGCTAGGCGCGCTTCTGCTCTACACGCGCAAGCGCCGCCGCGATCGGAGCCGCGCCGAGCTGGAGGCGGCGCGCAAGGTGGACCCCGACGACAGCGCCGCCCTCGCCGCGCTCCCGCTGGAGGCGCTGCACGAGCGGTCGCGCGAGGTGCTCGTCGAGCTCGACAACGCCGTGCGCACCAGCGCCGAGGAACTGGAATTGGCCGTCGGCGAGTTCGGCGCGACCGCGGCTACGCCGTTCACCACCGCGCTGGACAACGCGAAAACCGCCGCCGCCAAGGCTTTCGCCATCCGCCAGCGGCTCGACGACGACATTCCGGAGACCGCCGAGGACCAGCGCCGCCTGCTGATCGAACTGATCGGCATCGTCGGCCGCGCGGATCGCGAACTCGACGGGCGGGTCGCCGAATTCGACGCGATGCGCGACCTGCTGATCGACGCGCCCGCCCGATTGGACGCGCTGACCAGGGATCTGGTCGACCTCACCGGCCGGGTGCCCGCCTCGGAAGCCGAGCTGACCCGGCTGACCGCCGCGCATCCGGCCAGCGTGCTCGCCCCGATCCGGGACAACACGGCGATGGCGCGCGAACGCATCGCCTTCGCCGAACAGAACGTCGATGCCGGACGCGCCGCGCTGACGCGGCCGGTCGGCGAACAGGGCGCGGCCGTCGGCGCGATCCGGGCCGCCGAGGGGGCCATCGGCCAGGCGCGCACACTGCTGGACGCGGTCGACAACGCGGCGACCACGATCCAGCAGGCCCGCGACGGCCTGCCCGCCGCGCTGGACGAACTGCGCAAGGACATCGACGCCGCCACCGAACTCGTCGCGTTCGGCGGCGCCGAGCTGGAAGCCGCGACCGTTTCGGCGCGCCAAGCCCTGGACAAGGCGTCCGCCGCGGCCGACGCCGACCCGCTGAACGCCTTCCACGACGCGGTGGCCGCCGACGGCGATCTGGATCGCGCCATCGCCGCCGCCACCGACCGCAAACTCGCCGCCGAGGACCTGCGCCGCCGCCTCGATCAGGCGCTCACCGACGCTCGCGCCCGGGTGGCCGCGGCGTCCGACTACCTCACCACCCGGCGCGGCGGCATCGACGCGAACGCCCGCACCCGGCTCTCCGAGGCGCAGCGGAATCTCGATGCGGCGCAACGGCTCGGCGGCACCGACCCGGGGCAGGCGCTGCGGCACGCGCAGGCCGCGGCCGATCTGGCGGGCCGCGCGCTGCAAGAGGCGCAGGCCAGCGTGCGGGCGTGGGAGGCGAGCAGGCCGCCTTCGGGTGGGGCGCAGGCGGGCGCGGTGCTCGGCGGCATCCTGTTGGAGGGCTTGCTGCGCGGCGCGGCGGGCGGGTATCGCACCGGCGGCGGGTACCGGCCCGGCTCGTTCGGCGGTTCCAGCGGGTCGCGGCGCGTCAGCCGGGGCGGGCGGTTCTGAGTCCTTGACCCTGACACCGTGTGAGGCCGTAGACCGGAGAGCGTCATGTTCAGCATCGGAGATTTCGCCAGACACGGACGGGTGTCGGTGCGCATGCTGCGCCACTACGACAGCATCGGGCTGCTGCGGCCCGACGTGGTGGACCCGGCCACCGGCTATCGGTTCTACGCGGCAGGACAACTCACCCGGCTCAACCGCATCGTCGCGCTGAAGGAACTTGGCTTCACCCTGGAACAGGTGCGCCGGATACTCGACGAGGAGGTGAGCGGCGCGGAACTGCGCGGCATGCTCACCCTGCGCCGCGCGGAACTGGAGCAGCGCATCGCGGCGGACCGGGAACGGCTCGTCCAGGTCGAGACGAGACTTCGCGTCATCGAGAAGGAGGGCGCCATGCCCGTGCACGATGTGGTCGTCAAATCCGTTCCCGCCGTCCGGGTCGCCGAGTTGACCGGCGAGGCAGCGGATTTCGAGCCGGGATCGATCGGGCCCGTGGTGGGTCCGTTGTTCGAGGAGCTGTGCGTGCGTTTGGAGCGCGCGGGTCTCACGCCGACCGGTCCCGCCATCGCCTACTACGACGAACTCGCCGACGGATCGGTCCTGGTACACGCCGCACTGCCGGTCGCGACGGAACCGGATGCGGGACAGGACTTCTCGATCGTCGACCTGCCCGCCGTCGAGCAGGCCGCCACGGTCGTGCACCGCGGCAGCATGAACGAGGTGCTGGAACCGTGGCAGGCGCTCGGCCGGTGGATCGACGCCAACGGCTACCGCTCGCAGGGGCTGGCGCGCGAGGTCACCCTGGAGTACACCGAGGACCCCACAGGGTGGGTCACCGAACTTCAGGAGCCGATCAGCCGCCGGTGAGCGTTGCCGATGCCCGCCCCGAAGTTGTTGCGGCGAAGGAGCTTCCGGTCCAACACGGCCGGCGCGCCGCCGATCACCGGGCCGGACATCGCGCCGGAGAACGAGGCCGCCTCGCGGAAATCGTCGGAGTGGAGCGGCCGACCTGGTGACAGCGGCCGTCGGGCTGGACAATCCTGCCCCGTTGCCCGCCAGGCAGGCTCAGACCTGCACGGTGACCGCGTGAATGCCGGTGGGGCCCAACGGGAACGGCGCGCGGGTGGCGCTTTCCTGCACGTGCCCGGAGCGGCTGATGGCGCGGGCGCGCAGGGTATGCGGGCCGGGCGGCAGTTCGAGCGTGGTGCGCCAGCGCCGCCACGCGGCGGGAGCCAGCTCGGTGCCGAGATCGACCGGCCGCCATTCGCCGTCGTCGACGCTGACTTCCACCTCCGCCACACCGTGCGGCGGGGCCCAGGCGACGCCGGCGACGGTGAGCGTCCCCGCGACGGTGCGACCAGGGGCCGTCGCGTCGATGCGGGCGTGCGGCTCCACCCACAGCAGCTCGTCGGTCCAGCCGCGCTGGACCCAGTAGTCGGAGTGGCTGTCGTCGGTCAGTTCCAGTTCGGACAACCACTTCGCGCCGGTGTACTGGCCGTAGAGCCCGGGCACGAAAACGCGGGCCGGGAAGCCGTGCTCGGGCGGCAATGGTTCGCCGTTCATGCCGATCACCAGGTAGCCGGGCAGCTCACCGGAACGCAGCGGTTCGACGGGCAGCGAGATGGTGTAGCCGTCGACGGCGCGGGTCACCAGCCGGGTGGCGCCGGGCTCCGGAATCGCGTGCTTCAGCAGGTGCGCGAGCGGCACGCCGAACCAGCGCGCGTTGCCCGCCCTGCCCTGGCCCGCCCGGTTGTGCACGCAGACCATGACCGCATCGAATTCGACCGCGTCGGCGGCCAATTCGGTCAGCGACAGCCGCAGCGGGTGGGCCACCATGCCGGTGACGGCGAGCCGCCAGTGGTCCGGATCGATGCGCGGCGGGCGCAGGCTCACGTCGGCGACGTAGAACCGGCCCGCCGTGGTGATCAGCGGGGAGAGGCCGGGCTCCTCGAGCCCGTCGTCCGGAACCAGGCCGATGCCGCCGAGCGGGCCGATGCGCCGAATCACGCCGTCCTGTTCGAGATCCTGATCGCGGTGCAGCTTCTGCGCCGCGGCGAGCAGCCCCGCGCCCGCCGCCGTCCACGCCAGCTTGCCGAGCAGTCCGCGCGGCCGCCTGCGCAAACCGGTCGCCAGCACCGCGGCGGCGGCCGACGCCCCCGCGAACGTGGAGGCGGACCTGGTCGGCTTCCGCAGCGCCAGCGCCGCCGCACCCGCGCCGAACGCCGCCGCGGCCGGCGTTCGCAGGCGGGGCGGCAGCGCGCCCACGGCAGCGGTCGCGGCGATCGCACCCGCGCCGACACCGAGCCGGGTGACCGCCTTGTCGTGCCTGCCCGACAGCACGACGGTGGCCTCCACCACCGGCACCGGCACGGTGTCGATCAGGGCCCGGCCGACGGTGTCGATCAGGGATCCGCCCTTGGCGGCGGCGATCGCCTCCCCCAACCCCAGTGCGGCCACGCCTACCGCGGCCGCCCCGAGGCCACCGCTCTCTTCGTTCGTCCGCACCGCCCGAAACACCCGCTTCCGCCTCATCGCCGACGTGGTCTCCCCCAGCATTGTCCACGAATCGGCCGACATGTCCGCGTCTTTCGGCGCGGACAGCCAGTCTCCGATCAGCTGCCTGGCACACCGTCACACGGAGACGAGCTCGCTGCCTGGCGCGGGAACAGCTGACCTCCGGCAGGCACGGATCGACAGCCGCCGATCGGCCGGCCTGCCGACGCCACGGTGATCAGACGTCGATCGATACGGCTGCCAAAGTGGCAAGCTCCCGGCCCACGGCCGACGGCAACCGGTCCGCGAGCGGTCCGCCGCCGAGCACGCCGACGCACAGGCGGTCGGCGAAGGTGTAGACGAGGAAGGTGACGGCCGCCGAGGGTCCCGCGGACAAGCGCGGATGGGCGGAGAGATAGACGATCTCGTAGTCGGTGAGCGCGAGGCCCGGCGGCGTGCGGAAGCGCGGCACCCTGCCGGTGTTGGTCACCGCGATGTGCCCGGCCAGCGAGTGAATCGCGCTGGGACCGAAGAACTCCGGGAAGTGCAGCACCGATTGCTGGACGATGCCCTCGGCGAGGTCGTGGCGCAGCCGTGCCGAAATGCGTCGCGCCAGTTCGATCACGTCGGTCGCGCTGGTGACGTCGGCGGCGAAGGCGGCGAGCCCGGCCATATTGGTGCCCTCGGCGGCGGCGATCGGCGGATTCAGCCGCGATCGCATGTCCACGGGATAGACGCAGCGCAGCGGTGCGGAATCGTCCGGCTCCGCTTCGCCCGCGTAAGCCCGCAGCAGCGCGGCCGTGATCAGCCCGTTCACGGTGACGCTGTGTCGCCGCCCGAGTTCCACGATCCGCGCGGTCGCCTCCGGCTCGAGAATCGTCCGCTCCGGCCGTGCCAGCGCGGCGGGCGCGGGAGTCGGCGGATCGGGCGGCAGGACCGGCGGCTGCGCCAGCGGTCGCGACGCGGCCTCGAGCCCGGACACCGCCGACCGTGGGATGCCGTGCCGGGCGGCGTACCACTCGAGCGGGCGCGGATAGGACTGTGGCGCAACATCATTCGCGACGCCGGAAACCTCGTCGGTGTACCGGTCCCACAGCCGGGCGAGCAGCGCGACGCAGTGGCCCGCGTCGGCGACGGAGTGGTGCGCGTAGAGCGTCACGCGGGCACGGCTGTCCTCGCTGACCACGTCGAGATAGGCGAGCTGGGCCGACGGATCGAGCGACTCCCCCGGCAGCCGGACGGTCGCGGTGTCGCCCGCGCGAACCCACGCACCCACCGCGCTCCCCGCCGGGCGCAGCAGGTGACCGGCCCCGGCGGCGTCCTCCCCGATGCGGCAGCCGAGGATCGGGTGGGCGCGCAGCAGCGCGTCGAAAGCGCTTCGCAAGGCGGCGATATCGAGCTCGCCCTCGACCAGAACGGAGCGACCGGTATAGGTCGCGTGCCGCACGAAACGCTGCTCGGACGGCGCGAGCACCCGCACCGTATCGTCCGCTGTCCACCACACACCGCCAAGGGTGCGGCAACACCGGATCCTTCGCAAACCGGGCAGTACGGAAGACTGACGGACATGAGTCTCGCCGCCCATCTGGAGGACATCGGCCGCCCGCTGGTCGCCGAACAGCGCGCCCACCCGACCGTGGCGGGCATCGCCGCGGGCGATCTGCCCGAGCCGGTGTTCCGTTCCTGGCTGGAGCAGGACTACCTGTTCCTGCTCGACTACGTGCGGGTGTTCAGCAGACTGGCCTGGCAGGCGCCCGCCGCGCACCTCGGCGATCTGGTCGACCTGGCGCACGCCACCTTTCACGACGAGCTCGCACTGCACCGCTCGCTGGCCGCGGAGTTCGGCGCCGATCTCGACGGCGCGACCAAGGGCGAACCGTGCGCGAACTACACCGCCTTCCTGCTGGACTCGGCCGCGAACTACGGCGAAGGCCTCGCCGCGCTCTACCCGTGCATGTGGGGTTATTCCACGCTCGGTGCGCAGCTGGCCGTCGACCCGCCCGCCGAGCCGCGGTACCGCCGCTGGGTCGACACCTACGCCGATCCGGGCTTCGCCGCGCTGACCCGCCGCTGCGCCGAGATGCTCGACGAGTCCGGCGCCGACCCCGCGCGCGCCGAGCTCCTCTTCCGCGAAGGCATGCGCCACGAGCTGGCGTTCTGGGACGTGCCCGTGGCTTGACGGCGCACCGATGAATTCCGCGCGTCGGTCCGGTCTACCTACGTGAACCGGTGTGTCGAATTCGAGGAGAACCGTCATGACCCGTCCACCCGAGGTCTCCCGCGACGAATGGCTGCGTGCCCGCAAGCGGCTGCTCGCCGAGGAGAAGGAACTCACCCGCAAACAGGACGCACTGGCCGCCGCGCGCCGCGCGCTGCCGATGGTCCGGATCGACAAGGAGTACGGCTTCGAGGGCGAGGCGGGCAAGGCGAGCCTGGCCGAACTGTTCGAGGGCCGCCGCCAGCTGATCGTCTACCACATGATGTGGCGCTGGGATCTGGACGCGGGCTGCCCGAGCTGCGCGATGTTGCTCGACAACGTCGGGCATCTGGCGCACCTGCACGCGCAGAACACGACCTTCGCGGCGGTCTCGCGCGGACCGTGGGAATCGTTGGGGCCCTATCGCGAACGGATGGGCTGGGCGTTCCCGATGTACTCCTCGTTCGGCGGCGACTTCAACTACGACTTCCACGCCACCCTTGACGAGTCGGTCGCGCCGGTCGAATACAACTACCTGAGCAAGGCCGAGCTGAAGCTGAAGGGCCAGACTTGGCACGCCGAAGGCGAGCAGCCGGGCACCAGCGTGTTCTGGCGCGACGACGATGACACCGTATTCCACACCTACTCGGCCTACAGCCGCGGCGGCGACATCCTCATCGGAACCCACAACCTCCTGGACTTGACCCCGTTGGGCAGGCAGCGGCACGTCGGCGAGGCGGTGCACCACGACCGTTACGGGATCGATCGGCCACCGTGCCATTGAACGTCTTCGGGCGCAGCGTCTTCGATCGAGCGCACGGCTTCTCGAATCGAGCACCCGGAAACGCGACGACCCGCGACCGGCAGCGCGGTCGCGGGTCGTCGCGGGGAAACTCAGACGCCGATGAGGTGCTGGGCCAGGTAACCCTCGACCTTGTCCAGCGCGATCCGCTCCTGAGCCATCGAGTCGCGCTCGCGGATGGTCACCGCCTGGTCGTCGAGGGTGTCGAAGTCGACGGTGATGCAGAACGGCGTGCCGATCTCGTCCTGGCGACGGTAGCGACGGCCGATCGCGCCCGCGTCGTCGAACTCGACGTTCCAGTGCTTGCGCAGCTGGGTGGCGAGGTCCTTGGCCTTCGGCGTCAGGTCGGCGTTGCGCGACAGCGGCAGCACGGCGGCCTTCACCGGCGCGAGCCTGCGGTCCAAGCGCAACACGGTGCGAACGTCCACGCCGCCCTTGGCGTTCGGCGCCTCGTCCTCGGCGTAGGCGTCCACCAGGAACGCCATCAGCGAACGGGTCAGACCGGCCGCGGGCTCGATGACGTACGGGATGTAGCGCTCGTTGCTCGTCTGGTCGAAGTAGCTGAGCTCGGTGCCGGAGTGCTCCGAATGCGTCTTGAGGTCGTAGTCGGTGCGGTTGGCGACGCCCTCCAGCTCACCCCACTCGCTGCCCTGGAAGCGGAAGCGGTACTCGATGTCGACGGTGCGCGTCGAGTAGTGCGACAGCTTCTCCTTCGGGTGCTCGTAGAGCCGCAGGTTCTCCGGGTCGATGCCGAGATCGGTGTACCAGGCCATGCGGGTGTCGATCCAGTACTGGTGCCACTGCTCGTCCTCGCCCGGCTTGACGAAGAACTCCATTTCCATCTGCTCGAACTCGCGCGTGCGGAAGATGAAGTTGCCCGGCGTGATCTCGTTGCGGAAGCTCTTGCCGATCTGGGCGATGCCGAACGGCGGCTTCTTGCGCGCGGTGGTCTCGACGTTCTTGTAGTTGACGAAGATGCCCTGCGCCGTCTCCGGGCGCAGGTAGTGCAGGCCCTCCTCGTCGTCCACCGGACCGAGGAAGGTCTTGAGCAGACCGGAGAAATTGCGCGGCTCGGTCCACTGGCCGGGGTCGCCGGTCTCGGGGTCGCGGATGTCGGCCAGGCCGTTGGCGGGCGGGTGGCCGTGCTTCTCCTCGTAGGCCTCGAGCAGGTGGTCGGCGCGGTAGCGCTTGTGCGTGATGAGCGATTCGACGAGCGGGTCGGTGAAGGTCGCGACGTGGCCCGACGCCTCCCAGACCTGGCGCGGCAGGATCACCGACGAGTCGAGGCCGACGACGTCCTCGCGGCTGGTGACCATGGCGCGCCACCACTGCCGCTTGATGTTCTCCTTCAGCTCGACACCGAGCGGACCGTAGTCCCATGCCGACTTGGTGCCTCCGTAGATCTCACCGCACGGGTACACCAGACCCCGGCGCTTGGCGAGGTTGGCAACGGTGTCCACCTTCGACTTGGGTGCCACGCGAGATTTCTCCATCCACTGCGAGTCGGATTTTCATTCACTGCACTGCATCTTTTTCAGTGAATGCTATAGATCCCTCCAGCTTATCGGCATCGCGCAATCGACTTTGCACCGCCAGCCACCTGCACCGGATCGCGCGCGAGGCCTCCGCTTCCCGAGCTGCCCTCGCTCGGCACTGCCGAACCTGGTTCGTCGGTGGCCCGCGCACGGCCGGAGCGGAGGCGGAGCTACGCCCCCTGGATCACGGCCCCGGGACGCGGAACCGTCGGGCGGGTGCGATCATGTTCCGACGGACCGCCGGGATCGCCCCGGCGCCAACGTTTTTGCCGAAGACGGCCGGGGCGGGGTGGGGCGCTGAGCTCCGAACGATTCGGCGAGTAGTACATAGGGGTGGGCCGTGGCCGATCTGCCACCGGATCTGTTCGATGCCGACTGGGCGCGCGAAGCCGAGCGCCGTGCCCTGCGCGATCACCGGCGCGCGGTCAGGGCGCACAAGGTCCGCCGCCTGGCCCAGCCCAACCGCGGCGCGCTGCTCTCGATGCTCGCGCTCAGCCTCGCGGCGGTGCTGGTGTGGGCGGGCTTCACCTTCCTGGACGGGACGGCGCCGAGCGCGAGCGCACCGGCCGCGAGCACCTCGAGCACGTCCACCGCGCCGCTGCGCAAGAACGCCGAGATCGATCCGATCAGGCCGTTCGCCGACACTCCCGCCGCCATGTGGCGCGAGGGCGCGGGCGGCATCGAACCGCCGCCCGCGATTGCCGTCGGCAAGTATTCCGCCGAGCAGGTCGGCCAGTTCATGGAGCGGGTGCGTCAGCTGATCATCACCGCGCGCCTGGATCGCACGGTGCTGGAGACCGGCGACCCGGCCCCGGTGCTCGCGTTGCTCGCGCCGATGATGGTCGAGAAGCTGGCGGAGGAGCTGGCGCCCGGCCACGAGCGCGAGTCGTGGTACGTGGCCGAGCGGATCGCGAAGGACTTCCGGCTGTTGCCCGTCCAACCGCGCGTCACCGGGTCGATGACGCCGACCGTCAACGACAAAGGCGAACTCGCCGTGCGGACCAACTACCTGGTCGCCTACGCGTTCGAGGCGCCGGATCCGAAGAACCTCCGCGGGCCCATGGACATCGTGGCGCTGGTCCGCCAAGAGATCGAATTCCGCTGGATCGACGACCCGAAGTACGCTGCCGACGCGATGGGCATCTGGTTCGGCGAAGTGGACGGTTTCAGTTACTCCGTCGGCTGCGCCCAGTCGAACCTGGGCTTCCTCGCACCGTCCTACAGCAACCCTCCGGGGACGGGGTCGGCGACGCCTCCCGCGCGCCGCAGCGAGGAGTACTTCGATCCGAATATTCCGATGCCGAACGAGGACGGTTGCCCGTAGACCCACCGCCCGGCGCGCCGGGTTTGACATGCGCACCTGTGCATATCAAAATGGGATCGCTTTCCAATAAGGAGTTGGTTCCCGATGACCGCCGAGACGGCCGCCGCGCATTCGCACACACCGTATCGCTCCCCCGGACCCGCGCCCGTACCCGCGCGCACCGTCCTGGAGGACGCGGGCGAATTGCTCCGCGCCCTGGCCGCGCCCGTGCGCATCGCCATCGTGCTTCAGCTACGCGAGTCGCCGCGCTGCGTGCACGAGCTGGTGGACGCGCTCGGCGTGACCCAGCCGTTGGTGAGTCAGCATCTGCGCATCCTGAAGTCGGCGGGCGTCGTGCACGGCGAGCGGTCCGGCCGCGAGGTGCTCTACGAACTCGTCGACGACCACTTGGCGCATATCGTGGTCGACGCCGTCGCGCACGCCGAGGAAGGGTGATCCGTGCAGGAGAAGACGTTGGACCCGCAGAAGCCGGTCGGGATCCGCAGCACGCGCCAGCGCAGCGCGATCGCCGCGCTGCTCGGTGACATCGACGAGTTCCGCTCCGCCCAGGAACTGCACGACGAGCTGCGCAAGCGCGGCGAGGGCATCGGTCTCACCACGGTCTACCGGACCTTGCAGTCGCTGGCCGACGCGGGCTTGGTCGACGTGCTGCGCACCGACTCCGGCGAGTCGGTCTACCGGCAGTGCTCCACGGGGCACCATCACCATCTGGTCTGCAGGCACTGCGGCCGCACCGTCGAGGTCGAGGGCCCGACGGTGGAGGCGTGGGCCGAGGCGATCGCGTGCGATCACGGTTTCACCGAGGTGAGCCACACCATCGAGGTCTTCGGCACCTGCCGGAGCTGCGCCGAGACGCCCCGCGACTGACGAACACGACGAAGAAGGCCCCCCGCCGGCTCGGCAGCGGGGGGCCTTCTCGTCGTCGGATCAGGCGGCGGGAACGGGTTCGGCCACCGGCGCGGCCACCGGCGTCGCGGCGTTCCGGCCGCGCAGCGCGGCCACACCGAGCAGGACCAGCGCCGCGGCTGCCCAAATCGCCAGCACCGCAAGCGGTTTCCCGGCTCCGGCGCCGTCGAAGAAGGCGACCGAGCGGAGCAGCGAGGCCGCGGCGCCCGGGGGCAGCAGCTGGCCGATGGCGCCCCACGGCTGCGGCAGCAGCTCCGGGGCGGAGGTGGCGGCCGAGAACGGGTTGCCGACCAGCAGCAGGGTCAGTGCCGCGACGCCGATGCCCGGACGGCCGAGGACCGCGGCCAGCCCGGCCACCGTACCGGCGACCGTGAAGGACACCAGTCCGGCGACCGACGCCAGCGTCAGGTAGCTGCCCGGAAGCACCGACATCCAGCCCTGGACGATCGCCATGCTCAGCAGGCCGCCGAACAGACCGAAGCTCACCAGGCCCGCGACCTTCGCGCCGGCCGACGGGATCAGCAGACTCAGCAGGACGCCCGCCGCGAGGCCCGCCATCACCAGCGGCAGCACCATCGCGCCGAAGGCGGCGCCGCGCGGGTCGTCCGGATCGGCGGGGACGACATCCTCCACCGCGGCCGCGGGCGCGCCGGACAACTGCTGGGCGATGGCGGTGAGCTGCTGGGCCACCGCCGGGCTCGCGCCTGAGGCGACCAGAACCGTCGGCGCTCCCCCGCCGGTGACGATCGCGCCGTAGACCTCGCGGTCCTCGATCGCGGCGCGCGCGGCCGCGGCGTCGGCCGAGGTGGTGATCTCGAAGGCGTCGGGATCACGCTGCCCGAGCCGTTCGGCGACGACGGCGGCCTGCGGACCGGCGACGGCGATGGGCAGGTCACGCGGCGCGATATTGGCCGCGGGCCATGCGAAGGCGATGAGCATCAGCGCCTGGAGCAGGGCCGCGCCGAGGCCGAGGGCGACCGCTTGCTGCATGGTTTTCATGACGTTCTCCCAATAAATCGAATGATCGTTCTCTTTCGATGCCCTTACCGTCGCACGGGGTCGGCGGCTTGTCAAGAACGGATATTCGTTTTACTTTGGGCACATGCCCCGAGTCAGCGAAGAACACCTGGAACGCCGCAGACAGCAGATCCTCGACGCCGCGCGGCTGTGCTTCGCCCGCAAGGGCTTCTTCGAGACGTCGATGCAGGACGTGTTCACCGAATCGGGGCTCTCGGCGGGCGCGGTCTACCGCTACTTCAAGAGCAAGAACGAGATCATCGCGGCGCTGGCCACCCAGACCACCGTCGACTTGCGGGCCGCGATCGCGGAGGCGGTGCGCACCGACCCACTGCCGACACCCGCGCAACTGGTGCGCGGCATCGCCGAGGAAGTGGTCCGCCGCAGCGGACCCGACGGGCCGGTGCGCTTGGCGCCGCAGGCCTGGGCCCTGGCGTTGGTGCACGACGGGGCGGCCGAGCCCGTGCGCGCGACCATGCACGCGATGCGCGACCTCTGGCGCGACTACGCGGTGCGCATGCGCGAGCAGGGCTGGCTACCGGAGGACGCCGACACCGACGCCGTGGCCAAGGCGATCATCGGCTTCCTGCCCGGCTTCATCCTGCAACACCTGATTTTGGAAGACCTCGACCCCGACACCCTCGCCCGCGGCGTCGACCTGCTCATCCCGGTCGGCAAGCCCGTCGCCCGCTGAGGTCGCGCCGCGCCGAATTCGCTCAGCGCAGCGGCACTTCCACGTCGCTACCGCCCTCGGGCGTGAGCCGGGCGCGGACCTTCGCCAGCGACGGCGCCGGGACGAACCCGCCCGCGAACAGCGCCTCGCCCTGCCGGAACCACGGCGACCGCTCGAGCAGGGCGGTCGGCGCGTAGCCGAAATACGTGCCGAGCTCGGCGAGATCGACCGGGGAGGTCATCTTCATCAGCGCGAGGTTGTCGCACTGGGACAGGATCCCTGGGTGCACCTTCGACGGCCGCTGGGTCGACAGCAGCAGCCACAGCCCGTACTTGCGACCCTCGGCGGCGATCTGGATCAGGCGTTCGCGCACGGCGACCGCGATCGGCGAATCCAGGCGCGGTGAAGCCAGATTGTGCGCCTCGTCGATGACGAGCAGCACCGGGCGACGCTCCTCGCGGCGCGCCCACAGATCGTCAAGCAGGGACAGCGCGACCACGAGGTACTGCTCGGGCGTCGAGAAACCGCCGAGGTCGAGCACCGTGACGTCCGGCCGGGCGGCGACGACATCGGTGACGGGCGCGTCGTGCCAGGCCCACACCTCCCAGTCCAGCAGCCCCAGATTCTCGATACGCATCGCGAGCCGCTGTTGCGCGGCAGGCCCGTCGCCACGCAGCCGCGGCAGGATCTGGTCGAGCTCGCCGGCTTCCAGCACCGTCCCGAGGTGCAGCAGCTCGTTGAACTCCTCCCGGTCCGCGATCGGGTCGACGCGCAGCACGGCGGCCTTGGACCCGATCGGCAGGTCGCGGAACCGCACGCGCAGCGTGCCCGTCTCGGCATTCGGGCGCAACACCCGAATGTCGCGCTCCCGCAAGGCTTCCGCGGTGGGACCCGTCGCGCCGGGCCGTAGCTCGCCGAGCCGGACGAAGTCGGCGTTCGGATCGAAGATCACCACCGGCACCGCGGTGTGCGCGATCAACTGTTCGAGCACGACGCCCAGCGCGTAGGTCTTGCCCGAGCCGCTCTGCCCGCACCAGAAGGTGTGCCGGTTGAACCGCTTCGGCAACAGCCTCGCCGGACCTCCGGGTGCGGTCAGGTTCACGCCGACCTCGAGCCGGGCGCCGGTGGTCTCGTGCAGGGTCTCGACGGTTCGCGTGTCCGCGGCGGCGAGCCGTCCGCGCTCGAAGGCGTGACTCGACCTGGTGTCGATGCCCTCGTCCCGGAGTTCCCCGATCAGCCGCCCGCGCAAGCGTGCGGGGGTGGTCTCGGATCGCTCCTCGACCAGCGCCAGCTGACGGCGACCTTCGGCGACCACGACCACCAGCGAACCGGCGACGAAGGCGCTGCCGCCTGCGTCGGCGACTACGAACGACCGTCCGTCGTCGGAGCGTGCCGCGAGACCCGAACCCTCTTCGGTGCGCATCCCCCGATCCTGCCATCGGCGACACAGCGACTCCACAGCATTCGCCGATCAGCCGCTCGTGCCAGGGCGTTGTCCTGAGTCGAGACCCTGAACGTCAGGGCAGCAAACCCTGGCGCGCCCGGCCCGCGCCGGACAGGACGAGCAGCAGCATGGTGGTCAGCGCCTGGTCGTCCAGGCCCGCGGCGGGGAAGGTGTAGCGCAGGATGACGTCGGCGAGCTTGTCGCGGCCGATGACGGTGAGCGAGCCGAACTGCAAGTTGTTGTTGCGCTCGGCGACTCGCTTGTGCAACTGCGGTTTCAGCGGGCGGTCCCAGGCCAGGACGCAGGTCGTGGACAAAACGTCGAGGCCGGGGGCCAGGGTCACCGCGCGCAGCGAACACAACGCGCCCTCGTATTGGAAGCCGAGCGAACCCTCCGGATCGACACGCACGTCGATGCCGTATTGAGAAAGACACGCGCCGGCCCGCGCCTGGAGTTCCTGATCGGGGGTGACCGCCGCGTCCATCTCCATGCCGCCGTTCACTTGGTGCCGCCGAAGCGGCGGTCACGCGACGCGTACTGGAGGCAGGCCTCCCACAGGTTGCGCCTGTCGAAATCGGGAAACAGCGTGTCCTGGTACACGTATTCGGCGTAGGCCGACTGCCAGATGAGGAAGTTCGAGCTGCGGAACTCGCCGGACGGCCGCAGGAACAGGTCGACGTCGGGCATGTCGGGTTCGTCGAGGAATTGCGCGACGGTGGCCTCGGTGACCTTTTCCGGATCGATCTCGCCCGCCGCCACGCGCCGCGCGATTTCCCTTGCCGCGTCGGCGATTTCGGCGCGACCGCCGTAGTTGACGCACATCGTCAGCGTCATCGTGGTGTTGTCCTTGGTGAGCTCCTCGGCGGTCTCCAGCTCTTTGATCACGCTGCGCCACAGGCGCGGTCGCCGCCCCGCCCAGCGCACCCGCACGCCCATCTCGTGCATCTCGTCGCGGCGGCGGCGGATCACGTCACGGTTGAAGCCCATCAGGAAGCGCACCTCGTCGGGGCTGCGCCGCCAGTTCTCGGTGGAGAACGCGTAGGCCGAGAGCCACTTCACGCCGATCTCGATGCAGCCCTCGACGGTGTCCATCAGCACCGCCTCGCCGCGCTCGTGCCCCGCGGTGCGCGGCAGCCCGCGCTCCTGTGCCCACCGGCCGTTGCCGTCCATCACCAGCGCCACGTGGTTGGGAACCAGTTCCGGGGGCAGCTGCGGCGGCCGCGCGCCCGAGGGGTGCGGCGACGGCGGGCGGACGACGCGGTTCTGCTGTCCGCTGCTCGGCCGTGTCGCGGTGGAGGAGTCTCGACGGAGGATCACGGCCTCCATCCTGCCTGATCCGGCTCGGGAGCAGCGAAGACCTCCGCGGATCGCTCCGCCGACCTGGCGAGCACGGCTCCGATCAGGGCAAAGCTCAGCCGACGTGCCCCGCGGGCGACGGCGTCTTGGTGCGCTCGATCAGGGGCAACGTCCGCAGCTGGCGCTCCAGATGCCATTGCAGGTGGGCGGCGACCAGTCCGCTGGCCTGGCGGCGGACCGAATCGGGCACCGTCGCGATGTAGTCCCACTCCCCCTTCAGCAGGGCGACGAGCAGATCCAGCACGCCCGGCGCCGGGGTGGCCGCGCCGGGCGGGCGGCAATGCACGCAGACCGCGCCGCCCGCGGCCACGTGGAAGGCGCGGTGCGGGCCGGGGGTCGCGCACTTGGCGCATTCGTCCAGCGCGGGCGCCCAGCCCGCGAATCCCATGGCGCGCAACAGGAACGCGTCGAGGATGAGTTCGTGCGGGCGCTGTTTGGCGGCGATGGCGCGCAGCGCGCTCGCGGTCAGCGCGTGCAGGCGCGGCGCGGGCGCGCGTTCCTCGCCCGCGAGGCGTTCGGCGGTCTCCAGCACCGCGCAGGCGGTGGTGTAGCGGCCGTAGTCGTCGATGATGTCGGCGGCGAAGGATTCGACGGTGTGCACCTGGGTGACGGTGTCGAGCGTGCGGCCGGGATGCAGTTGCACGTCGATGTACGAGAACGGCTCCAACCGGGCGCCGAACCGTGACTTGGTCCGCCGCACCCCCTTGGCGACCGCACGGACCAGGCCGTGCTGGCGCGTCAGCAGCGTGACGATGCGGTCCGCCTCACCCAGCTTGTGCTGGCGCACCACGACCGCCTCATCCCGATACAAACGCACGTGCTCATCCTTTCACGAACCGGCGACAGCCCGCGGCCGCCCTGCCGCGCGAATCAGGTGCGCAGCAATCCCGCGACCAGCAACAGCAGCGATTGCTGGGCCTGCGCGCGGGCGGCTTCCTTGTCCTCGGCGTGCGAGACGATCAGCCCCGCCTCGGTCACGGCGCTGAGCAGCAGCCGGGCCAGGATGTCGACGGGCGCGTCGGCGATGAGCTCGGCGGCGCGGGCCCGCTCCAGCTCGGCGACGATCAAGCCGAGCCCGTGCCGCGCCTCGACGGCGCGCCACTCCTCCCAGCCGAGCACGGCCGGTGCGTCGTAGAGCGCGATCCGGATCATCTCGGGGCGCTGGCAGATGTCGAGGAAGACGTTCATGCCGACGGCCATCGAGGTGAGGATGTCGCCGGGATCGACGGCGGCGATGGCCGCGCGGATCTCCGCGGTGTTGTCCGACTCGAGCCGTTCGAGCACCGCGCGAAACAGCCCGCGCTTGTCGCCGTAGTGGTGGTGCAGCGCGCCACGGGTGACGCCAGCTTCGGTCACCAACTGCTCGGCGGAGGTCGCCGCGAAGCCGCGTTCGGCGAACAGGCGCCGCCCCGCCTCTTCCAGGGCGGCCCTTGTCGTGCGGGAGCGGTCCTCCTGGCTACGGCGTGGCATGCAGCCGAGTGAACTCCAGAATCCGCTGGGTGAGCAACTCGGGCTGATCCTCGGGCAGGAAGGTGTAGGAATCGTCGACGAGTTCCAGCGTGGCCTCGGGGAATTCGCGTGCCAGCCGCTCGGCGTAGGCCACGGGGAACAGCTTGTCCTCGCGCGCCCACACGATCAGCACCGGCAGCCGGACGTTGCCGAACCGGGTCGCGGCGTCCAGCGTGTAGCGGCGGTGCGCGGTCTTCAGGAAGCGCCGCAGGTCCTTTCGGATGGCGCCGGAGCGGCGGCTCGGCAACAGGTACGAGTCGACGAACTCGACGGGCACCGGTCGCTTGCTCACCCAGCCGAAGGCGAGCGGCAGCCGGTGCAGCGCGCGCAGGCGCAGCGTCTCGGTGAGCGGGCGCATCGAACCCGGCACGCGGGCCAACAGCGGCAGCAGCGTGAACGGCTGCGGCAGGAACTTCTCGTGGCTGTCCACCGAGGCGAGCACCACGCGGCCGATGCGGGCGGTGTTGCGAGCCAGCAGTACCTGGGTGATCGCGCCGCCGGTGTCGTTGGCGACCAGGGTGACGTCGGTCAGGTCGAGCCGTTCCAGGAAGGCGGCGATCAGGTCGGCCACTCCGGTCGGCGTCAGGTCCGCATCGGGCACCGGGATCGAGTGCGAGCCGAGCGGCCAGTCCGGTGTCAGGCAGCGGTGGCCCGCGGCGGCTACGGCGGGCACCACCGAGCGCCAGAGATCGGCGTTGACGAGCAGGCCGTGCACGAAGACGACGGGCGAGCCGGTTCCGGTCTCGTGGTAGCGGACGCGGCCGCCGGGTAGGTCGATCTCGTGCGCGGGGCCGAGTGACGGGCTGATTCCCATGGCTTCCTCCAGAAGGTCGGGGCGTCCCGTTCACTGTTACATACATACCGTATGTATGTCTAGAGTCTCGACTACCGCTTCCGCGACGTGCGAAAACGACGGACCCGTGCGTGATGCGCTTCGACACTCTGCGGCGATAACCCATGTGGACGGTCGTCCAATACAGCGATACGGTTCACACCGGACGACCGAAGAGAGGGAGCACACATGACGGTGCCGAAACGAGCGCTCAGCCCTGCCGACGAACCCGACACCGCCGCGGGCGCGACGCCCGCTGGCGATCCGGGCCTCGCCGAGCTGGCCGGTGCGCTCGCGGCGGGCACGGTCAGCTCCACCGCGGCCGTGGCCGCCGCGCTGGACCGGATCGAGGCGAGCCAGCCGACGCTGAACGCGTTCCGCGTGGTTCGCAGGGACCGCGCGCTGGCGGAGGCGGCCGAGGCCGACCGGCGACTGGCCGCTGGCGAGCGCCTACCGCTGCTCGGCGTGCCGATCGCCGTCAAGGACGACACCGACATCGCCGGTGAGCCGACGGCGTTCGGCTGCGGCGGCAGCTTCACACCCAAAACCGAAGACGCCGAATCGGTTCGGCGACTGCGCGCGGCGGGCGCGGTGATCGTCGGCAAGACCAACACCTGCGAACTCGGCCAGCTGCCCTTCACCAGCGGCGCGGCCTTCGGGCACACCCGCAATCCGTGGCACCGCGAGCACACGCCGGGTGGTTCCTCGGGCGGCTCCTCGGCCGCGGTGGCGGCCGGATTGGTGCCCGCCGCACTGGGTTCCGACGGCGCGGGCTCGATCCGGATCCCGGCGGCGTGGACCAACCTCGTCGGCATCAAACCGCAGCGCGGACGCGTCTCCACCTGGCCGGAAGCCGAAGCGTTCCAAGGCCTCACGGTGAACGGGCCGCTGGCACGCACGGTCGCCGACGCGGCCCTGCTGCTGGACGCGGCGGCGGGACCGCACAAGGGCGACCGCCACACCCCCGAACCGATTCGCGCCTCCGACGCCGTCGGGCGCGACCCTGGACGCCTGAGAATCGCACTGTCCCTGCGCATTCCGTTCACCGCGACCAAGACCGCGCTGCACCCGGAGGTCCGAGCCGCGGTGCGCGGCATCGCCGCGACCCTGCGCAAGCTCGGGCACTCGGTCACCGTGGCCGACCTCCACTACGGACTGCTCATCGGCGCCTCGTTCCTGCCGCGCTCGATGGCGGGCATCCGCGCCGTGCACGACCGGATGCCGGGCGCCGAGGTGGACCCGCGCACCCGCGCCAACGTCCGCTTCGGCCGGGTGCTCGGCGGACCGGCGCTCTTCGCCGCGCGGCAGGCGGAACCGTTGCTGCACAAGCGCATCGGCACCTTCTTCGACGACTACGACCTGGTGCTCGCGCCCACCACCGCCACTCCCCCGCCGCGCGCCGAGGAGATCGACGGCATCGGCGTCAACGCCACCAACAACCTCATCACCGCCGCCTGCCCCTACACCTGGCCGTGGAACGTGCTCGGCTGGCCGAGTGTGAACGTTCCCGCAGGTTTCACCGACGCGGGCTTGCCGGTCGGAGCCCAGCTGATGGGTACCGCGGCCACCGAACCGCTGCTGATTTCCCTTGCGGCGCAACTGGAGTCCGAGCTGCGCTGGGACCGCCACCGTCCCGAACCATGGTGGTGAGCGTCGGGGGCGCCCGGGCCGGGCCGGCCGCTCGGCCCGGGCGGGATGGTCAGCTTCGCGGAGCGGTGAGTTCCGCGCGCTCCTGACGCTTGGTCGCGATCAGGCTGGAGACCGTGGTCACCGTCAGCACGCCGGCGATCACGGCGAGCGAGACGCCGATGGAGATCTCCGGCACCGCGACGCCCGACTCGTGCAGCGCGTGCAGGAACAGTTTGACGCCGATGAAGCCGAGGATGGCCGAGAGGCCGTAGCTCAGGTGGACGAGCTTGGTGAGCAGTCCGCCGATGAGGAAGTACAGCTGGCGCAGACCCATCAGCGCGAAGGCGTTGGCGGTGAAGACGATGTACGGGTTCTGGGTGAGGCCGAAGATGGCCGGAATGGAGTCCACCGCGAACATCAGGTCGGCGGTGCCGATCGCCAGGATGACCACCAGCATCGGCGTCATGATCCGCTTGCCGTCGCGCATCACCCACAGCTTGGTGCCGTGGTACCGGTCGGCAACGCCGAAGCGCCGCTCCAGACTCTTCAGCAGGCGGTTCTCCTCCCATTCCTCCTCCGAACCGCCTGCGCGCGCCTCCTTGATCAGCTTCCAGGCGGTCCACACCAGGAAGGCGCCGAACAGGTAGAAGATCCAGGAGAAACTGGCGACCAGCGTGGCGCCCGCGGCGATGAACACACCGCGCAGCACGAGCGCGAGGAGCACGCCGATCAGCAGCACCCGCTGCTGATACTTCGACGGCACCGCGAATTTCGCCATGATCAGGACGAAGACGAACAGGTTGTCCACGCTGAGGGACTTCTCGGTGACGAAGCCCGCGAAGAACTCACCCGCGGGCTGCCCGCCCGCGAACACCCAGAGCCCGACCCCGAACAGCACGGCGAGCGCGATCCAGACCACGGTCCAGATCCCGGCTTCCTTCAACGACACCTCGTGCGGCTTGCGCCCGATGAAGAAGTCGACGGCGATCAACGCGCCGAGCACCACGATGGTGGCGACCCACAGGGTCGACGAAACATCCACGACGGAACCTCCGGCATCCGCGACGACATGCGTCGCTACCGGAGGTCTCTTCCACCCGGCCGCATCGAATCGGGGCCGGGCCGCCACCCCGGGATCCGCGGCGGATCCGTACTGACGGGGTCGACGTCGGGGGAATACTCCCCTCCACCGGGCCCACTATACAGACGCTCAGATGAGTTTGCGCAGCGGGCCGTCGGGCACTTCCACACCCATCGAGGTGAGCGCCGTGGAGTGATAGATCGACCCGGGGGTGTGGATGGCGTGCTGCAATCCGACGTGGGCGTCACGCCAGAAGCGCTGCAGCACACCGCTTCTGCGGGCGGCGTTGCCGCCGGAGCGGGCGAAGATCTCGTCCACCGCGTCGACGGCGCGCCAAGCGCAGCGAGTCTGGTTGCGGCGCACGATGGATCGGTCCGCGAAGGTCACCTGTTCGCCGGCGTCGACGCGGTCGTAGAGGCGGCTGATGCCGTCCAGCAGCTGCGTGCGCGACGCCGCGATCTCCGTGGCCGCCTCGGAGATCGCGTAGAGCACGTACGGATCGTCTCTGATCTTGGTGCCCATGGCGGTGACCCGCTCGCGCTGATAATCCAGATGAGCCGCGAGCGCGCCCTCGGCGATGCCGATGACGGCGGCGGTGATGCCCAGCGGGAACATCGCCCAGAACGGCAGCTTGTACACGGTTTCGGTGCGTCCGGCGCGCTCGGCGGCGCGCTCGCCCTCGGCGACCTCGTCGGCGTCGATCGTCCGGTAGTCCGGAATGAACGCGCCCTCGACGACGACGTCCTTGCTGCCCGTGCCGCACAGGCCGACGACGTCCCAGGAATCGTCGACGATGGTGTAGTCGGAGCGGGGAAGCACCACGTGCAGCACCCGCGGCGGCTGCGCGGGCCTGCCCTCGGCGTCGCCCACCAGCGCGCCGAGGAAGATCCAGTCGCAGTGATCGGTGCCGGAGGAGAAGTTCCAGCGGCCGCGGAGAATGTAGCCGCCCTCCATCGGCGTGGCCACGCCCTGCGCCGCGTACGGCGAGGCGATCCACGTTTCCTGGTTCTCGCCCCAGACCTCTTGTTGCAGACGGCGATCCATCAGGGCCATCTCCCAAGGATGGACGCCGCCCACACCGCACACCCAGCCCGCGGACCCGCAGTGCGCCGCCACCGCCATGACCGCCTCGGCGAACTCGCGGGGATGCGCGGCCCGGCCGCCGAACTCGGTGGGCTGCAGCATCCGCATCACCCCCGCTTCCCGGATCAGGGCGACGCTCTCGTCCGACAGCCTGCCCAATCGCTCGCTGTCGGCCGCGGTCGCGGCCAGCCGATCGGCGATATCCGCTACGCGACGCTCCGCATCGTGCGACATATGTTCCTCCGAATTGTTTTGTGAGAAAGCCCGCCGAGTAGCGGGTGTTGCTCGAGGGTTCGCTATCGGTGGTGCCGGGCGAGGATCAACCGAGTGGCCAGGCGCAGATCGGATTCCGCGAGCTCGGGCGCGATCTTCTGATTGAGGCTGGACACGAGCACGCCCCACCAGCTGTAGACGAGCAGCCGGATCACCCCAGGATCGGCGTCGATCCGCTCACCGAGCGTGCCGACGATGGCGCGGACGATGGCCGGATCCGCCGTCCGCCCGCCGTCCGGCGGACTGGACACGTAGCTCGCCGCGGCGGCGTGCATCATCGCGGCGCACAACCGGGGCCGGCTCAGCAGGTCGCGGCTCAGCACGACCAGCTTCTCACCCAGATCCTCCACCGGGTCGCCGCCGGAGTGCGTCCAGTTCCATGCGACGAACCGATCGATGTGGGCGTCGAACACCGCGGCGAAAAGGTTTGTCTTGGACGGGAAATAGCGGTAGAGGGTGGCGACCGCGACCTCGGCCCGCCTGGCGACGTCGAGCATCTGCACGCGCTCGAAGTCGGCGGTCGCGCCCAATTCGGCCGCCGCGTCGAGGATTCGGTCGCGCCGCTCCACCTGGCGTCGCGAGACGGGTGCGGCCGGTGGCCGAACCTCAGCGATTCGAGCCACTGTCTTCCCATCTTTCGAGCGCACCTGGACAGCCGAACAATTCACGGGTGATGGTGCGGGCGGCGCCGACGAGCAGCGGAGCGACGCGATTCAGCGGCGTGGCGGTGCCGCACACCGTCGAGATGGCGCCCACCGGTCCGTCCGGTCCGCGCAGTGCGTAACCGGCGCAGCCGATGCCGGGCACGCATTCGCCGCGTTCGAACGCCAGGCCGTTGGCGGTGCGGACGAAGCCGAGCTGCCTGTGTAGCGTGTCCAGGTCGCCGATGCTGCGGTTCGTGCGCCGCCGCAGACCGCCGCTGTACTCGGCGTCGATGTCCTCGGGCTCCAGCCAGGCCAGCATGGACTTGCCGAGCGCGGTGCAGTGCGCGGGCGCTCGCCCGCCCACCCGCGATGGCACGTCGAGCACCGTGCGCCCGCCGACCTTGTCCAGGTAGTAGACGTCGGTGCCGTCCAATACCGCCAGGTGCACGACCAGCCCGGTGCGCAGCGCGAGGTCGTGCAGGACCGGGGCCGCCGCCGCGCGCAACGCACCGTGCGCGGACTCGCGACCGCCGAGCCCCAGCGAACGCCGGCCGAGCCGGTAGCAGTTCTCGTCGCGGTGCAACCAGTTCATGCGCACCAGCTGTTCCAGGATCCGGTACGCCGTCGATCGGGGCAGCCGGGTTCGCTGCGCGACCTGTTCGAGAGTCCTGCGTGTTTGCGGACGCTCGAACACGTCCAGGATCAACGTGACCCGTTCGATCATCGATGGCGGCAGCATCTGTTGCTCGGATGTGGTCCGGGCGTGCGTACTCGATGCTGAGGGCATCGCACCCACCTTAAAACTGAAATTGATACCAGTTCGACGGTAACAATCCCGGCTCCCCTGATCGGGGTATCGGTTTCGGTGAGTGGAACGATTTCGCGTCGACGGCGCGTAGTGCGGCCCGACCGTGGGCGCATCGCGCAGCAGCTGGTCGATGTGATCGATCACGACCGCGCCGTTTCGGCGGCCCCGTTCTCCAGGTTCGCGCGAATCTCGCCGCGCCAGGTCTCCAGCGCGCGGGAGGTGTCGAGCTCGAATTCGAAACGGTCCACCATCTCCGGTCGGACATCGGCGACGTCGACGTAGAACTGCTGATACCAGCGGCGCAGCTGATAGACGGGGCCGTCCTCCTCGCACAGCAGCGGATTGTCGATGCGCGCCTTGTTCTTCCAGATCTCCACGTCCTGCTCGAAGCCGAGCTTGACCCAGTCGCCGAGCGACCGCGCGGTGGCCTCGGCCTCCTCGGCGGACACCCCGGCCTCCTTCTTCACGATGATGCCGTACTGCAGCACAAAGGAATTCGCGTCGATCGGGTAGTGGCAGTTGAGCAGGACCGAGTGGTAGTCGCCGTTCTCGTAGTGGTAGGTCAGGTCGTCGATCATGAACGATGGACCGTGGTAGGAGGCGATGGAGGTATTCCCCAGCAGCAGCGGCTTGCCGACCGGCCCCGGCAGGTCCTCCCGGGCGCCGCTCTCGAAATACTGTGTGGCCGTGTGCCCTTCGAAGACGTTCTTGAAGTACGTGGGCAGCGATCCGTGCACGTAGTAGAAGTGCGCCATGTCGACCACGTTGTCCACGATCTCGCGACAGTTGGTGTACACCACGGTGGAGTACCAGTGCCAATCGGTCCACTCGTCGCTGGTCGCGCCTTCGATTCGCGGAATCGTCACCTCCGGCGGCGGCGGATTGCCCTCGGGGTCGTTCCACACGAACAACATTCCGTCCTGTTCCAATGTGGTCCAGGTGCGGGTGCGGGCCAGCGGCGGAACCCGCCGGGCGTAGGGGATCTGCTTGCAGCGGCCGTCTCCGCCCCAGCGCCAATCGTGGAACGGGCAGGCGATGGCGTCGCCCTTCACCTGTCCCTGCGACAGGTCACCGCCCATGTGCCTGCAATAGGCGTCGAGGACGTGGAGATCGCCGGTTTCGCCGCGGAACACCACCAGCTTGGTGCCGAACGCCTGGATGGCATGCGGTTCGCCGTCGGCGAAGTCCCTGATCAACCCCAGGCAGTGCCAGCCGCGGGCGAATCGCGTCGGCGCCGCCTCGGCTTCGATCCGGCGCGTTTCCTGGTTCTCGGATTGCACGGTTCTCATACCCACCGTCCTGAAGATTCTCGGTATGCGGAGATCGCCTCCGGACGCCTGGGAATCGGCGCCGGTGCCGCATCGATCCGGTTCTAACACCTGGAACCGCGCGGTCGCCGGTCGGTTTTCACTGACTGACACGCACCGCCCGGAGGGCGATCCCACCGGGCTCGAATCCGCGCTGCCGCGGCGTACTCAACGCCGCGGCGGCGACCAGTCCTCCGACGCGCTCTTCGTCCCCGACGGACACCCGTCTCCTTCAGCGGGACGTGGCGACATCACCAGGCATTGCTGCGGACCCGGCTGCCCGACGCCCGCCGTGACCAGCACCGCGATCGACGACCCGTCCGCGACCCGGCTGGTCGAGAAGCCCAGCGTGCCGGTGACGCCGCGATAGTCCATCTCGCGCAGCTGCATCGCCACGGCGGTGCGGTTGATCGCACCGTCGGTGTGCTGCGGCCCGGTGCGCACCGCGCGCAGGAACAGCCCGACCACGTCGTAGGCGAGTCCGGTCCGGTCGCCGGGCCAGGATGGCTGGTAGTCGGCCATCTGCGGGTAGGCGCGCAGGTCGTCGATCAGCACGGCCAGCTCGGCGCACAGCTGCTGGTAGTCGAAGGCGACCGGCTCGTCGCCGAGTTCGCCGTTGCCGCGGACGCATTCGGCGCCGCCGAGCATCACGGGCGCGGCCTTGGCGACGTAGCGGACCGACAGATTGGCGGGCAGCGCCGCCATCGCCTTCTGATCGGTGATCAGCCGGGTCACCGTGTCGTTGCCGAGGATGGCGGGCGACTCACCGGTCAGGCAGCCCCGGCTGACCGATTTGGCGAAGGTCGCGAAATCGTCGTTGCGGCCCGCGAAGAACAGCAGGGTGCCGCGATCGAAATCCGTTGTCTCGCAGGGCGCGGGAAAGCGATTGAGCTCCTGCTGCTCGGTCCACTCCATGCGGCGGTACGGCACGCCCCGGCGCTCCAGTTCGCCGCGCAGGTCTTCGACAAGAGTCTCGACGTAGATGTCGCCGTCGGCCTTCGGGTGGTAGATGGCGACCTGGTTGTAGCGCGGCTGACCCGCGCGCGGCCCGCCCGCCGGATGGCGCGCGCCCTGCACGTAGTCCGCGATCAACTTCGCCTGCGTCGTATTGCTCGGCGCCGCTTGAAAATACAGCGGTGACGACTTCTCCAGGCCGTCGGCGGAGAGCGTCGTCGCGACCACCGGAACGCCGAGTTCGCCGAGTCGTCCGATGGCGCGGCGGGTCTCGGCGTTGCTGCGATCCATGCCGACGACGCCGAGGATGCCCGGTTCGTCGCTCAGCAGGCCGCGCAGCTGGTGGTCCACCACCCACGTCGCGTGGCGCATGTCCGAGCCGCCGTTGGCGACGACGACGCGCAGCAGCGGTTCGGACTCGTCGGAGGCGAGCAGCGCGCGGCGCTGCTGCACCGCGAGTCCGGCGAGCTCCTCGACCTGCGCGTGCGGGTACCGCACGTTGGTGTCCACGTAGCTGAGCCCCGAGAAGTAGACCAGCGTGATGATCGGCCGTCGCGGGTTGTCGCGGCGCGCGTCGGCGGCGGCGACGTTGAGCCGGAAGACCTCGCGCTGCATCGCCGTCAGCTCCGGGTCGTCGGTGAAGATCTGGTCGGCGTTGTCGCTGTAGCCGACGCACTCGCCGTCGCGTTGCTGCACCGAGATGCCCGGCGTCCACGGCCAGTGCGCGCACGGCGCGCCGCGCAGCGGCGGAATGTAGACCAGAGCGGCGGCCACCAGCAGCGCGATCGGAATCAGCACGCACATCGCGACGAACCACTTGCGGGCGGCGAGCGGCGGCGACGGCGGCACCGCGAGGTGCGCCAGGCTGGGGTCGCGCACGCGGCCGTCGAGCGGATCGGGCAGCCGCACGCGCAGCGGCAGGAACCACGCGTGCTCGGACCGATTGGTGCGCATGTTGTCGATGTCGCGCAGCCAGCGTTGCAGCGGATCCGGCTGCTGCCCGGAATACGGGCGGTCGACCAGGCTTTCGAGGGTGTCGAGGTGCTGTAGATCGCCGATCCTGGCCAGCTGCGGCGTCCGCCCCGGAGCGTCGTCGGGCTCGGTGGGCTCAGCGGGCGGGGCGGGGTCGTAATCCAGGCAGGCGAGCACGACCAGCGGGTCGAAATGCCCGGTCTCGTTACGAATGTTGTTGATCCACTGGATCAATCGCATACCGGCGCCGTGTTCGTCGACCCCGCTGAGCAGCGCCACCGGATAGGCGGTGCGCCGCCAGCTCGATGGACGCCACAGCCGCTTGCGGTACGCGTCGCGCATGTCTTCGAGGAAGGCGTGCACGAGCAGCTTGGCGACCTGCTCCTGGTCCTCGTCGCTGCGCCGCGACGCGGTCAGCCGGGTCGCGAAACCCAGGAAGCTGTCGGACAATTCGGGGGCGAGGTAGCGCTGGCGCATGAACCAGCGGGTGACCTTCGACATGCCGGGGATGCGCCCGCTGATCCACAGCCACAGCCGCAACACCGGCCACAGCGCGAGCACGCCGAACACCAGCCGCGAGATGGTGTCGCCGCTGACGCCCTCGGCGGTGTCGGAGCGGTCCGTCGGAGAGCCGCTGCGCAGCAGGCGCGGCAACCGCGAACGCAACTCGACCGTCGCCTCGGTCTCGTCGCTCGTAACGCGTTGGCGGGTCAGCCAATCCGCGGTGCGGTAGCGCGGGAACTTGATCGGTCCCATCGCCGTGTCGTCGGTGGAGAAGCCCTCGACCAGCCGCTGCACGATGGGCAGGCAGTGCCCCTGGATCTCCTCGCCCGTCGCGTTCGGGTCGGGCGTGAGCGCGTCGGGCGGCAGATCCGCCGCCTGGAGATCGACCCGTGCCCGCGGCGTCGCCCGCCTGCCACCGGATTCCCCGAGCCAGCGGTAGATCTCGACGAGCAGCGCGCCGCCCGCGCCCGCACCGACCAGACCGACGACCGGACGCGGCAGCGGACGCCTGCGCCGCAGCAGCGTGCGGAACACGCGCGGCTTGGCGTCGGGCACCTCCAGCGCCCGCAGCAGCTCCAACAGCTTGGGGATATCGTTGGCGGTATCGGTCAATTCGACGGCCTCCCCCGTGGAATGCGTTGCTGCGACGCACACCCGGGCGTCAACCGGGACTGTACCGGTACAAATCCGGCTCGGGCGGGTTGTTCGCTCGAGTTCGCGGTCCGCGAACGTACCGTTCGCTCAGAAGCCCAGCTTGCCGAGCTGTTTCGGATCGCGCTGCCAGTCCTTGGCGACCTTGACGTGCAGATGCAGATAGATCCGCACACCGAGGATGTGCTCGATCTGCTTGCGCGCGTTGGTGCCGACCTCTTTGAGGCGGCTGCCGCCCCTGCCGATGACGATGGCCTTCTGGCTGGGACGTTCGACGTACAACAGCGCGTGCACGTCCAACATGTCCTCGTTCTCCTCGCGCGGGAGAACCTCCTCGATCACCACGGCCAGCGAGTGCGGCAGCTCGTCGCGCACGCCCTCCAGCGCGGCCTCGCGGATGAGCTCGGCCATGAGGGTTTCCTCGGGCTCGTCGGTGAGTTCGCCGTCCGGATAGAACGCCGGGCCCTCCGGCATCTTCGAGGCGATCACGTCGACGAGGACCTCGACCTGCTCGCCCTTGACCGCCGACACCGGCACCACGTCGGCCTCGGGACCGAGCAGCTCGGAGACGGCCAGCAGCTGGGCGGCGACTTGGTCGCGACTCACCTTGTCGATCTTGGTGACCACGCCGAGCACCGTGGTCTTCGGCGCCATCTGCTTGATCTGCTGCACGATCCAGCGGTCGCCCGGCCCGATCTTCTCGTCGGCCGGGATGCAGATCGCGATCACGTCGACCTCGGAGTACGTGTCTCGCACCAGGTCGTTCAGCCGCTGGCCGAGCAGCGTCCGCGGACGGTGCAGACCCGGCGTGTCGACCAGGATCAGCTGCGCGTGGTCGCGGTGCACGATGCCGCGGATGGTGTGGCGGGTGGTCTGCGGTCGCGAGGAGGTGATCGCGATCTTCGCGCCGACGAGCGCGTTGGTCAGCGTCGACTTGCCGGTGTTCGGCCTGCCGACGAAACAGACGAAACCGGAACGGAATTCGGTGGAGCCGGACTTGTCAGCCACCCTGCACCTCGGCGCTCGCCGCGTCGTCGACGATGTCGAACACCGCGCCCGCGCGATCGGTGAAGATGATCCGCGCCGCACCGGAGACCTCGCGCACCGCCGCGACCCCGGCGTCGGAGAACCGGCCGCCGACCACCACGGCCGCCTCGAAACCCTCGGCGCCGCTGGAGATCGCCGCCGCGACGGCGGCCTGCAACGCGGTCAGCCGCAGCGCGTGCAGATCCACCTCGCCCGCCGCATAGGTGCGGCCGTCGGTGTCGCGGATCGCCGCGCCGCCCGTCCCGCCGGTGCGGCCCATCGCGCCGCGCGCCAGGGTCAGCAGTTTGGTGTCCTCGGCGTCCAGTTCAGTCATCGGTTGCTCCATCCTCGTCTTTGTTGCCATTGCGCTTGCCGCCGTTGGATTTTGCGCCCTCGGCCACCGCGGCGCCCGCTTTCTCGGATTTCTCCGGCGCCTTGCGCACCAGGACCGTGTTGACCCGCATCCGGCCGCGCGAATCGGGCCCGCCTTCGGCGCGCAGCACCAGCCCGTGCACCACGATCTTCGAACCGGGCAGCGGTACCCGGCCCAGTTCGTGGGCGAGCAGACCGCCCACGGTGTCGACGTCCTCGTCCTCGATCTCCATGCCGTAGAGCTCGCCGAGATCCTCCACCGACAACCGCGCCGACACCCGGAAACGGCCCTCGCCGAGTTCCTCGACCGGCGGGGTCTCGTCGGTGTCGTACTCGTCGGCGATCTCGCCGACGATCTCCTCGAGCACGTCCTCGATGGTCACCAGGCCCGCGATGCCGCCGTATTCGTCGACGAGCAGCGCCATGTGGTTGCGGCGGCGCTGCATCTCGTCGAGCAGGTCGTCCAGCGGCTTGGAGTCGGGCATGAACACCGCGGGGCGCATCACGTCGCGCACCCGCACCTTGCGGCTGCGATCCGCGTACGGCACAAGGTCTTTCAGATAGACCACGCCGAGGATGTCGTCGACGTTCTCGCCGACCACCGGGATGCGGGAGTGGCCGCTGCGCACCGCGAGCGACAAGGCCTGCGCCGCCGTCTTGTCCGCCTCGATCCACACCATCTCGGTGCGCGGCACCATCACCGCGCGGGCGGCGGTGTCGCCGAGTTCGAACACCGACTGGATCATGCGGCGTTCGTCGTCGGCCACCACGCCGCGCTCGCTCGCCATCTCGACGACTTCGCGCAGCTCGATCTCCGAGGCGAAGGGACCGTTGCGGAAACCCTTACCGGGGGTGATCGCGTTACCGATCAGGATCAGCAGCCTGCTGACCGGGCCGAGCAGCGCGCCGATGAATTGCAGCGGCAGCGCGGCGGCCAAGGCGAGCGAGTAGGCGTGCTGGCGGCCGAGGGTGCGCGGACCGACACCGATCACCACGTAGTCGACGAGCACCATCACCACGGCGGTGATCAGCAGCGCCCAGTTGTCGTCCCAGATCTCGATGAGCGCCGCGGCGAGCAGCACCGTCGCGCCGATCTCGCACAGCACGCGCAGCAGCACCATCAGGTTCACGTAGCGAGCGCGGTCGGCGACGATGCGGCTCAACCGCGCGGCGCCCGGTCGATCGGCGCGCACCATGTCACCGAGGCGGGCCGGGGAGAGCGTGTTCAGCGCCGCGTCCACGCCGGCGAACAGGCCGCCCGCGGGCACGAGCAAGACGGCGAGCAGTATCAGGGTCGGTGAGCTCACGCCGGACCCAGCGCGTCTCCGGGTCCGGTGAAGCCGGCCTTGCCCAGCAGGCGGGCGTCGCGCTCGGCGAGTTCGGCGCGGCGCCGTGCCTCGCGCAGGCTCTCGTACCACTCCTCGAGCAGCCGGGCCTGGAGGGCGAACATCTCCTTCTCCTCCTCCGGCTCGGCGTGGTCGTAGCCGAGCAGGTGCAGCACGCCGTGCACGGTGAGCAACGCGAGCTCGTGCTCGAGCGAATGCCCCGCCTTGCGCGCCTGCGCCGCCGCGAACTCCGGGCACAGCACGATGTCGCCGAGCATCGACGGGCCCGGCTCTGGGCTGTCCGGCCGACCGCCCGGCTCGAGCTCGTCCATCGGGAAGGACATCACGTCGGTGGGGCCTGGCAGGTCCATCCAGCGCATGTGCAGGTCGGCCATGGTGTCGAGATCGACGAGCACCATCGACAGCTCGGCCGCCGGATGGACGTCCATCCGGGCGATCACGAACCGCGCAACACTGACCAGGTCTTCTTCGGGTACGTCGATACCCGACTCGTTGGCGATCTCGATGCTCACCTGAACAGCGTATTCGACGCTGCGGACGCAGTCCGCCCGCAGCCCCGCGCACGGCCGGAGCGAAGGCGGAGGTCGGCCTGACAGACGCTGCCGGATCTGGTCCGCCCGGCGTATGGCCGAGCGAAGTCCAGGTAGCGCCTATTCGACTACCGAACCGGCTCCATCGGGCAGCCGAGGGCGGGCTGATCGACGGGTCGCGGCCGATCCAGGACAGACGAAACCGGCCGCCGACGAGGAAGTCGGCGGCCGGTGTGTTCGGCGGGGGTGTCCGCGTAGCTCAGCGCCGGTCGCGGCTTGCGGCGCGGCGCTGGGCGCGGTTGCCCGGGTAGTGCGGGCCCGCGACCTGCGGCCGGGTCGACTCCCAGCGGTCGTAGGCGTCGACGATGTCGGAGACCAGGCGATGCCGGACGACGTCGCTGCTGGTGAGCTCCGCGAAATGGATGTCCTCGATCTCGGTGAGGATCTCCGACGCGGCGCGCAGACCGGAGCGGGCGCCGGTGGGCAGGTCGACCTGGGTGATGTCGCCGGTGACCACGATCTTGGAGCCGAAGCCCAGACGCGTCAGGAACATCTTCATCTGCTCGGCGGTGGTGTTCTGCGCCTCGTCGAGAATGATGAAGGAGTCGTTGAGCGTGCGACCGCGCATGTACGCCAGCGGCGCGACCTCGATGACGCCGGCGGCCATCAGCTTCGGGATCGCCTCGGGGTCCATCATGTCGTGCAGCGCGTCGTAGAGCGGGCGCAGGTACGGGTCGATCTTCTCGTTGAGCGTGCCGGGCAGGAAGCCGAGCCGCTCGCCCGCCTCGACGGCGGGACGGGTCAGGATGATCCGGTTGACCGACTTGGTCTGCAGCGCCTGCACGGCCTTGGCCATGGCCAGGTAGGTCTTGCCGGTACCCGCGGGACCGATGCCGAACACGATGGTGTTGGCGTCGATCGCGTCGACGTAGCGCTTCTGGTTCAGCGTCTTGGGGCGGATGGTCTTGCCGCGCCGGGACAGGATGTCCAGGCTGAGCACCTCCGCGGGGGAATCCGAGGAACCTTCGGTCAGCATCGACACCGTGTGCCGCACCGCCTCCGGCGTCACCACCCGGTTGCGGCCGGTCAGCGCGATGAGCTGTTCGATGACCCGCTCGGCGAGGGCGACGTCGGCCGCCTTGCCGGTGAGGGTCACGGAATTGCCGCGAACGTGAATGTCCGCGTCGAGCAACTGCTCGAGCTCACGCAGATTCTGGTCGGCCGAACCGAGGAAGGGGAACACGGATTCGGGAGCGAGTTCGATGCTGGAGCGCACGGTGCGTGCTGCGGGGCCCGAGCCGTTGTCGCGGGCGCCAATGCCTGCTGTGGGGTTGGTCGGGTCGCCGATCTCGCCTTGTGTTCGCAAAAGTGGTTACATCCTGCTTTCCGGTCTCGACAGCCGTGGTGAATGACAAAAGTTTAACGCGCCCCACCGACAGCGCACAGTGAATAAACGGCTACCGATGCGGCGGCCATTCCCGCCGTGTGCTGGATATTCCCCCGTGGCCGTCGGACCAATCCTCGGCGAAGTCACGGAAACGTCGCACCGCGTCCGACGGCGCCGCGGCGGCCGACCAGATCAGTCCCACCTCGCGCCACGCGCCTTCGTCCGCCAGCGGCACCAGCGCCAGTCCCGAGCGCGCCGCGGACGGCGCGGGATCCGCCAGCGGGAGCAGCGCGACACCGAGGCCCGCCGAGACCAGCCCGGTGGCGGTGACCAGGTCGCTCGCCTCGAAGGCGACGCGCGGGCGGATGTCCGCTGCCGCGCACAGTTCGTCGAAGATGCGCCGCATACCGAACCCGGGATGCATGGTGATGAATTCAGCGCCGCCCAGGTCGGCGAGGCGCGCCTGCCTGCGCCCGGCCAGCCGGTGCTCTGCGGGCACGGCGAGCACCAGCGGCTGGCGCAGCAGGCCGCGCCAGCCGAGGCCGGGCGCGGTCGGACGCGGCGAGACGACGGCGAGATCGGCCGCGCCGTCGAGGACCTGGCGGGTGATCTTCTCGGCGGCGCCCTGGCGCAACGTCACGGTGACCCGGCCCGCGTTGCGCCGGAAACCGGCGATCAACTGCGGCACCAGCCAGCCGCCGAAGGAATGCAGGAACGACAACCGCACCACGCCGCGCGCAGGATTGGCGAGATCGGCGACGGCTTGTCCCGCGGCGTCCAGTTCGGCCTGCGCGCGACGCGCGTGTTCGTAATAGACGCGACCGAATTCGTTGAGCGCGATCCGCTTTCCGCGCCGATCGAACAATTCCGCGCCGAGCCTGCGTTCCAGGCGGGCCAGCATGCGCGAGAGCGTCGGCTGGGCGATGTGCAGGCGTTCCGCGGCCGCGCTCATCCGCTCCAGTTCGGCGAGTGTCGTGAACCACTGCAAATCTTCGCCGAGCACCTTGCTACCTCCCTATATGTAGCTGCGGCATCAAGTCCCTGTTCATTATTCATTTCCTTTCGGAAAGGGCGGTGGCAATGCTGAAAGACAGGAGGTAGCCATGACCACCACGGCAAGCACGATCGCGCAGCACACCACCGGCGCCGACGCGGCGCACGACCGCCGGATCACCGTCGCGCTGTTCGCGGCGGGCCTCACCACCTTCGCCTCGATGTACAACGCGCAGGCGCTGCTGCCCAGCTTGTCCGCGGCGTTCGGCGCGACGCCCGCCCGCGCGGCGCTCGCGGTCTCGCTCACCACCGGCTGTCTCGCGCTGGCCATCGTGCCGGTGAGCGCGCTGTCCAGCCGGATCGGCCGGACCAGGGTGATGATCGGTTCGGCGGCGGCGGCCGCGGTCATCGGTCTGCTGATTCCGTTCAGTCCCTCGCTCGACGCGCTGCTCGCCGGGCGGGCGGTGCAGGGCATCGCGCTGGCCGGGGTACCGGCGGTGGCGATGGCGTACCTGGCGGAGGAGATCGGCGGCGAAGGGCTCGGCGCCGCGATGGGCGTGTACGTCGCGGGCACCACGATCGGCGGTCTGGCCGGGCGCCTGATTCCCTCGTTCACCCTCGACGTGGCGTCCTGGCGCTGGGCCGCGGCGGCGGTCGGCGTGGCCGCCGCGGCCTGCACGGTGTGGTTCGTCCGGCTGCTGCCGCCCTCGCGCGGTTTCGTCGCACGGCCCGCCGGAGTGCGCACGGTCCTCGGCGATCTGGGGCAGCAACTTCGACACCGTCAGTTGCTCGCGCTGTTCGGCTTGGCCTTCGTCCTGATGGGCGGCTTCGTCTCGATCTACAACTTCCTCGGCTACCGGCTGACCCAACACCCCTTCGAATTGCCCGCGGCCGTCGCGGGTTCGGTGTTCCTGCTGTATCTGGCGGGCACCGTGACCTCGGCTTGGGGCGGTCGCCTCGCCGACCGCGTCGGCAGGCAGCGGATGCTGACCGCGTCGATGGCGGTGATGGGCGTCGGGCTGGCGTTGAGCTTGCCGGATCGGCTGGGCTGTGTCGTCGCGGGCGTATTGCTCTACACGGCGGGCTTTTTCGCGGCACACACGGTCGCGAGCGCGTGGGTCGGCACGCTGGCCCGTGGCAATCGCGGGGCGGCCTCGTCGCTGTACCTGTTCTTCTACTACCTCGGCAGCGCGGTCGTCGGCGGCCTGTCCGGCCTCGCCTTCGCGCACGCGGGCTGGGCGGGTCTGGTCGGAGCCGTCGGCGCGCTGCTCGCGGCAGGGGCGATCCTGTTCGCCGTCGCGACGATCCGTCCGGGCGACGTCGTTCGGTCCTCCTAGGCGTCACCGGTGGAGTCGCGGCCCACGTCGAAACTCTGCCGATAGACCCGAAGCCCTTCTTCGACAACGGATTTGGCGACCCTGGCGACCGGAGCGAAGTCCGCGACCAGCGGTTCGTGATCGGGACCGCGCCCCACCACGCGGCCGGTGAGCAGCCATGGGAAACGGCTGTCGTCCTGCGCGCCGAGGTCGGCGTACTTGCACAGGCGGCGGGCCACCCATTCGCGAGTGGGACGCGGCCACCACTCCTCCGGCGCGACGGTGGTGACCGACCAGCCCGGCAGCGCGACGTCGGCCTCGAAATCCCGGCTCGGCCCGGAGCTCCGGTCGCGCTCGGGCCCGTGGGAGTACCGCAGGTAGATGTTCTCCCGGCCTTGGACCAGCTCGGCGAGTTCGTCGAGGCTGTAGATCGTCGGCATCTCCGCGACATCGCGCGGGTCGATATCCGCGGGGGAAGAACTGTACTCACGTGCCACGGCGTGTCCTCCCGTCCGATTCCCTCGTCGCTAACCGATCGTCAGGTCGACTCCCGATTCTCCAGACCGACGGCATCGGCCAATTCGGCTCGGTGGCGGCGCAATTCGGGGTGGTCGGCGCTGAGCTCGTCCATCAAGTCGGCCATCGCGTCGGCGATCGCGTTGAGCTTCTGCTGTAGCGCTTCGCCGGAGCGCGACTCGGTGTTCTGCAACAGGGCCACCATCAGGAAGGTGATGATCGTGGTGGCGGTGTTGATCACCAGCTGCCAGGTGTCGATCGAGGGCAGCACCAGGAACGTCGGCGCCCACAGCACCACGAGCAGCACGCAGAACATGAAGAATCCGGCCCGCGACGCCACGTTGCTCGCCGCGGTGGCGAACTTGTCGAACACCGACAGCTTGCCGCTCACGTCGGACGGCATCGCGCCCCGCTCGCCCTTGGCTTTCGCCTTCTCGTCCACTAGGGAAACCAGCCCTTCCACATCCCGGTGCGGCCACGTCGGCTACCTCCGGGATATCCCCCGGCGGCGAGCCCAAACGGCGATGGCCGTAGGCGCGACCGCGACGCGCGCGCGAACGCGGTGGACCGAAGAATCCGGTCGCTCACCAGCGCGGGGTGAGCGCTCCCAGCGCACCGAGCGCGACCGCGGCCGCCGTGGAGGTGCGCAGCACGGTCGGCCCCAGCAGCACGACATCGGCCCCGGCCGCGGCGAGTTCGGTGAGCTCGGCATCGTCGAGTCCGCCTTCCGGGCCCACGATCAAAACCACTTCCGGCGCGCCGCCGAACGGCAGTTCGGTGAAACGGCCGTGGCCGGATTCGTGCAGCGCGGCTACGATCGCGCCCGCGGCCTTGGCCTTTCGGACCAGCTCGAGCAGATCGCGGGTGCGGTGCAGATCGGCGACCTCGGGAATGTAGGCGCGGCGGGACTGGCGGGCCGCCGAGCGCGCCGCGGCGCGCCACTTGTCGAGCGCCTTGGCGGCCTTGCCCTCCCAGTTGGCCACGCACCGCGCGGCCTGCCACGGCACGATGACATCGGCGCCCGCCTCGGTCATCAGCTCGACGGCCAGCTCCGAGCGGTCCGACTTCGGCAGCGCCTGCACGACCGTGACGCGCGGCGAGACGGGTTGCGCCACGGTCTTGTTCAGCACCTTCAGATCGAGCCGGTCGCGCTGGGCGGCGACAACCTCCGATTCGGCGAGCACACCGCGTCCGTCGGACAGGGTGATCGGCTCGCCGACCCGGATGCGCCGCACGGTCGCGGCGTGCCGCCCCTCCGGACCGTCGAGCACCGCGATCGCGCCGGGCTCGGGGATGTCGTCGAGGTAGAAGACCGTGGCGGCCAACGGCTCAGCGCCCGCTGAACGAGGCGCGCAGCCGCGCGAACAGGCCGCTGTTGTGCTCGGACTGCGCCGTCATCACCTCGGCGCGGTCGCGCTCGCGCATGCCCTTGTACTTGCGCAGCAGCTCGGTCTGCTTGCCGTCCAACTTGGTCGGCACCACGATGTCCAGGTGCGCGATCAGGTCACCGCGGGCGCCCGAGCGCAGCCGCGGCATGCCGTGCCCGCGCAGCACGGAGACTTCGTTGGGCTGGGTGCCCGGTGCGATGGTCAGCTCGGTCGGGCCGTCCAGGATCGTGTCGATGACCACGGTGGTGCCCAGCGCGGCGTCCACCATCGGCACCCGGATGGTGCAGTGCAGGTCGTCGCCGTCGCGGACGAACACGTCGTGCGGCTGCTCCACGATCTCCACGTACAGATCGCCCGCGTGGCCGCCGCCCGGGCCGACCTCGCCCTGTGCGGCCAGCCGGACCCGCATGCCGTTGGCCACGCCCGCCGGGATGGGCGCGGCGATCTCGCGACGAGCGCGCACCCGGCCGTCGCCGCCGCACTTGTGGCAGGGGTCGGGGATGGTCTCGCCCGCGCCGCGGCAGGTCGGGCACGGCCGCGAGGTGAGCACCTGGCCGAGGAACGAGCGCTGCACGGACTGGACTTCGCCTGCGCCGCCGCAGGTTTCGCAGCGCACCGGCTTGGAGTTGCCGTTGGTGCCCGCGCCGTGGCAGTTGTCACAGAGGATGGCGGTGTCGACGGTCAGGTGCTTGGTGACGCCCACCGCGCATTCGGCGAGGCTCAAGCGGGTGCGCAGCAGCGAGTCGGCACCGGGCTGCACCCGGCCGCGCGGCTTGCGCTGACCGCCGCCCGCGCCGCTCATGCCGCCGAAGAACGCCTCGAACACGTCGCCGAGGCCGCCGAAGCCCGCGCCGGAGAAGCCGGCGCCGCCGGCGCCACCGGACTCGAGCGGGTCGCCGCCCATGTCGACGATCCGGCGCTTCTCCGGATCGGAGAGCACCTCGTAGGCCGCCGACACGTCCTTGAACTTGGCCTGCGCGGCCTCGTCGGGGTTGACGTCCGGGTGGAGTTCGCGGGCCAGCTTGCGGTAGGCGCGCTTGATCTCCTGGTCGGTCGCGTTCTTCGCGACGCCGAGCAGTCCGTAGTAGTCCCGTGCCACTTGAGTTCTCTAGTCCTTGGTCGCTGTGACTCGCCTGTGCCGCTCCAACCGAATGCCGACACCATCGGCATTAGTCGGATGCACTCAACTTTATCCGGCCAGAGGTTCGAGGGTAGCAGCGCCGTTGGCACGGTTCGGCGTCAGCGCTCGGCCAGCACCTCGCCGATGTAGCGCGCCACGGCCGCGACCGAGGCGATGGTGCCCGGGTAGTCCATCCGCGTCGGGCCGAGCACACCCATGCCGCCGAGCACCGCGCCCTCGACGCCGTAGCCGGTGGAGACCACCGACGTGCTGCGCATCTGCTCGACCTGGGTCTCCTCGCCGATCCGCACCGTCACCGTGCCGGGATGCTGCGCGGCGGCCAGCAATTTGAGCACGATCACCTGCTCCTCCAGCGCCTCCAGCACCTGACGCAGCGAGCCGGGCAGACCGAAATCGGCGGCATTGCGGGTCAGGTTCGCGGTGCCGCCAAGCACCAGCCGCTCCTCGGGATGCTCGACCAGGGTCTCCACCAGCACGGTCGACACCCGGATCAGCACGTCGCGCAGCTGGCGCGGGGCGCGTTCGGGGAGTTCGGCGACCGCGGCCGAGGCGGCGGCCAGGCGCTTGCCGTCCATCGCGCCGCCGAGCATGGCGCGCAGCGCGGCCAGGTCCTCGTCGTCGATCACCGCGCCGAGCTCGACCAGGCGCTGATCGACCCGGCCGGTGTCGGTGATCACCACGAGCAACAGCCGCGCCGGGTTCAGCGCGACGACCTCAATGTGGCGCACCGTCGACGCCGACACCGTCGGGTACTGCACCACCGCCACCTGCCTGGTCAGCTGGGCCAGCAGCCGCACGCCGCGGCGCAGCACATCGTCGAGATCGACGCCGGATTCCAGGAACTCCATGATCGCGCGCCGTTCGGCCGGCGAGAGCGGCTTCACTTCGGAGATGCGATCGACGAACTGCCGGTAGCCCTTGTCGGTGGGGATGCGCCCGGAGCTGGTGTGCGGCTGGGTGATGTAGCCCTCGGCCTCGAGCACCGCCATGTCGTTGCGGACCGTCGCGCTGGAGACGCCCAGATTGTGCCGTTCCACCAGGGTTTTCGAGCCGATCGGTTCCTTGGTGGCGACATAGTCCGCGACGATCGCGCGCAGGACCTCGAAGCGCCGATCCTCGGTGCTCGACATCGGCCCCACCTCCTCGCCTTCTCGATACGCCGCGGGCCCGCCGACGCATTCGGGGGCGCGTGAAACGCCGCGGCCTCCCGGTCGTCTGAGTATCCAGTTTAGTTGCCGACCCGCCAATCGCCCGTCCCGCGGGCGCGCGACAGGGCCGCAGGCAGGCATTCTCGGCGAAGATGTCGCGAACCGCAACGGGCACGGTCGACCCGCCCGGGAGCCCGTGCCGGGCATCGGGCGATGATCACCGCCCGGTTCGCGCATCGGCGACGCTCAGCGGCTGTCGAAACCCTTGGCGCGCTTGCCCGCCATGGCATCGAGCCCGAGCATGGCAAGCAGGGACTCGCAATCGGCGGCATCTTGGGCGTATCCGGCGACAGTGCGGGCGGCGATGGCGTGCTGGCGTGCGTTCTCCGCCTTTTCGGCGGCCCTCGCCTCGGCGAATTCGCCATGAACCGGATACTGGTCGACGTCTCGTGCCTGTGGCATAGGACTCCTCGGTGTCGAGCCGGAGCCTACGCGGCTTCTCCGATCTGCGATAGTGCTCACAACTTCGCCTCGCCGGCGCTCGGCTCCGTCGTGCGCCCTAGCGCGCTGCGTCCATGGTTCGCTCGCTACGCTCGCTCACAGCAGGACGTTCTCGGACATACGTGTCACACCTCGGGTCAGCACATCGTCGTCTCGGCGTAGGTATCGACATGGAGGAGTCACCGGATGCGAATCGCAGTAGTTGGTGCGAGCGGGCGGATCGGTCGCGAAGTGGTCGACGTGCTGAGGAACCAGGGCCACGAGGTGGTGGCGATCAGTCGTGGTGCGGGCGTTGACGTCTACACCGGCGCGGGACTGGACGGCGCGCTGGCCGGGGTGGACATCGTGGTCGACGCGGTCAACGCGAACACCACCGACACCGCGGCCGTGACGGACTACTTCCGCACCATCGGCCGCAACGTGCAGCGGGAAGCTGCCGCGGCGGGCGTGCGGCGGATCGCGGTCCTGTCGATCATCGGCATCGATCGGTTCACCGCGGGGCACTACGCAGGGAAGCTGGCGCACGAGGCGGCCTACCGCGAAGGTCCGGTGCCGGTGCGGGTCCTGCGCGCGGCGCAGTTCCACGAGTTCACCGAGATGATGCTCGACTGGACCACCCGCGACGACGCGGCCTACGTGCCGCGCTACCGCGCACAGCTCGTCGCGGCGCGCGTCGTCGCCGAGGAACTGGCCGCGCTCGCCGTCGCCGACGAGTCGTCCGACGTGGTCGAGATCGCGGGCCCCGAAGAACTCAACCTCGCCGCGGCGGTGACGAAACTCGCCGCACGCCTTGGCAAACCGTCCCGCGTCGAGGAGATCGTCGACACCACGGACCCGAACCACGAACTCCAAGCCGAGGGCGCGCTGTTGCCGGGTCCCGACGCGATCCTCGCGGGCCCGACCTTCGACGAATGGCTGGACCGCAAATACCCCGCGCGGTAGCCGATCCGAAAGCCCTGCGGCCCATCAGAACCGCCAATTCCCTATCGACGGGAGAGAAATGGCGGTCGACCCGAATCGGTGCGACGCCGGTCAGCGCGGCGAAAGGAACTGACGCGGGGGTTCAGGTGAGGAGGTCGCGGACGACGGCGTCGGCGAGCAGGCGGCCGCGGTCGGTGAGGACGAGGTGGTCGGCGGACCGGAATACCAAGCCGTCGGCGACGACTCGGTCGACGGCGGGGGCGGCGGAGGGCGCGAGGTCGGTGAGGGGAAGGCCGGTGCGCAGGCGCATCGTCAGCATGACGCGCTCGAAGTAGCGCTCGTCGTCGGTGAGGGACTCCCAGCCCGCGGCGGGCAGGCCGCCGCGGGTGACGCGCTCGGCGTACCGGGCCGGGTGCTTGATGTTCCACCAGCGCACCCCGCCGAGGTGGCTGTGCGCGCCGGGGCCCGCGCCGAGCCAGTCGCCGCCGTCCCAGTAGCCGAGGTTGTGCCTGCACCGAGCGGAATCGTTTGCCGCCCAATTGGATACCTCGTACCAGGTGAGACCGGCGGCGGTGAGGCGGGAGTCGATACGTTCGTAGCGGGCGGCGAGCACGTCCTCGTCGGGCGCCGGCAATTCGCCGCGGCGCACCTTGCGCGCCAGCGCGGTGCCGTCCTCGACGATGAGCGAATAGGCGGAGACATGGTCGACTCCGGCGTCGAGCACCGCGTCCAGGCTGGCGTCGAGATCGGCGTCGCGCTCGCCGGGCGTTCCGTAGATCAGATCCAGGTTGACGTGTTCGAAGCCCGCGGCGCGCGCCTCCCGGGCGGCGGCGACCGCGCGGCCCGGTGTGTGGGTGCGGTCCAGCACGGCGAGCACATGGCGCGCGGCCGACTGCATCCCCAGCGAGACGCGGGTGTATCCGGCCGCCCTGATCCGCGCGAAGAACTCCGGCGACGTGGATTCCGGATTGGACTCGGTGGTCACCTCGGCGTCGGGCGCGAGGGTGAACGCCGAGCGGACGGCGTCGAGCACCTCGGCGAGACCGTCCCCGCCGAGCAGCGACGGCGTGCCACCGCCGACGAAGACGGTCGAGACCTCGGGCGTGGCCGACGGCAGCCTGCCGAACTGCTCGGCGGCTTCGGTCAATTCGCCGCGCAGCGCCGCGAGCCACGACTGCGGCGAAGCGGAACTGCCCAGCTCACCGGCGGTGTAGGTGTTGAAGTCGCAGTATCCGCAGCGCGTCGCGCAGAACGGCACGTGCACGTACACGCCGAACGGGCCGCCGCCGAAGTCGCGCAGCACGGGCGCGTCGGCGTCGATCTCCGAGAGGGATACGGCGGAACTCACCTGTCCAGTGTGCCCGCCGAACCGCGACGCCCTCCGCCCGGGACCTTCCGGGCGACCCTGATGTGCTGACGACCTCCATCACGGTCCCGAATCTCCGGGACCCGGCTCGGGTGCGGATCCCCGTGGCCCGGCATCCGGACGCGGCTCGCGAAGCCGACGACCCGGCAATCCGAGGCGGTTCGCGCTCGACGCCGACCGCCGAGCGCGCCCCAGCGGGAGGTCCTGATTGGTATCCGCGCGGTAACCGACTGACAAAAAAGTGCGGTCTTCCCAGTTCAGACCCGGTGCCCGAAGATCATCTCGGTTACCAGAAGTAACCGAGATGCTCATCAGGAACCGAGAAAGGAACCGGCAATGCACGGCGACAAGAAGGCAGTGGTCACGGGCGGCACCCACGGAATGGGCTTGGCCATCGTCGAGGCGCTGCTCGACCAAGGCGCGGAGGTGGTGCTGACCGGCCGCAATCTGCAGACGATCGAGCAGGCGCGGGAGCGGCTGGCCGGACGGAAGGCGCACGTGGTCGCCTCGGACGCCGCCGACATGGGCGACATCGAGACGCTGGGCGCCCTGGTCGAGGAGCGGCTCGGACGCGTCGACGCGCTGTTCGTCAATCACGGGACCGCCGAGTTCCAGACCCTGGCGGAGGCCACCGAGGAGTCGTTCGACCGGCAGTTCGCCATCAACACCAAGGGCGCGTTCTTCACCGTGCGCAGGCTGGCCCCGCTGCTCACCGACGGCGGCTCGATCGTCTTCACCACCGTGGCCAACGACGTCATCTTTCCCGGCCTCAGCGCGTACTCCGGGTCGAAGGAGGCGCTGCGCGCGATCTCCCAGGTGCTGGCCGCGGAGCTGTTGCCGCGCCGGATCCGTGTCAACGCCGTGGCGCCCGGCTTCATCGAGACCCCCACGATGGGCGTGGTCGGGCTGACCGCCGAACAGCGCGCCGACTTCCTGCGCCAGGGCGAGCGGAGCACGCCGCTGCGCCGCAACGGCACCGTCGAGGAGGTCGCCAAGGCGGCGCTCTTCCTCGCCTTCGACGCCACCTTCACCACCGGCGTCGAACTGCCGGTCGACGGCGGCTGGGGTCAGGGACTCGGCGGCGCGCACCAGGACGAGCAGGCCGCCTGAGCCAACACCACTCAGTCCGCGACGATCGGGGTGTTCTGGTTAGCAGTGAGCAGCCAGCGGCCGTCCTCCTTGGCCATCACGTACATCGGGCTGCCCTCGCTCTCCAGAACACCCTCGTTGCTGAAGTACCGCTGGCGCACCTTCACCGCGGCCACGTCGGGCCGGATGAACAGCACGTGCTCGAGCTCGTAGGTCGCCTTGCCGTGCGCGGTCGCGCCGGGCAGGACCGCGGCGGTGAACTCGGCGATGGCGTCGCGGCCGAACAGGCGCTTGCCGTGACCCGTGGTCCAGATGGCGTCTGCACGGAACAGCGCGACGAATTCGTCGACGAGTTCGTGCTGCTGCACGTGCTCCACGGTGGCGACGACCTGGCGGATGGCGGCTACTTCGACTTCTGTGTCGACAGGTGCGGTACTCATGGGATACACACTCGTACCTCGAGGTAACTCGAGGTCAACGGGGCGTGCCGCGGTTCACATCGGACACTTCGGGCGAATCACCGGCCGCATTCGCGCCGGGAAATATGACGACCATCACAAATAGACCCCGCGGTCCAGGGAATTTCCCCCTATTTCGCGGGAAATACCGGCATGACGGTCGGAACGCCCTTTCTGACATGGCACAATAGGCCTCATGCGCGCATCGGGAGTACGACTTGTGGCACGTCGCCACGTCGACTACAAGCGCGTCTGTAGCGCCTGCTGTCTGCCCGGTTCTCACCGGTAGCTCAGCGGCGCCCTTCTTCCGGGTTCCCCGGCGATTCCCATCGCATCGGTCCGCTGACACCGCGGACGCGAGATCAGCCCCTCGCGCCCTCAGCACGGATGTACCACCCACCCAGCAGGAGCGACCTCATGACGTCGAGCACCGACGCCGGTCCCAGCGATCAGCCGACACCCCGGCAGGCGCGTCCCGAACGCCCGGCCACCGAGCGCCGCGTACGGCCGGACCGCCCGCGTCCCGAGGCGTCGACGGCGCCGCGCGCCCGCACCGGCAAGCCCGTGCGCCGCAAGTCCGAGGGCCAGTGGGCGCTCGGCTACCGGGAACCGCTGAACCCGAACGAACAGAGCAAGAAGGACGACAACCCGCTCAACGTCCGCGCCCGCATCGAGAACATCTACGCCAAGGGCGGATTCGACAGCATCGACAAGGCCGATCTGCGCGGCCGGTTCCGCTGGTGGGGCCTCTACACCCAGCGCGAGCAGGGCTACGACGGCACCTTCACCGGCGACGAGAACATCGACCTGCTCGAGGCCAAGTACTTCATGATGCGGGTGCGCTGCGACGGCGGCGCGCTGAACGTGGCCCAGCTGCGCACGCTCGGCCAGATCTCCACCGAGTTCGGCCGCGACACCGCGGACCTGTCCGACCGCGAGAACGTCCAGTACCACTGGATCGAGATCGAGAACGTGCCGGAGATCTGGCGGCGGCTCGAGGAGGTCGGCCTGCAGACCACCGAGGCGTGCGGCGACTGCCCCCGCGTCGTGCTCGGCTCGCCGCTGGCCGGTGAATCGCTGGACGAGATCATCGACACCACCCCGGCGATCCAGGAGATCGTGCGCCGCTACATCGGCGACAAGAAGTACTCGAACCTGCCGCGCAAGTTCAAGACCGCGATCTCGGGTCAGCAGGACGTGGTGCACGAGATCAACGACGTCGCGTTCATCGGCGTCGAGCACCCCGAACACGGTCCGGGCCTTGATCTTTGGGTCGGCGGTGGCTTGTCCACCAACCCGATGCTCGCGCAGCGCGTCGGCGCCTGGGTCCCGCTGGACGAGGTGCCCGACGTATGGGAGGCCGTCGTCTCCCTCTACCGCGACTACGGCTACCGCCGCCTGCGCACCAAGGCGCGGCTGAAGTTCCTGGTCAAGGATTGGGGCATCGAGAAGTTCCGCGAGGTGCTCGAGGAGAAGTACCTGAAGCGCAAGCTGATCGACGGTCCCGCGCCGGAGCAGCCCGCCAAGCCGATCGACCACGTGGGCGTGCAGCGGCTGCGCAACGGCCTCAACGCCGTCGGCTTCTCCCCCATCGCGGGTCGCGTCTCGGGCACCGTGCTGACCAAGGTGGCCGACGCGGTCGAGAAGATCGGCGCCGACCGTATCCGCTTCACCCCGTACCAGAAGCTGATCGTGCTCGACGTCGCCGACGACAAGGTCGAGCAGCTCATCACCGAACTCGAACCCCTCGGCCTGCAGGCTCGTCCGTCCATCTGGCGGCGAAACCTGCTGGCGTGCAGTGGTATCGAGTTCTGCAAGCTCTCCTTCGTCGAGACCCGTAAGCGCTCCCAGGTGCTCGCGCCGGAGCTCGAGCAGCGGCTCGCCGACGTCAACGCTCAGCTCGACGTGCCGATCACGGTGAACATCAACGGTTGCCCGAACTCCTGCGGCCGGTCCCAGATCGCCGACATCGGCTTCAAGGGCCAGCTGGTGGACGACGGCGAGGGGAATCAAGTCGAGGGCTTCCAGGTTCACCTCGGTGGCAGCCTCGGACTCGACAGCGGCTTCGGCCGAAAGCTGCGCCAGCACAAGGTGACCAGCGCCGAACTCGGCGACTACATCGAGCGCGTGGTGCGCAACTTCGTCAAGAACCGGAACGCGGACGAGCGGTTCGCCCAATGGGCGGTGCGCGCCGACGAGGCCGACCTGCGATGAGCACGATCGTGACTCGGCTGACGGGAGATCAACTGTGACAACCAAACTCGCGAACAAGCTCGCCGAAGACGAGCTGCGGGCGATCGCCGAACGCGGCGCGGCCGAACTCGGCCCCGACGCCTCGGCACTCGACCTGCTGCGCTGGACCGACGAGACCTTCGGCTCCGGCTACATCGTCGCCTCCAACATGCAGGACGGCGTGCTCGTGCACCTCGCGGCGCAGGTCCGTTCCGGCGTCGACGTGCTGTTCCTGGATACGGGCTATCACTTCGCCGAGACCATCGGCACCCGGGACGCGGTCGAGGCCGTGTACGGGGTCAACGTGATCAACGTCCGGCCCGAGCACACCGTCGCCGAGCAGGACGAGCTGCTCGGCAAGGATCTGTTCGCGCGCGACGCGGGCGAGTGCTGCCGCTTGCGCAAGGTCGTGCCGCTGAAGAAGTCGCTGACCGGCTACAACGCCTGGGTCACCGGCATCCGCCGGGTAGAGGCGCCCACCCGCGCCAACGCGCCGCTGATCTCCTACGACGAAGCCTTCGGCCTGGTGAAGATCAATCCGATCGCACCGTGGTCCGACGACGAGATGCATGCCTACATCGAACAGCACGGCATCCTCGTCAATCCCCTGGTGGAGGAGGGATATCCGTCCATCGGCTGCGCTCCGTGCACACGGAAGCCGGAGCCGGGATCCGATCCGCGAAGCGGCCGTTGGGCCGGCCTCGCCAAGACCGAATGCGGGTTGCATCAATCATGACCGAGACCATCAGAAGTGAACGCTCCCTCGGCATCACCGACTTCGACACCCTCGCGGCGCTCGAGTCGGAGGCCATCCACATCTTCCGCGAGGTCGCGGGCGAGTTCGAGCGGCCGGTGATCCTGTTCTCCGGCGGCAAGGACTCCACCGTCCTGCTGCACTTGGCGCTCAAGGCCTTCTGGCCGGCGCCGCTGCCGTTCGCGCTGCTGCACGTGGACACCGGCCACAACCTGCCCGAGGTGCTGGAGTTCCGCGACAAGGTGGTCGAGAAGTACGGGCTGCGCCTGCACGTCGCCAGCGTCGAGGACTACCTGGCCGACGGCAGGCTCACCGAGCGCCCGGACGGTATCCGCAACCCGCTGCAGACCGTCCCGCTGCTGGACGCCATCTCCGAGAACCGCTTCGACGCGGTGTTCGGCGGCGGCCGCCGCGACGAGGAGCGCTCCCGCGCCAAGGAGCGAATCTTCTCGCTGCGCAACGCCTTCGGTCAGTGGGACCCGAAGCGGCAACGTCCCGAGCTGTGGAACCTGTACAACGGCAGGCACGCGCCGGGCGAGCACGTGCGGGTGTTCCCGCTGAGCAACTGGACCGAGCTCGACATCTGGCGCTACATCGCCAGGGAGAACGTCGAACTCGCCACCATCTACTACGCGCACGAGCGCCCGGTGTACCAGCGCGACGGCATGTGGATGACGCCGGGCGTCTGGGGCGGCCCGCGCGAGGGCGAGGTGCTGGAGACCCGCTCGGTGCGATACCGCACCGTGGGCGACGGCTCCACCACCGGCGCCATCATTTCCGACGCTGCCGACAACGAGGCGATCCTCGCCGAGGTGGCCGCGTCCCGACTGACCGAACGTGGCGCCACCCGTGGCGACGACCGGGTTTCCGAAGCCGCGATGGAAGACCGCAAGCGAGAGGGTTACTTCTGACATGTCCGACCTATTGAGGCTGGCCACCGCCGGTTCTGTCGACGACGGTAAGTCCACCTTGGTCGGACGGCTGCTCTACGACACGAAGTCCGTGCTCGCCGACCAGATCGACGCCGTCACCCGCGCGTCGGTGGACAAGGGTCTGGCCACCCCGGATCTCTCGCTGCTCGTGGACGGGCTGCGCGCGGAGCGGGAGCAGGGCATCACCATCGATGTCGCCTACCGCTACTTCGCAACGCCCAAGCGGTCTTTCGTGCTCGCGGACACCCCCGGGCACGTGCAGTACACCCGCAACACCGTTTCCGGCGCGTCCACCGCGCAGCTGGTGATCCTGCTCGTCGACGCGCGCAAGGGCGTCATCGAGCAGACCCGCAGGCACGCGGCGGTGCTCGCGCTGCTCGGCGTGCCGAAGCTGGTGCTCGCGGTGAACAAGATCGATCTCGTCGACGACGCCGCGAGCGTGTTCGCCGAGATCTCCGCCGAGTTCAACAAGCTCACCAGCACCCTGGGCTGGGCGGCCGATGACGTGCTGGAGATCCCGGTCTCGGCGCTGCACGGCGACAACATCGCCAGCCGCTCCGAGAACACGCCGTACTACGACGGGCCGTCGCTGATCGAGCACCTGGAGTCGGTGCCGGTCGACGCGGACAACACCGGCGCGCACTCGCTCGGTCTGCGTTTCCCCGTGCAGTACGTGATCCGCCCGCGCACCGCCGAATATCCCGACTACCGCGGCTACGCGGGTCAGATCGCGGCCGGTTCGGTGGCGCCCGGCGACGAGATCGTGGTGCTGCCCTCCGGCGTGCGCACGACCGTGGAGCGCATCGACACCCCGGACGGCGAGCTCGCCGTCGCGCAGGCCGGGCGCAGCGTGACGCTGATCCTGACCGACGAGGTCGACATCTCGCGCGGCGACATCATCGCCGCCGTCGCCGACGCGCCGGAACCGATCGACAGCTTCGACGCGACGGTCTGCTGGCTGGGCGACAAGCCGCTGCGCCCCGGCGCCCGGCTGCTGCTCAAGCACGGCACCCGCACCACCCAGGCCATCGTCGGCGCGCTCATCGAGCGCTTCGACGAGCAGCGGCTCGCCGCGGACCCGAATCCGGAAGCGTTGGGGCTCAACGACATCGGGCGCATCTCGGTGCGCGTCGCCGAGCCGATCGCGGCCGACGACTACCGGGCCAACCGGCACACCGGCAGCTTCCTGCTGATCGACCCCGCGGGCGGCAACACGCTCGGCGCGGGCCTGGTCGGCGATGTGCTGACCGCGGTCGAGGTCGGCACGGGAGTTTGAGGATGACCGACGTGTTCGCCGCGCACGGGATCGGCGCGTCGCCGGTGCCGTCGCGCGGCGACCGTCGATTCACCGCGCGGATCGCCACCGCGCCGACGCAAGCCGCCACCGCGCCCGCGTTGATAGCGGTCGCGCACGGCAGCCGTGATCCGCGCTCGGCCGCCACTATGGCGGCGGTGGTCGCCGAGATCGCGGCGGCCCGACCCGATATCGACGTGCACCTCGCCTTCCTCGACCTGAGCGCGCCCTCGGTCGAGCAAGTGGTCGACGCCGTCGCGACGCAGGGCCATACCCATGCGATCGTGGCGCCGCTGTTGTTGGGCAGCGCCTTTCACGCGCGGATCGACCTGCCCGGTCTGCTGGACGAGTGCCGCGCGAGGCGTCCGCGTCTGCGGCTCACCCAGGCGGACGTACTCGGCCCCGATCCGCGCCTGGTCGGGGCGCTGAAGGACCGCGCCATGGAAGCTCTCGGGACGTCGGCCGGTCGCAACGCTCCGGCGGCATCGGGCGTTTCGAACGCCACTCGGTCACAGGCTTTTCCGAACACGGCGGACACTCGGCTCGGTATCGCGGTGGCCGCCGTCGGGTCCTCGTCCTCCGCCGCCAACGCACGCACCGCCGACGTCGCCCGACAACTGTCCGCGATGACCGGCCTGCCCACCGAAATCTGCTTCGCCACCACGGAACCCACTGTCCACGAAGCGGTTTCCCGGCTGCGCGCTCGCGGCGCCGATCGCGTCCTGCTCGCCCCTTGGTTCCTCGCCCTGGGCTTGCTCACCGACCGGCTGGCGACCGCGGCCCCCGACCTCCTGCACGCCAACGTCATCGGCGCACACCACGCCATGACCGAGATCGTCTGGGACCGCTACGACACGGCCCGCGCCACCACCCTGCCCCTCTCCGCCTGAGCATCCCAGCACCGGGCTACCGTCACAGACCCATCGATGGTCTTCGACCGCGCCCTTCCACGGCGCCGCCGCCGTCGAGCTTCTTACCGCGCTGATCGACTTTCACCTCGCCGTTGCGCGCCGCCCGGAGCCGACCGCGGCGTACCGACTACGACCGAGCCGCTTTCTGCCCGGCTGGCACAGCCGCCGAAACTTCTTCAGGCCAGCAGGCGGTCGACGATCGCGCGGGCGGTGTGCACTTTGGTTTCGTCGCCGAGTTGGCGTGCCGTGCTGACCGCGCTGATGACGGCGTCCAATTCGAAGGCGAGCGCGTCCGCGTCGCGGCCGGTCAGCTCGCCCTGATCCTGGGCTTTGCGAATCTCGGTGGTGAGGAAGCCGATCCAGTCCTCGTGGTCGGCCGCGACCGCGTCGCGCACCGGGCCGGGCCTGCTGTCGAATTCGACCAGGGTGGCGGTGCGGAAGCAGCCGCCGGGGAAGACCGGTTCGGTCACGTGGGTGAACCAGCGGTCGACCAACGTCCGGAGCCGCGGCACACCGCGCGGCACGCCGAGACTCGGCTCGATCACCCTGGCCGTGAAGACCTCGCGCGCGGCCTGTACCGCGGCGAGCTGGAGGGATTCCTTCGACCCGAACAGCGTGGCGATACCGCTCTTACTGATCCCGAGGTCGGCGGCGAGTCGCCCGATGCTCACACCGTTGAGCCCTTCGACGGACGCCACATCGGCGGCGTGCCGGGCGATCGATGCACGGGAGCGGGCGCCTTTGGCCAGGCGCTGATCGGTTGTCGTCTCGGCCATGTCCCCATTCTTCCACTGCGGTCTTGCAAATACGAACGGTCGGTCGTACTTTATTTGCACGAACGGTCGTACGTTTTGTTTTCGTTTCCCGAAGGATCTGCCATGACCGATGTGTCCGCACGGCCCGCCAGTCCCCCCGCGACGAACGCCAAGACCACGCTGCTGATCGCGTGCGGCGCGGCGTTCATCGCCTTTCTCGATCTCTCCGTGGTCAACATCGCCTTCCCCGCCATCGCGCGCGACTACTCCGGCACCGCGGCGACCACGCTGACCTGGGTCGTCAGCGGTTATGCCGTCGCGTTCGCCGCACTGCTCACCCCCGGAGGCCGGTTCGCCGACGCGCTCGGGCGGCGCAGGCTCTTCCTCGTCGCGCTCGCCGGTTTCGCGCTCACCTCGCTGCTGTGCGGGCTGGCGCCGAACGCGGCGTGGCTCATCGCCGGACGCCTGCTCCAAGGCGCGACGGCCGCGCTCATGGTGCCCGCGGCGCTGGGTTTGGTCCTGAGCGTGACCCCGCGCGAACGGATCGGCGCGGCCATCGGCGCGTGGTCGGCGGCGGGCGGATTCGCCGCGGTCGTCGGCCCGGCGATCGGCGGCGGTCTGGTGGAGGCGTTCGGCTGGCGCTCGGTCTTCGTGATCAACGTGCCGGTCGCCCTCGCGCTCGCGCTGGCGGGCCTGCGCATCCCGGTGTCCGATTCGCGACCCGTCGGTAGCGCAATGCCGGATCCGCTCGGCACCGTGGCCGTCGCGCTCGGGTTCGGCGGACTGGTCGCCGGTGTCACCGAAGGACAGCGGTGGGGCTGGACCTCGCCGGGAACGCTGGCCGTGCTGGGCGTCGGTGCGGCGCTGCTCGTCGCCGCGCTGGTGCGGTCGGCGCGGCACCACAATCCGGCGATCGCGGTCGAACTCTGGCAGAGCAGGCCGTACGCGCTGGCCAATGCCGCGTCGTTCGTCTTCGGCGCGGCGATGTTCGCCTGGCTGCTTGCCGGACCGTTGTTCCTGGATGGGATCTGGGGCTATTCGGTGCTCGGCTCGGCCGCCGCGCTGACCGTCGGCGCGGTCGCGTCGATGGTCACCGCCACCCTGGCCGGACGGATCACCGCGCCCGCGGCGCGCCGCTGGGTCGGAGTGCTCGGGGCGCTGCTGTTCACCGCGAGCCTCGTCTGGATGAGCACCGACGCGTTCGGGCCGAATCCCGCGCTGTGGTCGGCGTGGATCCCCGCCGGACTGCTCGGCGGCGGAGCGGTCGGCATCGTGGTGACGACGCTGGGCACCGCCGCGGCGAGCTCGCTTCCGCCGCAGCAGTTCGCGGCGGGCGTCGGCATGAACCTGACGGCGCGGCAGGTCGGCGGCGCGCTGGGCGTCGCCGTGCTCGCGGCGGTGTTCGCCGCCCATCCCGATGACGCGCTCGCCGGCTTCCACACCCTCTTCGCGGTCTGCGCGGGCATCGCCGTGGTCGCGGCCTGCCTGTGCGCGGTACCGACCCGGCAGCCCGATCCGGCCGCCACAGCCGTCCCCGTCCACTAGGAGTTCGCATGACACACAACGACATTCACACCGAAGCCGACGATCCGATGCTGCTCAGCCCCGACGCCGCACGCGTACTGCTCGCGGACGCGCCGTGGCGCCGTTTCGCGGTACTCGGCGACTCCATCGCCCAGGGCGTCGGCGACCCGAGTCCCGGATACGAAGCCAAGGGCTGGGCCGATCGGCTCGCCGCCCTGCTCACGTCCGTGCGGCCCGGCCTCGCCTACCTCAACACCGGACGCATCGGGGCGACGACGGCCGAGGTGCGCGACGAACAACTCGGGCGGATATTGGAGTTCGAGCCGGACTTGGTCCACGTGAGCTGCGCCGGCAACGATCTTTTCCTGCCGGGCGGTGATCTCGGCCAGGTGCGCGCGAACCTCGACGCGTTGTTCGCCGCCGTGAGCCGCGGCGGCGCGCAGGTCTCGACGTTCACCCTCGCCGATGTCTGGGACGTCGAGCGTATGGCGCCGATGCGGCCGATGCGGGAGCGGATGGCCGCGCTCAACGACGTCATCCGGGAGGTGGCCGACCGCTACGACGCGGTGCTCGTCGACTTCTGGGACCACCCGCTGCGGCTGCGACCGCAGCTGATGAGCGCCGACCTGATCCACTTCAGCACGAGCGGCCACGCGGTGGTCGCCACGGAAATGGTGCGCGCGCTGAGCGCACGCGTCCTCGCCGACGCCGCCGCGAACTGAGATCCGACAACGAACTGGGCCGTGCCCCAGGGGCTTTCGCCCCCGGGACACGGCCCAGTGGTCTGTACGGTTCCGGTGGAACCGCCTGATGGCGCCGCCGGACGAAGTCCGTCGACAGTCCGCGTATGGCCGGAGCCAATGCGGAGGTACGCCCCTCGATCAGGGCAGCACCTGCGGCACCGCCTCCGGCGCGATGGCGCCGACGAGCAGGCCGACGACCGTACCGATGATCGCACCGTTGATCGCGCCCGCGATGCCGCACGGCACCGCGAGGACGATGAAGCCCGGCAGGCACGACGCCGCGGCGAGCGCACCAGAACCCGCCGCACCAGCGGCGGCGCCGGCGGCCGCACCGTTGGCCAGCGGATCGGAGTTCTTCGCCTCCGGGTTCGTCGCGATCTCCTCGAGCGGAATGCCCGAACCCGCCGCGACGACCTGCGCCGGCTCGGCGACCTGCTGCACGACCGGAGCGGGCGCCTGCACCGGAGCCGCCTGCGCGGGGGCGGCGACCCCGACGAGTGCGACGGCGGCCGCGAACGGCAGCACACCGGCGATCAGCTTGCGGCCTGCGTTCTTGAAGGTCCCACGGACCATAGTGGTTCTCATCTCTCCCCGACCCCCGATAGATATCGAATGTCCTTGCAACACATGACTGCTCCGCCACGACGAGGGCCGAGGCGGAGCAAGATCATCCTTGTCGCTGTGATCTCGGGAGCGCAAAAACAGTGTCGCAGATCACAGCTGGAAGAGGTTTAGGGGCAGGCGCCTCCGGGCGGGTGGCACCCGCCATGGCGGCTCAGAACACAAAGTGCGGGCCGTAGCCAGTCGTTTGCACGATGCCGTTGCGGGCGTCGGCGCGCACGGTGAGGAAGGGTATGGCCGATGCCGGGGAGAGACATCCGTTGACATTCAGCGCGGTGTTGGAGTGCGCGAAGGTGAAGGGGAACGTCGACTCCTCGTCCAGTTCCGCCTCGGCGATCGCCAGGACTGTCACACTGCCCGGATTCACGCTCACGGTGATCTCACCGCCGACTTCCCCGAAGACCCCGAAGGTGACGTCCCCACCGAGACCGAGATCGAGATCGAGAGCGACATCGGGCGGCATGTCCAGATCGAGGCCGAGACCGACACCGAGACCGAGAAGCTCGGGCGTCACGTCGACGTTGGCACCGGTGGCCGCGGCGATGCTGATATCGATCCCGTCGGAGATGTCGACCGCGCAGCCGACCAAATACCCGGCCACCAGCAGCCCGCCGCGCAGCGACGAGGCTCCGTCGAGGGTGGCCGTGAAGTTTCCGGAGACCTTGGCGGAATGCGCGAAAGGCACCCCCAATGCGAGATCACCGGTGGACACGACGACATTGGTGTCCACCGACGCGACCAGTCGCATCCCTCCTCCGCTGGCCTCCCCCGGTTCAGCGTAGGCCGCGCTGTGGGAAATGGCGAAAGCACCGGCGACGGCCATCATCACCGCGGTGACTCCAGCCAGGACATGTGAATGCTTGCGGGTCATTACGCTCCAGTCGAACGTCGTCGAAACGGAACTTTCAGAAACGAACTCGCACAACCACCGTGTGGAATTCGGCGTGTGCTCGAGGGGACGCGCAATCGATCGGTACAGCGCTGGTAACCGTACAGCAACGGCGAGTTGCCGATGAATGCGGCACGCTGTATGGCGACGAACCGTGTCGGCTCGGCGGACGCCCGGCGCGGATGCCCGAACCGGCGCCGATCGGCCGGTCGGCGGCACCGAAGTGCGCCTCGGGGCTGGCCCGGGTAGCGCCCGTTCAGCCGAGAAGCGCTGGGGCGGCTGCGAGTTCGAGCTATGGCGCCGTCCCGTATCGCCGGACCAGTTCCGCACCGAGCAGCGCGAGTTGCTCGCACACCTCCGGCGGCCCTAGCACCTCGATGTCCGCACCCCACCCCGCCAGCTGCTGGGCGATCATCCACGGCGTCGGCGCGGTGACCCGAACCTGGACCCGCCCGTCGGCCACCGGACCGTCGACTTCACAGTGCCTGCCCTGCTGCTCGCGCAGCACGGGGAGCAGTGCGGGCGCGATCAGGGCCGTCGCCGCGGTGGCCGCGCGCCGCTGCTCCATCGCCCCGACGACCTCCTCCCATGCTCCGGACAGGTCGAAATCGGCCGGACGTTCGAAGGTTTCGTCGGTGACGGAAGCGTCCACGATCCGGTCCACCCGGAAGGTTCTGCTGCCGCGCTCGGTGCCCGCGATCAGGTACCAGATGGCGTCCTTGTCGACCAAGCCCCACGGGTCGACCTTCCGCGTGGTGCGCGCGCCCGCCCGCTCGTACTCCAGTCGGACCCGTCGCCGCTGAACGACCGCGCGTTGCAACAAATCCACCACGCCGGGCCGGTTCCGGTCGCGCTGCCCCCACCGCGCGGGATCGATGATCACCGCGTCGGCCGCCGCCTCCGCACCCGCGCGGAAGGTCTGCGGCAGGGCCCGAACGAGCTTGCGCAGTGCGGATTTCACCTCCGGGTTCGCGCTCGCCGACGCGCCGGCCAGCAGGAAAAGCGCCCGCGCCTCGGGTTCGGACAGACCGCTGAGATCCGTGCGCGCACCCCCGATCAGCGACCAGCCGCCGCCCCGACCCGGCTGCGGATAGACCGGGATGCCCGCCGCCGAGAGCGCCTCGAGGTCGCGCCGAGCCGTCGCCACCGAGACCTCCAACTCCTCGGCGACCTCGGCGGCGGTCACCCGGCCTCGGGCCTGCATCAGCAGCAAGGTGGCCACCAGACGATCCGCGCGCATATCGGAAATTCTGCCGCAGAAAGTGCTCAATTGGTGAGCACTTTGCCCGCGAGAATGGTTTCACCAGCAAGAACAGAACCCCGAAGACGAACCGAAGGAGCACGACATGTTGCGCGGAATGGCCACCGTCACCTACTACGCCGACGACCTCGAGGCCGCCAAGGACTGGTACGCCGAATTCCTCGGCGTCGCGCCGTACTACCACGTGCCGAACGGGTACTACGAGTTCCGCATCGGCGATTATCAGGCCGAGCTGGGCATCGTGAACCGCGCCTACGCGCCGGCGGGCGCGCACAACCCTCCTGGCGGCGGCGGCATCCTGAACTGGCACGTCGACGATCTGGAAGCCACCTTCCAGCGGCTGCTCGACCTCGGTGCCGAGGAGTACGACCCGATCACCCCGCGCGGCAACGGCGGAGGCTTCGTCACCGCCGCGGTCGTCGACCCGTTCGGCAACATCATCGGGATCATGTCCAACCCGCACTACCGCGAGGTCGTCGCCAAGACCGGCGGCGTGTAGATCAGCGGAACCAGCGCTCCAGCACCGTGGCGACACCGTCGGCGGCGACGTCACCCGTCACCTCGTCGGCCAGCGCGCGGATGTCGTCCGCCGCGTTGGCCATGGCGACGGAATACCCGGCCCAGCGGAGCATTTCGCGGTCGTTGTAGCCGTCGCCGATGGCCAGCGTCGCGGCGCGGGGAATGCCGAGGGAAAGGCGCAGTCGTTCCAATGCCCAGCCCTTGGACACTCCGCGGCGCGACACCGTCAGCCACGGGCCGAACTCCCCGTGCACCCAACTCGCGTCGGGCACCTGGAAGGTCCGCAACAGCGCCAGCATCTCGTCCAGCGTCCCGTCCGGCCACCAGCCGTTGAGGCGCGGCGTCGGCTCGCTGCTCAGCGCACCGTGATCGACGAGAAGGTATTCGCCGATGGAGAATTCGCCGGGACCGTCACCGGTCGCCCAGGTGCCGACGCCGACCTTCTCCACCGCGAAGATCATCGCCGGGAAGAGGGCGCGCAACGCGGCGACCGCGGGTGCCGGATCGAACGCCTGCACCGCCACCGGGACGCCCTTGGCCACATCGATGTGCACCGCCCCGTTGGAACACAGCGCGTGCCCCTCGACCAACCCGAGTTCGGCGAGCACCGGACGCGTCGTCAACAGCGTGCGTCCGGTCGTCACGACGACATGCGCCCCGGCCGCGACGGCCGCCGCCACCGCCGCGGCCACCCGCGCACTGACCGGCGATCCCGTCTCGAGCAGCGTGCCGTCCACATCCAACGCGATCAGCCGCGGCCCTCCCCCAAGCGCTTTCACCTGCCCATTGTGCCGTGTGAGCCGACCGCGCGTTCGCGGTTCGAGCCGGTCCACTGCCGAGCGCGGTGATAGTCGTTGCCCTGCAGGGCCACACGCGAGTAGAAGGACGGCGTCGCCCCCGAGTGCTTCGGGCGACGACCCCGACAATGCCTCGACACGGCGGCCACCGGCTGCTAAGAGGCCCGCACCACACCGCCGTAACCCTCGAGCCGCTAGTTGGGCCCGCCGCCCGCATCATCGAAACCGCCGGGCTTGGAACTGCTACTCGCGCCAACGAACTCGTCGGGTCGCCGCCCGGCATTTCGACCACTCCCAACGACGGCCGGCCGTGGCGGCCGTCGGCTGCTCAGCGACGCGCGCCACCATCGCCAGCTCCTCCGCCACCGGCACCGCCAGCACCGCCTGCGTCCCCGCCTACCTTGGAGCCGCCGCCAGACGCCCCGTTGCCTGTGCCGCTGGGAGAGATCAACCCGACGGAATCGGCCCTAGAGGCGCCGCCGAAAGACACACCACCGCCGGACGGTTGCTGCCGCCGGATGAAGCGCGCGACCGCTAGCCGACGTATCGCCGCCGTGCTCTCGGAACAGCCACCTGCGCCAACGAGCTCGTCGGTCCATGCCGACCGGTATTTCGGCCCCTCACAGGGACATCGACTCGATGCGGGCGACCACCCGCTGCTCAGCGCCGGGCGCCACCACCGGCAGCTCCTCCGCCGCCGGCACCACCAGCGCCGCCAGCACCGCCGCCCACCTTGGAGCCGCCGCCCGCACCAGAACCGCCGGGTTTCGAGCTGCCGCCGGAGCCGCCGGAAGTCGAACCGCCGGGGGAGGTTCCGCCTGAGCGGCCCGAGGAGGCACCGCCGGACGACGTACCACCCGAGGAGGCCCCGCCGCCCGCGGAGGTTCCGCCGCCCGAGGATGTGCCGCCGCCCGAGGATGTGCCGCCGCCCGAGGATGTGCCGCTGGAAGACGCTCCGCCACCCGAGGCGCCACTCGATGCGCCACCACCCGATGACGCTCCGCCACCGGCCGATTCACCGCCGCCCGAGGCTCCTCCACCGGCGGAAGCACCGCCACTCGACGCGCCACCGCCCGAGGACGCACCACCGCCGGAAGACGCCCCACCGCCAGACGAATCACCGCCGGACGAAGCTCCTCCACCGGCGGAAGCACCGCCGCCCGAAGCACCACCGGACGAACCGCCATCCGAACCACCGTCTCCGGACGCACCACCCGACGAGGCACCACCGGAGCTACCGTCAGCACCACCGCCGGACGCACCGCCCGCGCCGTCCGACGCCCCACCGGTGCCGCCCCCGGACGCGCCACCGGTGCCGCCGGACGATCCCCCCGAAGCGCCGCCCGACGTGTCCCCGCCCGGCGTCGAATTTCCGCCCGACCCATCGGAACCGGCCCCGCCCGTCGACGTATCGGTCCCACCGGGCGACGTCGCGCCCCCGGTGGTCGACCCGCCCGATCCGGGCGTGGACGGTGTGCCCGAGCCGGGCTGAGTGTTGCCCGGGGTCGAGGGATCCACCGGCGCCGACGGGTTCGGAGCGGACGGATTCGGGGCCGAGGGGTTCGGGGCCGGATTGGTGTTCGGCTCCGACGGCAGGCCGATGCCCGGAAGCGAGGGGTTCAGCCGCTCCCAGGCCGGGAGGCTCACCCGCGGCACGCGCTTGGTGAAGGGCAGCGGGTTGATGAACTGGGCGGGGTTGGCGTACTGGGTCCCCGCGTATCGGCCATCGCCGCAGCAGGTTCGGGAATCGTTGTGCGACCCGCCGCGCGACTCGCCGATCGACGGTCCGAGCGGCGCGCTGCGCCCGACCGAAGAGACGAATCGGTCGTAACCGCCGCCGGAGAACGCGTACTGCGCCGCGGGCGCCGGAAGGCCCTGCCGCACGGCCTGATCGAACGCGGTACCGCCGTTGGGCTCGTAGAGCAGCGCGTCGGCGGGTACCGGCGCGGCGGCCGGGAAGCGGTCCAGCACCGGGAGCAGACCGGTGTCGCCGGAGCCGCCGAAGACGGTGGCCGCCGACATGGCGAGCGCCGAAGCCACTGCGGCGCTGGAGAATACGGCCACGCGCGGGGCGGGCCGTTCCCCGGTGCTCGCCGGGGCGAAGGTGCGCACCGCGAACTGCGCGGCCCCGACGGCGACCACCTGGCCTGGATCGGCCGATCGCACCACCGGGCGGCCGAGCTCGGCCAGCGTCCCGGCGACCTCGGCGGGCCGGGACGCGCCGCCGACGACCAGCACGCGTCCGATTTCGGAGAGGCTGAGGCCGGTGGAGCGCAGGCAGGCGCGCACCACATCGAAGGAATCCCTGATGTGTTCGGCGCGCAGGCCGTCGACATCGACGATGGAGGTCATCGACAGTGTGGCGGCGGGGACGCCGGTGCGTGCGTACCGTGCGATCATGCCGCCGAGCGGGCGGCCGCCGAAATCGTAGGAGCGCTGCGGCTTTCCGACGATGGGATGGTTACCCCAGTCCGGTCCGACGCGCACGACGGACACGTCGAGGCTGGTGCCGCCGAGGTCGTAGACGAGGACGAAGCCGGTCTCCAGCGGACCGTGCTCGTATTCGAGCCATTCGGCCGCGGCGACCGGCTCGGGTATCAGCATGACGTGCCGGGCGCCGTTGAGGTCGAGCGCCTGGCGTAGTAGAGCGAGCTGCTTGTCGGTGTAGATGGCCGGATAGGTGGCCACCACACCCGCGCTCGGCTCGGCCGCCTCCAGCAGTCCGGTCACCACCGCGGCGACGAGGTTCGCCGGGGAGAAGATCCTGCCGCCGACGACCAAGTGTTCCGGGTCGCGCGCCAGGTCGGCGAAATCGGTGATGGCCGAACTGAACTGGGGAATGCCACTGATGCGGGCGCCGCCCGCGTTGTCGAACGTGAGTGCCGTGCGCCTGGTGCGCACCGTGGGTCGAATCAGACCTTCGGTCACGGAAGCCGCTATGGAGTTCACTGAACCGATGCTGAAACCCAGACATGTAGTCATTCGCTATCCCGTCAACGCACCGTGACCACGTCCAGCACACAGTCGAGCCGTGTGGCCGCGGTCGTCTTCCAAACAGCCCCCACAGGTTAGCTGCTGATGGAACTTTCCGGATGCTGAATTGATATGGAACGTTTGGGTTCCGGCAATGATCATTCGAATGACCAGGTAGACAGCACCATCCGAAACGGTTCAGCCCCCTCGACACGCCGGAGAGCGTCTGCGGGGCACACGGTCCCGCTATCGCACAGCGACTTCGTTTCACTACCGGCAGGTAGCCGGAACCAGCCACCGGGCGCGATCGGCACATCGGTCGACACACACCGACTGGTCGGTAACCAGTACTTAGCCAGCGCCACTAATTTCACACAGGCGCGCCTCGCGCCCATTTAGATGACACATCAAACGCCACGTCCGATTACCGCCAGCGATGCCGTCGTGCCCTCGGTTGACTGAATACGGCGGCACCCTCCGCCACAGCGAAAAGGCAAGAACGAGAAGGAAAGTGGGCACAGATGTCGACACGGTTCGCGGAGCAGGTCGCGGTGATCACGGGCGCGAGCTCGGGCATCGGTAAGGCGGTGGCGCTGCGTCTGGCCGCCGAGGGCGCCGCGGTGGTTCTCGGGGCGCGCGGCAAGGACGCTGGTGAACGAGTCGCCGAGGAGATCCGCGGGGCGGGCGGCCGAGCGCTGTTCGTCCCGACCGACGTCACGGTGGAGGCCGACGTCGCCAGGCTGACCGAAGTCGCCGTCAGCGAATACGGCCGTCTGGACATGGCATTCAACAACGCGGGGGCGGTGCAGGCGTTCGGTCCGGTGGCCGAGATCGACGAGGCGGGCTGGCGCGCGGATCTGGAACTCAATCTCACGGCCGTGTTCTACGGCCTGCGCCATCAGGTCCCGGCGCTCGTCGCCTCGGGTGGCGGCGCGATCCTGAACAACGCGTCGAACCTGGGTGTAGTCGGCATGGGTTCGGTGGCGCCCTACGTGGCCGCCAAGCACGGCGTCGTCGGGCTGACCAAGGCCGTCGCGCTGGAGTCCGCCGAACAGGGCGTCCGGGTGAACGCGCTGGTGTCCGGCGCGGTGGACACCCCGGCGTTTCGGAATTCGATGGGCGCCACGCCCGAAGGGGAGGCGGCCATCGCGGCGCTGCACCCGCTCGGTCGGATCGCCGCGCCGGACGAGATCGCCTCGTTCTGCGCCTATCTGCTCAGCAGCGAGGCGAGCTTCGTCACCGGCGCGGCCCTCGCGATCGACGGCGGGTTCACCGCGCGCTGAGCACACGACGACGAACGCCACGACGATCATCGTCGTGGCGTTCGAGCGTCTGCGCCCTGGCTTCAGACCCGGGCGAGCAGCCTGCGCAACGGCTTCGGCTGCCCGACCACGTTGCCGCTCGCGACGACCTCGGGCCTGCGGCCGCGCACCAGCCGATCGAAATCGGCGGCGCCGCGCGCGGGTTCGGGCAGGCGACCGGCGTTGTAGTCGTCGGCCAGCTGCCGGACGGTCTCCTGCGCGCAGGACTTGTTGGTGCCGATGAAGCCGGTGGGACCGCGCTTGATCCAGCCGGTCACGTAGGCGCCGGGCAGCACCGCGCCACCCGCTTCGCCGAGCACCCGGCCGTTCTCGTTCGGGATCACACCCGCCCGCTCGTCGAAGGGCAGCCCGCGCAACGGCACACCGCGGTAGCCGACCGAGGTGAGCACGAGCCCGGCCTCGATCCGCTCGGTCTCGCCGGTGGCGACGGCCGTGGTGCGTCCGTCGGCCCCGCTGACGAGCTCGTTGCGACCGATCTCCAGGCCGGTCACCTGGTCATCGCCGAGCACGGCGGTGGGCGCGGCCAAGTAGCGGAACACGATTCGCTTGCGGTCGCCGAACGGGCGATCGGCGACGCTGTGCAGCAGGCGCAGCTTCTGTTCGATCTTGTACGGCAGGTCCGCGGTGATCTCCGGCAGCTCGCCCTCGATCGCGATGTCCACGTCGGAGCCGAGCAGACCCACGAACTCGGGGACGGTGAACGCGGATTCGGCCGGACCGCGGCGGCCGAGCACGACCACCTCTTCGATCTTGCTCTCCCGCAACGCCCGCAGCGCGTGCGGCGCGATGTCGGTGCCGACGAGGGTCTCCGGGTCACTGGCCAGGATGCGGGCCACGTCCAGCGCGACGTTGCCGTTGCCGACGATCACCGCGCGCTTCTGCGACAGATCGAACCGCGCGTCGGCGTGATCGGGATGACCGTTGTACCAAGCGACGAAGTCGGTGGCCGAGACGTTGCCCGGCAGGCCCTCACCGGGGATGCCGAGCTTGCGGTCCGAGGACGCGCCGACGGCGTAGATCACCGCGTGGAAGTGGCCGAGCAGCTCCTCGTGCGTCACGTGCGAGCCGACCTCGACGTTCAGGTACGAGCCGAAGCCGGGCTGCGCCGAGATCACGTCGAACAGCCTGCTGACCTGCCTGGTCTTGGCATGGTCCGGCGCGACGCCGTGCCGGGCCAGACCGTAGGGCACCGGCAGCCGGTCGAACACGGTGACGGACACGTTCGGCTGGGTCAGCAGCTCGTCCGCGGCGTACATCGCCGACGGGCCGGAACCGACGATCGCCACCCGCAGCGGCGCGCGCTCGGTGCGGATCTCCGCCGCGGGCACCGGGCGGGCCAGCAGCGGGCGCGGCCGGGTCTGCCGGTAGAAGTCGGCGTTGATCTCGATGAAGGGCTTCTGCTCCTCGGTCAGCTTCTTCGACGAGGTGATGGCGTCGACGGGGCAGGCCGTGGCGCACGCGCCGCAGTCCACGCAGGCCTTCGGGTCGACGTACAGCATCTCCGCCGTCAGGAAGTCGGGCTCGTCGGGCGTGGGATGGATGCAGTTGACCGGGCAGGCGTACACGCAAGACGCGTCGCTGCAACAGGATTGGGTGACGACGTAGGGCATGGTGGACCGCCGCTCAGCTCGCGTGCACGACGCGCAGCGGCTCCGAGCGGTAGCGGCTCATCGGGCCGTCGATGCCCAGCAGCTTCCACACCCGCTTGGAGACCGGGTTGATCAGGCCGAGGTCCTTGGCCAGCGCCCGCACGTCCACGAAGTAGTCGGCGAAGACCTGCTTGGCCTCCTTGGAGCCGTAGAACAGCTCCTTGCGGACCTTCTCCGGGATGTCGAACTCCTTGAAGAACGTCTTCGGCGGGGTCGCGATGGAGCGGCCGAGGATCCACATGATGACCGGCATCGCGATCGACAGCACGAACTTGTTGAGCTTGCCCTGCTCGGGCACGTGCTTCTTGAGGAACTCGTGCGCGAAGGAGATGTGGCGCGCCTCCTCGGCGACGTGGATGGCCATCACGCCGAGCATGATCGGGTGAACCTCTTCGCCGGAGCGCAGGATCTCCTTCTGGATGTGGTCGATCGGCTCCTCGCCGGCGAGCACGGCCATGAAGAACAGGTTCGGCATCTTCGCGGCGACCGGCGCGGCGAGGTACTTGAACATGCTCACCAGCGGGCCCATGCCGGGCACGTCGATGCCGATCCGGTTCACCATCTCCTGGAACATCAGGGTGTGGTTGTGCTCCTCGATCATCTCGTGGGAGCAGTACCGGAACTCGGGCGAACCGTTGGGCAGGCCGAAGTTGTGGATGACCATGCCGCTGATCAGGATCGACTCGAACTGCAGACCGACCTTGGCGACGTTGGCCTGACGGTACTTGCCGAGTTCGATCTGCTTGTCCTTCGGCAGGGCCAGGTACCAGGGGTGGCGGCCGAGCGGGTCGGCCGAGCGCGGCAGGATCCAGCGCTCTTCGCCCGCGTCGGCGGCGTAGTCGGGGTTGTCCCAGTCGATGTCCTCGAACGGGTCGAAGTGCTTGTTCACCGAGCCCTCGGACAGCAGCAGCAGCTTCGCGGCGTATTTCTGCGCCTGCTCGAGATCGGGATCGATAGCGTGCTTCTCGGCTGTCGACATCGTCGTCACTGCCTTCCTCGGGGGACGTATTACCTGTACCCCATAGTTACACCTACGACGAGTGACGTCAACTCACGCGGTCGGGTGCCGCCCGGCCCGAGCCCGCGGTACCCACACATCAGACGGCGGCGGCCGGGTGATCCACCCGACCGCCGCCGTTGTGACCAGGGTCAGAGCAGTCCGAACGGTGCCAACCCCGCGACCGCACCGTCTGCGGGCAGTGCGAAAGCGAGCACGACACCGCCCGCGGACAACGCCGCGGCCGACGCCACCCTGGTCAGCTTGCGCCGCGAGCGCAGCAGGCCCTTACCCCTGCGGTGCGCTCCCGCGGCCGCTTCCTCGGCGGACGCCGCCGTCTGCCGCGCGAGCAGCGCCGCGCCGTCCGCGATCGTGCGTTCCGGATCGGGCGCGATCACCACCGGTCGCGCCAATTCCGCGGCGAGCACGCCGGAGATCTCCGGCGGCCGGGCCGCGCCACCCGCCACCAGCACGCAGTCGACGTCGGCCATGGTGACGTCGGCCGTGCTCAAGCAGCGGTAGACCAGTTCCAGCGAGGCGCGCGCGTGCTCGGCGCGCAACTCGTCGGCGAGATCGTTCGCTGTTCCCGCCACCGAGGACGCCCCGCTCCCCCGCGCCGCGAGCAGCGCGCCGAACGCGCGCCCGCCGAACTCCGGGGAACGCAGCGGAACCCCGACGATCGGATCGCGCGGCCTGCCCGCGCCGACCCGGACCAGCGTGACGTCCAGACTCGCGCCACCGAGGTCGTAGACCAGCGCGAGGCCGGGCATCAGCGGACCGTGCGCCGCCTCCAGCCAGGCCGCCGCCGCGACCGGTTCGGCGACCAGCGCGACGTGGTGCAGACCGACCGCGTCCAGCGCGCCGCGTAGCTCGGCCAGCTCGTCCGTCCCGTAGCCCGCCGGGTGGGTCAGCGCGACCTCCGCGCCGACCGCCTTCCGATCGCTCATCGCCTCGGTGATGAGGCAGTCGGTGACCACCGCGACGAGATCCGCGGGCCGGAGCGTGCGGTGGCCGACCCTGGCCGTCATGCCGTCGCGCAGGCCGAGGTCGGCGAATTCGGTGATGGCGCGGCCGTGCCGCGGAATCAGGCCGACCCGCGCGGAACCGGTGCTGTCGAAGGTCAAGGTGGTGCGCCGGGTGACGGAGGGCGTTGGCCGCGCGTGCCGACGGTGACCGAGCCGACCCGGCGGCGCTTTGGCCGATGCCGTGTCCGCCAGCGCGGTCACCGAATTGACCGTGCCGATGCTCAAACCAAGACCAACTGCCATCGCGATTCACCCGATCGACGAGCCGATGTGCTTCGAACACCGACCACGCAACCACCCCGCGACCGCCGTGCCAACCACCGGACAGCCGGTTGTCCGCACCCCGCCGCCCGCCACGCGCTGTCCGCCGCGCCGGCCCCGATGGCATCCGACCTGCCCTGTCTTCCCTGAGAAACGCGAGTAGCCACCGTCGCCTACCGGCGTGTCGTGCCCCGCCGGTCGCCGCCGGATATTTGCCGGGCGGCAGGCGACTCGGCGAAGCGCCGGTCGCGCCGCCGCGTGTGACGGCGACGACAGCAAAATCCCAGCAGTCCAGAGAATCTCGGCCGAGTTACGCCGGATACGTTCTCGCACAGCGTGTTCCGCACCGCATCGTTCCGGTCGCCGCACCCCACGACCGACGCGGCTTCGCACACGGATGCGCACCGAGTCCGGTCACCGCACTCCACGACCGGCGTGCGGTCGTCCACGTCCGCACGCCGCACGACATGTGCGCCGCGAGTGGAGACGGTACGAGCACCCGGACCCGCGCCGGGATCAGCTGTCGGGCAGCTCCGGGATCCGGGTGGCGCGGGCGTAGACCGTCTCGCCCTCGGACAGCCGCAGCGCCTCGGCGTCACCGCGGGTGACCTGCGCGGCGAAGTGGTCGCCGGTGGCCGCGTTGCGCAGTTCCACGCGCACCTCGAAGCCCAGGTGCACGACCCGCTCGACGGTCGCGCGGGTGACGCCCGCCGATTCCGCGGTGCCCTCGTGCGCGGCGAGCGCCATGCTCGAGTCGCGGCCGACGCGAATGTCGTGCGGGCGCACCAGATGTCCGTTCAGGCGAGCGACATCACCGAGGAAGGACATGACGAACTCGTTGGACGGCCGGTCGTAGACGTCCTCGGGGGTGCCGATCTGCTCGATGCGCCCCTTGTTCATCACGGCGATGCGGTCGGCGACGTCGAGCGCCTCCTCCTGGTCGTGGGTCACCAGCACGGTGGTCACGTGGACCTCTTCGTGCAGGCGGCGCAGCCAGGTGCGCAGATCGGCGCGGACCTTGGCGTCCAGCGCGCCGAACGGCTCGTCCAGCAGCAGCACCTGCGGGTCCACCGCGAGCGCGCGGGCCAGGGCCATGCGCTGGCGCTGGCCGCCGGACAGCTGCGCCGGGTAGCGGTGCTGGAAGCCGTCCAACCCGACGATGCCGAGCAGCTCGTCGACCCGCTTCGCGATCTCGGCCTTGGGGCGCTTGCGGATCTTCAGGCCGAAGGCCACGTTGTCGCGCACGGTCATGTGCTTGAACGCGGCGTAGTGCTGAAAGACGAAGCCGATGTCGCGCTTCTGCGGCGGCACCCGGGTGACGTCGTTGCCCGCGATGGTGACGATGCCGGAGTCCAGCGACTCCAGCCCGGCGATGGAACGCAGCAGCGTCGACTTGCCGGAACCGGACGGACCGAGCAGCGCGGTCAGCTCGCCGGACGGGATGTCGATGGTGACGTCGTCCAGCGCGGCGAAGGTGCCGTAGTTCTTGCGTGCGTTGGTCACGGTAATCATTTGGCGCCCCGCTTGCGTTCGAGGAGGGTCATGAGCAGAAGAACGACGAGGGCCATCCCCATCAGCAGGGTCGCGGCACAGTACGCGCCGAAGCTGTTGTGGTCGTTGATGTAGCGGCCGTGCACCAGCAGCGTCAGCGTCAGCGACTGACCGGGCAGCGCCGAGGACACCATGATGACCGCGCCGAACTCGCCGAGCGCACGCGCGACGGTGAGCACCACGCCGTAGGTCAGGCCCCAGCGGATCGCGGGCAGCGTGATCCGCCAGAAGGTCTGCCACCGCGACGCGCCGAGGGTGGCCGCGGCCTGCTCCTGGTCGTCGCCGATCTCGTGCAGCACCGGCTCCACCTCGCGCACCACGAACGGCAGCGTCACGAAGATGGTGGCGATCACCATGCCGGGCAGGTTGAAGATCACCTTCAGGCCGAGGTTCTCGATACCGCCGAGCCAGCCGCCCGCGCCCCAGAACAGGATCAGCGCGACACCGACCACGACCGGCGAGACCGCGAACGGCAGGTCGACGATGCCCTGCACCAGATTGCGACCGGGGAATCGGCCACGCACCAGCGCGATGGCGGTGACCACACCGAAGACGACGTTCACCGGCACCACGATCGCCACGATGAGCAGCGACAGCTGGAACGCCGATTGGGCCGCGGGGGTGGTGATCGACTCGATGAACGCGCCGATGCCGTTCTCGAAGGTGCGCCACAGAATGATGATCAGCGGAAGCAGCAGCAGGACGAACAGGTAGCCCAGTGCCACCGTCCGAAGCGAAATGCGGGTGAGCGCGGACGGTTTCATCAGCTCGCCTGCTCCTTACGCGCGCTGCGGTCCGCGAGCAGACGCAGCACGAGCAACGTCACGAACGAGATCGCCAGCAGCGCCACCGACACGGCCGCCGCGTTCACCGGCCGGTCGATCTCGATCTGCTTCTGGATGTACTGCGAGGCCATCTCGGTCTTACGCGGGATGGCGCCGCCGATCAGGACCACCGAGCCGTACTCGCCGATCGCGCGGGCGAAGGCGAGACCGCCGCCGCTGATGATCGCGGGCGTCAGCGTCGGCAGGACGATCCGGCGAAACGTCGTCCAGTTGTCCGCGCCGAGCGACAGCGCGGCTTGCTCGACCTCGCGGTCGGCCTCCATCAGCACCGGCTGCACCGAGCGCACCACGAACGGCAGTGTGACGAACGCCAGCGCGACAACCAGGCCGGGCTGTGTCGCGTTGAGGTGGATGTCGATCGGGCTCTGCGGACCGTACAGCGACAGCAGCACGATGCTGGCGACGATGGTCGGCAGCGCGAACGGCAGGTCGATCAGCGCGTTGACGATGCCCTTGCCTGGGAAGTCGTCGCGCACCAGAACCCAGGCGATCAGGGTGCCCATCACCACGTTGATCAGCGCGACGATCACCGAGACGAAGACGGTGATGCGTAGCGAGTCGAGCGCGGCGGGCGCGGTGATCGCGTCCCAGAAGCCGGACCAGCCCTCCTCGAAGGAGGTCACGGTCAGCGCGGCGAGCGGCAGGAGCACGATGATGCTGAGCCACAGCACCGTGGTCGCGATGCCGAGCGGCCCGACCGACCCGCTCACCCGCAGCCACGACGACGGCGAGCGCCCGGGACGTGCCGGTTTCTTGGTTACGCCGAGACCGGGGGCGGCCCCGGTCTCGGCGGTACTGCTGTCAGTCACAATCGTCCAGTATCCCGTGTGCGCTGGGTCACCCGGCTACTTGGTGGCGTTGTCGTAGATGACCGCGACTTTGCCGGAGTTGGGGGCGAACAGTTCCTTGTCCACGGTCTTCCAGCCGCCGAGGTCGTCGATCGTCCACAACTTCTGCGGGGTCGGGAAGTCCTTGGCGAAGTCGCTGGCGACCTGCGGGTCGACCGGGCGGAAACCGGCCTCGGCCCATGCCTTCTGCGCGGCCGGGGTGAACAGGAAGTCGCGGAAAGCGACGGCCTTCTCCGGGTTCTTGCTGTTCTTCAGCACCGCGACCGGGTTCTCGATCTTGAACGTGGTCGGCGGGATGACGTGCTCGATCGGGTCGCCCTTGCGCTCGGAGAACAGCGCCTCGTTCTCGTAGCTCAGCAGCACGTCACCGGTGCCCTGAAGGAAGGTCTCGGTGGCTTCCCGGCCCGACTTCGGCTGCACCTTGATGTGCTCCTTGGAAACCAGCTGGCTCAGGTAGTCGAGACCGGCCTGCGGGTTCTTGCCGCCGTCGGACTTGGCCGCGTACGGCGCGAGCAGGTTCCACTTGGCCGAGCCGGAGCTGAACGGGTTGGGGGTGACCACCTCGACGCCCGGCTTCAGCAGGTCGTCCCAGTCCTTGATGCCCTTCGGATTACCGGGGCGCACCACGATCGCGACCACGGAGCCGAACGGAATTCCCTTGTTGGCGTCGGCATTCCAGCTGGCGTCGACCAAGCCCGCGTCGACGAGACGGGTGATGTCGGGCTCCACCGAGAAGTTCACGACGTCGGCCTCGGCGCCGTCCTTGACCTTGCGGGACTGGTCGCCCGAGGCGCCGTAGGACGGCTGGATCTGCACGCCCTTGCCCGCCTCGGTCTTGTTGAACTCGGGAACGACCTTGTCGAATCCGGGCTTCGGGACGGCGTAGGCGTACAAGTTCAGGGTGCCGCCGCTGCCGTCGGCCCCACCTCCGCCCGCGGTATCGCTGGCTCCGCCGCCGCAGGCGGTGAGCACGACCGCCGCTACCGCTGTTAGCGCGGCGGCGGCATAGCGTCGGCGCGGGGCGAGCCAAGTGTTGCGAGACATCGGAGTGGGACCTTTCCTGCGGACCACCACACGGCCGCGAGGAACCGTGGGGGCTGAGATTTCGTGTCGATCGGGTAGACCTGCCGCCGATGAATGCGGCAGTGGCGCGGCTACCGGCCGGAACGGCCGACTGAGGGGTCGGGGACGTCTGCGAAAAAATTGCACGCCAGTCTACGGGGCAGGGACGCGCAGACGTGCCCGGTCACCGATCAACGACAGAGAATGTCCGCGACCGCGAGATTGCCGACAGCGATCAACGCCAATTCATGGCGGACCTGCGGGACGGCACTCGAAGACACGGGCAGACTGTAGCAGAGCTCGGCGCACGAGTTCGAATCGAAGAGTTCCTGAACAGAGGGGGGTTTCATCCCATGACGATCAGTCCGGATCGGGTCCGCACCCGTTTGCCCGGCATCAGCACGCGCGCGTGGGAGCATCCCGCCGACCGCACCGCGCTGGTGGCGCTGCGCTCGCTGGCGGGATTCGACACCGTCCTACGGGCCCTGTCCGGTTTGCTCCGAGAACGCCAGCACCGGCTGCTCTACCTGGCCACCGCGGTGCGGGTCGACGAGCGCCAGTTCCGCACGCTGCACGACTTGCGCGCCGACTGCGTGGAGATCCTGGACGCGCGCACCACGCCGGAGATGTTCGTGCTGCAGAGCCCGCACGTGAACGCCTTCACCATCGGCATGGACCGCCCGTTCATCGTGTTGACCACCGCGCTGATCGACCTGATGGACACCGAGGAGCTGCGCTTCGTGGTCGGCCACGAACTCGGGCACGCGCTGTCCGGGCACGCGGTGTACCGCACCATGCTCATGCACCTGCTGCGCCTGAGCGCGAGCGTCGGCTGGATGCCGGGCGGCGGCTGGGCGCTGCGCGCCATCGTTGCCGCGCTGATGGAGTGGAGCCGGAAGTCGGAGTTGTCCGGCGATCGGGCGGGACTGCTGTGCGGTCAGGACGTCGAGGCGTCGGTGCGGGTGCACATGAAGACCGCGGGTGGCGCGTGGGTGCGGGAGATGAATCACGGCGCGTTCCTGGCCCAGGCGGACGACTACGAGCGTTCCGGCGATCTGCGCGACGGGGTGCTCAAGCTGTTGAACCTGGAACTCCAGTCGCATCCGTTCTCGGTGCTGCGCGCCGCCGAACTGCGCCGCTGGATCCAGAGCGGCGAGTACAACCGCGTGCTCGCCGGCGACTACCCGCGCCGCGAGCACGACAAGAACGCCAGCATCAGCGCGGAGATCAAGGACGCGGCGCGGGCCTACCGGCAGAACTTCGACCAGTCCGAGGACGCGCTCGTCCGCACGGTGCGCAACCTCGGTCGCGATGTGGGCGCGGCGGTCGGCACGGTCGGCCAAGAGGTCGGCGAGACCGTGTCCAAGATCGGCAAGCGGCTGGACGACTGGCGCAACGGCGACGGATCATCCAACTGAACGGAGATCCCGTCGCCCTGGCACGCCGCGCGGGTCCAAGGCGACCTGCGCGGCGTGGAGAGTGTCAGCGGGTGAAGAACCAGGCGATGACGACGAGCACGAGCAGGGCGAGCAGGGCCAGCTGGACCCGGGAGCGCGGCATCAACGCGCTCCGCTCTGCACGGGCCTGCGGTCGGTGATCGGCTCCTCGACCAGAATCGGGGCGGGTTCGGCGAGCACCGCGGCGTCGGCGAGTTCGGCGACCTGGCTGTCGCGCCCGAGCAGCTGAAGCGTGGCGCGCAGCGCGCGATCGAGCAGGTACGCGATGGCGAAGCTCACCGGGACCATGCCGACGAGGACCACGAGGAACTGCGGGATGAACGGCAATCCCGCGACCCACAGCTCGAAACCGTCCCACCAACCTGCAACGCGATGCACGAATACCAGCCTACTGGCCCGAGCCGAGCAACCGACCGGCGCATTCGGTGGACGGCGGGCGCGCGTGGCACACATCATGGGGTATGGCGTCAACGGATGATCTGAGCATCGACAAGCCCGACGACCTGCCAGTGCTGAGTGCGCTGTCTCCGAGCAGGCACCGCGGCGCTCATCCGCCCATCGACGACTACGCCTTCCTCTCCGACTGCGAGACCAATTGCCTGGTCGCGAGCAACGGCGCGGTCGAGTGGATGTGCGTACCGCGCCCCGACTCCCCCAGCATTTTCGGCGCGATGCTCGATCGCAGCGCCGGGCACTTCCGGATCGGCCCGTACGGCGTCAACGTGCCGGCGGCGCGTCGCTACCTGCCCGGCGGCATGATCCTGGAGACCACTTGGCAGACCGAGACCGGCTGGCTCATCGTGCGCGACGCGCTGGTACTCGGCCCGTGGCACAACAACGATCAGCGCAGCAAGACCTACCGCCGCACGCCGATGGACTGGGACGCCGAGCACGTGTTGCTGCGCACGGTGAAGTGCGTGAACGGCACCGCCGAGCTGGAGATGAGCTGCCAGCCTTCCTTCGATTACCACCGTGACACCGCCCGCTGGGAATACACCGGCAAGGTCTACGAAGAGGCCACCGCGGTGCGCACCATCGATCCCAGCGGCGGCCCGAGCCTGGTGCTCACCACCGATCTGCGCCTCGGCCTGGAGGGGCGCGAAGCTCGCGCGCGTACCAGGATGAAGGAAGGCGATCAGATCTTCGTCGCGCTCACCTGGTCGGATCTGCCCGCCCCGCGGACGTTCGAGGAGGCGGCGCAGAAGATGTGGGCCACCATCGAATGCTGGCGGCAGTGGATCACCCTCGGCAATTTCCCGGATCACCCGTGGCGCAACTACTTACAGCGCAGCGCGTTGACACTCAAGGGCCTGACCTACGCGCCGACCGGAGCGCTGATGGCCGCGGCAACCACGTCACTTCCGGAAACCCCGGGCGGGGAACGCAATTGGGACTACCGCTACAGCTGGGTGCGCGACTCCAGCTTCGCGCTGTGGGGCCTGTACACACTCGGACTCGACCGCGAGGCCGACGACTTCTTCTGCTTCCTCAACGACGCGACCACCGGTGCGCACGGCGAACCCGTCGAGCTCCAAGTGCTTTACGGCATCGGCGGCGAACGCGACATCGTCGAGAGCGAACTGGAGTATCTGAAGGGCTACGACGGCGCCCAGCCGGTCCGCATCGGCAACGCCGCGTTCAACCAGGACCAGCACGACATCTGGGGCACCATGCTCGACACGGTGTATCTGTATGTGAAGTCGCGCCAGCAGGTTCCGGAAACGCTGTGGCCGCTGCTGGAGCGGCAGGTGAACGCCGCGATCAAGCACTGGCGCGAGCCCGACCGAGGCATTTGGGAGGTGCGCGGGGAAACCCAGCACTTCACGTCCTCGAAGGTGATGTGCTGGGTGGCGCTGGATCGCGGCGCCAAACTCGCCGAGATGCACGGCCAGTTCCAGCGCGCCACCGAGTGGTACGCGATCGCCGAGGAGATCAGGGACGACGTCCTCGCCAACGGCGTGACCAGCGAAGGCGTCTTCACCCAGACCTACGGCGGGAACACCTTGGACGCCTCGCTGCTGCTGGTGGTGCTGACCCGATTCCTGCCGCCCGACGATCACCGCGTGCGGGCCACCGTGCTCGCCATCGCCGACCGGCTCACCGACAACGGGCTGGTGCTGCGCTATCGCACCGAGACCACCGACGACGGGCTGTCCGGCGAGGAGGGCACTTTCACGATCTGCTCGTTCTGGCTGGTGTCCGCGCTGGTCGAGATCGGCGAACTGCAGCGGGCCAGGCACCTGTGCGAGCGTCTGCTCGGCTTCGCCAGCCCGCTGCGCCTCTACGCCGAGGAGATCGACCCGCGCAGCGGACGTCATCTGGGCAACTACCCGCAGGCGTTCACCCATCTGGCGCTGATCAACGCGGTGACGCACGTGATCAGGGCCGAGGAGCGGCGTGAGGCCGGACAGTTCCAGCCCGCCCATTCCCCGCCGATCGGCCCGGTCTGAGCGGCTCGGGCGGACCCGCCCACGGATCGGCGTCGGACGGTGTCAGGCGGCGAGGGTGTCGGCGCGGTCGCGGACGGCCCGCAGCTTGCCGAGACTGCTGTCGAGTTCGGCGATGCGGTCCTCGCGACGGTCGCCGTACTTGCCGTAGGCGTCCTCCGCGACGCGCAGTGCCTCGTCGGCCGTGCGCAGCGCGTCGGTGGCGATGTCGGTGAAGTGGTCGCGCAGCGTTCGCTGCATGGCGCGCAACCGGTTTCGCGATTCCTTGCTCACCTGGAAGATCACGTCGTCCATCAGCCTGGCCACCGCGACCTTGGCCTCGGCGCGACGGCGCAGCTTGCGGTTCTTGCGGTCGTCCCAGATCGCGTTGACGCCGAGCAGCACGCCCGCGCCCGCCGAGTACCAGTTCACCAGCGACATGCCGAGCAGGCTGGTGGCGAGACCGACCATCAGGATACCGCCGTAGGAACCGCGCAGACCGGACAGAATCTGTTCGGTCACACCGCCTTTCGCGCTGTCGAGCGACTCCAGCGGAGCCACTGCCTCCAGCACCTCACCAGGGTTGGTCAGGCGTAGGTCGGGCAGCGGCGGGGTGCGATTGTCGGCGGGGAACTTCGCGGCCACCTGCTCGCACAGCTCCACCGACCGGTAGTGCGCCATGACGAAGTTCTCCTCGACGGCCTCGCAGATGCGCGCGTCCAGGTCGGCGCCGAACTCCTTCCAGCCGCGCGCCGGATCGGTCTGCGCGATCTCGGCCTCGGCGTCGCGCACCAGGCTGCGCAGCCGGTGGCGCAGGTCGTGCTCGATATCGGCCATCAGCTCGGTGGCGCCGTCGGCCAAGGCGACCTGCCAGTTGGCGGTGCGCTGGCGCAACTGATCGGCCTCGTCGCGGGCCGCGATCAGCTGCTCGGTGATCTGGGCGCGGCGGCGCGGATCGCGCAGCGCCTCGGCCTCGGTGTACAGGGTGACCGCGAGATGGTCTGCCACAAGCCGGATGTCACGCAGGGCCGCGTCACGGGCCACCGCATCGGCGCGCGCCACCACGTAGTCGCGCAGGTGGTCGATCAGCTGCGGCACCCCGGACTCGATGTCGCGCTGGTAGCTGCCCGCCTGCCGGTGCAGCAGCGCGGAGACCGGCGCCACCGCGAAGCCGAGACCGGCCGCGTCGAGCAGATCGCGGTTGCGCTGCTGCACGTGCGACCACTGCGGGTGCACGTCGATCTTGTTGAGCACGCAGATGACCGTCGGACAGAGCTGCTGCACCCGCTGCAGATACTCCAGCTGCACGGGGGTCAGCTCGGCCGACGCCTCCGCGACGTAGAGCACGGCGTCGGCGGCCGCGATCATCGACCAGCGGGTGTGCTCGTCGCCGGAGCCCGGCGCGTCCATCAGGACGATGCCGTCGGCGAGCAGCGCACTCGGCTCGGTGAATTCGGCGCGGATCACGCCGTGCGCGGCCAGCGCGGGACCGGGATTCAGCGGGTCCACCGGCTGGCGCTCGGTGCGGCCCGGCCCGGTCGACCTGACCAGCGTGGCGGTCGGCTCCGGGCCGTACTCCACGATCACCGGTGCGCTCAGTGCCGTCTCGGTGGCGCTCACCTGCGCCCCTACCAGGCTGTTGACGAGCGTGCTCATGCCGTTCTTCGGATCGCCGACAACGACGAGACGGACCCGCGGGTCCCCGATCCTGGCACGAACCATGCTCAGCCGACCGCCGAGGTCGTCGCGGCCCGCGGAGCGAGCCATCTCCCGCAGTTCGTCCAGTACCCGGATGAGCGGTGCCATCGCGTCCGGGTGTTTCACCGTCGCGGACTCCAGCCCGGCTGCGGCAGACAAGCCTCCTCCTAACTCCTCGTTCTCGCGCTCGACGAATACGGCGTGCGTGCTCCCGGACCACCGCTGATCCGGTTCAGACCAGGGTTACGTCCGGTCCCGCGATCGGGTGGTGTGTCTCGGTCATGGTGGTCCCCGGCAGCAGCCCCGCGCCCAGTCCGCCGTGCTCGATCGGCATCTGCGCGACCACCTGGTGGTAGCTCGCGTGGTCGAGCTCGTCGCTGATCGGGCGCGTCTTCGGCGGCTCGACCAGTACCGGCGGCTTGACCGGCGTGACCGGCGTCGGCACGACGACCGACGGCGCGTCGACATCGACAGAAGGAACGGTAGGCGCCTGCGTCGGCGCGTCGTACGTCGGGGGCTGCGAAGGCACCGAGACCGTGGGGACGTCGGGGGTGCTCTGGCCGCCGGTGGGGTAGGTCGTGCCCGGGTTGGCCGTACCGCCGGTGCCGGTGCCGCCGCCCGTCCCGGCGCCGCCGCCGGTGTTGCCGCCCGTGGTCCCCGTGCTTCCGCCGGTCGTTCCGGTGCCGCCGCCGGTGGTTCCGCCGCCCGGGGTGGTGATGTCGACGTCGGGGGTGGACGGCTGCGGGGTCACCGTGACGCCGGGCGTCTTGGTGATCACGTCGGCGCCGCCGCCCGGCGTGGGCAGGACGGTCACGCCCGGCACCTTGGTGACGCCCGGTTCCAGGGTCGGCACGGTGCCGGTGTCCGGCTTGGTCGGAGTCGGCACGCTGGGCGTCGGCACCGTCTGGGTGATCGTGGTCGGCGCGGTGGTCCCCGGGTAGGTGTCGGCCGGGTTGGGGACGCCGGTCACCGGCGACGGGCCGGTGGTCGGCCGCACGTGCTGATCGAACAGCGCGGGCACCGCGGCCGCGGGCGCGGTCAGCGGGGACGGACCCGCCGGCGTGCCGAAGACGTTCGCGATGGGCGTCGTCGCGGCCTCCGGCTGAATCGTGGTCTGCAGCGGAGTCGCCGCCACGGGGGCGGCGACAGCGGCGGGCGCGGCGACGGCCGCGGGCGCGGCCACCGCGGGAGCCACGGGCGCGGACGTCGCGACATGAGCCACGGGCGCGGGCGCCGCGGCCACCGCGGGAGCGACCGGCTGCGGTGCGGCGAGCGCGGGCGCCGCGTGCGCGACCGGCGCGGGTGCAGGCGCGGCAGAAGTCGAGAGACCGCTCGCGAGACCGGTGCCACCGGCCGTCGCACCGGGCTGCTGCTGGTCCGCGCCACGGGCGGCGCCGCTCTCCGGGCGCGAACCCTCGAGCCAGTCCGAGAAGTTGTCGAGCTGGTCGCCGATGTTGGTGCCCGCCGCCGACTTCACGGTAAGTCCCGCGGAGGCCTCGACCCGCAGATCGGTGGTCAGGTACACGCCTTCGGGGGTGACGCCGAAATCGACGTCCAAGTGGGTCCAGATCTCCGCGCTCGCGTCGGCGCCCAGGTACACGCCGAAGTCCCCCGGCGCGGCCCCCACCCCGTCGAACATGTCGCCGGTCCGGAACAGGTTGTCGGCGGGCAGGGCGCTGTCACCGGCGGACGCGCCGTCGCTCGCCTCCTTGGCGGCGGGGATCTTCGGCAGCGCAAACGGATTGGAGCCCGGCGCGACGAAGCCGTCACTACCCGGCATACCGAAACCGTGCCCTGCCGGGCCCAGTCCGTGGCCCGGCAGGCCGAAACCCTGCTGATCCCACCATTCGTACGGCGACGCCGAACCGGGCGCGGACTCGGCGGGCGCGCTCGGGCTCTGGTTCCACTCCCCGTACTCCGGAGTCTCGGAGAACCCCGGCGTCGGGGCGAAGCCGGGGCTCGGGGCGCCCTGACTGTCCCACCACTCGTACGGCGACTCGGTCTCCGTTTCGCCGGGGCGGTTGTTGGTCCAGTAGTCCTCGGACGGCTTGGGCGCGGGCCCGAGCTCGAACCCGGGCGTGGACGGCAGCGGCGCGGTGACGGCGTTCGGCGGACCCGCGGTGAGCGGCGGCGCGAGCGGCAGCGAATCGGGGTCCGGATCCGGGAAGGTGACAACGGGGCTCGGCACATCGGGATCCGGGTCGGTCGTTTGCGCCCAGCCCGCGTTCCAGCTGTCCAGACGCTGTCCATCCGGTTGGGCCGGAACTCCGCCGCCGTTGGAGGCGATCAGGGCGCCGCCGGTCACGTACGCTCCGGCCCTCGCGACGCGCGCGACGCCGGTCGCCACACGGTACGCGATGTCCCCCTCGGGCTCGGCAACCTCGGTGTCGTCGTCGAAAGGCAGGTCACGCGTCATGCAAGCTCCACATCTCGGGTTTCCAGCAATCCTCACCACCCCGGGAAGACCGAGTGAAGATCACTCGAGGATATTTCCGGAAAACCCAGTTGTCACATTCTCCAGGAAAGCGGAGCGCATGACGGTGACGAGCACAACAACCTTGCCATCCTGCCAACCGGAACGGAAGCCCCCTTTTCGCGGGCACGGTGGACTGCACGACCACTCGGCCCGCGCCCGAAAACTCCCTTACTTCTTGTCTTTCGGCTTGTCCGCCTGGGCATCCGAGGAGAGGGCCGCGACGAAGGCTTCCTGGGGGACGTCCACGCGACCGATGGTCTTCATGCGCTTCTTGCCCTCCTTCTGCTTCTCCAGCAGCTTGCGCTTACGGCTGATGTCACCGCCGTAGCACTTGGCGAGCACGTCCTTACGGATGGCGCGAATGTTCTCGCGGGCGATGATCTTCGAACCGATCGCCGCCTGGATGGGGACCTCGAACTGCTGCCGCGGGATCAGCTCGCGCAGCTTGGTGGTCATCTTGTTGCCGTAGGCCTGAGCCGCGTCCTTGTGCACGATGGCACTGAACGCGTCCACGGCCTCACCCTGCAGCAGGATGTCCACCTTCACCAGCGCGGCCTCCTGCTCGCCCGCCTCTTCGTAATCCAGGCTGGCGTAGCCGCGCGTGCGCGACTTCAGCGAATCGAAGAAATCGAAGATGATCTCCGCCATCGGCAGCATGTAGCGCATCTCGACGCGGGTCTCGGACAGGTAGTCCATGCCGAGCAGCTCACCGCGCCGCGACTGGCACAGCTCCATGATGGTGCCGATGAACTCGCTCGGCGCGATGACGGTGCACTTGGTGACCGGTTCGAAGGCCTGGCGCACCTTGCCTTCCGGCCAGTACGAGGGGTTGGTGACGATGTGCTCGCGCCCGTCCTCCATGACCACGCGGTAGATCACGTTGGGCGCGGTCGAGATCAGGTCCAGGCCGAACTCGCGCTGCAGGCGCTCGCGGGTGATCTCCATGTGCAGCAGACCCAGGAAGCCGCAGCGGAAGCCGAAGCCCAGCGCCACCGAGGTCTCCGGGACGTAGGTCAGCGCGGCGTCGTTGAGCTGCAGCTTGTCCAGGGCGTCACGCAGGTCCGGGTAGTCCGAACCGTCGACGGGGTACAAGCCGGAGTAGACCATCGGCCGCGGTTCGCGATAACCGGTCAGCGCCTCGGTCGCGCCCTCGCGCGCGGTGGTGACGGTGTCACCGACCTTGGACTGGCGCACGTCCTTCACGCCGGTGATCAGATAACCCACCTCGCCGACACCGAGGCCCTGGGTGGGCTTGGGCTCGGGCGAGACGATGCCGATCTCCAGCAGCTCGTGGGTGGCGCCGGTGGACATCATCTTGATCTTCTGGCGCGGGGTCAGCTTGCCGTCGACCACACGCACGTACGTGACCACGCCGCGATAGGTGTCGTAGACCGAGTCGAAGATCAGGGCGCGCGCGGGCGCGTCGGCCTGGCCGACCGGGGGCGGGACCTGGTCGATCACCTTGTTCAGCAGCTCCGGCACGCCCACTCCGGTCTTGCCCGAGACGCGCAGCACGTCCTCCGGCTCACAACCCACGATGTGGGCGAGCTCGGCGGCGTAGCGATCCGGATCGGCGGCCGGTAGGTCGATCTTGTTCAGCACCGGGATGATGGTCAGATCCCGTTCCATGGCCAGGTACAGGTTGGCCAAGGTCTGCGCTTCGATACCCTGCGCGGCGTCGACCAGCAGGATCGCGCCCTCACAGGCCTCCAGCGCGCGCGACACCTCGTAGGTGAAGTCGACGTGGCCCGGGGTGTCGATGAGGTGCAGCACATAGTCGGTGCCGTCCACCTGCCACGGCAGCCGCACGTTCTGCGCCTTGATGGTGATGCCGCGTTCGCGCTCGATGTCCATCCGGTCCAGGTACTGGGCGCGCATCGCCCGCTCCTCGACCACACCGGTGAGCTGCAGCATCCGGTCGGCCAGCGTCGACTTGCCGTGGTCGATGTGCGCGATGATGCAGAAGTTCCGGATCCGGGACGGATCGGTGAACGTCGTGTCGGCGAAGCTGGCGGGCACTCCACTCCTCAGCTGGGTATCGGCAAACTGCCCTCTATCGTCCCATGGGTGCGGGTGGGCGCGGTCCACTGGTCCGATGAGAAGTCGTCACCACACCGTTATCCTCCAACGATGGCGCGAAGTTGGAACTCTCTCGGCAAGCAGTTGAGCCTGATCGCGAAGGAGCAGGGTCCCAAGATCGTCCGGCAGCAGGGACCTCGGCTGGTGGATCGGCTGGTCGGCTCGCTCGCGCAGCGCCGCGACGGGGGCGTATCCGTGCGTCCCGCGGCGTCGCCGCCGGTGCCCACCGCGCAGCGGGCCAGGCAGATCGTCTACTGCCCGCACCTGGACGGCCGTGCCGATCCCGGCGAGATCGTGTGGACCTGGGTGCCCTACGAGGAGGACCCGAACAACGGCAAGGACCGCCCGGTGCTGGTGGTCGGCCGCGACCGCCGCACGCTGCTCGGCCTGATGCTCTCCTCGAATCCCGAACGCGCACACGACCGTAACTGGCTCGGCATCGGCAGCGGGAGCTGGGACCACGACGGCAGGCCGAGCTGGGTGCGCCTGGACCGGGTGCTCGACGTTCCCGAGGCGGGCATCCGCCGCGAGGGCGCCATCCTCGCCCGCAAGACCTTCGATCTGGTCGCCCACCGGCTCGTCGTCGAGTACCACTGGAGCTGACACGAAGCGGCCCCGGTTCCAGCCGGTGCCGGAATCGGGGCCACTCGTCCGATCTACCATCGTCCGCCCCGGTCGGCCGGGTCGGCGGCCAACTCAGCTGATCATCTCCCGGCTCCGGCCGTACAGCAGGCCGTAGATCAGCGCGCCGAGCACGCCGCCGATCAGCGGGAAGACGATGAACGCCCACACCTGCCCGGCCGCGCCCTCCTGATAGAACGCGACGCCGAGGCTGCGCGCGGGGTTCACCGAGGTGTTGTCCACCGGGATGGAGATCAGGTGGATCACCGCGAGGGTGACGCCGATGGACAGACCGGCCAGCGGCACGTCGGAGATCTGGTCGGTGGAGGCGAGCACCACGAAGACCAGCAGCGCGGTGAGCATCACCTCGATGATGATCATCGAGGCCATGCCGTAGCCGTTCTGCACGACGACCTCACCCAGCGGGCCGGTCTTGGCCGACGGGCTGTGCGCGCCCCAGCCGTTGGCGCCGAGGCCGTCGACCCTGCGGTCGTAGGAGGGCAGATTCTTCGCGATCGCGAACAGCACGAGACCGGAGATGAACGCGCCGATCAACTGCGCGATCACGTAGCCGCCCGCGTTGAGCGGGGTCAGCCTGCCCATGATGAGCTGGCCGAGGGTGACCGCGGGGTTGACGTGGCACCCCGAGATCGGTCCGATCGCGTACACCAGGAACATCAGCGTGAGACCGAAGGCGAGCGCCACTCCCAGCGCGCCGACCCGCTCACCGGCCAGCACCGCCGTGCCGACACCGCCCATCACCAGAACGAACGTGCCGAGCGCCTCGGCCGCCCATTTCTTCACGTCGGGAATCGGCCTTTCCTCGGCCAGTTCTTCGACGACTTCCTGCGCCGTGGGAGACATACAGACACACCTTCCGCCATCTCGAGCCATTGCTACCGGTAGACGAGGTATTGCTGCGAAATCCGACCATTCAAGATCAAACGGTGCTTGCAGTGGGGACGCTACGCCAGACGGGTGCTCTCTACAACGACTTCGCATCCGCGACGAGTGCGGCGACTTCCGGGTCTCGCAGGCCGAGCGGGCCCTCGCGACCGGACAGCGAAAAGGAATGCCCCGAGGTTGCTCGTCCGTTGTGGTCGCCCCGCCCTCGCGGTCCGTTCACGGTCGGCACCGGTGAACGGACCCCGACGCGGCGATTTCGTGTGCCGCGCGGCGGCTGGTACCCTCGATCTTCGGCGTCGCGATACCCGTTCACATCGGGCGTGTCGCACGCGCAAGACTTCTCAGTACATACCACTCAGCGACAGGAACACGAGGAAACAGGCGTGGCCAACATCAAGTCCCAGATGAAGCGGATCCGTACCAACGAGGCGGCGCGCAAGCGCAACCAGTCGGTCAAGTCCGCGCTGCGCACCGCGATCCGCAGCTTCCGGGAAGCCGCTGCCGCCGGTGACAAGGAGCAGGCCGGCGAGCGTCTCCAGTTCGCCAGCCGCAAGCTGGACAAGGCCGCCTCGAAGGGCGTCATCCACGCCAACCAGGCCGCCAACAAGAAGTCGGCGCTCGCGCTGGCCTACAACAAGCTCGGCTGATTCGCCGGTCCCCGTATCCGGGACCGAATTCTTCTGACGCCAGCCGCCGCGGCCTCGACGACCACGGCGGCTTTTGTCGTGTCCGCTTCGAATCCGAGCTTCGTCGACGAGTTCACCGGACCGTAGCCGAGATGTCGGTGTCGAGGGCTACGATTCCGCGCATGGTAACCGTGTACGCGAATCAGACCGTGGTCAGAGGCGAGGACCTTCCGGAGGTCATCCGCGCCGCCGAGGTGCTCGGGCTCGGCCTGAAGATCGAGAACGTCATGGTCCCCGACGACGACGGTGGTTACTCGCTGGAGTGGATCGTGACCCGGGAAGACGAAGTGCCCGTGTACGACGAATGGGAAGGCCGATTCGAGGAGTCGGACGAGGACGACGACGAGTTGGTGTTCACCCCGGCGGAGTGAGCGTTCGCCGCTCCGGTTCCACAGTTCGGTTCTACAAGCTCAGCTCGGCGGGCTCAGCTCCGCCGCGCGCGGCTCCCTTACCGCGATTCCGGCCGTCAGGCGGTTCAACGCCACCTGCGAGTCGGCGTCGGCGGCCCGATAGATGATGATCCGCTGCGTCCGGCCCGTCCCGCGCCGCCGCACGGCCGTCATGTGAGTCTGGCTGAACGCGAAGAGATCTCACATGGATTGGCGGCCGGGGATTCGCCGCGCAGTATCGCCCGCGGCCTGGGACGAGCGCCATCGACGATCTCCCGCGAGGTCGCCGAACGCGGCGGTCGCTTCGTCCATCGGGCCATGCCGGCGGATCGAGCGGCGTGGGCGGTGCGCCCGAAACCGACGAAACTGTCGCGCGATCCCCGGTCGGCGGCGCTGATGGCCGAGAAACTGGTCCAACGCCGGTCACCGCAGCAGATCGCGGGCTGGCTGCGCCGAAATCAGTCCCCGGGCGGGGACACGGCCATGTCGGTTGCTCATGGCAGTGTCAGCCGTGTGATGCAGACGGACCATCACATAATCGGCTACTCGAGACTGGCGATAGGACTTGGTCCCGGCCAGGATCAGTCCCAGGTACCCGGTGGGAGGCTCTCTAAGCGGCTGCCCGTCAGCAGTATTGGCGTGGCTCGCTAATGGCTTGCGCCCGCCGGGTTACCGTGCGGGTGTGGCTGGAAAGGGGAGTCATTACCGAGCGCCCGGGCTGCTACCTATGGGTTTGTATCGGCCGTCGGCGGCCGCGGTGAGTCGGCGGGCCAGGTCGCGTACGGCGTCGTTGAGTGTGTCGGGGTGCTCGATGATGAAGGGGCGGTGCAGGCCGGCGAGCAGGGCGGGAATCCAGTCGAGTCGTTCGGCGCGGATTCGGATGCGGACCCACGGGTTGGTGTCAGCGGGTTGCGAGTCGATCTCATGCACGGTCGCGATCGTCGCAGGGAGCAGCGGGCGGACCTGGGTGAGTGTGCCCTGGACTCGGATCGATACCTCGTGCCGATAGGGCGCGTTGGCCAATGCGGACAGCAGATGAGCGGCTGGCTCGAATTCGGTGGGCGGAGCGAACGTTCCGGGTCGTGTGGTCACCGCGGTGATGCGGTCCAGCCGGAACTGGCGTAGTTCGGCGCTGTTGCTGTCCATCCCTGTCAGATACCACCGGCCCGAGTGGTCGACGAGCCCGTAGGGGTGCACGGTGCGTTGGCTGGACCGCCCGTTTCGGTCGGTGTACCCGATTTCGACCGGTCGGTGCTCGCGGGTGGCCTCGGCGAGCCGGAGCAGGACGGCGGTCTCGACAACCACTTCCGGGCGCGCGTCAGCGGTGAATTCGACGGTGTTGATCAGTGCGTCCAGCCGGGCCGTCAGACGTGGGGGTAGGACGCGGCGGAGTTTGGCCGTCGCGCTGTCGGCTGCGCGGGCGGCCGCTGTCGGCCGGTCGGCGCCGCGGCTGGTGAGGAGCCCGAGCAACACGGCCACCGCCTCGTCGTCGGTCAGCATCAGCGGTGGCATTCGGTATCCGGGAGCGAGCCGGTAGCCGCCGTAGCGGCCCCGCACCGATCGGACCGGGATATCCAGATCGGTGAGATGTGTGACGTATCGCCTGACGGTGCGTTCATCGACGCCGAGCCGTCCGGCGAGTTCGCCGACGGTATGAGTACCGCCGGTCTGCAACAGCTCGAGCAGGGCCAGCACTCGGGCGGTGGGGCGCGTCATCGGGAAATTCTCGCATCCATACCGGGCGGAAACTGTCCGGTATCGGCTCTACCGTGGCGTGCGGCGGTGGAACCTCCGCCTCATCCGACAGCAGGAGCACCCAATGAAGCTCGTCTCGATCCGTCTGATCACCGACGACATCCAGCGGCTGGTCAGTTTCTATCAGCACGTGACCGGCGTCGAAGCAAACTGGGCTACACCGGATTTCGCCGAAATCGTCACACCGGCCGGCACCCTCGCGATCGGAAGCACCCGCACCGTGGCGCTGTTCGCCGCGGGCAGCGCGCACCCAGCCGACAATCACACCGCGATCCTCGAATTCTTGGTCCCCGACGTCGATGCCGATTACCGGCGGTTGCGAGATACGGTCGAGGATTTCGTCAACGAGCCCACGACGATGCCGTGGGGGAACCGGTCTTTGCTGTTTCGCGACCCCGACGGCAACCTGATCAACCTCTTCACCCCGGTCACCGCGCAGGCCGCCGCGAAGTTCGCCGGTTGACATCCGCTCATCGGCAATATGGTGCGTTTGGCCGCCCCAGAGGAGTGGGTGCGCAGAGCAATCAGCTCGCCGACAACGCCTCGCGCAGAACCGTATCGAAGCTGATCGGCTCGCGGCCGATCAACTTCGCCAATGTCGGGTCGACCGCGGCGAATTCACCGGCTCGGCTGGCGGCGAAGATGTCCACCATCAGGTCCGCCTGCTCGGCCGGGACCCCGTAGCCCGCCATCTGTTGCCGGAATTCCTCGTCGGATACGGTGACGCGCTTGATGGTTCGGCCCGTGAGCTCGGCGGCGATGGCGGTAACCTCGTCGAAGTCGATGGCCCGGGCAGCGGTCAATGGCGGTGTGGGACCGTCGAATCGGCCTTCCTCGGCAAGGATCGCCGCGGCCGCATCTGCGAGGTCGGCATGCGCGGTCCAGCTCACCGCCCCATCGGCGGGCAACACGAGCTGTCCGGTCTCGGCGGCCTGTCCGAAAAACCGCAGTGCGCTGGCGGCGTAAAACCCGTTGCGGAGCGAGGTGAACGGCACGCCGCAGGCCTTCAGCATCTCCTCGTCGGCGGCGTGGTCGCGGCAGGGCTCGAACCGCGAGGCCGGCCCGGCGCCCATATGGCTGGTGTAGAGGATGCGGCGTGCGCCGACCGCGACGGCACCGTCGATGGCCGCCCGGTGCTGCCGGATGGCTTCGGCGCCGAGCTTGTCGACCGACACGATGAGCACCTGGCTTGCACCTTCGAAAGCGTGGGACAGGCTGTCCGGGTCGGTGAAGCTGCCCTGTCGCACCCGTACTCCGCGGTCGGCCAGGTCCTGCGCCTTTCGCGGGTCGCGGACGCTCACACCCACTTGGTCGGCGGGCACTCGCATCAGCAGGCTCTCGACAATCCGACGGCCCAGTAGCCCGGTGGCTCCGGTCACGATGATCATGCTGTTCTCCATCCTGATTCCATTGGAAACGTTAACACGTTAACAGTGATACTTTCGTTGGAAACAGTCAAGCGTTATCGTTGATTCATGACACGGCCCACGCCACGCAGGAACGGCACGACGACCGTCGAACCCGACGACACGGCGTCGGCTCGCGAACAGCACCGGCAGCGCGTCATCGAAGCTGCCGCCGACCTGCTCGAGCGTGCGGGTCGGGACGCGGTGACCACTCGCGCAGTCGCCGACGCAGCAGGGTTGCAACCACCGGCGATCTACCGGCTGTTCGGCGACAAGGACGGGCTGCTGGAAGCGGTGGCGGAGTACGGTTTCGCGAAATTCCTCGCCGGCAAACACGTCGACCCAAACCCCGCCGACCTCATCGAAGACCTCCGGGCCGGGTGGGACCTCGCGGTCGAGTTCGGCCTGTCCAACCCCGCGCTCTACACCCTCATGTACAGCGAACCCGCCGGCACCAAGTCGGCCGCATTCCAGGCCGGACTGAAGATCCTGCGGGGACGGATCCGCCGCCTCGCCGCAGGCGGCTGGTTACGTGTAGACGAGCAACTCGCGGCCGGGATCATCCACGCCACAGCCCGGGGCGCGGTCTTGACGTGGCTGTCCCTCCCGGAAGCCGACCGCGACCCGGCCCTGCTCACCGCCCTCCGAGAGGCCATGGTCACCGCCGTCACCAACGAACGCCCGGCCATCCAGGACACCGGCCCGGCCGGCGCGGCCCGCGCCCTCCGCGCCACCCTCCCCGACGAAACGACACTCACCACCGCCGAGCAACACCTCCTTCGAGAGTGGCTGGACCGTCTCGCGGCTGACCACTGACCGCGTGGACATCCGTCCGCGCTGGACGCCGTGTCCCCGGCCAGGCCACCTCCTCGCGGCGCAGCCCCGGCGTGCGGCGAACCTGCCGACGGACCGGGAGGCCGACGTCCTCGGGGTGCAAGCGCGCACGGCGGGCGCGCAGTCCGAGGGCCCTTTTCGCGCCAGTCCGAGTCGCCGCTGAACCTGCGGTAACGAAAAGCGCTGTCTTGGAGGCTAGTTCACACAGGGGATGTCGTTGCCGGTGATGGTGGCGTCCACCGGTTTGCCGACGTCCGGCGTGGCGGTCGGGGCCTGGGTGGTCGGGGTGAGCCTGGTGGTCGGCGTCGCTGTGGCGGTGGTCGACGCGCCGGTCAGGGCCGGGGGCATGGTGAAGTCCGAGCCGAGCACGACTCTGATGCGGCCCTCGGGCACGGTCACGGACTCGATGACGGGGAGGCCGAGGGTGTCCGCGAGGCGGGCGGCTTCGGCCTCGTCGCCCGGACCGTAGTACACGGCCGAGGTCCAGCCGTCGGAGGACGCGGCGTGGCCGACCGACCCCTTGCGGTAGCCGCGACCGGTCAGCGCGGTGGAAACCTTTGCGGCGTAACCCTCTTCGCTTCCGGCGTCGAACACGTCGACGGTGCTGGACGGCCGCTGCGGCGCGGTCGGCTCGGGCTCGCCGAAGGCGCGGCGCACCTCCCGGCGGATGGCGGCGGGGTCGATGATGTTCACATCCTGCCCGTTGATCACGTCGTAGCGCAGCACCGGCAGGGTGCGGAACTCGACGGTGGGGCTCGCGGCGGAGCCGACGGTGCGCAGGAGGTCGACGAGGTTCCAGCCATCGGAGAGCACGATATTGCGGTGCGCGACGTCCATCAGGGCCGAGAGCTTGCCGACGTCGGTGAACGTACCCGCGTTGCGCAACTCCTTGGCGACCGAGGTGAGGAAGGCCTGCTGCCGGTGCGTGCGGTCCAGATCGCCGTTCTCCAGGCCGTGACGCTGACGAACGAAGGCCAGCGACTGGGCCGGATCCAAGCGCTGGCGACCGGCGGGGAAATCGGCGCCGGAGTATTCGAGATCTTGGACCGGCTTGCGCAGGCACACCTCGACCCCGTTGAGCGCCTTGGCCAGGTCGTAGAAGCCGGCGAGGGTGATCTCGGCGAACCGGTCGATCGGAACGCCGGTCAGATTGCGCACGGCCTGCACGATGGCGGCGCGGCCCGCCTCCCGGCCCGCGTGCTCCAGCTTCGCGCGGTCGGTCACGCCCTGGGCCTCCAGTCGCTCCTGCACCACGGCCTTCTTCAGGCCGTACGCCTCCTTGATCTTCATGTGCGTGTAGCCCGGGATGCCGGAGACGGCTACGTAGTTGTCGCGCGGAATGGAGACCGCGGTGATCTTCTTCAGGTCGGCGGGGATGTGCACCAGGATCAGCGTGTTGGCGTTGTAGCCGCCCTGGTCGCTGTCCCCCGCGTGCAGCTGATCGAGTATTTCTTGCGGGAGGTCGTTGCCGTTCTGGTCTTTTCGGGTGTCGAGGCCGATCAGCAGGATGTTCATCGCGCCGTCGAGCGATCGCGGCGCGTCGTCATCCAGGGCGTGGGAGCGGCCGAAGCCGTCGTCGAAGCCGTTCTCGGTGGTCCAGCCCACCGCGGTGCCCGCAAGGACCAGCGCCGACAGTCCGCCCGCGACCACCTTCGCCACGGTGCGGGCGATGTCGCGGCGCCGCGGGGTCGGTCGCCGGTGCGCGCCACCGATCGCACGACGTCGTCCGGAGCGTCCGGAATCGCCCGTGCGGGGAACTCGCGCTGTTGGCTCGTCCACCCAATCCAGTTTGACACGGATCAGGTAACTAACTATTTGCCGATTGAGGGTAGATCTCTGGTCAGCCCGCGCCGTGCAGGTCGAGAATGCTCATGAGTGCGTGTTCCAGGGCGTAGCTGGAGTCCGCTGCGCCGCCCTTCACGTCGGCGTTCAAGGTCGCGACCACTTGCATGGCCGAGCCGATGGTGGCCGGGGTCCAGTCGCGCGCCTGGGCTTGCGCCTTCTTCACCTTCCAGGGCGGCATGCCCAACTGCTGGGCGAGCTTGAACGGATCGCCGCGCCCTGCCGAACCGACCCGCGCGATGGTGTGCACCGAATCGGCGAGCGCGTCGGCGAGCAGCACGTGCGGAACGCCGCGGTCGTTGGCCCACCGCAGCGCCTCCATCGCGCCGGGCCGGTCGCCCGCGACGGCGAGCTCCGCCACGTCGAATCCCGACACCTCCGCCTTGCCCGAGTAGTACTGCCGCACCGCCGCGACGTCGATCTTGCCGCCGGTGTCGGCCGCCAATTGCGAACAGGCCGCGGCCAATTCACGCAGGTCCGAGCCGACCGCCTCCAAAACCACCTGCACGACGTCCCCCGCGACCCGCACCCCCGCGGCACGGAACTCGCCGCGCACGAACTCCACCCGTTCGGCGGCCTTGGTCAGCTTCGCGCAGTTGTGCACCGTCGCCCCGGCCTTCTGCAACGCGGGCGCCAGCGCCTTGGCCCGTCCGCCGCCCGAGTGCAGCACAACCAGCACCACGCCGTCGGGCGGATCCGCGGCGGCCTCCGTGATCACCGCGACGGCGTCCTTCCCCGCCTCCGCCGCCGACTCCAGAACGATCACTCGGTCCTCCGCGAACAGCGACGGGCTCAACAGCTCCGCCAGCTCCGCGGTACTCGCGTCCCCCGCCCGCAGCCGGTCGACCGGCACCGCCTCCGGATCCGGCGCCCCCGCCCTGACCTGCGCGGTAATCCCCGCCACCGCGCGCTCGATCAACAGCTCTTCCTCCCCGAGGACCAGATGCACCGCCGCAGACCGTTCGCTCACGCCTGCGCCTCGCTAGCGCTCGGCCCCGGCGTGCGCGAAGCGCGCCGACACATGGTTCGCTCACTGCGTTCGCTCACGCCAGCGATCCTACGTTCCCCCACCGACACCCCCGCCGACGTGCTCATCTGATACCGTTTTCGACAGGAGCGGGACTTGGTCCTACCGGTTCGCAACCGGGCGTTCCACAGAAGCGTGGAGATTCGGGGTTGATATCCCGATCGGTGCGGCTCGCCAAACCGATAGCTCAAGCAGTAGAGCCCCGCTTTGTTACATCAAAAGTGGCGGGCACCTTCGAAGGTGCCCGCCACTTTCTATCTCAGACTGATTTCCGACTGGAGTTCTGCGTCGGTCAGTTTCAGCACGCCGTAGTGGTGTCGGGCAACTCCCCGGGCCTTCCGCAAGGCTTGGTTCCGATCCTTGACCAACGACGGATGCTGACTCGCAACCTCATCGACTACCAGTTTCGCCCAGCAACTGCGTGGCAGCGCTACCTGTAAGCCGAGATTGGTCTCGCGGTCGAGCCGCTTGGTGAAAGCCAACGCCGCAAGCATCTCGCCGTGACCGAGCAGGAGGCGCTCGCCCAAGCGAAGATGCCGCGGGTTTCGAACAGCGACCGCTTCCCAGCCCAGCTCCTGCGCGGGCGTCCAGGACTTCAGCTGGTCATACAGGGGTTGACTCAGTAGCCCTCCGTTGTGGATGACGCAGTTGCGCATCAGTCGTAGCGTGTCGATGTAGGCGATAAGGTCGGCCGAATACTTGTAGCCAGTAATGTTTTCCATGATTCCGTGCAGCTCTACGAGGTTGGCCCTCGCATCCTTCGCCCGGCACAACCCTTCCCCGGCGAGCAGCCGTACACACGTCCGCAAATAATCTTCGTGTAGGGCGAGGACGTAGGGCACGCCCATCATGCCCAAGTGCGGGTCGGCGGCAAAAAGGATTTCGGTGGCCTGCGCGGTTCTGAGGTTGAAACGCTTGATGTGCTCGACGCCCGGGAAAACCTGCGGCAGTAGATGATCCGATCCTTCGGTCAGCTTCAGGAGATGCGCGGCCAGTTGAGCGCCCGCCAGCAGCGCCATCATGGCGTTGTTCGCATCGATCTTGCGAGCCTCGTACTCGCGGTACTCGCGAAAGCGAGCGATGTCCGCTCTCCTGGGACCAGCCGATGCCACCGGACCTCCTGATTCCTTGGCAGGGCTCAGATACAAGTTGACCAGGGAGTTCTACGGGATCGCAGCGAGCCGACGCAACTCTGATCCATAGCTGGATCAGATTGGGCCACAAAGCAAATGCGGTATGCGACCGACCAAGACCACTGGCTATTACACCCATCGCCGACGATTAGGCATCACCCCGGACGGGTGTGGATGCGCAGGTGGGTGGGGGTGCCGGCGATGAGGATGTCGCCGTGTTGGTCGGTGCGGGCGATGGTGGTGCCGAGGGAGTGGAGGGCGGTGAGGATTGCGGGGTGGGGGTGGCCGAAGGTGTTGTCCGGGCCGGAGCTGATGATGGCCAGGCGGGGGTGGACGGCGGTGAGGAATTCTTTTGTCGTGGTTTGGGATCCGTGGTGGGGGACCTTCAGGATGTCGGCGCGCAAAGGGGTGGGGTTGCGGAGTAGGCGGTGTTGGGCTGGGGATTCGATGTCGCCGGTGAGCAGGATTCGACCGGCCGGGGTGGTGGCGGTGAGGACGAGGGAGCGGTCGTTCGGTTCGTCGGTGGGATGTCGTGGGCGGGGATGAGTGGCGGCGGGCGATAGGACGGTCAGTTCGACTGGGCCGAACTGCATTACATGCCCGGCGGATAGTTCGAGTAGCGGGATTTCGGCGCGGGCCGCGATCTCGGTGATCTGGGCGGGGGCGGTGATGGGTGTGCGGTCGTCGGGAGTTCGTGAGCGCTGGCTCGGAGCGGGATTGTCGCCTTCGTCGATGCCGATCGTGGCTTCGCTTCGGTGCTCGCTCCAGGTGTGCGGCGTCGCCGCCGGACGACCGGCGGAGCCGCCCGAACAACAGTCCCCGGGATCTGGCACGGCGGCCCCTGGTCTCGCTTCTTCGCTCGAAGTCCGGTGGTGTCGAGCGGTTTCGGCATTGGACGATACGGCGGCGCGCGCCGAAAGTCCGACTTCATCGAGTTCGCCGGGTGCGGTGGCGATCGCGGCGACGGTGCGGCCGTGGATCGCGCCGGTCAGGCCGCCGATGTGGTCGGCGTGGGGGTGAGTGAGGGCGAGGAGGGCGATGTGGTGGATGTGGAGGCGGTCCAGGCAGGTGCGCATGGTGCGAGGGTCGGGTCCGACGTCGATGACGACGGCGGTGCCATGACCAACGGAGAGGGCCAAGCCGTCGCCTTGACCGATGTCGCAGGCCGCGAGAACCCAGTCGGGCGCAGGCCAACCCGGATTCCAGAGCCGGACGGGCAGCAGGACGGCCGTCGAGGACAGCACGATGACCGCCGCGATTCGGCGGATCGGAGCGACGCGCAGCGCACACACCGCGACGATGACGAACGCGGCAGCGGTCAGGCCGCCGATCGAACCGCCGGGCACGGTGATCGTCGCGCCGGGTAACGCGGCGGTGCGCTCGGCGACGGTGAGCAACCACCACAGCGGCGGACCCGCGCAACGCAGGACCAGTTCGGCGACCGGTGGCCACACGGAGGCGCAGGCGGCGCCGAGCGCGCCGATTACTGTGAGCGGCGCGATCACTGGTGCGACAAGCACATTCGCCAAGATCGCGACGACGCTGATCCGCCCGGTCAAGGCAACCATGATCGGCACGGTGACCGTGAAGGCGGCTGCCGAGACCGCGACCACCTCGGCGGGCAGCCGCCACCAGCCGCGGGCCCGCAGCCAATCGGCCCAGCTCGGCGCGAGCAGGATCAGCCCGGCCGTCGCCAACACCGACAGCGCGAATCCGGCGTTCACCGCGAGTTCCGGCCAGACCAGCAGCAAACCGATCACCGCTACGCACAATGCGGGCAGTGCCTGTTTGCGGCGGCCCGTGACCAGCGCGAGCAGCGTGATCGCGCCCATAGCGGCCGCGCGGAGAACACTCGGGTCCGGCCGAGCGACCACCACGAACATGACCAGCGCCGCGGTCGCGGCCGTCGCCGCCGCACGCGGACCCAACGTGAGCGTGCGCACGACGAACAACACGACCGTCAGGAGAATCGTGAAGTTCGCTCCGCTCACGACGCAAAGATGCTGTAATCCAGCGGTTTCGAAGTCCTCGCGGACCGGTTCGGGCAGACCGGAAGTATCCCCCAGTACCAACGCCGGAATCAGCCCTGCGGCGTCCGGCGGCAGCACGGCGGTAGCCGTGTCCGCGAAGTCGTCGCGCACCGACGCGGCCGCCCGCTGCCACCACGGCGGTGGTGCGACCGGCTTGGGCGGCCCGAGCGCATGCAGTGCGGCGACCGTCAGATCGCGGTTCTTCGGCGGCTGCGGCTGCGCCCGGAATTCGATCGGTTGTCCGGGCAACAGGTCGGCCCACTCCGGTCCCGAGGCGAAGACGACCACCCGGCCGCCGGAACGCACCGTCGCCTCTGCGCGGTGATACTCCCGCAGCGCGGCCCGGACGACCCAGCGCCGCTCTGCACCGAAGGTGTTGCTCGGCAATGGTTTCGGATCATCGGTCGGCGTCACGACGATTCGCAGGGACAGGCCGTACGCCTCGCGCATCGGATGCGAAGCGACGCGATATTCCCGCCATGCCGCCGCCAACGCGAAACCCGCGCCGAACAGTACGGCTGCCAGCAACGTCGATGCCACTGCCCGATGCACCTTGGCACGCGCGAAACGTCCCTGTCGCGAGACCATCGCCGATCCCGCTGCTGCCACGGCTGATCCGAGAGCCACCGCGATACCGACCAACCAGCCCGAGCCCAGCACGACGATCGTCACTGCCCAGCAGCACAGTGCGGCCGGAAGGAGACGGGCGTCCATGATCTGCGCACGTTCGGCCGACGCCGGTTCCCGCGCGTCGAGCGACGAGCTCATACCGTCACCAGATCGCGCAGGCGCGCCAGGCGGGCGGGGCCGATGCCGTCGACTTCACCGAGTTGTTCGAGATCGGTGAAGCGGCCGTTCGCCTTGCGCCAAGCCGTGATCGCGCTGGCGGTGACAGGTCCAATTCCGGGCAGGGCGTCCAGTTCCGCTTCGGTGGCCTTGTTGAGGTCGACCTTGCCGGTCGGTCCGGCGCTGGGACGGGAAGTGCCAGCCCCGCCGGTCGCGGTGATCGTGGTGCTGCCGTGCTGGGACGGTGCAACGGGAGCCGGGCCGGTGGCGCCGACGAGGATTTGGTCACCGTCCTGAACGCGCTGGGCCAGGTTGATGCCGGTCAGATCCGCGCCGTCGCGGGCGCCGCCGGCCGCGGCGAGCGCATCCGCCACCCGAGCGCCCTCGGGCAACCGCACCAATCCGCCGCGCTGGACCAGACCGACCACACTGACGACCAGCTCGGCGGTCTCAGGTGCGGGCAGCACTCCCGGCACGGCCGGAGCGGACTGTGCCGGAACAGGGCGCGCGCCAGACGGAGTCGCGCTGGTGCGTACCGCGGGCAACGGGGGTACCGCGTGCGCCACCGGACGCTCATGAAAGACCACGACGGTCGCCACGATCACCGCCACCAGACCGACCATCGCCAGAGTCAGCACACCGCGACGGCCGGGATCGATTCGTGCACCGTGAAAACGTTCCGGGACAAGGCGTTCCCACCAGCCCGGACCGCGTGGCGGCTCGTCCAACCAGCGCGGTGTATCCACCTGACCGACCAACTCGTCGTCGTCCACCGCCTCGGTGGATTCCGCAACGCGACGATCCGGCGGCAGCCGCTCCAAATGCCAACGCCCTGAGGGCTTCCCGTTCATATCGACGGGATGTTCCATCTCGCCCTCGGGTGATGCGTAGAAATGCCCACGAGCGGCTTTCCGGTCATCGCCACCGGACGCCGCGGAGGCGTCCGATCCGAATCCAACCCCCCGACTCGCCCCTACCCGGACGGTCAGCGCCCCGAGCCGCCGTCGAATCCGCTCGCGTTCGTCGTGTCGTCCCATGCCCGCGACCGTACGCAGCCGCCAGACCGAACAGGCCGCTGCGACCAGGCATTTCGCTAGACCTGTTGATAACCCGACCCCTGGGGACAACCCGCCCGCCAGCGCTCCGGCCGATGTGTCGCCCGCCACGCAAGGTCGATCTTGTCAGCGTCGTAGGTCTTCAAGAAGGCGACGCCGCGAGACTGACCGTCAATCCAACTGCTTGGCAAAGCAATTCGACAGCGGCAGCACCTCGTACGGCGAGAAGATCGGAATCCGGTGGTACCCGCAGCGGACATAGAACCGCACGGCCTCCGGCTGAAGATGGCCGGTTTGCAGGATCAGCCGTGGCAGGCCGGCGGCACGGACGGCGTCCTCGGCCGCGGTGAGGAGTGCGGCGGCGACGCCCGAGCCGCGGTGGGCGGGGCGAACGAACATCCGCTTCAGCTCGAGTTCGCCCGCGTTCCAGCGCAGCGCCGCGTGACCGGCGGCCTCGCCCGAATACGCGACGAACGTGCGATGCACGGTAGCCTCGTCGACCGCGTTCGGGTGGCCGCGCACCGTGCGGGCAAGGTCGGCGTACCGCGGTCCGACCTCGGCGGCCATCTCCTCGCGCAGTGTCACCGCGTCGGGATGCGCCCAGTCGACCGTCGCCACGGTCAGCGTCGAACTCGTCACCGTCGCGACGTTATCCGGCGTGGTGCGTGCGCGAACCGGTTGCGATCACCGTGATCGGCATTCACGCGCACCCGCCGGGCACCACCAGCACGCCGACCGCGCCGAGACCGAGGTGCACGCCGAGCACGGGACCGAACTCCGCGACGATGAGTTCCCGGATCCCCGGAATCAATTCGCGCAGTTGCCCGGCCACGGTTTCGGCCGCCTCGGCCGCCTCCAAGTGCTGCACGGCCACCGCCGCGCCGTCTTCTCCCGCGGCGTCCACGGCGGCGGCGACGAGCTTCGCGTACGCCTTGGATCGGGTCCGCGCTTTCTCGCGCAGCTCGAGCCGACCCTCGACGATCTGCAACAGCGGTTTGGTGACCAACTCGCTGCCGAAGAACGCGGCCGCGCTGCTCAACCGTCCGCCACGGCGCAGTTGTTCGGTGCGGTTGACCAGGAAGAAGGTGCGCGCCCGGCTGGCGGTGGCGACGGCGGTGTCGTAGACGATGTCCAGCGGCGCACCGGCGCGCGCCCTACGCGCCGCCGCGAGGGTCGGAAGCCCGGTCGCGAGGCCCGCGCCGAGGGAATCGACGAGGCGGACCTGGTCGGCGGCATCCATGTCGCGCACCGCCTGCCTGCCCGCCTCCCACGTGCCGGAGAGCTGACGCGAAAGGTGCACGGCGACAACGCCGTCGCCGCCGCTGCGCGCCAACGCCCGCTCGTAGACCTCGCGCAGTTCGCCGGGCGAGGCCGCCGAGGTGGTGACGGTGTCGGCGGCGTAGTCGATGTCGATCGGTTCCACGCCTTCGCGGATGGCGCGGTCGCCGACCAGGACGTGCAACGGTACGACGGCGATATCCAGCTCGTCGACGAGTTCGGCAGGGAGGCTCGCGGACGAATCGGTGACGACCACGACGGCCACGGACTACCGAACCTCCTGCAAGGTCTTGACCATCGCGTTGGCGACAGCGGTGTGCCCGGCCCAACCCCAATGGATCCCATCCGGATTGGCGTCGCCGGAGAAGATGTTCTCCCGAACGGCCTCACCGAGGTCAACCAGCGGCACCGACCTGCGCTCCGACCACTCCTGCAACGCCTTCACCGCGCGCGGCCGCCCGGAATGCACCCGCCCGTAAGCCTCGCAGTTGTGCACCGAGGGCAGCACCGCGACGAAAGGCAGATCCGGGCGCAGCTGCGCGAGCGCCTCGCGGGACTGCTCCAAGTAGTCGACGCTCACCTTCGGCGGCAGCGCGACCGGGCGACCCAGCTTCGACAGCTTCGGTTGCAGCCAGTTGTACATGGAACGGACGCGCCTGCGCAGACCCGGCGGACGCACATAGCGGATGAGCTCGCGCAGCGCGGTCGGCAGCGGCGAGGGCAGGGTGTCCATGCCGCCGACGGCGAAGACCACCGCGCCCGCGTTCGGCACGGCCGCCCACACCCGCGGGTCGCCGATCAGCGCCCAGTAGGCGTCGCGGCAGGTCCAGCCGATCCGGCCGACCAGCTCCACATCCCAATCCAGTTCGGCGCCGACGAGATTCGGCCAGATCCGTGGATCGTCGGCGGGCAAACCACCCTTCGGACCGAAGTAGGACAGCGAGTCGGCGATCACCAGGAGCACCGGACGCTTGGCCGGGACCTCCTCGGACTCGGGAACGACTGCACCGGCCGTCGCCGCGCTCGCACCTTGGGGCACGTGCTCCCCGGCGAGCTCGGGCGTGGCCGAAACGCTGTCGGCCTCTTCGACGCTCGAAGAACTCTCGCCCGCAGCCACTTCCGCCGGGACATCGACAACGTCGTGCGTCGCCGAATCGTCCTCGACAGCAGGCGGCACCTCGTCTTCCCGGTCGCCGACTGGCGCGGGCTGCTCGCCATCGCGCGCGATAGCCGATCCGGAGCCATCGCTAGGCACCGGCATTTCCGCCACCGCAGAAGCCTCTGCCGCACTCGCCCGACCGGCGACTTCACCCGATGCCACCGCGACCAGTTCGGACACGTCGCCCGATAACACCGCGATCTGTCCGGACACGTCGCCGCGTTCTGCCGCTTCCGAATCGGATGACACGCTAGGGCCCGACTCCTCCGAACCCACATCGCCCAGCGCGGCATCCACGGTCTCCGACGACCCGCGCGGATCCGACTCCCCGGAAACCGCCACAGCCTCGCCGCTCACCACAGCATCCGACTCGACAGCCGCACCCGCTACGGACCGCGAATCCCCCTCGGCGCCTTCGGTTCCCGACGCGTCGTTCTCCCCCGCACCGTCCTGGTCCGATTCGCCATCGTCCTCGGCACCCGAGTCCGCCGCGTCCCCGCCCGGCTCTCCACCGTCGACCGCATCCGATCCGGGCTCTACATCCCGCTTCGGCGGCGGCCCACCGAACAACGCGTCCGGCAGCTGCCGTTCCGGCTTGGCCGTCACTTGCTTGAACAACTCGTCCGGCACCGTGCGAAGGGGTTCCTCACCCTTCGCGGCGCTCTTCGCGGACGGCGCGGGCTTGGCGGCGGGGCCGCCGAACAGCGCGTCCGGAAGCCGGCGTTCCGGCTTGGCGGTCACCTGCTGGAACAGTTCGTCCGGCACCGACCTGATCGGCTCTTCAGAGGACATCGGGAGCTACCTTTGCCGCTGCGTTCCACACATCGAGGCGCCACCCGGGCTGTTCGATGCCTGGACCGTGGCTGCTCAGTTGCACCCAGCTGGTATTGGCCAGTCCTCCGAGGATCGGCCAGTTCTGCGGCGGCAGGTCGAGCAGCGCGGCCGTCAGGGCGGCGATCAGCCCGCCGTGCGCCACCAGGATGATAGTCCGGCCCGGCCAATCCTGTCGCTCGCTGAACAGTTCCTGGACGACGGGAAGAGCGCGCGCGCCCACCTCGAGCTTGCTTTCGCCGTTGGGCGGCCGATACGTCGCGTCCAGCCGCCAAGCGACGCGCGCGCCGGGATAGTCGGCGTCCACCTCGAGGTGGGTCAGGCCCTCCCAGTCACCGAGGTGGGTCTCCCGCAGGCGCGGATCACGCACGACGGGCACCGAGGTGTGCTCCGCGAGAGCGAGCGCGGTGTCGTAGGCGCGCTTGAGGTCGGAGGAGACGATCGCGATGGCGTTGCGCGAGACCAGTTCGCGCGCCGCCTCTTTGGCTTGTCTGCGACCGAGTTCGGTGAGATCGGTGTCGATCTGGCCCTGCATCCGATCCGAGGCATTCCATTCGGTCTGCCCGTGCCGCAACAGGATCAGGGTGCGCACACCGGCATACTTGCTCACTCGGCGCCGTTCCCCTCGTCACCCTCGGCGGCGCGCGGATCACCGACACCGGACACCGGAACCACCGGGCAGTCCTTCCACAGCCGTTCCAGCGCATAGAAATTGCGCTCGTCGTTGTGCTGGATGTGCACGACGACGTCGACGTAGTCCAGCAGCGCCCAGCGGCCCTCGCGGGTGCCCTCCCTGCGGACCGGCTTGTGACCGGCCTGCCGCAGCCGCTCCTCGACGTTGTCGACGATCGCGTTGACCTGGCGTTCGTTCGGCGCGGAGGCGATCACGAAGCAGTCGGTGATCACCAGCTGCTCGGAGACGTCGAGCACCACCACGTCGGCAGCCAGCTTCTCGTCCGCCGCCCGCGCGGCGACCTGCGCCATCTCGACCGCCTCGACAGATGCGCTCATGCCTTTTCAGCTACCTTCCGCTGCTCCGGGCACGTAGAGGTGCCGCTTCGATATGTACTGGACCACGCCGTCGGGGACGAGGTACCACACCGGCCGATTCTCGGCGGCGCGTCGCCTGCACTCACTCGACGAGATGGCCAGGGCCGGGACCTCGATCATCGTCACCGCATCGGCCGGAAGATCACGCAGATGTTCCTGGAGATGATCGGCGTTCAGCTCGTAGCCCGGACGGCTCACCCCGACGAACTTCGCCAGTTCGAACAGTTCCGCCCAATCCTGCCACGAGAGGATGTTGGCCAGTGCGTCCGCTCCCGTGATGAAGTACAGCTCGGCGTCCGGAAACTGCGCGCGCATCTCGCGCAGGGTGTCCACCGTGTAGGTGACCTTGCCGCGGTCGATGTCGGCCCTGCTCACCGAGAATCGCGGGTTGGAGGCCGTCGCGATGACGGTCATCAGGTACCTGTCCTCGGCCGGACTGACCTTTTTGTGTGCTTTCTGCCACGGTTGCCCGGTGGGGACGAAGATCACTTCGTCGAGGTCGAACCGGTTGGCGACTTCGCTGGCGGCGACCAGGTGCCCGTGGTGGATCGGGTCGAAGGTGCCGCCCATCACCCCTAGCTTGCGTCCGGTCCGGCCTGTCTCTTGCATGAGTGCCGAGCTTAATGCTCGGCCGCCGACCACCGCCCGGTCGCCCGGCTCCCGGTCCGGCGTCCGGTTCAGCGGCGCCGAGCGCGAAATGCGGCTGCTCCCGACCGACTGGCCGACGACAAACGTGCGGCGCGGCTCACGCCCCGTCGGTCGAACCGAAGCGGCGCAGGAACTCGCCCGCCAGCCCCGTGCCCGCTGCCGCGACCAGCGCCCCGACGGCGGGATGGACGATCAGCCCCGTCACCGCGCCCGCGAGTTCGGGCAGCCGCCTGGCGAACCAGTTGCGGACGTACTCCATGGTGGACAGATCCGGCTCGGCGGCGGTCACCGCCTCTTCGAGTTCGTCGACCCGCTCGGCGGCCTGGTCACGTAGCGGGCCGTCGGTGGGAAGCTGCGCGCGCAGCCGCTCGAACTCGGCGCGCAGGCCGGTGAGGTCGACACCGACGTTCTGCGTCGAGTCCCCACCCGCCTCGACCCGGCTGACGGTGTTGTGGTGGCCCACGGCGATCTGCCCGGGCACGTCGCCGCCGACGGACAGGTTGTAGTTGGCTCCGGATGCTTCGGTCACGGGTGGTGTCCTCTCAGTTCGTGGGGAAGGGCAAATCGAAAGTGGGGGCGCTGGACGATGGCGAGAGGCTCACCGTCGTCGGCGGCGTGGTCGTGGTCGTCGACGGCGGAATCGTGGTTGTCGACGGCGGGGTGGTGTCGCTCGGCGAGGTGGTCTCCGACGGTTCCAGCACCGCGACGCCCCGCAGCTCGAAGGTGATGGCCGAACCACCCGAGTCGGACGGGATGACCAGCTTCGCGGCATAGTTGCCGGGTTCGGTGGGGCTGAAGGTGAAGTCGTACACGCAATCCCCCGACCCGGCGGGCGGGCAGGGGTTGGGCGTCGCGCGGAAGACCGGGTCGCCGGACAGGGCGGCCGCTGCTTCGTTGTCACACGACAACCAGGGGAAATCGCCCGACCGGGTTACCGGGTCGCCGCCCGCAACCGCCTCGAAGGTGACCACGTATGTCGCCGGGCTGCAGTTCGTGGCCCCCGGTCCAGGATCCGTCCTAGGCGGTGCGGGTGTCCGCGGCGGAGCCTGGGCCGGACCGCTGGTCTGTTCCTGGGTCGTGGTGATCGGGAGCGGACCGGTCGTCGCGGTGGGCAGCACCGTCGTGATCGGCGCTTGGCCCGCTGGGGGCGGGGCGTCGCCGGAGGTCAGGCGGACCCCGGTGACGGTCGCGGCGACCGCCAGCGCGGCGACCACGCTGCCCGTCGCGACCGGATGACCGAGCGCGGTCGAACGCAGCGCCTCCCGCACCGTGTGCGATCCCGCCTGCTTCGCCGTGACGACCGTCGCGCTCGCCCCGACGCCGGCGGTCGCCCCGACCGCCATCCCGAGCGCCTGCTCGCGGACGTGCGTCTCCCTGGTGAAGTACGCGAGATCGGCGGCGTGACCCACGTGGGTCGCCGCCTGCGAGCCGAGCGAAAGCACCTCTTTCCAGCATCCCCATCGCAGGGACCTGCCGAGCACCGGCGACACGGCCCTGGCCAGTTCGCGCACCGGGTCGTGCCGTCCGCGGACCATTCCGGCCCGCAGCACCCGCACGACGACGATGTCGACCTCGCGAATCTCCGCGGGCGTCGCGCTGCCGACCACCCAATCGCGCAGCGGGAGAAGGTAGTCGGCCGGGTCCGGCGGCGGACCCTGCCACTCGGCGGTGAGCGCCGTCGGGTTGCCGGTCAGCCGGTAGCCCGACGCGCACCGTTCGGCGAGGTGGACACGCTCGAGCGCGGCCAACGCCGCCGCCGCGTCCGGCCTGCGGATCAGCACACCGAGCGCGGCGGGCGTCACCGTGGCGCCCGCCAGCGCGCACAAGGCCCGGAGGGCATCGCGCACATGACCGGCCAAACCGGCGACCATGGCCCGCTGGAGCACGCCGGGATCGGCGAAGAACTCACCGGAACCCGACATCCCGACCCACGCGGCGGCGCGCACCAGGGCGAGCGGATGGCCCCGCGCCGCCCGGCACAACCGCCTCGCCGCGTCCGTGTGGGGACCGAGACCGCGACCGAGCGTGCGGGCGATCAGTGCCATCGCCTGCGACTCGGGCAGACCCTGCACTTCCAGCGAATACCCGTGGCCCCACAGCGTTCTCGTCGTCGTCGCGACGATCAGATCACCGGAGGGCACCGTATCCAGCAGGCCTTCCAGATCGGCGGCGGAACCCTCGAAATCATCGATGACGATCAGCGCGCGGATCGATCCCATCAGCCTGCGCAGCGCGGTCGGATCCGGCCGGTAATCGACCGCGTCGTAGCAGGCCTGAAACAGGGATTGGAGCAGATCCTCGATGGCGAGCCCAGCCGCCGACAGGTACACGACGGCATGACCGCCTCGCGCGCGGTCGGCGGCGAAACGGCGAAGCAGCGTCGTCTTGCCGACGCCCGGCGGCCCCGAGACCTCCACGGGCACAGCACGATCCAACGATGCGGCGATGTTGCGCAGTTCGGGTAGCCGCCCGACCATCTCACCACGCGCCCGTGGGATCGGCATCCCGACCGGCTTGGTGCGCCGCCGCACGGTGGGCGGCGGGCCCTCGCGCACGAAGACCTGTGATCCGTGCGCGTTGATCACGACGTTGTGCTCGCCGACGACGACCTGTCCCGCGACACTGCCGCCGACAGTGACGCGGTAGCTCTCGCCGTGTTCCCCATCCATACGAATCTCCCCCGCGACCTCGGTCGTAGCGCAAGAGTAATCGATGGATTACTTTCCGGCTCTTCCTTTTTCACGTACCGAATGCCGATATCTTTCGTTCGGGCAATCAGTAATTTCCCCGCATACCTCGCGACCGGACGGCGACGGCATTGTTCAGCTGCCGACGATCTCCCGAATACCCGGCCGGAGAACGGTTTCCAGCTGAAACCAGGGCACCGTGACGACAACGTCGCCGGAACCCTGCTCGGCGGACGCGCCGAAATGAATCTCCATTCCGGCGGTGGTGGCCAGCCAGACGCGGTAGTTGTATTCGGCGGGCTCGAGCGCGCTGCCGGGTAACTCGATGTTCTGCGGCAGGAGGGCCGCGGCTCGGGTGGCGAGGGTGTCGAGGCCTCGGTCGAGATCGGTGAACAGGTCGGCGAGGGTGATCTCCCGACCGGTGCGCACGTCGGTCACATGACTCGTGCGCAGGACGACCGATGTATCGCCGGTGTTCACCAACACCGACAGCAGCCCGCTCAGCACCCGTGTCCCGACGTAGGTGACCTGTCCAGGCCCCGGCGCGAGCGTGGTCCGCGAATCCACCTGATCGATCCAGAAGCGCGCCGCCGCCTCCATACCGGTGTTGAACGCCGCCGCGGCGGGATCGTCACCCGCGACCCGCGGGACGTCGAGGACGTATCCCGGTCCTGAGACGAGCTCCGATGTCGCGACGCGCACCGGAACGCTCGGCGCTGCCGCGACGGCGTCCGGCTCGATGCCCGCCGCGCAGGTCGTCAGCAGCCCGGCCAGCACCGCGACGATGGCAGCGGCGGCGGCGTAGATCCTCATTCCGGTCTCCGAATTCGCGACGCACCGAGGCGATCTCGGTGTCTTCGCATACGGTCCGGTACGCCGCCAAAGAACGGCTGAGCATCCGCTGAAGAACGCCCTCAGCGCTCCCGCATATCGGCGAGCTGGTTACGCGTGTACTCGAGTTCGAGGCTCACCTGGGCCGAGGGTTCGTGCTGGGCCAGCGCCTCGAGTTCGGCGAGCACCTCGCCGAGCGCGGCGATCCCGTCCTCCCGCTCGGTCTCCGAGTCGGCGGACCAATACCGCAGCCAGGCCGCCGAACGCAGGCAGCGCGAGCGGGGACCGATCCGGTCGAGCTCGCCCCAGAGCTGGGCGGCCCGCAGGTACGCGAGCCGGGCTTGGTCCTCCGCGCCGCCCGCGTCCAACGCGGAGGCGGCCGACCAGACCAGCTCCGCCTGAAGTTCGGCGCGCGCGCGATCGCCGCGGATCAACCGCGCCGCCTCCAGGAACTGCTCACCCGCGTCGCGATACCTGCCGGTGACTCGCAACGATTTGCCGAATTGCCCACGCAACACGGCCATTTCGGCCGCAGGGTAGGGCTCGGAACCGGTAGCGAGCGGCGGCTCGAAGAGTTCGACGGCCTCGGCGTGCCGTCCGGCTCGGTGCAGTGCGCGGGCCGCGACAAAGGTCAGATGCACCGCGCCCGCGTCCGAAACGCCACCCCAGCGCGCGGCCGCGTGCAGGGCCGTCTCCGCCAGCTCCAACTCCCGTCCCGGTCTGCCGGAGAGCACCATGACCAGCTGCGCATGCCAGCGCGCCAGCGTCTCGGCGGGCAGCGCGCCCGCGCCCAACGCCAGCGCCTTGCGCAGGTACTCCTCCGCCTCGGCGGGCGCGTCGAGCAGCCTGGCCGCGGCCAGTTCGGCCAAGCGCTCGGCTTCCTCACCCCGTTCGTCCCCTCCCCCATCGCCGTTCTCTTCGGCGCACCCCGACCCGACGCCTTCCGGCGCTTCGTTCCCCATGTCGGGGATCGTTCGCGGAGCCGCCAATGAAACGCTTAACGAATCCTGATGGCCTCGGTCATGCCTTGGGGCGCTTGGATTTCGGCAGCTTGCTCACGATCGCGTCGTAGGACTGGTCGACGAGTTCGCGCAGTTCGTCGGCCGGTACCGCGCCGCCGACGCGGACGCTGTTCCACCCGTAGCGGCCGATATACGCCGAGGCGGTGACGTCGTCGGGATAGATCCGCACGAGTTCGTCGGCCTCCTCGCGGTTTCGACCGCATTTGAGGCCGACCGACTCGCCGCCGCCGAGGAACGCGAAGATCTTGTCGCCGACCTTGGCGACGACGTCGCCCTCCCACGGTTCGTCCTGCCACGCGCCCGGCTTGGCGAGGCAATAGGCGAGCAGCTGCGCGTCGTCCATCTCAGACCGGCAGGAGTCGGGAGACGACGTCGGTCAGCTGTCTGGCCGAACGGCATTCGTGCATGTCGATCACCTCGCGATAGCGGTCGGCGGCGGAATCGCCGGAGCCCCACTGGGTTCGCGGCTCCGGGTTGAGCCAGTGCGCGTGCTTGGCGACTCCGACCAGCGCGCGCAGCGTATCCAGTTGCGGGTCACGGTAATTCGTGCGGGCATCGCCCAGGATGAGCAGCGAGCTGCGGCTGGTGACGGCGTCGGGGAACTCCCGTGCGAACGCGGTCAGCGCGCCGCCGTAATCGGAATGCCCGTCGAAGCCGACGACGTCGGACTCGGTGAAGATCTTGGCCATCGCCTCGTCGAGCTGCGTGCTCGGGTCGAAGAACCGGGTCACCTCATCGGTGTTGTCGACGAACGCGAAAATTCGCACCCGCGAGAACTGTTCGCGCAACGCGCTCACCAGCAGCAGGGTGAAGTTGCTGAAACCGGCGACGGAACCGGAGACATCGCACAGCAAGACCAATTCCGGCCGTCCAGGATGCGGCTTGCGGTTCACCAGATCGATCGGCACGCCGCCGGTCGACATGGACTTGCGCAGCGTGCGCCGCAGGTCGATCTCGCCACGGCGAGCGTGCTTGCGCCGCACCGCGAGTCGAGAGGCCAGGATGCGGGCCAAGCGCTGGCTGCTGCGCCGTAGTTCGGCCAGCTCGCGTTCGGAGGCGCGCAGGAAGTCCACGTCCTCGGCCTGCCGGGCGACACCGTAGCTCGCGACCCGCTCACGTCCGATGCGTTCGGCCACCCGCCTGCGCGTCTCGGCCTCCACGGCGGCGCGGAAGCCGTCGATGCGCTGACGCGCCGCGCGCCGGGCGATCTCGGCGTCGAACTCGCTGGTGTCCGGCCCGACGGCCAGCCCGGCCAGGATCTTGGCCAGCAACGTCTGCGGCTGAACCTCCTTGAGCGCCTGGTAGGCCGAGAACGAGGGCCCCCGCGCGGACTGATACTGGCCGAGCTGTTCGACCAGCTGCCCCGCCAGCTGCTCCAACCGCCGACCGGGATCGTCGAGCGCGAGCAGTTCGGCGAGCATTTCGCGCAGAGCGGGAATGTCCACCTCGCCCGCGGGCGTGCGCGGGATCGCCACCTCGTCGGCGGCCACGCCGCGCTGACCCACCGCGACCGGGAACCACAGGTCGAACAGCCCGTCGAAGGTCGCGCGGTGGGTGGTGCGGCGCAGCAGCGAGCACGCCAATCCCTCGCGCAGCACGTCGCGATCCAGCAGATCCAGCACCGTCATCACGCGGCCCGCGTCCACCGTCTCCGACGGCCCGACCGGGATGCCGCGGGCCCGCAGCGCCTCGACGAAACCGACGAGATGGCCGGGCAGCCCGTGCGGGGCGTCCAACGACACCGAATCCGCCGGGCCCGATCCCGCGACCACGGCTCAGGCCAGCTTCAGCTCGGCCAGCGCGCGCTGGTGATCGCTCTGGTGTTTCAGCACGACGCCGAGAGTGGCGCGCACGGTAGTGTCGTCCAGGTCCTTCAGGCCGAGCGCCAGCAGGGTGCGGCCCCAGTCGATGGATTCGGCGACCGAGGGCAGCTTCTTCAGCTGCATCCCGCGCAGCACGTGCACGATGCGCACCAGCTGGGCCGACACCGCGGCGGACAGCTCCGGCACCCGGCTGGCCAGGATGCGGCGCTCGAGTTCCTCGTCCGGGAAGTCCAGGTGCAGGTACAGGCAGCGGCGCTTGAGCGCCTCGGACAGCTCCCTGGTGGCGTTGGAGGTCAGCACCACGAACGGCTTGCGGCTGGCGGTGATGGTGCCCAATTCCGGGACGGTGACGGCGAAATCGCTGAGCACCTCGAGCAGCAGGCCCTCGATCTCGACGTCGGCTTTGTCGGTCTCGTCGATCAGCAGCACCGTGGGGTCGGCGCGGCGGATGGCGGTCAGCAGCGGCCGGGAGAGCAGGAACTCCTCGGTGAAGACGTCGGCTTTCGTCTCCTGCCAATCGTTTTCGCTGGAGGCCTGGATGCGCAGGATCTGCTTGGCGTGGTTCCACTCGTACAGCGCGCGGGCCTCGTCGACGCCCTCGTAGCACTGCAACCGCACCAGTTCCGCGCCCGCGGTCTGCGCGACGGCACGGGCCAGTTCGGTCTTGCCGACACCGGCCGGGCCCTCGATCAGCAGCGGCTTGCCCAGCCGGTCGGCGAGGAACACCGAGGTGGCGGTGGCCTTGTCGGCCAGATAGCCGGTGGTGGCGAGCCGCTCGATCACATCGTCGACCGAGGTGAAGATCGGCTCTTGCTGAGCATCGGCCACTGGTCAGTCCTTCCTTCGAAAAGCAGGAGGCGGTCGCCTCCGAAAAGCCCGCGCGGCGCGGACTACACCGGCCGGGTCTGCCCGTCGCCCCAGACGATCCACTTGGTGGAGGTGAGCTCCGGCAGCGCCATCGGGCCGCGTGCGTGCAGCTTCTGGGTGGAAATGCCGATCTCGGCGCCGAAGCCGAACTGCTCGCCGTCGGTGAACGCGGTGGACGCGTTGACCATCACCGCCGCCGCGTCGACCCGGCTGGTGAACTCCCGCGCCGCCGCCAGTTCGGCGGTGACGATGGCCTCGGTGTGGCCGGTGCCCCAGGTGTTGATGTGCTCGACGGCGGCGTCCAGGTCGTCGACGATCTTGAGCGCGATGTCGAGGGTGAGGTACTCCTCGCCCCAGTCGGCGTCGGTGGCGGGCACCTGACCGGGCAGGTCGCCGTGGATGGTGACGCCGTGCCGCTCCAGTGCCGCGGTGAGCTTGGGCAGCGCGGTGTCGGCGATGGCCTTGTCGATGAGCAGCGTCTCGGCCGCGTTGCAGACGCTGGGCCGGCGGGTCTTGGCGTTGATCAAGATCTGCTCGGCCATCTCCAGGTCGGCGGCCGCGTGCACGTAGACGTGGCAGTTGCCGGTGCCGGTCTCGATGGTCGGCACGGTGGCGTCGCGCACCACCGCGTTGATCAGCCCCGCGCCGCCGCGCGGGATCACCACGTCGACCAGGCCGCGCGCCTGGATCAGGTGGGTCACGCTGGAGCGGTCGTGGCTGGGGAGCAGCTGCACGGCGTCGGCCGGAATGCCCTGCGCCGCCAGTGCTTTGCGCAGCACGTCGACCAGCGCGGCATTGGACTCGGCGGCCGAGGAGGAACCGCGAAGCAGTGCGGCGTTGCCCGATTTCAGCGCGAGACCGAAGGCGTCGACGGTGACGTTCGGCCGGGCCTCGTACACCATGCCGACCACGCCGAGCGGCACCCGCACCTGACGGACCTCGAGACCGTTGGGCAGCGTCGAGCCGCGCACCACGCCGCCGATCGGATCCGGCAGACCGGCCACCTGACGCAATCCGGAGGCGATGCCGTCGATGCGCGCCTTGGTCAGCCGCAGCCGGTCCAGCAGCGAGGCCTCGGTGCCCGCGGCCTCGGCGGTCGCGATGTCCTTGTCGTTGGCCGCCAGCACCGTGTCGGCCGCCGCGAGCAGCGCGTCTGCGGCGGCGTGCAGCGCCTCGTTCTTCTGCGCGGTGGTCAGCTGGGCCAGCGCCCTGGACGCGACGCGGGCCTTTCGCGCGGCGTCGTGTACCGCCTCGCGGACATCCAGCTCGGTCGTCGTTCCTACCGTCATGGGTACAGCCTACGCACCGGGTCGGCGGCGCTTTCCACCTGCTCGAGCACCCCGGCGCGCGGACGGACCGTCATGTTGCGTGCGGGCGCGGCGACCGGGGACTACCGTCCGGCGGTATGACCGCTGACGCTCCCGCGATAGCCGTGCTCGGCAGCATCAACATGGATCTCGTCACCACCACTCGGCGACGCCCGGCGCCAGGTGAGACGGTGCTCGGCAGCGGATTCACCATGGTGCCGGGCGGCAAGGGCTCGAACCAGGCGATCGCGGCGCGACGGGCGGGTGGCGCGGTGTCGTTTCTCGGCGCGGTCGGATCCGACGTGTTCGCGGGCGACCTGCGCCGGGTGCTCACCGCGTCGGGCGTCGGCGCCGACCGGCTGCGCACGGTGCCGGGCCCGAGCGGGATCGCCGCCATCGTGGTGGACGACACGGGTGAGAACAGCATCATCGTCGTCGGCGGGGCCAACGCGACGCTGACCGAGCTGACCTCGGACGATCTCGCCGTGATCGCCGCGTCCGATGTGTTGCTGTGCCAGTTGGAGATTCCGGTGCAGACCGTTGCCGCCGCCGCGCGCCACGCTCGCGCCAACGGAACGGTCGTGATGCTCAATCCATCGCCCGCGCAACGTCTTCCGTCGGAGCTGTGGGAATTCGTCGATGTGGCCGTGGTGAATTCGGGTGAGGAGGTGGAGCTGGGCGGTGCGCTGAACGCGGTCGAGCACCTCGTGGTCACCCGAGGGGCGGCGGGCGCGACCTATCGCGGCCCGGACGGCGCCGAGCTGTCGGTTCCCGGCCTGCCGGTGGACGTCGTCGACACCACCGGCGCGGGCGACACCTTCACCGGCGCGCTGGCCGCCGCCTGGCATCGCGGACCGCGTACCGCGCTCCAATGGGCTTGTGCCGCAGGAGCTCTGGCCACGACACGGCTCGGCGCGAGCACTGCGATACCCGACCGCGAACTCATCGAGGCCCTGCTCGGCGAACATTCCGTCTAGCCGGCTCTCCCCCGCCGCTCCGGCGGCCCGCGAAGGCGGTTTCGTCGTGTCCCGGCGCGTCCCCGTGTTGTCCCCACGGCCGCGTGGCGCAGCGCCTATCGTTGGGATTCATGCCCACCATGCCAGAGCGCATTCCGGCCGACGGGGAAGCGGCGGCGCTCATCGAGCGCGTCGACCCCGAGATGGTCGCGCTGACCTTCGTGGACAACGCGGGCATCACGCGGGTGAAGGCGGTACCGGCCGCGCGGCTGGAACACGCGGCGCGCTTCGGCGTCGGCGTCTCGCCGTGTTTCGAGACCTTCGGTTTCGACGATCTGATGACGGTGGGCCGCTATCTCGGCGGACCCGACGGGGACCTGCGGCTCGTCCCCGACCTCGCCGCGCTCACCGAACTCGCCGGTCAACCCGGCTGGGCGTGGGCGCCCACCGACAAGTACACCCAGGACGGCACGCGGTTCGCGGCCTGTCAGCGCGGTTTCGCGGAGCGGCAGGTTGCGGCGGCGCGGCAGGCGGGATTGCGGCTGTCGATGGCCTTCGAGACGGAGTGGGCGCTGGGCCGCGCCGAGGACGAGACCGGCTTCACCCCCGCGATACGCGGACCCGGTTACGGCCTCGTCCGGCTCGGTCGAGTGGCGGAGTATGCGCGCGAATTGGTAGGTCTACTGATTCAGCAGGGCCTCCGGGTCGAACAGTTCCACCCGGAATACGCGGTGTCGCAGCTGGAGATCTCCATCGCGCCCACCGAGCCGGTCGCGGCGGCCGACGCGGCGGTGCTGCTGCGGCATACGATACGGCAGCTCAGCGAGAAGTACGGCTGGCGCGCGACGCTGGCGCCCTGCCTCTTTCCTGGCGGCGCGGGTTCCGGTGCGCACCTGCATTTCTCGGCGCACGACGAACGCGGTTCGCTGTTCGCCGACGGGCCGGGCCCCTATGGGATGAAGGAGCAAGGCGCGGCGTTCCTGGCCGGCGTGCTGCGGGAACTGCCCGCACTGGTCGCGATCGGCGCCGGGAATCCGGCCAGTTTCCTGCGGCTGCAACCCTCCCGATGGGCGGGGATCTGGCAGTGCTGGGGACGTGAAACACGCGAAGCGGCAGTGCGTTTCGTCACGGGTGTACGCGGTACCGAACGCTGGGCCGCCAATGCCGAGGTCAAATGCTTCGACGGGACGGGCAATCCCTATCTCATCGTCGGTGCGGTGATCGCCGCCGGGCTCGCGGGTATCGCGGCGGGCTTGCCGCTGCCCAACGAGATCATCGGCGATCCAGCGACTTTCGGAAAGAAGAACCAGGTGCCCAGGCTGCCGACCAATGCCGCGGAAGCGGCCGAGCATTTGGCGGCCTCCGCGGTGCTGGCCGAGGCGATGGGGCCCGAACTGCACGACGCGCTGCTCACCGTGCGGCGGGCCGAGGCTTATCGCTACCGTGACGCGACTCCGGAAGAGCTCGTCGAACTCACCCTCTGGCGGTTCTGATGGCCGGCTGGCTGCCGGTCGGCGCGGCTGCACGACCCGTGGAGGGCGCTGATCATGCTCACCGATGACGTCACGCTCACCGACCACCACTGCCACGGCGTCACGGCCGCCGACCTGGACCGTCCCGGCTTCGAGGCGCTGCTCGGCGAAGGACCGCGCGGCAGCTTCGACTCCGCGCTCGGGCTCGCGGTGCGGCGCTGGTGCGCGCCGGTGCTCGACCTGCCGCCGCACACCGGGGCGGACGCATATTTAGCGCGCCGCGCCGATCTCGGCTGGCGAGAGGTGGCCGCGCGACTGCTCGGCGCGGCGGGGACGGCGCGCTGGCTGGTCGACACCGGACTGCCCGGCGGACTCACCGATCTCTCCGAGTTCGGCGAGCTGGCCGGTGGCGAGGTCGGCGAGATCGTCCGGCTCGAGCAGGTCGCCGAACAAGTCATCGCGGAGGTCGGCGGCACCGCCAAGGTCTTCGACCGCATCGAGGCCGCGGTGCGGGAACGGGCCGCCGGCGCGGTCGGACTCAAGACCGTCGTCGCCTATCGAGTCGGCCTCGATTTCCCGCTCACGAGCACGCCCCCGCCCACGCTCGCGCCCGAACACCGCCTCACCGACCCCGCAACGCTCGGCTGGCTCGTCGGACTCGGCGCCCGGCTCGGCGCGGAACTGGGCCTGCCGCTGCAAATCCACACCGGCTTCGGCGACCCCGACCTGCGCCTGCACCGCGCCGACCCGCTGCTGCTCACCGACTTCCTGCGCGCGAACACCGGCCTCACCGTCGTGCTGCTGCACTGCTGGCCGTTCCACCGCAACGCCGCCTATCTCAGCCACCTGTTCGAGCACGTCCACATGGACCTCGGCCTCGCCATCCCGCACGTCGGGCGTGGCGCGCGGGCCGTGCTCGGCGAAGCGCTGGAGCTCGCGCCCTTTCGCTCGTTGCTGTACTCGTCGGACGGATACGGTCTTCCGGAACTGCACTACCTCGGCGCGGTGCTGTGGCGCGAAGCGCTCGGCAAGTTGGTGGACGAATGGCTCGGCGACGATGTCATCACGATCGCCGACGCCGAAGCCCTCGTCTCCCGGCTCGCCCACGGGAACGCGGAGCGGATCTACCCGTCTTCGGATACTTCGCGGAAACCCAGGCCGCGGTAGAGCGCGATCGCCGCGACACGGAAATCCTCGCGGCCACGATCGTCGAAGGCCGAACTCGAGACCGGTAACAGTTCGGCTCGGGAAATGCTCGCGAGGTCTCCACTGCCCGAGGTGGCGAGCGTGACGCCGTTGGGCAGGTGATATCGGTCCGTCGACCCTGCTCAGCTCGACTTCGAAACGCAACTGGCGCGCCGAACCGCTCGCACCGCTGCTGCGAATGCCGGGTAGGTCCGGCGCCCGAATTGGAGATAACGATTTGTGTCCGCCTCGGGCTCGGATCCCGCGTCGCGGCGACGCTGCTGTGGACCGTCGGCACCGGGTGACGGCGCGTTTTAATCGGGTGCGATGCGGTCAACCAGTCTTTACGGTGGAATCATCGAGAGAGAAAGAAGGTAGACCGATGTTTCCCGTCGAGCTGCGCGGCACCCGGGCGCAGACGCTGATGTGGGCAAACGAGCACGATATCGAGCCTGCCGCGCTGCGGCAGCTGCGGAACATCGCGCAACTCGAATGGGTGCACGGGGTGCGCGTGATGCCGGACGTGCACCTGGGTAAAGGGGCGACGGTCGGGTCGGTCATCGCGATGAAGAACGCGGTGGCGCCCGCGGCCGTCGGTGTCGACATCGGCTGCGGCATGGAGAGCGTGCGGACTGACCTGACCGCCGCCGACCTGCCCGACAACCTGCATTCGCTGCGGTCGCGGATCGAGGCCGCCGTGCCGGTGGGCTTCCACGCGCACGACGACCCGGTCAACGTGGGCAAGATCGGCGCGGAGGCCTCGGCGCTCGGCGCGAGCACTCCGACGTTGCGTTCGGGGTGGAATCGGTTCTGGCGTTCGTTCGACACCCTCGACAAGGGTGTGAGCGCGCGGGAGTCCAAGGCGCACAAGCAGATGGGCACCCTCGGGGGAGGGAATCACTTCATCGAAATCTGCCTGGATCAGGACGACACGGTATGGATCCTGCTGCATTCCGGTAGCCGCAATATCGGCAAGGAGCTCGCGGAACGGCACATGACCGTCGCGCGTGCATTGCCGCACAATGTCGACCTTCCGGACCGGGATTTGGCGGTATTCCTTTCCGGCACTCCGGAAATGGATGCCTACCGCCACGATTTGACCTGGGCGCAGGAGTACGCGGCGCGTAACCGTGCGGTGATGCTCGCGCTGGTATGTCGTGCCGTGCGCGACGAATTCTCGGGTCGGACCGTGCGTTTCGACGCCCCGATCTCCTGCCACCACAACTATGTGGCGGAGGAGATTATCGACGGTATGCCGATGCTGGTGACCCGCAAGGGCGCCGTTCGCGCGGGCGAAGGTGATCTGGCGCTGATCCCGGGCTCGATGGGTACGCGCTCGTATGTCGTCCGGGGCAAGGGAAATCCCGACTCGTTCCAGTCGGCCTCGCACGGCGCGGGCCGCCGGATGAGCCGGAACGCGGCGAAGAAGCAGTTCACCGTCGCGGACCTGATCGCCCAGACCGAAGGCGTCGAGTCCCGCAAGGACGCCGGTGTCGTGGACGAGATTCCGGCCGCCTACAAGGACATCGACGAGGTCATCGCCGCCCAGCGCGACCTGGTCGATGTGGTGGCGACGCTGCGTCAGGTGCTCTGTGTCAAGGGGTGAGGTCGGCGTCCGGCGTGCGCGATGGCCTCGGGGGTGTTCGCCGTGAGGCCATCGCAGGCAGGATCTCGAGCCGAGCGCACGGTCGACACGGCGAGGCAGTCGCGCGCCGAGATCAGCGGCGGCGCAGGGTGCCCGCGATGCCTGCGCCGACGAGTAGGACGCCCGCGAGGAAGATGCTGCCGTTGATCACCCAGGCGTGGACCGCGAGGCGGGTTTCCGCGGAGAGTAGTGGTAGTTCGTCGATCAGGCGGAATGTGTCGTCCGGGAACAGGAAATAGACGATGCCGGGGAAAACGCCCCAGACCAGACCGGCCACGATCGTGCCCACGGGCGAGTAGGCGGCGAGTGCGGCTACCAGGAGGAGAAGCGCTGCGCCGCCGAGGATCTGGAAGGTCGAGCCGAGTCGGTCGGCGGTGTCGCCGAGGATCACCCACTGCGTGGTGTCGGCGGCGCCGTGCGCGGCCAACGCGATCCCGATCGGCGTGACCACAACCCGATCAGCACGGCGACGAGCGTCCGTCCGACGTTCCCGCTCGTGCGGAACTGCGCGCCTGGCGGGGCCCAGTTCGGTGGCGGCTGGTACTGATACGACATCGTTCGCCTCCTGCGATCCCGCCACTGCCGTCCATTGTCGCCCTGCGGCACCGCTTTTCGAGCGGCCACGGAGTACCACGATGATCTCGCAGACGCACCGGTTCGGTGGCGGATCGGGAGTTCGCGGGTCTCGTCGGTGGGCCCGCCGGAGCGGCACTTCACCGCGCGGGCTCTGTCGGCCTCGGCGCACTTCGTCCCAAGACGGCGTCGCGACTGGCGCATGAACAAGAGTGCCGCGGGCGGTGCGTCGCTCGTACTCCGCGGCCCTCAGCGGGCAGGTGCCGGACGAACGACACCACAGCGGGCGCCGGGCGGTGCGCCGTGTTGTCTACTCCGTACTCCGCGTCACTTGGTCCGAGGACGGAGTACTGGCTGCCTGCGGCAACGACAGCGCGGCGGGCGGTGCGCTGTCGCATGTGCACCTGCATGCCGCCGCGGCCCGTCCGAAGAACAGCAGCGCGGCTGCCGCAGGAACGACGGCGAGCGGTGGACCGTCCCCTTTCCCGGTACCTCGCGGCATCTACCCGACGAACGGCGTCGTGGCTGCCGCACGACGGACAGCGCGATGGGCGGGCCCGTTCTGTCTCGCGAGAGGGGCGGGCCGCGGAAGGTGTCGGTGGTGTGGGGCACGATGGAGCGCGTGACCACCGCCGAGGAGAGTTTCGCGATCGACGGCACCACTTCCGACCTGCGGGAGCGGGCCGAAGCACTGTTGCGCGAGCTGGCGGGGGCGGGGGCGCGGCTACGCGAGGATCAGTGGACCGCGATCGAGGCGCTGGTAGTTCACCGGCGACGGGCTCTGGTCGTGCAGCGCACCGGCTGGGGTAAGTCGGCGGTGTACTTCATCGCGGCGAAGTTGTTGCGCGCCGAGGGCCGGGGTCCGACCGTGATCGTGTCGCCGCTGCTGGCACTGATGCGCAATCAGGTGGCGGCGGCAGAGCGCGCGGGCGTGGTCGCGGCGACAATCAATTCGGGCAATGTCACCGAATGGGACGAGATCCACGAGCGGGTCGCCCGTGGCGAGATCGACGTCCTGCTGGTGAGCCCGGAACGGTTGAACAACCCGGACTTCCGCGATCAGGTGCTGCCGAAGCTGGCCGCCGATGCGGGGCTCGTGGTCATCGACGAGGCGCACTGCGTTTCCGACTGGGGCCACGATTTCCGCCCCGACTACCGCCGCATTCGCACTCTGATCGCCGATCTCGGTTCCGACGTGCCGGTGCTCGCCACCACCGCGACCGCCAACGACCGCGTGGTCACCGACGTCGCGACCCAGATCGGCACCGACACCCTCGTCCTGCGCGGCACCCTCGACCGGGAATCGCTGCACATGTCGGTGGTGCGCTTCGACGACCCGGTGGAGCGGACGGCCTGGCTGAGCGGCCACCTGCACCGCCTGCCCGGTTCCGGCATCGTCTACACCCTCACCGTCGCCGCCGCGCACGACCTGGCCGACGTGCTGAACTCGCACGGCCACAACGTCGCGGCCTACACCGGTCAGACCGATCCGGCCGAACGCGAGGCGCTGGAATCGGCGCTGCTGCGCAACGAGGTCAAAGCGCTCGTCGCGACCTCCGCGCTGGGCATGGGTTTCGACAAACCCGATCTCGGGTTCGTCGTGCACGTCGGCGCGCCTTCGTCGCCCATCGCCTATTACCAGCAGGTGGGCCGCGCGGGTCGCGGTACCGAACGCGCCGAGGTGGTGCTGCTGCCCGGCCCGGAGGACACCCGGATCTGGAGCTACTTCGCCTCGGTCGCCTTCCCGCGCGAGCACATCGTGCGCAGCGTGCTCGACGCCCTCGACCACGACCGCGCGCTCTCCACCGCCGCGCTCGAACCGCTGGTGGAGCTGAACCGTTCCCGCTTGGAGATGGTGCTGAAGGTACTGGACGTGGACGGCGCCGTGCGCCGGGTGCGCGGCGGCTGGATCGCCACCGGCGAGCCATGGGTCTACGACACCGAGCGCTACGAACGGCTGTCCGCCGCCCGCGAGGTCGAACAGCAGGCGATGCTGGACTACCAGTCGACCACCGGCTGCCGGATGAACTTCCTGCGCCGCCAACTCGACGACCCCGGCCTGCCCGCACTGGACGGCGAAGCCCCGGGCTGCGGTCGCTGCGACAACTGCACCGGTACGCGTCCGGACGCCACGGTGGACGCCGATGCCGTCGTGGCCACCCGCGCCCGCTTGGACCGCCCCGGTCTGGACCTCGCTCCTCGCAAACAGTGGCCGACCGGCATGGCCAAGCTCGGCATCCCGCTGTCCGGCAAGATCAGCGACGGCGCGGAGACCGGCCGCGTCCTCGGCAGGCTCACCGATCTCGGCTGGGGCCAGCGCCTGCGCGCACTGCTCGACGCACCCGACGATCCCGTGCCCGACGCCGTCTTCGACGCCTGCATCGCGGTCCTGCGCGACTGGGATTGGTCCACCCGGCCGACCTCGGTCATGGCACTCGCCCCCGACCGCCATCCCGTGTTGACCGCGACCCTCGCCGCGCGCCTGGCCGAGATCGGGCGCCTTCGCGATCTCGGTACGCTCCCGACCCGCCCCGGCCACCCGCCGGTCTCTGCCGCCAACTCCGCCCACCGGGTGGCGGGCCTCTACGACTCGTGGGACGTGCCCGACCTTTCCGGGCTCGACGGGCCGGTGCTCTTGGTCGACGCTCTGACCGATACCGGCTGGACGCTCACACTCGCCGCCCACGCGCTTCGGCGGGCGGGGGCGCCTGCTGTTCTTCCGTTCGCCTTGGCTTCGGTCACGTAACCGCCTCGGCTACGCAAGCGCCTCGGCGCAGTCTTGGGGCGCCCGTCCTCGGTGTTCCTTGTTGCCAGCTGAGGCTTTGCAGGCGTTTCGCCGGGAGGCGCGCGTCGTCCGGACTTTGTGAAATGGGCCGGGGCCGGAGGGGCGCCGCGCGGTACGCAAGCGGATGCGTTGCACTGTCGACAGGCAGTTGGTCTGTGCTGGCCGAGGGTGGACGAGGTACGGCTGGTTGGGTGGCCGGTTGCGCTGTGTGACGTGATGCCCAGGGATTGTCCGGTCCAAATGGCTTGGCCTACCCAGGTATTCCTCGAACGGTGCTGGGCACGTCGTGTGCCGTACCCGGCTTACCTCCCGCTGTCGGGTGCGCGGTCCAGGCTTCCGGCCGGGTCGACCGGCTGTGGTTGCGTTTTGAAGTGGCGATGTGGGGTGGTTCCGTTGCGTTTGTCTAGGGGGCTACCGCCATTTGACTACCGTCGATAGAGAAATGGATTCGACGGTAGTCATATGGCGGTCAGTTGATCTTGGTAAGCCACCATTTGACTACCGTCGATTTTGCGGGTGGGGGCGCCTGTCCTGCTGCCTCGTCTGGAGATATTCGCGGGTCATGTATCGCTGCTGCTAAGGGCCATTGCCCAGCCCACGAACTTGCTGGCACGGTCCCCAGCCTGCGAATTTGCTGGCACGGTCCCAGCCTGCGAATTTGCTGGCACGGTCCCAGCCCGCGGACTTGCTGGCACGGTCCCAGCCCGCGGACTTGCTGGCACGGTCCCAGCCCGCGGACCTGCTGGCACGGTCCCAGCCCGCGGACCTGCTGGCACGGTCCCAGCCCGCGGACCTGCTGGCACGGTCCCCAGCCCACTGGACCGCTGGCACCGTCCGCCAACACACCGCCTGCCCACCTCAGACTGCCCGCACCCCACCAACCCGCAGCCAACTCCCTAACGCACCCACCACAAACGCAACCACAGCCGGTTGACCACGCCGGAAGCCGAACCTTCGCCAACCGACTGCGGGAGGTAAGCCGGGTACGGCACCTACGCGCCCAGCACCGTCCGAGGCAAACCTGGGGAAACCGCGCCCCCTTGCACGCACAACATCCGGAACCCCGTCCCCAAAAGCCGCCAGCGCCGAAAGCTCCGCCAACTGCCCAGCTCTGGCACACAGCCTCAACCCGTATCCGACTCCGAAACACCGCAGCGCCCCCAACGCACCGACCTCGTGCGAACAGCAGCAGCCCGAAGCCAACCGGGCACGAGCCGACCACCTACAAACTCAACGTCGCCCGCAGACTCGCATCCAGCGACTCGGTCTCCGCAGCAGTCAACTTGCCCAGCTTTTCGGCGAGCCACGGCCGATACGCACGGTGCAGTTCGAGCGCGTCCGCCCAGCCGTGTTCGGTATAAACACCCAGCACATGGCCCGGATCGGTGGCGACGACGGGAACCACGTGCAACCACCGGTACGGCGAGATGATGACGGCCGGGTCGGAGACCAGCACCACTGTGCTGCGGCGCGGGAACGGCGTGCCGTCGCTGAGGGTCGGTGCGTAGCTCCAGATTTCGCCGCGTCTCATGCGGCACCGCGGGAGCGGCGGCGGGCGTCGGCGGCGGCGGACTCGGTGAGGTCGAGTTCGTCTTGGGCGGCGGCCCGGTCGGCGTCGTCGTCGACGGGGAGGCTGGTGAGGCTTTCGTGCACGAGGGCGGTCCGCAGGGAGGCGTTGATCAGGGAGGAAAGGCTGCGGTTCTGGCGCTCGGCGGCCTGCTTGGCCCATTCGGCGACCTGGGGATCCAGGGTCACCGTGATGCGCGTCGCCTTGCTCATACCTTCATGCATACCAGAAGGATGCAGCGCACGACACCGCCGCGATCTGCGGACTTTCGACCGGCCGCGACCGGTCCGCCCCATTAAGCTCGCAGCGTGGCCAGCAAGTCCTCGACACCCGCCGTCGAGCTGGACGTCGGCGACCATACGGTGCGAATCTCGAACCCGGATCGGGTGTACTTCCCCGAGACCGGCGCGACCAAGCTCGACCTCGTGCAGTACTACCTGAGCGTCGGCGACGGCATCGTCAACGCGCTGCGCGACCGTCCGTGCATGCTGCACCGCTTCCCCAAGGGCCTGGCCGGCGACAAGGTGCATCAGAAGCGCTTGCCGCAGGGCGCGCCGGAGTGGATTCCGACGGTCCGGGTCTTCTTCCCGCGCTACGGCCGCCACGCCGACGAGCTGTGCGTGCGCGAGCTGGCCGATGTGATCTGGGCTGTGCAGATGTCGACGGTCGAGTTCCACCCGTGGAACTCCCGTCGCGCCGACACCGAACGTCCCGACGAGTGGCGCATCGACCTGGACCCGATGCCGGACTGTCCGTGGTCGCGGGTGCAGCGGGTGGCGGGGGTCGTGCACGAGGTGCTCGACGAACTCGGCGCCGTCGGCTGGCCCAAGACCTCCGGCGGCAAGGGTCTGCACGTGTACGTGCGGATCGCGCCGGACTGGGGCTTCGCCGAGGTACGAAGGGCCGCACTGGCTTTCGCGCACGAGGTGGAGCGCCGGGCCCCCGACGACGTCACCACCACCTGGTGGCGCCGCGATCGCGATCCGAACCTGCTGTTCGTCGACTACAACCAGAACGCACGCGATCACACCATCGCCGCGGCGTACTCGGTGCGCGGCGTGCCGGAAGCGACCGTCTCCACACCGGTCCGCTGGGACGAGATCCCCGACATCGACCCGCGCGACTTCACCATGAAGACCGTGCCGTTCCGCTACGCCGAGGTGGGCGATCTGCACGCCGGGATCGATGACGCGGTGTTCGCCATCGACCCGCTGCTCGAATGGGCAGACCGGGACCGGATCGAAGCGGACCTGCCGGAGGATGACTCGTAGGGACGCGCGGACGGGCGTGCGCACAGCCTCCTGGTGCTAACGTCGCGGTGGCGAGCAGTCGGTCCATGTGCGGGCCGCCGGTACCGGGTGAAGGAGGTCCGCGATCATGAGTGAGCGCCGGGGAGCGAGCCGACGACACAGCGCACCGTCGCGCCCGACTGTCAGCGAGGCGAGGTCGTGAGCGAGACGGTAGTACCGATCGCGATCGGCCCCACCCAGCCCGCGCCGACCTTGCTCGAGAAGGCGGTCACCGAGGGTGGCGCGACGCTGAGCGACCTCGCCGACGCCAGGGCGCTGATCTGGGCGGGCGGCCCGGGTGAGTTTCCCGAGCGGCTGCCCGACTCCGTCGAGTGGGTTCAGCTGCCCGCCGCCGGCGTCGAGGACTGGTTCACCGGAGGCTTGATCGCCCGTCATCCGAAGGTCCTTTTCACCTCCGCCGCAGGCGCTTTCGCCGCGAGCGTGGCCGAGCACGCACTGATGATGCTGCTCGCCGGGGTTCGCTATCTGCCCGAACACCTGCGCGCGGGCAGTTGGCGACAGCAGGACTTCTTCCCGCACGTCGGCACCCTGCGCGGCAAGACCGTCACCATCGTCGGCGCGGGCGGCATCGGTCGCGCGCTCATCCCGATGCTGGTGCCGCTCGGCGCGCACATCATCGCGGTGAATCGGTCCGGACGACCGGTCACCGGCCCCGGCATTCCGCCGACCGTCGAGACGATCTCCGCCGAACACGTGTCCAAGGCGTGGCCGCGCACCGATCACGTGGTGGTCGCCGCGCCCGCGACCGCCGACACCCAGCACCTGATCAGCGCCGACGTCCTCGCCCGGCTGAAGCCCTCCTCGTGGGTGATCAACGTGGCACGCGGCAGCCTGGTCGACACCGACGCGCTGGTCGCGGCACTCGCCTCCGGCGCGATCGCCGGCGCCGGACTCGACGTCACCGACCCGGAGCCGCTGCCCGACGGACACCCACTCTGGGTCCTGCCGAATGCCATTGTGACGCCGCATGATTCGAATCCACCGCAGTTGCGCTTCGCGGCCTTCGCCGACCACGTCGAAGCGAACGTCGTCCGCTTCGTCGAGGGACGCGACCTGCTGGCCCCGATCGATCCCGCACGCGGCTACTGAGTTCCCGCCGCTCGAGGTCGAACGCCCCGGCCGCCCCGCGCGCGGTTACCGAGGCTCCCCACCGACCACCGCTCGAGGCCAGACGCCCCGGCCGCCCAACTGAGCCCAGCGCCGCACCGCCAAACCCAATGCCGTCCTGCCGCCCTGCCACAGAAGACCGCCATTAGCACGGCGCGGCCACGAAAGCCGACACCCGAGCCGCCGCGGCTCGCGCGTCGAGCGACGCCGCCCGCGCGTCCGAGACGCCGACACTTGCCACTGACTCGACGCACGAGCCCCGCTCGGCTACGAAAGGCGGGAACCGAACGGCGCCGCCCGCGTCCGGACGCCACCGTGGCTCACCACCAGCCGCCCCACGTAGGCGCCTCCGGCACAGGACACCGACGCCGCCGGGGCCGAGGCAGCGATGTCCGTCCCACTCGATCATGCCGATCCTCGCGCGCCGACTCGAGCCCAGCGCCACCCAATTCGCCATTGACAAATGGCACATTACAAGATGATCCTTAACTCCATGACAAGGTCAACGAAGACCTCGGTCCCCGGCGTTCCGGCCGCGCCCTCGCTGCGCGCCGGGCTTGCCGCCGCGGCCGCCGAGTATGGATTGCGGCCGCTGAACTGCGCGATTCCGCTCAACACGCCGGGTATCTGGTTCGCGCGCAAGCTGATCGCGACAATCATGGCGGCGGGTGGGCCACCGCCGCCGGGCACGATTGTCAGCCAGGTACGCGCAGGTGCGGTGCGGGGCGAATGGGTGCGCGCCAACGGTGTCGAGTTCGGAAAGCGGGCGATCTACTACGTCCACGGCAGCGGATACGTCCTGTGCTCGGCGCGGACGCATCGAGGGCTCGCCGCGCGGCTCTCTCGCGAGACCGGTCTGCCGGTATTCGTCATCGACTACCGGCTCGCGCCCGAGCACCGTTTCCCCGCCGCGGCCGACGACGTGGCCGCGGGCTACCACTGGCTGCTGCAGCGCGGCTTCGCGGCGAAAGACATTGCCGTCGCCTGTGATTCGGCGGGCGGCCATCTCGCCCTGGATCTCTTGGTGCAGAACGGGACTCGATCGGTACCGCAACCCGCCGCCGTGGCGATGTTCTCCCCGCTGCTCGACCTGACCCTGACGCTCGCCGCGGAACAGGAACGGTGCAAGCGCGATCCGGTCATCTCCGCACGCGCCGCCGCTCGGTTGCCCCGCCAATACACGCGCGGCCTACCCGCCGACACACCGCGACTACGGCTCACCGTGCCCTCGGGCATCGAGTTGCCGCCGATCCTGGTGCAAGCCGGTGGCGCCGAGATGCTCAGCGCGGACGCCCGGCGACTGCACGAGATGGTGCGCGCCGCGGGCGGCGCCTGCGAGCTGGAGATCTGGCCGGGACAGGTGCACGTCTTCCAGGCGCTGCCCCGACTGGTTCCGGAGGCCGACCTGGCCCTGCGCCGGGCCGCCGAATTCCTCGGCGCGGCATCGGCCGCGCGCACCGATGTGGAACAGGTGAGCTGAGATGTTGGAAAGAATTGTGCCGCTGAGCCTTCGAACGCGCCGCAGTCATGGCGCACGGGCCGTGGTGACCGGTGCGGGCAGCGGCATCGGCCGCGCCTTCGCGGTCGAGCTCGCGGCCCGCGGCGGTCGGGTGATCTGCGCCGATATCGACCAGGCGCGTGCCGAGGAGACGGTCGCCCTCATCGAGCGCACCAGGCCCGGCGCGGCGCACACCTTCCGCTGCGATGTCTCCCGGCGCGCGGACGTGGAGGTTCTCGCCCGTTTCGCCGAGTCCGTCTTCGACGAGCCGGTCTCGCTGGTGATCAACAACGCCGGCGTCGGCATCGGCGGCAAGCCGGTGGGAGCCATCGGTTTCGCGGACTGGGAATGGGCGCTCGGCATCAATCTGTGGGGCGTGGTGCACGGCTGTGAGATCTTCACGCCGATGCTGCGGGAGGCGGGTCGCGGCGGCATCATCAACGTCGCCTCAGCTGCCGGTTTCGCGGCCGCACCGTCCATGGCCGTCTACAACACGTCCAAGGCGGCGGTGCTCTCGCTGTCCGAGACCATGGCAGCCGAACTGGGCGGCAGCGGGGTCGCGGTCACCGTGCTGTGCCCAACCTTCGTCAAGACCAACGTGGCCAAGGACGGTCGCATCACCGCGCAGTCCCAGAAGCTGGCCGAAACCCTCATGCGCTGGACCGGTTTCACCCCGGAACACGTCGCACGCGTCACCCTCGACGCCAACGATCGCGGCAGCCTCTACGTCCTGCCGCAACTCGACGCGCACCTGGTCTGGCGCCTCAAGCGCTACTTCCCCGCGCAGTACACCTTCGTCCTCGGCCTGCTGGAACGGCTGCTGCCGCAGGACGATTCGACCACACCCGACCGCCCAGCGGTCACCGACAGGACAGGAGTCTGACATGGCCGCCATCGCTATGGACTTCGAGGACATGCTCCGCAAGATCAAGGACCGCCAGTGGGCCCTTGCCGACATCGACTGGGACGGCCCCGGCGCCGAAACCATCACCCCGGAACTGCACGCCCGCCTGAAGCCGTTCATGGCCGACCTCATGTGGATCGAGAACGTCGGCGCGCGCGGTTTCGCCGCCATGGCCAAGAAGGCGCCCACCGAGACCCTGCGCGAGATCTACCGCTACTTCCACGCCGAGGAACAGAAGCACGCCAACGCCGAACTGGCGCTGATGCGCCGCTGGGGCATGCTGGAGGGCGACGAGATCCCGCAGCCGAACGTCAACGTCAAGCTGGTCATCGACTTCTTGGACAAGTACTCCGACGACATGTCGCTGTCGTTCCTCGGCACGGTGATCCCGATGCTCGAGGTCGCGCTGGACGGCGCGTTGGTGAAGTTCATCATGGACGAGATCGAGGACCCGGTCTGCCAGGAGGCGTTCAAGCGGATCAACGCCGACGAATCCCGGCATCTGGCCGTCGATTTCGCTGTGATGGATCTGCTCGGACACGCCGAGATGCGCAAGCTGCTCATCGAGCTGGTCGGCGGCTGGGTCAAGCCGACCTTCCTGATCGGCGTGCTGAGCTATGTGCCGCTGCTGAACAAGATGCGCGACAACATCGTCGCGATGGGCGTCGACGAGAACAAGCTCTACAAGGCGCTCGAGCGCTACCGCAACGTGGGCGAGCGCAGCGAATTCGCGCGCAGGCTGCCCATGTATCAGATCGTGAAGATGCACGGCGGCTGGGTGGTTAACCGGGATCACCCGTATCACCTGCTGGCCGACGCCCTGGTCAAGATCACCGCGCGGGTGCCGAAGCGGTTGCTGCGCAGAGATCCCACCTGGGCCAAGGAAATCACCTACGAGCCCGCCGCATGAGAGGCGACGCCATGACCAACGCACAGACGCTCGACGTCGCGGTGATCGGCGGCGGCTTCGCCGGTATCGGCGCCGCGATCCGGTTGAAGCAGCACGGCATCGAGAACTTCGCCATCCTGGAGCGCGGCACCGCGCTCGGCGGCACCTGGCGCGACAACACCTATCCGGGTGCGGCATGCGATATTCCGTCGCGGCTCTACTCCTACAGCTTCGCGCCCAACCCGAACTGGTCGCAGACCTATTCGGGCAGCGCGGAGATCCTCGGCTACATCGAGTCGATGGCGGCGCGGTATCGGCTACGCCCGCACGTCCGATTCGGTTGCACCGTAACGGGAATCTCGTTCGACGAGGACGCGGGTCTCTGGGACGTCGCGATCGAGGGCAACGCCGCTCCGGTGCGGGCACGTGCCGTCGTGCTCGCCTCGGGACCACTGTCCAATGCGGGCTTCCCCGACATCCGCGGGATCGAGACCTACGAGGGGCACAAGATCCACAGTGCCCGTTGGGATCACGACTACGACTTCACCGGCAAACGGGTCGCGGTTGTCGGCACCGGCGCGAGCGCGGTGCAGATCATTCCCGAGCTGGTCGAGAAGGCGGCCTCGGTCAAGGTGTTCCAGCGCACGCCGGGGTGGGTGCTGCCCCGGGTGAACCGGCGGACCAACCCGCTCACGAAGAGTCTGTACCGGCACGTGCCCGCGGCGGAGTCGCTGGCCAGGCGCGCGTGGTTCTACGGACACGAGTCGGTGGCGCTCGGCGTCGTGTGGAACACCCCGCTGACCCGCGTCGTCGAGCTGGTCGGACGGGCCCAGCTGCACCGGCAGGTGCGCGATCCCTGGCTGCGCCGCCAGCTCACGCCGGACTTCCGCGCCGGGTGCAAACGCCTGCTGATGACCGACGACTACTACCCGGCGTTGCAGCGCGACAACTGCAAACTGATCACCTGGCCGATCGCGCGCCTCGCCCCGAACGGCATCCGTACCGCGGAAGGGGTTGAGCACCAAGCGGATTGCATCGTCTTCGCGACCGGTTTCGAGGTGTCCAAGGCCGGGACCCCGATCCCGATCGTCGGCCGCGAGGGCCGGGTGCTCGCCGAGGAGTGGTCGCGCGGCGCGTACGCCTACAAGAGCGTCGCCGTGTCGGGCTATCCGAATCTGTTCTTCACCTTCGGACCGAACTCCGGACCGGGCCACAACTCGGCGCTGGTGTACATGGAGGCACAGATCGACTACCTGGTCCGGGCGATCGGCACCATTCTGGACCGCGACCTGCGCATGCTCGACGTCCGCAGGGATCGCCAGGACCGGTACAACGAGACCATCCAGCGCAGGCTCACCGCGACCACCTGGAATTCCGGCTGCCACAGCTGGTATCTGACCGACGACGGTTTCAACGCCACCATGTATCCCGGCTTCGCGACGCAGTACGTCAACCAATTGCGCAGCCTGCGGCTCGAGGACTACCACGTGGTGTCGGCCGACGCGAGCACGCGGGCGGCGCGGATCGCGGCGGTCTCGTAACGGACCACCGTCCGACCCGCCGGAACGACACGAGTCCGGCGCGCGCCCACGCCGGTGCCGCCGGGCTCGTCTCGATAGACTCGGTCTTTCGACGATCAAGGTCGCGGCCGTCCGATGCGCCGCGGCGGGCGAGGAGGTGAGCGCGGTGGCCGAGTATCGGATCGACGATCTGGCTCGCGCGGCGGGCACCACCACCCGCAACGTGCGCGCGTACCAGGAGCGGGGCCTGCTGCCGCCGCCGATCGGCAAGGACGGCCGCGCCAGCATCTACGGCGAGGCGCACCTGGACCGGTTGCGGCTGATCGACGCGCTGTTGCAGCGCGGCTTCACCACCGCGCACATCGCCGACTTCATCACCAGCTGGGAGACCGGCAAGGATCTGACCGAGGTGCTCGGGCTGCAACACGCCGTCACCGCGTCGTGGGCCAAGGCCGAGACCTTCGAGGTGCCGCGCGAGCTGATCGACACGCTGCTCGGCGCCGAGTCCGCCGACCTCGTCGACCGGTTGACCGAGATGAAGCTGGTCCGCGTCGAGGGCGAGACCGTGGTGTTCACCGACACCCACCTGCTGGCGTCGTTCGCCGAGCTGCACGAGTACGGCCTGGAACTGCGCACGCTCATCGAAATCTACGCCAAGGTCGCCGACCGGATCGACGACATCACCCACATCATGATCACCGCCGCCAAGCAGCACATCATCGACGAGCACGGTCCGGGCTGGCTGCCGCAGACGAGCTCCGAAATCGCCGAGACCACAACGATGTTGAACAAGATGCGGGAGCTCGCCACCACCTCGGTGCACGCGACCCTGGCCCGTTCGCTCGATGTGACGCTGCGCCGCGAACTCGGCGACTACCTGGCCACCGCCGCCGAGCGGGAAGCCAAACGCACCGGCAAAGGCGCCTGACTCAGCGCCGCGCGTAGAGCGCCGCCGCGCCGATGTATCCGAGAAGCGTCAACCCGAGACACCACAGCACCGCGGCGACGGCCTGCCCTCCCCCGCCGACCGTGAGGAAGGCGCGCACGGTGCCGATCACGGGTGTGGCGGGCTGGTTCTCGGCGAACCCGCGCAGCCAGCTCGGCATGGTGCCGATCGGGACGAAGGCGCTGCTGATGTAGGGAACGAACATCACCGCGTAAGTGAAACCGCCTGCCGCCTCCGGGCTTTTCGCCAATACGCCGAGCGCGACCGCGATCCAGGTGACCGCGTGCACGAACAGCGCGATCACCCCGAACGCCGCCATCCAGTCGAACAGCCCTGCGCGGGAACGAAACCCGAGCGCGAAGGCGACCGCCAGCACGACGCCGACGGCCGCGAGATTCCGGACGACCCCTTCGCCCGCGTGCCCCGCCAGGAGCGCCTGCCGGAAGGCGGGCAGCGTCCGAAATCTCGCCACGGCTCCCGACACCATATCCGCCGAAACGGCCGTCGCCGTGATGGACGCGCCGAAACCCGTGCACAGCAGAATGATTCCCGGCAGCACATAGTCCAGGTAGGGCATGCCGACCTGGATCGCTCCGCCGAACACGTACACGAACAGCAGCATGATCAGGATCGGCAGCGCCAGCGAGATCACCAGGGTGTCGCGGCTGCGCACGGTGCGCCGCGCCGCGCGCCGGAACATGACAGCGCAATCCGCGATGGCCCGCCTCATCAGCCCCGAGCTGTGGCGCGGCTCGGCGGCGGCCGCAACGCGGACGGGATCATTCCGCCGCACGCTCGACGATATCGGCCGTATGCCGCGTCGCGTCCGAGTTCGAATGCAGCTGCACCGCTAAGCCTTTCGCCCGCTGACCGGTCTCCGGCGCGAGCAGCGTCCGCACGCCCTCGGTCAGCCGCTCGGCGTCCAGCCGCTGGAACGGCACATGCGCTCCGACCCCGAGCCGTTCGACCTGTCCGCCCCACATCGGCTGATCGAACGACACCGAGCAGACCAGCGTCGGCAAGCCCGCGCGCAGACTCTCGAAGGTGGTGCCGATCCCGCCGTGGTGCACGGCCGCGGCGCACAGCGGGAAGACGATGTCGTGCGCGAGCGCTCCGACGACCCGCACGTTCGGGCCGGTCTCGGCGTTCGCGGCGTCTAGATCGCTCCAGCCCGCGCTCACCAGCCCCCGCCTGCCGAGCCGTCCGCACACCTGCTCGACGATGGCCAGCACCGCGTGGGTGTCCCGGATGGGCATGCTGCCGAATCCGAAGTACACCGGCGGCTCGCCCTCCGCGATCCAGGCCAGCACCGCACTGTGATCAGCGGCGAGTTCACCGATCGCCTCGCGCGCCGACCGCTCGAGCGGCAGGAAGCCGACCAGCGGCCTGCGCTCACCCCACTCCTCGGCCAGACCGGGTACCAGCGCGCGGTCGTAGATTTGCACCTCCGGCACGCCGCGGCGATCGAGCATCGCGGCCGGGCTCGCCGCCGACCTGGGCAGACCGAGTTCGCGGCGCAACTGGTTGAGGTAGCGCAGGAACACCACGCGGCGCAGGTTCTCGGCGAGCGTCCAGGTGGCGCGGTTGACCGCGGCGGGCGGACGCCAGTGCGGCGGCAGCGCCCCCGGGAACGGATACGCCCCGTTCTTGCGGCCGGGAAAACCGTGCATCGTCACCATCGGCACCCCTATCGCCTCGGCGACCGACGCGGCCCGATCCTCCGTGAGCAACGTGGAGACGATGACATCGGCGTCCCTGCAGACCTCGATCACCTCGCGGTTCATCCGCTCGGCGTAGTCGGCCATCTGCTTGCCGACCAGCTGCATCAGCCGGAAACTGCTGCCCGCGGCCAGCGCGCGCTGGCCCTCGTCGGAGGCGTACAACTGCTGCACGTCCGGGCCGCACGGTGTCGCGGTCAGTCCGGCGCGGGCGGTGAAATCGACCAGATTCGGCGGTGCGCCGACGGTCACCTCGTGGCCGCGGCGGCGCAGTTCCAGTCCGAGGGCCACCGCGGGCTGCACATCTCCGCGGGTGCCGGTCAGCGGTATCGCCACTTTCATGCCGTCGCCTCCGCGCACTCGGCGGGAATTACCCTCATCGGACCTCCTGCGTCCGTACGGTGGTGGCCATGCACGTCGCGTTGTTCACCGACTTCCATCCCGCTACTCTCGGCGGGATCCAGACTTCGGTGAACGCCTTGCGGCGCGGCCTGGAACGGGCCGGTCACCGGGTCACGGTGTTCGCCGCGCCCACGCCGGAATCTACCGAACCCGACCCGGACCTCGTGGTCCTTTCGGCACTCACGGGCGTGCGGGTCAACGGATTCGCAATGGTGCTGCCGACGCCGGACAACGCCCGCCGCATCGACGCGGCCTTCGCCGACCGCGGCCCGATCGACATCGTGCACGTGCAGACCACCTACGGCGTCGCGATCGCCGGTCTGCGCGCCGCGCGCCGCCACGGCATTCCGGTCGTGCAGACGGTGCACAGTCGCGACGACGCGTTCATCCAGCACACCTCGCCGGCGCCGTACCTGTCCGCGCTCGCCGTGCGCCTGCTGCACGGGCGTTTCGTTCCGCACCGGAAGTCGCTGTCGCACAACGGAGAGTCACGGGCCGCGCGGCAAGCCTGGCACACGATGGTGAACCACGCGCGCGCCGCCGACCGGGTGATCGTGCCCACCGAACACTTCGCCGACCGCTTCCGCGCGCACGGGCTGGACCGCCCGATTCGGGTGATCTCCAACGGCATCGACGACGAACTGCTCGACAGGGCACGTGCCGCAACCGCTACGGCAACGGCCGATGACGCGAAACCACGTGGCAGCGCGGCTGATTTCACGCCGGAAACGGCAGGCCCGCTGCGCGTGCTGTGGTGCGCGCGTCTGTCGCCGGAGAAGCGGATCCTGGAGGCGATCGAGGCCGTCCGCAGGACACCGGGCTGCACGCTGGACGTGTACGGAAGCGGCGATCAGGAGGCGGCGGCCCGCGCGGCGATCGAGGCGGGCGACCTCGCGGACCGGGTACGCCTGCACGGCGGCGTTCCCCAACTCGACTGCCTCACCGCGATGGCGGCGCACGACGTATTGCTGTTCCCCTCCGTGGGATTCGACACCCAAGGCATGGCGCTGCTGGAAGCCGTGGCCATGGGGCTGCCCGTGGTGTACTGCGACCCCGATCTCGCGGAGACGGTGCCGCAGGGCGGCGGTCTCCGCACCCGTGACCCTTCGGTCGCTTCGATCGCCGCGGCGCTGCGCGATCTGGCCGCCGATCCGGCGCAGCTGATCCCGATGCGAAAGGCACTGAGCGACCACGCGGATACGGCTCGACAATCCCGGTTGATCGCGCAGGTGACCGCCGAGTACACCGAGCTGACGGCCGCTCGGAGCGACGATGGCGCCGCCTCGCTCGACGGCATCCCGACCGCGCCGGGCAGGCTCCCGCTGCTCGGCCACAGCCTCGCCGCGCTGCGCGGCGCACTGCCGTTCGTCGCCTCCCTGGCCGAGATCGGCCCGATCGTGCGCATCTATCTCGGGCCGCGCCCGGCCTACGTGCTGACCACACCCGAGCTGATCCGCGAGGTCGGCTTCGGCGAAGCCGGGTCGTTCCATCGCGAAGAGCTGCGTGAGGCGATGCACGAGGTGATTCGCGGCGCTTCGAATGTGCTCAGCGGGACACCGCACGAGCTGCGCCGCCGCATGATCGCCCCGGCGCTGCGCCAGCGCAGGCTGGCCGAATACACCGTTGTGGCCGCGGATCTGGCCAATGCGTGGGCCGACGCGCTGCCCGCGGACCGTCCGCTGAATCTGGTCGACGAGGCGCACCGGCTGGTCTTGGACACCATCTCGGCCACCCTGTTCACCGCCGATTTCGGCGCGGAGGCGAAACGCGAAGTGCGCGCGAATGTTCCGTGGCTGCTCGGACAGGTGATCCAGCGGGCCGCGTTGCCTCGAGCCGTACGGCGGCTGCGCGTGGTCGCGAATCGCCGCTTCGCCGCGAAATCCGCCGCGCTGCGCGGGCAGATCGCCGCCGTCGTCGCCGAATATCGCAAGTCGGACCGGGATTTCCACGACGTGCTCTCCGCCCTCGTCCGGCACACCGATCCGGAGACCGGCGCGCGCCTGTCCGACGAGGAGATCGTCGACGAGCTCATCCTGATGCTGGCGGCGGGCGTCGGCTCGACGGCCTCGATCATGACCTGGGTCTGGCACGAGACCATGCGCAATCAAGACATCGGTGACGAATTGCGCAGGGAACTGGACGATTTCGTCGCCGCCGGGCCGGTCCGGCCGGATCACCTCGTCGCTCTGCCCTACTTGCGGCTCGTGGTGCTGGAGACGCTGCGGTTCTGGGGGCCGTGGGTCAGCACGCAGACCGCGGACGGCCCGGTCACCATCGGCGGCGTCACCCTGCCCGACGGCGCGATGGTGGTCTACAGCCCGTACCTGGTGCACCACACCGAGCGCTACTACCCCGCACCGGAGACCTTCGATCCGGACCGGTGGTTCGCCGGACGGGTCGAGGAGATCGACAAGAAGGCGATCCTGCCGTTCGGCGTGGGAGCGCGGCACTGTCCGGGCAACAACTTCGCCGTCATGACGATCACCCTCGCGACGGCGGCGCTGTTCGCCCGCTGGCGGCCGGAACCGGATCCGGGCTACCGGGTGCGGCCGACCACCCTCGATTTCGTCCCTTCGCCCGCCGAGCTGCCGGTGGTTCTGCACCGCAGGTGAAGGCGCCGTTTCCGGGCATCTACCCGCGCTTCTCCATCGGATGCCCGGGCGTGCGACGTACCCTGCTCGACAAGTGTGTGCCGACGACCGACCGACGGAATGGACCGCTCATGGCCTCCGGACGACCCACGATGCCACCGCTCCCCCTGCTGCGCGCGGTCGACCGCTTCCGGGGCGCGCTCGCCGTACTGCACCGAAAACTGGTTCCCGGCCATATCGCGCTGATGGAGATGATGACCTCCGGCTGGCTGGCGCAGGCCATCGCGACGGCCGCCGAGCTCGGCATCGCCGACGAGCTCGCCCGCGGTCCGCGGCAGGGTGCGGAGCTGGCCGCCGCGGTGGGCGCCGACGAGGACGCGCTGCACCGGCTCCTGCGGCTGCTGATCAGCCACGGCATCTTCGCAAGGCGGCGCGACGGCGCCTATCGGCTGACCCCGCAGGCGCGGGCGCTGCGCAAGGACGCCCCGGTCTCGCTGCGCGACGCGTTCCTGTTCTTCGGTTCCGCCCAGCACCGCGCGCACTGGTCGCATCTCACCGACGCGGTGCGCACCGGCCTGCCGGTCGGCCCGGCGCTGGACGGGATGCCGTTCTTCGACTACGTGCAGTCCGACCGCGAGCTCGGCGAACTGTTCGACAACGCGATGACCAGCATCAGCACGCTCGCGCTCGAACCGCTCTTGGCCGCATACGATTTCGCGCGCTACGACACCGTCGTCGACGTCGGCGGCGGCCACGGTAGCCTGCTCGCCGAGATCCTGTGCCGCGCACCGCGCTCCCGCGGCGTCCTGTTCGATCTGCCCGAGGTCGTCGCGGACGCCGCGCCGTACCTGGCCGAGCGCGGCGTGACCGACCGCTGCTCCGTCACGGCCGGCTCGTTCTTCGATGCCGTGCCGGAAGGCGGCGACGCGTACCTGCTCAAACACATCATCCACGACTGGCCGGAGGACGAGGCGGACCGGATCCTGCGCACCCTGCGCACCGCCATGCCGCCCGACTCCCGGCTGTTGCTGGTCGAACTGGTACTGCCCGAACACAACAGGCCGCATCCCGGCAAGTACATCGACCTCGAGATGCTGGTCAACGCGGGCGGACGCGAGCGCACCGAGTCGGAGTACCGAGAGTTGCTGGCGCGTAATGGATTCACTTTGCTGCGCGTCGTGCCGACGGTGTCTCCCGACAACATCCTCGAAGCATGCCCGGCCGATCGATAGCTAGGTTGTGCAGAGCAACGCCTGGGCGATGAGCGCGACGTACAGGGCGAGAACGAAACCGACGGCGGGCAGGACCGGGTGATCCGGTTCGTCCGATCGCAGGAACCGCCACTCCCCGTAGACCGGAATCGACAACAGCGCCAGAGGTATCCACGTGATCATGGACCGCCAGCCGCTGTACTCCCACGGTCGGACCACCGCGAGCTCGACCGCCACGGCGAGCACGGCGAATCCGAGAATCGCGGCGATACTTCCCGCGACACCCAGCCGATTCGAATACAGGTGCTCACCCGGACGCCGTTCCCGCGCGGTCTTGCGCGCGAACTCGAATTGCAGAAACGCTGCCGCGAAGATCGCCACGACAGCGGCGGTCTGCCATCCGGCGGCGACTTCCCCGGTGTCGCTCGCCGAAACGAGGACATATGCGGCCACCAACAGTTGAACCGGATACGTGACAACGAGATTGAGCAGAATGTCGTCGCGCACAGCGGCCGAGCGCCGCTCCAAGGCCCACAGGAACACCCCGTACGCCAACACCACCGCGATCGCCACGGCGGAGGACACCGACAGACCCAGGCTCGCGCCGATCGCCCCCACCGCGATCACGCCCATGGCCGCGCGCAACTCACCCGCGCTCACCGCGCCGGTGACCAGCGGTCGGTCCGGATTGTGCACGCGGTCGTAGTCCAGGTCCTTCTGCTCGTCGACCATCCGCAGATACAGCAGCACGAAGGCGACGACGACGATGCGAAGCACGGTGGCCGAGCCCGGCCGCCACGGTGTATCCGGTTGGGACACAAGGGCGGCCGTGCCCTCGAGGGCGAGCACGAAGAGAATGCCGTACAGCAGATAGTGTGGCTTGTACATGACGGCGGTGAAGCGCGCGACGCGCCGCGCGGAGCCGAGCGGGCTCGGGGACCGCACGTCGCTACTCATGCCCGCCCCACCGGTCCCACGCGGTGACCTCGGCGGCGGGCAGCCGACGCGGCGTCTCCTTCGTAGGGCCCGGACGCAGGCGCGCGACCGGAACCAGCGCGACCTGGGTGACCTCGTCGAACGGAATCCCGAGCAGCTCGGCCACCTCGCGCTCGTAGGCCAGGTGAGCGGTCGTCATGGTGCCGCCGAGCCCCCGCTCGTGCAGGGCGAGCAGGAAACTCCAGACAGCCGGATAGATCGAACCGTAGAAGCTGGCCAGGTGCAGGGCCGAACCGGTCGCGGGCGGGCGGCCGAGCGAGCAGACCAGCACCAGCGCGGGCACCTCGTGCATGCGCTCGGCCAGATACCGGCCGGAGGCGAGATCGCCGAGCTGATCGGGTCGGGGTGTGCGAGCGGACAGATAGGCCGCGAAACCCTTGCGGTAGTACTCCGCGATCTGCTGCCGGCTGCTCTGGTCCCGCACGACCAGGAAGCGCCACGGTTGGCGGTTGGTGCCGCTCGGCGCGTGCACGGCGGTGTCGAGGCAGTCCAGCAGCTCCGCGCGGTCGACGGTGCGGCTGAGATCGAGCCGTCTGCGGAACGCGCGGGTCGTACGGAGCAGTTCGGCGGCGTTCATCGAGGCGGCGTTCATCGGGCGTCGGCGATGGTCTCGGAATCCAGAGCGTCCACGTCGAATTCGAGATCTACGCGGGCCGCGACGGCGCCCGCCTGGTGGATCTCGCAGTGCACGACGGTGGTGTCGAGTCCGGGTTCGGTGATCTCGACGACGCACTCGGCGGGCAGATCCAGTTCCACGAACCGGTCGAAGGTGCTTGCCACGCAGACCAATCGGGGCAGATCGCGCAGCACCATGCTCAGCGCGGTCTGCCTGCACGCCTCGATCAGCAAGCTGCCGGGCACGTGGTCGAGCTGGTGATCGAACAGGAAAGGGTGGGACAGGTCGGGGACCAGTGCGGCACGAGTGACGCGACCGTCCGTGTCCGGCGGCGCGATCACGACATTGCGCCAGTTCTCGCGGCCGACCGCCGCCGCCTCGGCACGCTCGCCGAGTGCCGCGGCGCCGTGGAAAGCACCGAGTCCCAGGCTTTCCCGGAACTGATCCCGCAACCCGGTCCACTGCCGCGGCGTTGTCCAGGAGAAGGAACCGTCGACGGTGAGCATCGCCTCGCCGCCGGAGAATATTTCCAGCACCATGTCCAGGCCGTGGAGCGTCTCTCCGCGGCGGTGCCTGCGCGGAACCCGCACGTGCATCACCAGATCGGCGGGGGCGATGCCGGTCTCCCACGCCGGGGTGTCCGAGCCGGTGCCGTTGAACGTTCGCACGATGAACGCCATATCCGCTGGCACACCGTAGAACTCGTGGGTCAGCGAGATCGCCGCCTGCCGCGCGGCCTCCATCACCAGCAGCGGATCGTGGCGTAGACCGAGCGATCCGGCGTGGTCGCCGTAATAGGCGTGCATGCGCGGCAGCTGGGCGCCGACCAGGAACGTGTCGGGCCCGATGGTGTCCAGCGAGGTGACGAACACCTCCGAGACCGCGCAGCGGTGCGCCAACTGCCTGGGAACGGTGCGGTTGTGCGTGGCGGTCTTCTCGACTGCCGCGTGTGTTGTCACGATCGGCCCTCCAACCATTCTCGCGCGGCCACCGGCGGCAGCGTCTGCGGTCCCGTACCGACCCGCATCGGAAGCACATACGACCCGAGCACCAGGACCGACCAGGGATCCAGCTCCGCGCCCGCGGCCCACGCCGAATACAGGAGCCGCGCGCCGTCCGCGTCCTCGGCCGCGTCGATTCCGGCGCGGCGCAAGTCGGCCAGGACGGTGCGCAGCGCGTCGTCCCGGTCGAAGCTGCGCGCCGGGACCCGCGCGTACAGGTCGGCGGCCAACGCACTGACCGCCGCCGTGCGATCCAGCCCGGCCGTCACCTGCGCGAGCAGGTCGGCGCGGGTGTGCTCGTCGAAGTAGATGGCCAGTTCGCGGAGCACGTCGGCCGGATCGTCGGGCGAGTGCACCAGGTTCAGCAAGAAGTTGTGCCTGCCGAGCAGGTAGCGCAGTTCGCCAGGCTTGCGCTTGCGCGGGTCGGTGGCGCCCTTGGCCTCGGTCAGGCGGATCGGCACGGGCAGCGTGTCGTCGGCGCCGTGCACGACGAGCACCAGTACGTCGGAGATGTCGACGAGCAGGTCGGCGAGGCGCCTGCGCTCCGGCGAGGCGATGTTCCACGCGAAGTACCACAGCGCGCGCACCAGGTGCCGGTTCACTCGCATCCGGTGCGCGGCTACCACGCGAAAGCCGTTGGCGGGCAACCATTGCAGCGTGGGCTCGACCGCGCGCGCCACGATCGCGTCCGGCTTCAGCAGCAACAGCGAATGCTGCCTGGCGAAAGCGACGGGATCGATGCCGAGCCGCTCGAGCTGGTCGACGGCCTCCTGCACGTAGGTGTCGTCCGCGTAGGCGTCGATCTTCGCCGCGGCGGGTGTCAGGCAGTCCAGCAGCGCGTGCAGCGACGCGCCACCCTGTTCCGCCGGCATCGCCGTCATCGGATCGCCCCGTCGAAACCGTTGGCGGCCAGAACTTCCTCGATCGAGGGCAGCGGCACGCCGAGGTAACCGGATTCCAGGCAGTAGTCCAGCAGCGAGCGCAGGTACTCCTTGCCGGTGGGCGGCGACGGGCGGCCGAGCAGTATCTCGGCACGGGTGGTGTCGAAGTCGAGACGGCGCTCGAAATAGCTGGTGTAGAGCGTGCCGATCCGGCGGTAGTACTCGCGCTCGACCGGATCCAGATCCGCTTCGGAGAACGTGGATTTCGGCACGAAAGTCGCCACTTCGAACGACGGATACTCGGCGAGCACGTCGGACACCTCCCGCAGCGAGAGCGCGTCGCGACCGAGCGCGTGCAGCGTGCGGAAGTTCGCCGAGTCGAAATCCAGGACGGCCGCGGCGATCACATCGGCCACGTGATCGACCGGCGCCAGCGCGAGGGTTGCGTCGTAGCGGCCGGGCAGGGTCCGCAGCTTGCCCTCGACCATCGACTTCACGACGGTGTACAGGTTCTTGTATTCGCGGATCTCGCCGGTGGCCGAGTGTCCGGTGACGATGCCGGGCCGCACGATGGCCCACCGCAAGCCACGTTCGGCCGCCGCGTGCACGAGCTGTTCGGCGCGGAACTTGCTGCGCTCGTAGCGGTTTCCGAACGACTGGCCTGCGTCGAGTTCGTCTTCGCCGATCGTGCCGCCGCGCATTCCGCACACGTAGGCGGTGCTGACATGCACCAGCGGCACATCCCACGCCAGCGCGAGCGCGATCGCGTGCTCGGTGCCGCGCACGTTGAGTTCGGCGTAGTCGGCGTCGGACGCGTCGAATGCGGTGGTCGCGGCGCAGTGCACGATCAGACCGACCCGCTCGGCGAGGTCTTCGCCGTCGCGCGCCGAGAGGCCGAATCCGGGGCGGCGGATGTCGCCCGCCACGGGCGTGCCCGCCTCCAGCACCGTGCCGTCGTTGCGGACGATGTCGGCGTTGCTGTGCAGCACCGCGGCGACGGGCCTGCTAGCCGCGGACAACCGAGCGACCACTTCCGCGCCGACCAGGCCGGTCGCGCCGGTGACCAGCACGGTCTCTCGCTCACACATGATCGCTCCCCCGCGTGCCGTTGCCGACCAGCGCTATCACCTCGCCGACCCGGCGAACTCCGACCAGGTCCTCCGGCCGTTGCCTCGGCAGCTCGAATGCCCGCTCGAGCGCCACGGTCAGCTCCATCAGGCGCAGCGAGTCGAAGCCGAGATCCTCCACGAGGCGGTGCTCGTCGGCCAGCTCGGCGGGCGGTTCCGGCGCCATGGCCCGGACGAGGCGCCGAACCCGGGCGGCGAGGGTGGTGTCGGCGGCGGCGGTCATGACGGTTCGCTTTCCCGGAGATGGGGCTGGTGGCCGCCGGTGCTGAGCAGGTCGCGGGCCTCGTCCAGCGGCAGGTCGGTGTCGAGGTAGGCGGCCAGGCGCAGCCAGTCGTAGCCGATCGCCAGGGTGCGCCGCCACTGCTCGCGCGAGTCGAACGAGGCGGGGAAGACGAGCGCCGCGTCGGCGCCGCCCGCGACGGTGCGCACCAGGGTGACGAAATCGTCGAGGACCGCGAGCCCGGCGAGGGTATCGCCGCCGTGGCCCAGCAGTTCCGAGAACCGCACGCCGCGTGCGGCATCCAGCTGCGCGAGCACTTCCGTACGCCGCCGTGCGCCGGGCGGCATCAGTCGCGCGACCGTTGCGGACGGCGCCACATCGGGGGGCAGCGGATGGATACCGAAAGCGGACAGCAGGACTCGCACCGCCATGGCGATCAACCGGTGCGCGGCGATGTCGGCGACACCACCTTGGCCGTTCTTGACCGCCCCCGCCAGGTCCTCCCTGGCGTTCTCCAGCACGATGTTCGACCAGACCAGGTGCAGCGCGCACTCGGTGAAGCGGCGCGCGGGCAGTGGCGAGAGGGTCGCGATCGCGTCGTCGCGGGCCGCGCCGGTCAGACCGAGCGCGGGGCTGTGCGCGCTCGGCACCGGCGTGTAAGACGCTGCGGGCTTGCACATGGCGAGCGCGGGTTCGATCGGGCCCGCGTCCCGCCACTGCAAGCCGACGAGTCCGAGGCGCACGAATTCCGCCAGCTCCGTGGCGATGTCGCGCGGTGCGCGGGCGAGCACGTCGCGCACGGAGTGTTTGAAGACCACCGAACGCCAGGCGCGGGCGGCGGTGTCGGAGAGCGCGAAGACGTCTCGGTCGTCGCGCACGACGTGGATGCGGCCGCCGATTATCCAAGTCGTCACGGCTGGGCGGCGGGCGAACAGGATGCGGTGTGGGTCGTCGGTCGTGTCTTCGATGCCGAGATCGGCCACCAGGTGCCAAAGCTGTTGCCAGGTGGTGTCTTTTTCGAAATTCCACGTCGCTGGGTCGCTCAGCTCCCGATACCGGTCGATGAATTCGTGACGGCCGATCCGATCGAGTTGCCGCGGTAGCCATTTGGTCTCGAGATAGGTCTCACCACGCCGGGCCGCCCACGCCTTCACGGCTTGCAGTAGTCCGTCGCGCGCCCACTCGCTCGCCTCGTCGGACGCACGCAGCGCGCGCAGCGCCACCGCGTAGCGCAGCGCCTGCACCGCGCGGGCCGTCCACCATTCCGACATACGGATTCGGAAGTCGTCGTGCGGGAGGAGGGCGCGCAAACCGTCGATGTCCACCGCGCCGGGCCGGACCACGGTGGCGCGCAGGAAGCGCTGGCAGCGGTTGAGCAGGTCCTCGTCCAGCCCGGCGGACTCACCTTCGGCCGCCCGCTTCATCTGACGCCCCAGCTGGGCGATGGAGCGGGTGCGAATCTCGACCCGGCGCCCGTCGATGAACAGGACCGTCGGCAGGGTCGGGAGTTCCTCGGCGCCGGGGACGACCGCGAGGAAGTCCACATCGGAACCTTCGTTACCGAAGCCCTCCGCGAGGGAACCTTCGAACAGGACCGCCGAATCTATGGGAAGCGCGACACTTTCCAGCGCAGCGTCGAGGAGTTGACGCATGCGCTCTGTCGGCAGGGCGGGCGCCGGTGCGGCGGACGCCACCGGGCGAATGCTTTCCACCCTCCCGGCTCGGGGCGACATCGTCGGTCGCGACTCGTCCAGCACCGGGGTGCCTGGGAATTGGCCGTCGGCGGCAACCGGTTCCGGCTCGATGCGTTGTAAACCGCTCAACCCCATCGCGTCAACCGGCAACACCCCATCTCCGCCGGCCGCCACCGCGTCGGCACCCGAGCTGTGGCCAAGGCGACAGGGCACCGCGACAGGGTCGCTCGGGGCCACCGGGCCGCCTCCCGAGGAGACCGCGTCGCCCGAGCCCTGGCCAATGGGCGCGGGCACCGCGAGAGGGTCGCCCATACCCACCTGCTCCCGGCTGTCCGCTTCTGTGGCGGGCCGAGCCTCGGTAACTGCGAGAGCCTGTCCGCCCGTCTCCGCCGTGTTCGAACCGGCGGTCAGCGCGGTTGTTCCGTCCGCCTCGTGCACCTGCACCCCGGCGAGTCCGCCGTCCCGGAACAGCCGCCACAGGTGGCGGCGGCGCGGCTTGCCGCTGGACGTGCGGCGGATGGTCCCGCGCGGGCCGGTGACGATGGTGATCGCGGCGGCCGGACCGAGCTCGCCGCGTATCACTCTGCGCGCCTGTGCGATCCACGCACCGGGCGGCACTTCAGCGAACAGCGCGATGCCCGGCGCGCCTACTTCGGTCAGCGCGACGGCGGCCAATTTGCCTTTGGTCATGCCGGTCTCACCGGCCACGCGGGATTCGATGTCTTCCATGAACACCGAGCGGCCGCGCACCTTGAGGCTGGAGCCCATCCTGCCGAGCACGAAAACCTCGCCGCGGTACAGGAATCCGGCGTCTCCGGTGTAGAGCTCGCCGTTCACGATCTGGGTCGCGCCGCCGTCGTCGTCGCCGGTGTAGCCCATCGCGACCGAATCGCCGACGACCACCAGTTCGCCCAGCACCCCGTCGGGCAGCTCGCGCCCCGCTTCGTCGACGGCGCGGACGGTCGATTCCGGAGTCGAGTAGCCGAGTCCGGTGATCCAGCCCGCACCGTCGACGCGGTGGGTGTCGTCCAGACGCGCCTCGGCCAGCACCCCGACCGGATGACCGAAGCGCAGGTTCGGCGTGTCCAGCCGCAGCGCCGTGATCGGCCGCCGTCGCGCCGAGGACGTCACCATCAGCGTCGCCTCGGCCAAGCCGTAGGCAAGCGTGTAGGCATCCATCGAGAAACCGCGTGGCCCGGTGAGTTCGGCGAACGCCTGGAGATCGGCGACCTCCACCGGCTCGGAACCGACGGCAAGGGTGCGCCAGCCGGACAGGTCCAGCTCGGCGATCTCCTCCGGCGGAACCCGGTGCGCCACATAGCCCAGCGCGAACGAGGGCGACGGCGAGTGCTGGGCCGAGGCCATCGCGCGCAGCCAGCGCGCCGGGTCGCGGACGAACTGGTCCGGCCGCATCAGGTAGAGATCGCCCTGGTTCGTCACGGTCGTCAGGAACGCGCCGACCAGGCCCATGTCGTGATAGAGCGGCAACCACGACACCATGGCCTCGCCGGGACGCCAATCGATGAGCCCCGAGATCATGGCGATGTTGTTGGCCAGGTTGCGCCAGCTGACCCGCACACCACGCGGCGTCCCCGTCGAACCGGAGGTGAATTGCAGCAGAGCGCAATCCGCGGGCGCGCCGAGGTCGCGTTCGGCGGGCGGCTGCGGCAACTCGGCGCCGATCACCAACGGCTCGTCGCGCCGACCGGCCGCCACCGCCGCCCGGCGTACCAGGTCCTCGAATTCCGGTGCGGTGACCACCAGCCGCGGCGCGGCGGCGGTCAGGATCGCGGCGATATGCGCGACGATCTGGTCGAGGTCGCCGAACATGGGCGGCGCGATGGGGGTGAACACCCCGCCGCAAGCCCACACCGCGTAGAAGGCCGCGGTACAGGCGAATCCGGTGGGCATGACGACGCACGCGCCCTCGCCGCCTGCGAGCCCGTGCTCGCGCATCAGTGCGGCGATGGACCAGGACTGCTCGGCCAGTTCCCGATAGCTGCGGAAATCCCAGCCGTCGCCCTCGTCGGCCAGGTGAATGCCGGTCTCCCGCGCCGGACGCAGGAGCCAATCTCGCACGGCCGCAACGTCTTTGTCAGGTGCCATCGCGGTCAACTCCTTCGGACAGCACAGTAACCGTTCCGGCCGTTCCGTCCACCCGAATCCGCATACTGGTCCGTACTTTCCTCGTGACGTCCTTGACCTGAACGACCGTCGGCACCCCGAGCTCGCGGGCCACGATCGCCACGTGCGTGAGCGGGCTACCGCGTTCGATCACCAGTGCGGACGCCGAGGGCAGCGCCGCGACCCACCCCGGGTCGGTGCGGTAGGCCACCAGAATGCCGCCCGCGACATCGCTCGGCTCGCTGACGACCACCGCCTCGCCCTCCACGATCCCCGCCGCCGACGGGGTGCCGCCGAGCACGGTGCCCACGGTCGCCGCGGGCGTCTCGCCGACCGGCACCCAGCCCTGCGCGGCAAGCTCCGCGCGCCCGAACGCCCCGCCACGGGTGACGAACCGGGCGGGCGCGACCAGATCGGCGTCGGCGGCGCGCTGTGCCTTGCGCGTGGCGACCAGCGCGCGCAGCGGCTCGGTGTCGGCGCCCTCGTAACAGCCGCGCAGTTCGTCCACGGTCAGGTAAAAAACGTCGGCGAACTCGTCGAGCACGCCGCGCTCCACGAGATCCCGGCCCATCGCCCGGATCATCCGCTTCACCATGCCGAAGGCCCTGGTACGGCAGAACCGCAGGCGCTCGCGGTGCGCGGCGCACCGGGAAACCTTGGCGCGCAGGCGTTCATAGACACGGCGGCGCGGGCCGCGCAGGTGCGCGTCGAGGTAGGCCTCGGCCTCGTCGCGCCGATCGGACGGTGTTTCCTGCTCGTGCACCCGGCCGAGCGCGCTGCGCAGCATGATGAACAGACCCGACGGGTCCTCCCGCAGGTCCGGCGTCTCGAGCTTCAGTTCGTCCAGGCTGCGGTAGCCGTAGCTGTCCAGGTAGGCGTCTACCTCGGCGCGGAACTTCGGATGGTCGGCGAGGGCGTCGTACAGCCGGTCCGGCGGGGTCGAGTACACCAGCGCCGTCAGCTCCGCATCCGCGCGCACGGTCTTGGCGAGCGCGGTCATCGCGCGGGCGGGCTCGGCCGATTCGACGTCGGCGCCGGGGCCGACGACCGCGTAGAGGAACCACTCCGGCGCGTTCGGCAGCAGTGCCTTGGTCAGTGCGTAGAGCAAGCCGGTGCAGGTCAGCAGGATCGCGTCGAGCACCATCAGCGGCCCCCAGCGTTCGACTAGATCGCGATCGACCGTGCGGTACGCGGCATAGGCCTGTTCGCCGGTGAGCGACGTGTAGTCGAGTCCGTCGTACTCGTCGTAGACGCGGTAGAAGTCGGCGAGGAAATCCTCGACCATCGCGTCGATGCCGAACAGCCGCCGCAGGTAGGTGGCCGTGGTCACCGCGCGGGACCGCAGCCGCGTCAGCGGGTTGCGGAAGGTGAAGGGCCGCAATGTCTTCGCGATGTCGTCGGCGAGCGGCTCGGCGACGCCGAGCGCGGCCTCCAGCACCCGGCGGTTGAGCGGATAGCCCGGCGCGATACCCACCATCCGATACCAGTGCAGCAGGTTGTAGTACACGCGGCCGTGAAACCAGCCGAGCAGCACCGGAGTCCACGCGTCGGTCTGGCGCAGCTGCGCGGGCGGCACGCGCAGGGAGGCGGCGTAGCCGCGGTACACGCGACCGTAGATGCCCGCCGCGGTGGTGTACGTCAGCGGGGAGGTGATGCCGCTGAAGCTCTCGATGATGTTGGAGTTGTCCCAGATTCGCAGTTCGCCCGGCGCGAGCGTCTCACCGGCGCCGCGCAACAACGCGTCGGTCGGCCCGGCGGGCGCCACCTCGGTGGTGATCGGGCGGGACTGAAGTATCCACAGTCCCATGTCGTCCAGCGCCCACTCGATGTCTTGCGGTGCGCCGCAGACTATTTCGATCTTGCGGCCGAGTTCGACCAGTTCGGCGATCTCGTCGTCGGCGAGCACGGCGCGTTCGCGCAAGGCCGCCGCCACTTCGCCGACCTCGTAGCCCTGCCCTGCGGCGGGGGTGTAGCTGCTGTCCTTGTCCCCGACGATCGTGTCGAGCACGGCGCCGGTCGCTTTGTCGACGGTGACGGTGTCCGCGTCCACCGCACCCGACACCAGACCCTCGCCGAGCCCGTACACCGCGCTGATCACCAGTCTGTCGGACGCGCCCGTGCTGGGATCGGCGGTGAACAGCACGCCGCTGGCCCGGGCGGCCACCAGCCGTTGCAGCACAACGCCCGGCGCGCCGCCGACCGGACGCGACCGCGCGAAGGCGTACCGTATCGACCGCTCGGAGAATGCCGAGGCCCAGCAGTCCCGCACGCGGTCGGCGACCGCCGCGACGCCGTTGACGTTGAGAAAGGAGTCGAACTGTCCCGCGTAGGAGTGCTCGGCGCCGTCTTCGACCAGCGTCGAGGAGCGTACGGCGATCGGACCGCCGCCGATCCTCTCGTATCCGTCGGCAACGAGTTCGCGCAGGTCGGCGGGCAGCGGTGCGGATGCGATCGCGGCGCGCAGGTCGGCGGCCAACGCCAGTGCCCGGTCTGGATCGTTCGTATTCCGGAGCGCGGAAACTCGCTCGGCCAGCCCGTGTTCGGCGAGAAAGCGCTCGAACGCGTCGGTGCCGAGCGCGACCCACTCGGGAACACGGAAGCCTCCGTTGTGCACGACGTGCAATCCCCGCGCCTTGCCGCCCGCCAGCGCGGCGATCGTCGCCGGTTGGTCCCACGTCCCGAGTACCTGCACGGCATCTCTCCCATCACCCCTGATCGACGCGTCGGAGCCGGGCGCTCCAGGCCCGCGTACGGCCGCGCGAGAACCAAGGGTTCGTCTGGGTATATCCGAGTTGTCGCCGCGGCGTTAGCCCCTGATCCAGTGGTACCAGTTCTCGAACAGTTCGTCGCGCGGCCAGGGACACCGATATGCTGCGGGCAGTTCGGTGGGTTCGGTGAGGAGTGATTCGGCGTGGGTTGGACGTTCACCCCGGACGAGTTCGCCCACATCTGGCGGGAAACGCAAGTGGATCGCCACCCGTACCCGCTGCGCATCCTGGAGACGCCGCGCACCGAGCACGAGGCCGAGGCGCTGCGGGCTCAGCTGAATCGGCGCCTGCCGCTCGGCGCGGACCCCGACCTGTCCGCCTGCCTGCGGATACTCACCGAACCGCACACCAGGATCGTCGCCATCGGCGGCGCGCGCACCCCGAACAGCGAGCTGCGGCTGCTGGCCTGCGCGGTGTACGACCGCGCTGTCCTCGCCATCCAGGAACCCGGCGCCCGTCCCGATTTCGGCGGCCGGGTGCGCATCTCGATCGGACACGCGAGCAAGCTCGGCAGCCGCATCGCCACGCTGCTGCCGAAGACACCCGCCGGACGCGAACCCGCCCGCGCCGCGAGCGCCGCCGCGGTCCGCGACACCGAGACCGTCGTCGCCACCCAGCCCGCCGCGAACCCCATCCGCAGGCTGCTGCTCAAACCGCACACCGCCGAGGGACACCTACGCATCGAAGCTCGGCTCGATCGGGACGAACCGGTCACGCCGATCCACTACACCTGGATCGATGTGCAGGGCGACGGGCGCTACCTGATCAAGGCGGACGACACGGTGCACATCGTGCCCGCCTCACCCGAGCAGATCGCCGCCCAACTGCAGAAACGCATTCCGGCACAGGCGAGGTGAGCGCCGCGCGCGGGCTTTGGGCGGACTCCGTCCGGCTGCGCCCATTAAGCTGAAGCCAACCGACCGATCCCCGGGGGGTGCGCATGACGATCGAGACCAGCCGAGCCGATATAGCGCGGTTCAAGCAGGAAGCGCAAGCAGGCACCGTCAAGTTCGATCCGGACGCGGCGCGGCGGTGCGCCGAGATCTACGACAACCAGGCCGACCGGCTGATCTACCTGCAGCAACGCCTCGAATCCGTAGCCGACACGCAAGGATTCGGCGGTTTCGTCTCCGCGCAGCAACTGCAGGCCGGATTCGGCCACAAGGCGCGCGACGCCGCGGCGCTGCTCGATCACTACATCGAGGCCGCCTACCGCATGAAGGAAGCGTTCCTGATCAGCGCCGGACTCTACGAGGAAGCCGACGCCGCCAACGCGGCCGCGCTGCGCGCGGTGGAAACGAGGCTGCCCCGATGACCGGCACCGACCCCACCTACATCAGCTCGATGGAGCACTTCGAGTCGATGCCGCACGAGGAGATCTACGCCAAGACCCAGCAGATCGACGCCGGGGAGATCCTGCGTGCCTCGGTCACCTGGCTCGAGGTCGCCGCCGCGCTGGCCACTTCGATGCCGCTGACCCGCGGCGGCGCGGACCGCGTCATGAACGGCATGGAATGGGAAGGCGCCGCCGCGAACGCCGCTTACGCGAGCACGCGAAGCTTCGCCGCCTCCGTCGACGAACTCAGCGCCGTCATGGGCCAAGTCGGCGCGCGCCTCGGCGGCGTCGCGGCGGCGGCCGAAGCGGTCAAGCTGGCCGTGGTGCCGCCCGGCAGCTCCGGACCGATCGGCGCCATCGCCCAGCTGCTCGAGGCGGCGAACGTCATCGACGCGCAGATGGCGCAGGAGGCGCTGCGGCAGGAAGCCGTGCTCGCGATGAACATGGTCTACAAACCCGCCTATTCGATGGCGGGGACCGGCGTGCCCGCACTGCCGGAACCGCCTGTGCTGTCGACGCTTTCGGATGCGGAGGCGATTCCGCAGTCGCCCAACGGATCATCGAAGTACGGGTCCAACGGGTCGACGGGAGACGCGCCGGAGGGCGAAGCGCCGAACGCGCCGGAAAACGTTCCGCCAGGCGCGGATTCGCAGCCAGAGCCACCCACGGATGCCACGCCGGAGTCACCGCCCGAATCGCACGCCCCTGCCGCACCTCCGCCGGGTGCGTCACCTGAAGTGCCGCCGACCCCCGACGCGCCGCCAACTCAGGAGACTCCACCACCTACACAGGAGACCCCGGCACCGCCACCTTCCCAGGCGCCGCCGACCTCGGACGCACCGCCTCCCACGCAGGAAGCTCCGACACCGCCGCCCACCCAGGCGCCGCCGACGCAGGACGTCCCTCCGCCCACGCAGGAGACTCCGGCGCCCGCGCCTACCCAAGAGTCGCCGGTGCCGCCGCCAACCCAGGAAACTCCTGCTCCGCCACCTACCCAAGAATCGCCGGTGCCGCCACCGACCCAGGAGACCCCCGCGCCGCCACCTACCCAAGAATCGCCGGTGCCGCCACCGACCCAGGAGACCCCCGCGCCTCCGCCCACCCAGGAGGCCCCGCCGCCCCCGCCGTCACCGGAACCAGTTCCGCCGCCGGGCGAGCCCGAGCCGCTCCCCGATCCGGGCGGCCAACCTGGCGTCACGGGCCCCATCCCGGAGGGCCAGAACCAAGGCACGTCCCACACCGACCAACCAGGCGTGGTTCCCCAATCCGGCACCCCCAGCTAGCGCACCGGTAACCGACCGAAGGCCACCTTCACCCCGCAAGACCGACCGAACGTCACCTTCGGTCACCCGGCCTGCCTACCGGGTGACCCGACCGAAGGTGACATTCATCGCGATAGGCCGACCGAAGGTGACATTCGGTCGGATTGCGTGCCCAACCTTTGTGGACGCGGCGCTGGGAACTCAGGCCTTCACCAAGTCGTCGGCGTGAATCACCGGGCGCTGCATGGTGTCCGGTAGTTCGGTGGTGGAGCGGCCGAGCATGGTGGAGAGTTCGGTGCTGTCGTATTCGACTACCCCGCGGGCGATCAGGCGGTGATCGGCGGCGAGGAGGTCGACCACGTCGCCGCCGTAGAAGCGGCCGCGGACGGCGGTGATGCCCGCGGCGAGCAGGGAGCGGCGGCGCTGGGCGACGGCCTGCACGGCGCCGTCGTCCAGGACCAGGGCGCCGCGGCTGTCGGCGGCGTGGCGGACCCAGAACTTGCGGGCCGAGAGGCGAATCGGGCGCGCGGCGAACGCCGTGCCGACGGTGCCGGAGGCGAGCGCGGTGGCGGCCTCCTCGGCGGCGGCGAGCAGCACGGGGACGCCCGCGTCGGCGGCCAGCCGTGCCGCCGAGAGCTTGGAGGCCATGCCACCGGTGCCGAGCGCGCCGCCGCTGCCCGCGATGACGCCGTCCAGATCGGCGCTGCTGCGGACCTCGGGGATGAAGTTGGCCGCGCCCTTGCGCGGGTCGCCGTCGTAGAGGCCCTCCACATCGGAGAGCAGGATCAGCGCGTCCGCGCCGACCAGATGCGCGACCAGCGCCGCGAGCCGGTCGTTGTCGCCGAACCGGATCTCCTCGGTGGCGACCGTGTCGTTCTCGTTCACCACCGCGACCGCACCGAGCGAACGGAGGCGGTCCAGGGTGCGCTGGGCATTGCGGTGGTGCTCACGGCGGGAGAAGTCGTCGGCGCTGAGCAGCACCTGGCCGACGGTGCGGCCGTAGCGGGCGAAGGAGGTGCCCCACGCGTGCGCCAGCGCCAGCTGGCCGACACTCGCCGCCGCCTGCTTGGTCGCCAGATCTCTTGGGCGACTTGACAATCCGAGTGGCGCGAGGCCCGCACCGATGGCGCCCGACGAGACGACGACCACGTCCGAACCCGCGCGCATGCGGGCCTCGACGGCGTCGGCGAGCCGGTCAAGCCGCGTCGTATCCAGACCGCCCTTCAGGCTGGTCAACGCCGACGAGCCGATCTTCACCACGACACTGCGCGCCGCGGCGATCGCCTGCCGCGCGTCACTGAGCCCGCCGGGCGACACCGCGTCCGCTAGCCCCGAATTCACCTGCGTCACAACAGAACTCCCTGTACCGCAACCGAATGTGCTGTCCGGCGGGCCAGCCGCCCGAACCCGCCGCCGAACGATCGGAACCGTTCGGCGGCAACGGTTTGCACGATCAATCCTCGTCCTCGGTGACCAGACCGCGGCGCACCCGCGATGCATGCTTGCGCTCCGCGGCGCTGACCCGGTCGGTCTGCTCCAAACGGATGTCGGTGCCGCGTCCGGTGGGCACGTGATCGATGCCCGCCGAGATCTGCGGCTCCCAGTCGAAGCTGACGTCGCCGATGGTGACCGGAGCGCCCGGTTCGGCGCCGAGCCGCACCAGCTCCTCCTCGACACCGAGGCGGGCCAGCCGGTCGGCCAGGTAGCCGACGGCCTCGTCGTTGTCGAACTGGGTCTGGCGCACCCACCGCTCGGGGCGCGTGCCGCGAACGATGAAGCCGCCCGGCTCCTCCGGATCGGGGATCACACTGAAGCCGGACTCGTCCACCGCGATCGGCCGGATCACCGGACGCTTCGGCGCGGCCTTCGGGTGCGCCTCGCGGTACTCGCGCACCAAGTCGGCGAGCGCGAAGGTCAAGGGGCGCAAGCCCGCTCGGCTCACCGCGGAGATCTCGAAGACCGGCCAGCCGCGCTCGGTGAACTCGGGGGTCACCATCTCGGCCAGCTCGGCGCCGTCGGGGACGTCGGTCTTGTTCAGGATCACCACGCGCGGGCGGTCGGCCAGGTCGCCGAGGCCTGCGTCGGCGGCGAGCGCGGGTTTGTAGGCGGCGAGTTCCGCTTCGAGGGCGTCGACGTCGGAGACGGGATCGCGGCCCGGTTCGAGGGTCGCGCAGTCGACGACGTGCGCGAGGACCGCGCAGCGCTCCAGGTGGCGCAGGAAGTCCAGGCCGAGGCCACGACCCTCGCTGGCGCCGGGGATCAGGCCGGGCACGTCGGCGATGGTGAAGGTGGTGTCGCCGCTGGCCACCACGCCGAGGTTGGGCACCAGCGTGGTGAACGGGTAGTCGGCGATCTTCGGCTTGGCCGCGGACAGCACCGAGACCAGCGACGACTTGCCCGCCGACGGGAAGCCGACCAAGCCGACGTCGGCGACCGACTTGAGTTCCAGGACGAGTTCGCGTTCCTCGCCCTCCTCGCCGAGCAGCGCGAAGCCGGGTGCCTTGCGCGCCTTCGAAGCCAGCGCCGCGTTGCCGAGTCCGCCGCGTCCGCCGCGCGCGGCGACGTAGCGGTTGCCCGCGCCGACTAGATCGGCCAGGATCTCGCCGTGCTTGTCCAGCACGACGGTGCCGTCGGGCACCTTCAGCAGCAGGTCGCCGCCGGTCTTGCCGTCCCGGTTGCCGCCCTCGCCCGGCTTGCCGTTGCCCGCCTTGGCGTGCGGGTGGAAGTGGAAGTCGAGCAGCGTGTGCACGTTGGCGTCGACCTCGAGGATGACGTCGCCACCGTTGCCGCCGTTGCCGCCGTCCGGTCCGCCGAGCGGCTTGAACTTCTCGCGGTGCACCGATGCGCACCCATGACCACCCTTTCCGGCACGCACGTGCAGCACGACACGGTCGATGAATTTCGACATGGTCGAATCATCCTCCTTCTGGGCTGGTCGTTCTTCGAGGGCTCGCGCTGGATTCTTCGGCGGTCGCCGCCACGGGAACGCGAAAAGCGGGTCAGGGTGACATACCCTGACCCGCTCGGCTTTGTCTGGATCGGCTAGGCGGTCAGGCCTGAACCGGCTCCGGGACGACGATGTTGACGGTCTTGCGGCCACGCTTGGTGCCGAACTGGACCGCGCCCGCCTCGAGGGCGAACAGGGTGTCGTCACCGCCGCGACCGACGTTCACGCCGGGGTGGAAGTGGGTGCCACGCTGACGCACCAGGATCTCGCCGGCCTTGACGGTCTGGCCGCCGAAGCGCTTGACGCCGAGTCGCTGGGCGTTGGAATCGCGTCCGTTCCGGGAGCTGGACGCGCCCTTCTTGTGTGCCATAGCTGAGTCTCCTCGGGATGTCTTACTTGATGCCGGTGACCTTCAGGACCGTCAGCGGCTGACGGTGACCCTGGCGCTTGTGGTAGCCGGTCTTGTTCTTGAACTTGTGGATGCGGATCTTGGGGCCCTTGGTCTGCTCGACCAGCTCCGCGGTCACCGAACGCTCGGCCAGCTTGGCCGCGTCGGTGGTCAGTTCGGCGCCGTCCACCACGAGGACGGGCGAGAGCTCGACGGCGGAACCCGGCGCACCCTCGATCTTTTCGACCTTCACCAGGTCACCGACCGCGACCTTGTACTGCTTTCCGCCGGTCTTGACGATCGCGTACGTTGCCATCGGTCGGCTTCCTCCACTCGATGTCTTCTCGTGCTTCATTCACGCCACAAGTCGCGACGTGAATTGTCTTGGCTGGTTGCTGCACGGGGGCGCATACCTCGCTGCGTCAGCAGCTTCGGGCGCATCGCCAGGCAGCGACCCTCCGAGGCTACCAGACCGCTGGTCTCCGACCCAATTCGGTGGTCGGCAGCCTCCCGGCAACCCCGTCACGCGCGGTTTCCACCGAGCGGACCGCCGCCGGAACGTATTCGGCCGGTCGCCCCGCTCGGGTCCGACCGGCCGAATCGCCATGATCTTCTCAGTTCGGCGCGTCGACCGGCGGGCCCGCGGGACGGCCGACGGCCCTGCGTCGCGGACGTGCCCGCTGCGGCAGCTCGACCGGCTCCGGCTCCGAGTAGTCGACGGCGGCCGCGGTGTCCTGATCGCCACTCGACAGCACGAAGACCGCTCCGGCACTGTCGGCCGAAGGCGCGGCCGCCGAACGCGCCACACGGCGACGGCGACCCGTCTGCCTGGGCTCCGGTTCACCGTTGGCAACCGAACGATCCGCGGCGGCGACAGCGGCGTCCGCGACCGCGGGCTCCTTCCGCACCGGCTCGGCAACGACGGGCTCCTCGACCTCGGTCACCGGAACCGGACCGGTCTCGGCGGGCACCGCCACGACGGGCTCGGCCTCCCGCTCCTCGACCTCGGCGACCGGCTCCTCCACCGCCTCGAACTCGACGACCGGCTCGGCCTCGGCGGCTTCCTCGGTCACCGTCTCGAACTCGGCGGCTTCCTCGGCCAGCGCCTCTTGCGCGGCGGCCACGGCGTCGGCGACGTTCGCCGCCACCGCGTCGGCCTCGGTCGCGACGACCTCCGCCTCCGCGACCTCGGCCTGTTCCGGCTCGGTGTCCGTGCCGCTGTGCGCGGCCATGGCCAGTGCCACCGGATGCGCCCGCTTGACGGCGGCCTCTTCTTCGACCGACTCGCTCGGCGGCGGCGTCCCGTTGGTGGCGGCCGCCGCGGCCGCGCCCTTGTCCCTGCCGCGGCGACGACGCGAACCGGCCTCGCGGCGGGGCGCGGTCTCCTCGGCGGCCGACGGCTCCACCGGATAGGTGTGCACCAGGATGCCGCGGCCGTGGCAGTGCTCACAGGTGGTCGAGAAGGCCTCGACCAGACCGGTACCCAGCTTCTTGCGGGTCATCTGGACCAGGCCGAGCGAGGTCACCTCGGAGACCTGGTGCCGTGTGCGGTCCCGGCCGAGCGCCTCGGTCAGGCGGCGCAGCACCAGGTCGCGGTTGGACTCCAGCACCATGTCGATGAAGTCGACGACGATCATGCCGCCGATGTCGCGCAGCCGCATCTGGCGCACGATCTCCTCGGCCGCCTCCAGGTTGTTCCTGGTGACGGTCTCCTCCAGGTTGCTGTTGCCCGAACCGGTGAACTTGCCGGTGTTCACGTCGATGACGGTCATGGCCTCGGTGCGGTCGATCACCAGGGTGCCGCCGGAGGGCAGCCACACCTTGCGATCCAGCGCCTTGGCCAGCTGCTCGTCGATGCGGAAGGTCTCGAACACGTCCACGCCGTTGTTCTCGTGCCGGGAGACCCGCGCGAGCAGGTCCGGCGCGACGGTGTGGATGTAGTTCTCGACCGTGCTCCATGCCCGGTCGCCCTCGATGACCAGCCGCGAGAAGTCCTCGTTGAACAGGTCGCGGATAACCTTGACCAGAAGATCGGGCTCCTCGTACAGGGTCTTCGGCGCGCCGCCGTCCTTCTTGGCCTGCTCCTCGATGGAACGCCACGTGGTCTGCAACCGCTCCACGTCGCGAGCCAGCTCGGCCTCGCTGACGCCCTCGGAGGCGGTGCGGATGATCACGCCCGCGTCGGCGGGCACGATGTCGCGCAGGATCTCCTTGAGCCGCTTGCGCTCGGTGTCGGGCAGCTTGCGGCTGATACCGGTGGAGGTGCCGCCCGGCACGTACACCAGGAAGCGACCGGCCAGGCTGATCTGAGTCGTCAACCGGGCGCCCTTGTGGCCGACCGGGTCCTTGGAGACCTGGACGAGCACCTGATCGCCCGGCTTGAGCGCCTGTTCGATCTTGCGCTCCTTGCCGCCGAGCCCGGCGGCCTCCCAGTTCACCTCGCCCGCGTACAGCACGCCGTTGCGGCCACGGCCGATGTCGACGAACGCCGCCTCCATGCTGGGCAGCACGTTCTGCACCTTGCCCAGGTACACGTTGCCGACCATGGACGCCTGGCCGGTGTTGGTGACGAAGTGCTCGACGAGGATGTTGTCCTCGAGCACCGCGACCTGGGTGGCGGTGGGGTGCTCGGAGAACGACTTCTCGCGCACCACCATCACCCGGTCGACCGCCTCACGGCGGGCCAGGAACTCCGACTCGGTCAGGATCGGCGGGCGGCGGCGACCGGCCTCGCGACCGTCGCGGCGACGCTGACGCTTCGCCTCCAGCCGGGTCGAGCCGGTGATGCCTTGCACCTCGTCCGAGGCGGCGCGGTTACGGCTCTTGTTGCGCGGCTCGCGCTCGTGCACGACCGTGTTCGGCGGGTCGTCGTCGGACGGCTCGGCGTCGCCGCCCTCACCGCCGACCTTCCTACGGCGACGGCGACGGCGACGGCGGCTCGCGCCCTCCGGCACCGACTCGTCGGACTCGGACTCGGTGTCGCCCTCGTCGGTCGGCTCGGCGGATTCCGCGCCCTCGGCGGTCTCCGCGCCACCCTCGTCCTCGGTGTCGGACTCGGCGTGCTCGTCCTCGTCGCCCTCGGCGTCGGCGTGCTGCTCGCCACGGCCGCGGCCACGACCGCGCCTGCCCCGGCGCCTGCGGCGCGGCTGCTCGTCGGCCTCGCCCTGCTGCTCGGCGGTTTCCTGCTCGTCCTCGGTGGTGTCGGGTTCCTCCTCGACCACCTCGGGGGCCGCGGGCTCCTCGGCGCGCTTGGCATCGCGTTCGGCACGGCGCCGTTTACGCATCTGCTCGGCGGCCGCCGCGTCGGGCGACAGGAACAGCGGCGCGGCGACGGACGGCGCCTCGAAGACCGGCGGCGTCGCGACGTGCGGCTCGCCCTGCACGGCGTGGGTGAACAGCTGGGTGGGCTGCGCCGGCGTGTCGACCGCGGTCGGTAGTCCGGTGTGTAGCGGATCGGGTGCGGAGAAGAGCAACCCGCTCGGCTGCCCGGCCTGCTCCGGCTCGGCAGCGTCGGCTGCATCGGCCGCCGGGGCCTGGGGTTCGGCTTCCGCGGCGGGCGTCGTCGTCTCGGGTTCTGAGGCGACGAGTGCGTCGCGTACCGATTCCGCGACCGCCCGGTCGACATTGGATTGCGCGCTGCGCGCGTCGGCGCCCAGCTCGGTGAGTTTGGCCAGGATGCGCTTGCTCGTCACTCCCAGCCGCTTGGCAAGCGCGTGAACTCGGATTCGCTCCGGCAATTGATCGGCATCCTGTGATGTTGTTTCCAGCGGCTCTTGTTCGGCCACGAAGTCTCCTCGGGCCCCCGGGCGCGTCCCTCCCGGTACGGAGTGACGCGGCCAACGCGGGGGCGCTGTCCGTACACCTCACGTCGTCGACGCGAGGTCCTGTGGTCTCGCCCCGCGTGCCCGGTTGTCACCTGGTTCTTCGTCTTCGGGCTAACTGGTCACGCGGCGCCTGGCTGTTGGCTGAACTCCGCGGAAACGAGCGCTCATCCAGCGTGCCGACGCGAACTCCCACACCCTCAGCAACCGGGCGCGGCTGTCCGTGGCAGCGATGATCGGCATCGAACCGCGGTGTCATCCGGTCGGCATCGTCACCCACGATTCGCGTACCTGCGCGAACTGCCGGTGTCGTTGACGACCACTGCCAGTATCCCACACCGCGCGCCGGTGGTTCGCCATCGGCGCGTGAGCGGCCCGATGCTCCGGGTTTGCCACATCGCCGCGACCCGGCGCGACAAGGGCCGACGCGGTGCGCGGGCCGTGCGGGGCTCGCCGCGCCGACATGGTGCGGCGCGGCGAGTACGCGGGGGAACTCAGGCGGGGAACTCGGGGAACCAGAGTCCGATCTCGCGCTTGGCCGACTCCGGGGAGTCCGAGCCGTGCACGAGGTTGTACTGGGTCTCGAGGGCGAAGTCGCCGCGGATGCTGCCCGGCACGGCCTTCTCGACGGGGTCGGTGCCGCCGGCGATCTGCCGGAACGCGGCGATGGCGCGCGGGCCTTCCAGGACTGCGGCCACGACCGGGCCGGAGGTGATGAACTCGATCAAGGAGCCGAAGAACGGCTTCTCGGCGTGCTCGGCGTAGTGCGCCTCGGCCAGTTCCTCGGACACCTGCTTCAGCTCCAAGGCCGCGATCTTCAGGCCCTTGCGCTCGATACGGGCCAGCACCTCGCCGACCAGGCCACGGGCCACGCCGTCCGGCTTGATGAGTACCAACGTCTGCTCAGTCACGGCGCACAGCCTAATTCACCTGGAGAGCCAACGTTCAGCCGCGATGCTCCCAGCCTCGTTCGATGCGCGTCAGCTCGACGAAACCGCAGTCCAGCAGTACCGGCAGGGCCGCGTCGTGCACACTTTGCTCCCCACCACCCAGCCGGTGCGCCCAAGCACGTCGCCGAGATGCGGCCACTGGTCGAGAAGGCCGTAGGTGGCCGGTGCGGGCAGCTGTCCGCCGAAGTGCCGCGACCGACCCGCCAGGCGCTGGAACTGCGCCAGGCACGCCGCCATCAGCGCGTCCGCCGCGGGCGCCGCCGAGCGCAGCGGACCGCTCGGTTCCCAGTTCGCGGCCACGAACCATTCCAGTACTCCGGCATCGCGGCCCGTTCCGTAGCGCAGCAGGCGCGCGGCGGCGACCACCGCGCCGGCTTGCGCAGCCGGTTCCGGACGCTTATCGGTTCATTCGCTGGCTGGGCAGCAGACCCTGGTCCATGCGGCGCTTGACCTCGGCGCGCAGCATCAGGATGAACGCCCAGACGGCCGCGAAGAGCAGGCCGATGATGCCGATCGACAGGTGGATCAACGCCCCGAGGATCACCAGCACCTGGAGACCGAGGTTGAACGCGAGCGCCCACGAGCGGCGCTGCAGACCGGCGCCGAGGATCATCAGCAGCGCGAGGATCACCAGGTAGCTGCCGGAGAACCAGCTGATCCCGCCGCCGACGTCGGCGACGACCGGCAGCGCGAGCAGCACCACGATGGACTCGAGGACCAGTGTGCCCGCCATGACGCCGCGCAGGCCCTTCCACGGATCGGGCGCGGACGCCGCGGCCGGCTGGTCGGGAGCGGTCGCGTCCTTGTCGCGCTCGCTGGGCTCACTCATGCCGGATCCTTTCCGAACAGCGCGCGGGCCGCGCCCGCCGTGACGACCGAGCCGGTGACGATGATGCCCGCCCCCGACACCGCCTCGCCGGGGTCGCCGACCTCCTCGGCGATGGCGATGGCGGACTCCAGGGCGTCGGGCAGCGTGTCGGCGGTGACCACCCGCTCGTCGCCGAAGCGCTGCACGGCCAGGTTCGCCAGGCTGTCGACGTCCATGGCGCGCGGTGAGCCGTTGGTGGTGACGACGATCTCGTCGAACACCGGCTCCACCGCCTCCAGGATCCCCGCGGCGTCCTTGTCGCCGAGCACCGCGATCACGCCGACCAGCTTGCGGAAGTCGAACTCCTCGGAGAGGGTCGCGGCCAGCGCTCGCGCGCCCGCCGGGTTGTGCGCGGCGTCGATGAAGATGGTGGGCGCGCTGCGCATCCGCTCCATGCGGCCGGGGCTGGTGACCGAAGCGAAACCGGCGCGCACCGCCTCGATGTCGAGCTGACGTTCGGCGCCCGCGCCGAAGAACGCCTCCACCGCCGCCAGCGCCAGCACCGCGTTGCGCGCCTGGTGCTCGCCGTGCAGCGGCAGGAAGATCTCGTCGTAGACCCCGCCGAGGCCCTGTAGCTCGAGCTGCTGGCCGCCGACGGCGACGCGGCGCGCGAGGACCTGGAACTCGAAGCCTTCGCGGGCCACCGCGGCGTCCACCTCGACGGCCCTGCGTAGCAGGACGTCCATCGCCTCGGGTTCCTGCTGCGCGATCACCGCGACGTTGTCGCGCGGAACCAGGCTCTCCGGCGCGCGTTTGATGATCCCGGCCTTCTCGCCCGCGATCGAGGCGAGATCGGGGCCGAGATAGTCGACGTGGTCCAGCCCGATCGGGGTGATCACCGCGACCTGACCGTCGATCACGTTGGTGGCGTCCCAGGTGCCGCCCATGCCGGTCTCCACGATCGCCACGTCGACAGGCGCCTCGGCGAACGCCGCGTAGGCCATGCCGGTGAGCACCTCGAACTTGCTCATCGGCGGACCGCCCGCCGTGTCCGACTGCGCGTCGATCATCTCGATGTAGGGCTGGAGTTCGCGGTAGGTCTCGACGTACTTGGCCGGGCTGATCGGCGCGTTGTCGATGCTGATCCGCTCGGTGGCCAGCTGCAGGTGCGGGCTGGTGATGCGGCCTGTCCGCCGGTGCAGCGCGGTGAGCAGCGCGTCGATCATCCGGGTGACCGAGGTCTTGCCGTTGGTGCCCGCGACGTGGATCGCCGGATAGCTCTGCTGCGGGGAACCGAGCAGATCCATCAGGGTGGCGATGCGGGTCAGCGACGGCTCGATCTTGGTCTCCGGCCAGCGCTGGTCGAGTTCCGCCTCGACCAGCGCCATCTCGGCGAGCTCCACCGGCGACGGCCCGGACCCGAGCCGGGCGCCTCCGTCGTCGTCGCGGTACTGCCGCTCCGGCTCCTCGTTCACCTGACCGCCAGTTCCGCGAGCCGCGCCCCGATGCGCTCGACCTCGGCGGCGGCGACATCGCGACGGTTCTTGATCTTGGCGACGACGGGCTCGGGCGCCTTGGCAAGGAACGCCTCGTTGCCGAGCTTGGCCTCGGTGCCCGCCAGTTCCTTCTCCGCGGCGGCCAGATCCTTCTCCAGGCGGCGGCGTTCGGCGTCCAGGTCGACCGCGCCGGAGGTGTCCAGCTCGACGGTCACCGTCGCGCCGCTCAACCGCACCTCGACCGAGGCGGTGGCGGCGAACTCGGCTCCGGGCGCGGTGAGTCTGGCGAGGTTGGCGACAGACGGCTCCAGCGCCGTCAGGTCGGCCTGATCCAGACCGATCAGCTTGGCCGCCACCTTCTGCTTGTCCGCGAGGCCCTGGTCGCTGCGGAACCGGCGGATCTCCGTGATCAACCGCTGAGCATCCGAAACACGCTGCGCCGCAACGGTGTCGGTGGCGATGCCACTGGCCTGCGGCCACGCCGCGACGACCACCGACTCGCCGCCGGTGAGCGCCTGCCACAGCGACTCGGTGACGAACGGAATGACCGGATGCAGCAGTCGCAGCACCGAATCCAGCACGTTGCCGAGCACGGTCCTGGTCGCGGCCGCCCGCTCGTCGCTGCCCGAGAACTGCACCTTGGCCAGTTCCAAATACCAGTCGCACAGCTCGTCCCAGGCGAAGTGGTAGAGCGCCTCGCACGCCTTGCCGAACTCGTAGGCGTCGAAAGCCGAATCCACTTCCGCCAGAACCTGATCCAGGCGATCGAGGATCCAGCGGTCGGCGTCGGTGAGCGCGGCGCGGTCGGGGAGCTCGCCGGGCTCGGCGCCGTTCATCAGCGCGAACTTGGTGGCGTTGAACAGCTTGGTGACGAAGCTGCGCGAGGCCAGCGCGTGCGGCTCGCCGACGGACAGGTCGCCGCCGGGCTGCGCGCCGCGGGCCAGGGTGAAGCGCAGCGCGTCCGCGCCGTAGGCCTTGATCCAGTCCAGCGGGTCGATGCCGTTGCCGCGCGACTTCGACATCTTCTTGCCGAACTGGTCGCGGATCAGGCCGTGCAGGAAGACGTCCTTGAACGGAACCTGCACCGCGCCGGACTTGCCCGCCAGGATGGCCGGGTCCTCGGAGACGAACATGCCGAACATCATCATTCTGGCGACCCAGAAGAAGAGGATGTCGTAGCCGGTGACCAGCACGCTGGTCGGATAGAACTTCTCCAGCTCCGGCGTGGCCTCCGGCCAGCCCATCGTGGAGAACGGCCACAGGCCCGACGAGAACCAGGTGTCGAGCACGTCCGGGTCCTGCACCCAGCCCTCGGGGGCGGTCTCGTCCGGGCCGACGCAGATCACTTCGCCCTCGGGGCCGTACCAGATCGGGATGCGGTGGCCCCACCACAGCTGGCGCGAGATGGTCCAGTCGTGCATGTTGTCGACCCACTCGAACCAGCGCGGCTCCTGGCTGGCCGGGTGGATGACGGTGTCGCCGTTGCGGACCGCGTCACCGGCGGCCTTGGCCAGCGACTCCACCTTGACCCACCACTGCATGGACAGCCTCGGCTCGATGGGCTCGCCGGTGCGCTCGGAATGACCGACGCTGTGCACGTACGGACGCTTCTCGGCGACGACGCGGCCTTCCGCGGCGAGCCGCTCGCGGACCTTGACGCGCGCCTCGAAGCGGTCCATGCCGTCGAATTCGGTTCCGGTGTTCGCGATGCGACCACGCTCGTCCATGATCGTCGGCATCGGCAGGTTGTGCCGCAGGCCGATCTCGAAGTCGTTCGGGTCGTGCGCGGGGGTGATCTTCACGGCGCCGGAGCCGAACTCCGGGTCGACGTAGTCGTCGGCCACGATCGGGATCTGGCGGCCGGTGATCGGGTGTTCCAAAGTGGTGCCGATCAGCGCTTGGTAGCGCGGGTCGTCCGGGTGCACGGCCACCGCGGTGTCACCGAGCATCGTCTCCACACGGGTGGTCGCCACGATGACGTGCGGTTCGTCGTCGTTCAGCGAGCCGTAGCGCAGCGAGACGAGCTCGCCCGCGACTTCCTCGTGCTTGACCTCGATGTCGGAGATGGCGGTGCGCAGCTCGGGCGACCAGTTCACCAGTCGCTCGGCGCGGTAGATGAGGCCCGCGTCGTAGAGGCGCTTGAAGATGGTCTGCACGGCCCGCGACAGGCCCTCGTCCATGGTGAAGCGGTCGCGGCTCCAGTCGATGCCGTCGCCGAGGGCGCGCATCTGCCACTGGATGGCGCCGCCGGACTCGCGCTTCCAGTCCCAGACCTTCTCCACGAACAGTTCGCGGCCGAAGTCTTCCTTGGTCTTGCCGTCGACGGCGAGCTGCTTCTCCACCACGGTCTGGGTGGCGATACCCGCGTGGTCCATACCGGGCAACCACAGCACCTCGTACCCCTGCATGCGCTTGCGGCGGGCGAGGGTGTCCATCAGCGTGTGGTCGAGGGCGTGGCCCATGTGCAGGGTGCCGGTCACGTTCGGCGGCGGCAGCACGATCGAGTACGCGGGCTTGCCGCTCGCGGTGTCGGCCTGGAAATAGCCAGCGGCTACCCAGCGCTCGTACGTCTCGGCCTCCACGACGCTGGGGTCCCAGCTCTTGGGGAGGGCATCGGCACGATTACGCGAGTTGTCAGGGGCTGCGCTGGTCACTCCGTGATTCTAGGGGTTGGCTCGACATGGCCTCGCCGCCTCCCCGGGCTCCCGGCGCGGACTCGGGTGCGAAAACGCCCGGGGGTACGGAAACAAAAGGAGGCGGAGCCTTCGGTGGATGAGGGACACCGAACACTCCGCCTACGCCTCACAGCTTACCGGCGATCCGCGGAACAGCCTCGAATCCTCGAGCAATTCTCAGCTTTCGGCTACACCGCCGGAAGATGCCCGGCCGCGCGACCGTCTCAGCGCACCGGCGCGGGAACCGCGGACTCCTCTTCCACCAGGTCACCGTTGATCGCGATGGCGGCGGCCGAGCCCGCGCCCGCGGCGGAGATCACCTGGGCGCCCGGGTCGGCGACGTTGCCCGCCGCCCACACCCCTGCCACGCTGGTCCGGCCGCGCGCGTCGGTGACCACCCAGCCGTCCGGACCCGTCGCGCACCCGAGCGCGGCGAGGACGTCGCCGTTGGGCACGAAGGTGGGCGCGACGAACACCGCGCCGCGCGGCACCGCGCGCCCGTCGGCCAGCTCCACGCCGCGCAGCCTGCCGTCCTCGACCACCAGCCGCGCGACCTCGCCGGGCACGACCCGCACGCCGCGCGCGGCGAGCCGGGCCGAGTCGTGCTCGGACAAGTCCATCGTGTGCGGGAAGAACGCCACGTCGGCCGACCACTGCGGCAGCAGCAGCGCGACGTGCACAGCTCTGGCGATGGCGCCCGGTTCGGTTCCGCCGAGCACACCGAGCGGTTGATCGCGCACCTCATGGCCGTGGCAGTACGGGCAGTGCAGCACGTCCGCGCCCCAGCGCTCGCGCACGCCGGGCAGGTCGGGCAGCACGTCGCGCAGGCCGGTGGCGACGAGCACCCGCCGTGTCCTCAACCGCCCGCCGCCCGCTAGATGGAGCGTGAATTCGCCCGTGTCCTCGTTCTTTTCGGCGCCGATCACCTCGTCGTCGAGCAGCTCGCCGCCGTAACCCGCGACTTCCGCGGCGCCGATCGTCAGCAGCTCACCGGGCGGAAGCCCGTCCCGGGACAGGAAGCCGTGCATGTGGGTGGCGGGGGCGTTGCGCGGCGCACCGCCCCTGACCACCGCCACCCGCCGCCGCGCCCTGCTCAACACCAGCGCCGCCGACAATCCCGCCGCGCCGCCGCCGACGACGACCACGTCGTGGATCCCCTTGTTCTCTTCGCTCATTCGCGATCACCTCCGGCGTTCAGGCTGTCTCGGCGGACCGGTATCGGCAACAAAATTTGCCGTTTCCGGGAAACGAGCGTGCACTTGGGGACATGAACGACCAACCGGGCATCACGCAGGCGCTGGCCGAGATCGGCCCGCGGCTCAAGGCGTCGCGCACCCATCGCGGCATCACCCTGACCGAACTCTCGGCGACCACCGGAATCTCCAAGAGCACGCTCTCGCGGCTGGAGTCCGGGCAGCGCAAGGCCAGCCTGGAATTGCTGCTGCCGATCGCGCTGGCCTTGCAGGTGCCGCTCGACGAACTCGTGGCGGCGCCCAAGATCGCCGACCCCCGCGTGCACACCACGCCCAGGCAGGTCAACGGCTACACCGTCCTGCCGCTCACCGCCCGGCCCGGCCCGCTGCACGCGTTCAAGATGATCCTGCCGCCCGAGCGCAAGGACCCCGATCCTCGGGTGCACGAGGGATACGAATGGCTCTACGTGCTGTCCGGCAGGCTGCGGCTGATCCTCGGCGAGCACGATTTGATCATGGGCCCTGGCGAGACCGCGGAATTCGATACCCGGCAACCGCATTGGTTCGGCAGCACCGGGCGCGGGCCGGTGGAGATTCTGAGCCTGTTCGGCAGTCAGGGCGAGCGGATGCACGTTCGAGCCAGGCCGCGTCGCGCGACGGGTAACTGATCGGTCGATCCACGAGTAGCCTGCGGTCGCCGCGAATCATCCTTCCGGTCGCGCGATCTCAGGGTTTTCCCGGTTGCCGAATCGGACCGGACTAGGGAGTCTGGAAGGGGTGAACCCCCCGCTCGATGCGTTACCCCTGCACTCCCCCGAGCCGCGCATGCCGCTGGCCGCTGTCGGCGCGCTGACGCCGGTCGGCGTGCACGACCTGCGCGGTCGGACGATCGATGAATTGCGTTACCCCACAACGGCGGCCCTGATCTTCGCCGGAGTGCCCGGTGCGGGCAAGAGCACAGCGCTGCGGAAGTTCTTCGGTTCGACGGCGCAGGCCGAGGAGCCGCCCGCCGGACCGTCCGGTTCGATCGTCCTGGATTCCCAGCACGCCCGGAACCGCTGGCGGCACCGGCTCGGCTGGCTCCCTTATCCGCTGTGGCGTCCGGTCGTACACGTCGCGCACTACGCGGGAATCAAGGCGGCACTGCGCGATGCCGACGGCCCGGTGGTGATCCACGATTGCGGCACCTTCGGCTGGAGCCGCAGGATGATCGCGCGCTGGGCGGCCGAATACCGCAGGGACCTACACGTCGTCATGCTCGACGTGCCCGCGACGGTGGCCAGGGCCGGACAGTACGCCCGCGGCCGCCGCATCAACGGAATGTTCTTCACGCTGCACTGCCGCCGCTGGGACCGCCTGATCCGGGACCTGGACATCGAGGACCGCAACGCGCCGGTTCCGTCCTCGTCCGTCGTCGTCGTGGACCGCTCCACCGTCAACCGCATGACGCGCGTCGCGTTCGACGGCTGATCGCGCTCAGGGCACGAGCACCGTCAGCGCCGCGGGCACCACGCGCAAGGTGATCGGCAGCGTCCCCGCCGGTTCGCCGTCCGCGGTGGCGGGCGCACCCGGCGCGGTGAGAGTCACGGCGGCCGCGCGGTATTGGGCCACGGCGGGATGGTCGATGCGTTTGCCCGCGGAGAGTGCGGGCAGCAGCCGCAGCATCTCCAGCCGCGGCACCGCGCCGACCACCGTGAGATCCAGCAAGCCGTCGTCCATCTCGGCGTCGGGGCAGATCAGCATGCCGCCGCCGTAGGTGCGGGTGTTGCCCACCGCGACCATCACCGCGTCGGTCTCGACCACGCCGTCGCCCGGCGGATTGTCCAGTGCGCCTTCGGCGACGCCGGACAGCTCGATCCGGTAGGGCACGGTGAAACCGCCGGTGATCTCGGCCAGCGCCGCGAACGTGTAGCGGAGCCTGCCCTTCGGCCAGCTCATGCTGTTCGCGCGCAACGTGACTCGCGCGTCGAAGCCGGTGCCCGTCACGGTGGCGAACCACATCGGGGTGAAATCCGGTGCGGGCGACTCGATCCGGCCGAGATCCATCACCTTGCGGCGCCCGGCGAGCACCACGTCGACGGCCGCGGCGGGATCGTCGGTGGGGATGCCGAGCGCCCGCGCCAGGTCGTTGCCCGTTCCGCTCGGCACCAGAGCGAGCGGGACGCCGGTCTGCGCGACCGCCTCCAGGATCACGCAGATCAGGCCGTCGCCGCCGACGCAGACCACGGCGTCGGGACGGGCGGCGGGATCCGGGTTCGCGAGCGAATCACGCACCAGCCGGACGGATTCGCCGGCGGACGGCGCGCGGACCTCGGTGACCTCGACACCGCGCTCGGCGAGCCGGGCGATGGCGGTCGTCGCCGTGTCGTGGCCCTTGCCCGCGCCGGAGAGCCGGTTCGTGACGACCAACGCCGAGCGAATGGCGCTTACCTGCCGGTCCATCAGATCAGTTTTCCAGGATTGAGGATGCCCGCGGGGTCCAATTCCCGTTTCACCGCGCGCAACACCCGGATGCCCAGCTCACCGACCTCGGCGGGCAGCCACGGGCGGTGGTCGGCGCCGACGGCGTGGTGGTGGGTGATGGTGCCGCCCGCGGACATGATCGCGTCACCCACCGCGCGCTTGGCGATCTGCCACTGCGCGATCGGATCGTCGAGTTGTTTGGCGACGATGGTGAAGTACAGCGAGGCGCCGGTCGGGTAGGTGTGCGAGATGTGGCACATCACCAGCGGCGGCGTGCCCTGGGCGCCGAGCGAATCGGTCAGCGCCGCGGTCACCTTCGCCTTCAGTTCGGCGATGTTGGACCAGGTCGTCGCGGTCTCCAGCGTCTCGCACAGCACCCCCACGTCGAGCAGCGCGTCGCGCATGTAGGGCGCGGCGAACCGGCCGTGCTCCCATTCGCGCGCGGGCTGTTCGCCGAGCGCTGTGCCGCCCGCCGCCGTCAGCAACGCGGTGGCCTCGGCGGAGCGAGCCGCGACGTGCTCCGCGCTGCCCTCGAAGGTGGTGATCGCGAGGCAGCCCGTTACCGCCCGACCGCCGATGTCGCCGGAGCGAGCCAGGTTCAGGCCCGTCTCGGCCTCGTCGGAGAGCCGAAGCACGGTCGGCGCGGCGCCCGCCTGCACCACGGCGCGCAGCGCGGCAGCACCGGTGGCGAAATCTGGGAACGACCACGCCTGGTAGGCGGTGGTCTCCGGCAGCGGATGCACGCGCAGCGTCACCTCGGTGATCACGCCAAGCGCGCCCTCCGAGCCGACGAACAGCTCGCGCAGATCCGGCCCGGCGGCGGAGGCGGGCGCGCGGCCCAGCTCCAGCGAGCCGGTCGGGGTGGCGATCTTCAGGCGCTGCACCATGTCGTCGAAGCGGCCGTACCCGGCCGAGGCCTGACCGGAGGACCTGGTCGCCGCGAAACCGCCGATGCTGGCGAATTCGAAGCTCTGCGGGAAGTGGCCGAGCGAAAGCCCCTGTGCGGCAAGCAGTTCCTCGGCTTGCGGTCCGGTGAGGCCCGCGCCGAGGGTCGCGGTGCCGCTCACCGGGTCCACCTCGGTGAGTCCGTCGATGCGGCGCAGGTCGAGCGCGATGACGGTGTCGAACTCGCCGCGCACCGGATCGACGCCGCCGACGACGCTGGTGCCGCCGCCGAAGGGCACCACCGCGATACCGTGCTCGGCACAGTAGGCAAGGACCGCGAGCACCTGCTCGTGGTCGGCGGGAAAGACGATGGCGTCCGGTGCGTCCTGCGGCCCCTCGGCGCGACGCCGCAGCAGATCCAGGGTGCTCTTGCCGCCCGCGTGCCGTAGTCGATCGTGATGGTCGGCCGACACGTTGTCCGCGCCGACCACCTCGACCAACCCGTCCCGCTGCGCCGGCGTCAACGCCGACGCGCGGAGCGGCACGTCACCCTCATCGCGGCGCGCCACCGGGTCGCCGGACACCCCGAAAACCTGCGCTAGCAGACCACGGATCTGCGCCGAAAGCGGCTTGTGTCCGGCCGGGATACCCCAGGCGTCCCACACCATACTCGGTACCCGCGCGTCCGCGCCCGGGTTTGCCGCGGGAACGGAATGCCCGCCTGGCTGCTGCGTCTCGACCATGCGTTACAGTTTGACATAGACTGTCAAGCAGTAACTGTCCATCCCGCTCGAAGCCCGGTGGTGATTCTCGTGACCGACGACCCGGACGCCGAACTTTCGGCCATCGACCTGGCCATTTTCGACGCCGCGCGCGCCTGCGTCCAGGAGTTCGGTGTCCGCCGGACCACGCTCACCGAGGTGGCGCGGCGCGCGGGCGTCAGCAGGCCCACCGTGTACCGCCGCTGGCCCGACACCGGCGCGCTGGTCGCCGAGCTACTGGTCCGCGAACTGCGCGGCATTCTCACCGCGGCCATGCCCGAGTCCGGCCCGGCGCGGGCCCGCCTGGTCGAAGGCGTCGTCGAGGGGGCGGGGATGGTGCGCTCGAATCCGTTGTTCGGCAAGATCTTCCGCACCGACACGGATCTGATGCTCACCTACGTCTTCGGCAGGCTCGGTCGCAACCAGCGCACCCTCATCGAGCTGTTCGCCGCGGGAATCCGGGACGGCCAGGGCGACGGCTCGATCCGGTCCGGCGATCCGCTCCAGCTGGCCACCATGCTGCTGCTCATCGTCCAGTCCGCGGTGCAGTCGGCGGGGACGGTCGCGCCGCTGTTGCCCGCCCCCGAACTGGACACCGAACTGGCCCGCGCCATCGACGGCTACCTCCGCCCCGGCGATCCCGAAGGACGACGAAAGGTTCTGGCATGACCGACAATCCGGTGACCCGCGGGGATTCCGCGCTCAATGCCGAGCGCCGAGCGCGCGAACTGCGCGCACTCGGCGACGGCGGCGCGATCGACGTGCTGGTGATCGGCGGCGGCGTCACCGGGGCGGGCGCCGCGCTGGACGCCGCCGCGCGTGGGCTGCGCACCGTGCTGGTGGAGCGGCACGATCTCGCGTTCGGCACGAGCCGGTGGAGTTCGAAGCTGGTGCACGGCGGCTTGCGCTATCTGGCCAGCGGGCGGGTCGGGATCGCGCACGAGAGCGCGGTCGAGCGCGGCATTCTGATCGGCACCACCGCACCGCATTTGGTGCGGCCGCTGCCGCAGCTGGTTCCGCTGCTGCCGAATATCGGTGCGGCGCAACGGGCGTTGATCCGCGCGGGGTTCGTCGCGGGTGACGCACTGCGGCGCGGCGCGGGTACGCCCGCCGCGGTCCTGCCGCGGTCGCGGCACGTCGCCGCCGCGGAGGCGCTGCGTTTGGCGCCGACCGTGCGCAGGGCGGGTCTGCGCGGCGGGCTCCAGGCATGGGACGGACAGCTGGTGGACGACGCGCGGCTGGTCGTCGCGCTGGCCCGCACCGCGGCGGCCGAGGGCGCGACGGTGCTCACGAGGGTGGAAGCCCTTGATGTCACCGGAGATTCGGCCACCCTGCGCGACACGCTGTCCGGCGAGACCCTTTCCGTGCGGGCCCGTGCGGTGGTCAACGCCACCGGCGTGTGGGCCGACCAGGTCGACCCGAGTATCGAGCTGCGCCCGAGCCGCGGCACCCATCTCGTCTTCTCCGCCGAGTCCTTCGGCGGGCTCAGCGCCTCGCTCACGGTGCCGGTGCCCGGCAGCACCAGCCGATTCGTCTTCGCCTTCCCGGCCGCGCACGGGCGGGTCTACCTCGGCCTGACCGACGAAGACGCGCCGGGCCCGGTGCCCGACGAGCCACAGCCGACCGAGGCCGAGGTCGCCTTCCTGCTCGACACCATCAACACCGCACTGCGAGAACCATTGACGCGAGCCGACATTCGCGGACGGTACGCGGGCCTGCGCCCGCTGTTGAAGACCGACGACGGCAGCACCGCCGACATCTCCCGCCAGCACGCCGTGCTCGACTCGCCGACCGGCGTGATCACGATCGTCGGCGGCAAACTCACCACGTACCGGCAGATGGCCGAGGACGTGGTCGACGCGGCGGTGCGCCACGCCCGCCTCGACGCGGCACCCTGCTCGACCAAGCGCCTACCGCTGGTCGGCGCGGTCTCCGGCGCTGCGCGGGATCGCCTCGCCGCCGCCCCGCTGCTGGTGGAACGCTACGGCAGCGAAGCACCCGCCATCACCGCGCTCGCGGCCCTCGACCCGGCCCTGCGCGAACCGGTCGCCTCCGGAATGGATGTCATCGGAGCCGAATTCGCCTTCGCTCTCTCCCACGAGGGCGCGTTGCACGTCGACGATCTGCTCGACCGCCGCACCCGCATCGGTTTGGTTCCCGAAGACCGCACCGCCGCTCTCCCCGCCGCCACCGCGGCACTCGCGACGATCTGAGCGGGGTTCGAGCGTCGCATGAGTACCACGAAATTACATACCCTGTATGCTCGAGCTCGTCACGAGAGTGATGCCGAGAGGGTGGAGCGTCGGTTGCGACGACGCCCCACCCGGTGGGGTTAGCTAGCCCGCACTCGGCGGACCAGCAGGAGCGCCCCGGCGACCATGGCAGCAGTAACCAACACGATGCCGTAATCGACCGGGGCCTCACTCTTCTTCCGGCGATGTTTCGCCATTCCCCACCGCCTCCTCCCTGGGCGCGGTGTCTGGACCGATGTCCACCGCCCCTCGGTAGGAGGTGCCCACACTTTACGTGAGCCAGCTGACGGAAATGCTTGCCCCCCAATGTGATCCGATGACCAGATCGACCTGGTGATCACGGCGACCCGAGCGTTCGCAGAATAGACCCCTGCTGACGCTCCCGCGTCTGGTCCGGTTCGGGCGATCTGCCGGATTCTGTATCGCTGAATTCAGTGCGCGCGAACCGCAATCGCTCGCCCGACACCAATCAATCGCAGACCCACGCCGCCAGTTCCGCGCGCATGCAGGCGCGGGGCCAACGGTCCAGGCCATGATCGGCTTCGGCGCGGCGCAGCGCGCGCAGGCCCGGCGTCTCCTCGGCGGGCGTCAGGTATCGGAAGCCGAGCCGCTCGTAGTACGGCCCGTTCCAGACCACCTCGGTGAAGGTCGTCAGGGTGATGGCGGGCAGGTCGTGGGTGCGCGCCCAGTCGACGGCGCGGTCGATGAGGTGCTTGCCGATGCGGCGACCGGCGTATTCCGGGTCGATCGACACCTGGTCGACGTGCGCGTTGCCGTCGACGATGCCGAGGACGAGGTAGGCGATCGGCCGGTCCGCGTCGTCGGTCGCGACCCAGGCGCGCCCGGCGCGCTGGAATCCGCGGAGGGTGTCGAGCGGCGGCGGCTCGTCGTCCGCGACGGCCGTCATGCCGATGTCGGCGAAAGGTTTTCCGGCCGCGCGTTCGATGTCCTGGAGAACGGGCAGGTCGGCCTCGGTCGCCGGTCTGATGGATGGCATGCCAGGAGTATTGCCGGACAACCGCACGAAGTCGCGCGGATTTCCGCTCCGAGAATGCGCCCCGAACCCGGGGCGCATCCTCGGGTCGATCTACGCCGAGCCGCTGGCCGAGCCGGTCAGCAGATTCTTCAGGAACTCGGAGAACGGAACGCACACCGCGATTCCTCCGCTGAGCGAGGGCGGGAAGCACTCCGACACCGGCGCGGCCGGTCTGTTCCACGAGGGTTCGGCCGCCGCCGGAGCCGCGGTACCGACTGTGACCGCACCGAGAAGAGCACCGGCGAGCACGGCCGCCGCGACGCGTTGTTTGAAATCCATCGAAATATCCTTCTGCACTATCGATCCCCCGCGCGCAACGTAGCCCCGTCGCGAAGCCCCTGCGTAGCCCCGAGTTCTGAGGCCCCGGTCGTCGACCGTCGATCGCCCTCTGTACGTGGCGACCGTCACCCAGCTGCCCTAAGTGGTCGAGGCGCTGCGCGAGCAGGAATGCCGTCGAGACCGCTCCGAGCACCGAGCCGGCTGCGCCCGTACCCTCGACGACACGAGTCGGCCCTGGCCACGCACCAGCAATCCGGCAGCAGCGGACCAAGACCTCACGTGATCCGGACGACAACGGAACGCCCGTCTGCGCAAAGTCGACTCGATCACGGCCGGCCGATCCGCCGGGCTATTTCTCGCCCGGCTCTCCGCGTTGCCCTGCGCATTCCCTGTTCGGAGCGACCGGTCGGCCGGTTGCCTGTGACCCGATCCGCCCGGTCACGTACCGTGCGAGCCTCTATGCTGGACGCCGGTAGTGCGCGGGAAGGAGGCGCGGGTGCGCAAGAACCCGTCGACCGTAGGGATCGCGCCGGGCGATGGTCTGATTGCACGCTTCGGCGCGGTTGTGGTGTATCTCGCGGGTGAAACCGCTTCCACCGACCGGATTCTCGGTGCGATCGAGGCGGTCGCCGAGGGTGATCACCCCGGGGCCGCGATCGCCCAGCGACTGGCCGCCGTGGTGTTCGGCAGCGGATCCGAACCACCTCCGTTCGGGGTGGTCGCACCGACCGACGACGGCACGGTGATCCTGCTGCGCGGAAAGGTCGCGGCCGAGATCCACGGCGCGGAGGGCGCGCGCAGGCTCTCCGGCGCGCGCGCGTTCACCTGGGTGGACGAGATCGTGCGCGAGCCGGTGCGCCGGATCACCGTGGGCGCCGACACCGGTTCCGCGATCACCGCGCTACCCCGCACCGACCTGCGCGCGGGCACGGTGCCGGGCGGCGGCTTCGAATGGCGCGTGGCCGTGCGTCGCGCGGGCGCACCCAAGTCACCGCAGCGCGCCGCCGTCGCCGCGAAACCCGGCGCCACCGAACCGCCCGCGACCGCGCCCGCGGGCTTCGAGGCCTTGACCGACGATTCCGACGACGCTCGAAGCAACGGCGCCCCCGCCGAGACCAGCGCAGGTCGACCCACGGCGACCGATCGCCCGCAGGACATCGGCACCAGGGCGATGCCACTCGCCTGGTCCCAAACCACCGGCTTCGGTCCCGAACCCGTTGCCTTGCAGAAGAACCCGGCCACTCGCGGCGTCCGGGTCCCGCCGCCGCGGCCCCCGAAGGGCTCGCCGCAGGCCGACGCCCCGACGGGTGCGCTGGTCTTCGAGGACACCGCCTACCCGCTGGACCGCCCGTACGTCATCGGTCGCAGCCCCGCCGCCGACGACTCGGTGCGCAACGCCATCGCCTCCCCGCTGGCGGTACCGAGGGACCGCCACGTCTCGCGGGTGCACGCCTACGTCTCGCTCAATCGCGGCAAGGTCTTCGTCCGCGACGCGTCCACGCCCGCGGGCACCTACGTCGCGGGCCCCGGCACGGACACCTGGACCCGGATCGGGACCGCCCCGGTCGAGCTGCCGCCCGGCTGGCGTATCCGGATCGGCGAGAAGGTCCTCACCCACCGGACCGACGAGCGCCATCCGGCCACGGCCCAGACCCGCAGATCCTGAGGCGACCGGCCCCGCTCCGCGGCCTACGATGCGAAGACTGCGCCAGCTGAGACAGTCATCGTGCGGAGAGGACAATAGGGACATGCAGCGTCACGGCCCGACCGAGGACATCGACGAATCCGCGCTGACCGTCACCGCGCCGAAAGAGCAGGCCGCGGGGGTGACGGCGGTGGCAGTGGCGCTGAAACGGTCGGTCGAGGAGATGGGCGTCGTCCGCACCGCCCGCACCCTGACCAGGCTCAACCAGGTCAACGGCTTCGACTGCCCCGGCTGCGCGTGGCCGGAACCCAGCGGGCACCGGCGCCCCGCGGAGTTCTGCGAGAACGGCGCCAAGGCCGTCGCCGAGGAGGCGACGCTGCGCACCGTCACGCCGGAGTTCTTCGCCGCCCACTCGATCGACGAACTCGCCGGGAAATCCGGCTACTGGCTCGGTCAGCAGGGCAGGCTCACCCATCCGATGGTGCTGCGCCCCGGCGACACGCACTACTCCCCCATCGCCTGGGACGAGGCCTACCGCCTGATCGCCGACCAGCTGCGCGCACTGTCCTCGCCGGACGAAGCGGTGTTCTACACCTCGGGCCGCACCGCCAACGAGACGGCGTTTCTCTACCAGTTGCTGGTCCGCAGCTACGGCACCAACAATCTGCCGGACTGCTCGAACATGTGCCACGAGTCGTCCGGCGCGGCGCTGATCGGCTCCATCGGCATCGGCAAGGGCTCGGTCTCGATCGACGACTTCGGTAAGGCCGATCTGATCATCGTCGCGGGCCAGAACCCCGGCACAAATCATCCCCGCATGCTCAGCGCGCTCGCCGACGCGAAGGCCAACGGGGCAAGGGTGATCGCGGTCAACCCGCTGCCGGAGACCGGCCTGCTCGGCTTCCGCGACCCGCAGACCGTGCGCGGCGTCACCACCGGCGTCGCCATCGCCGACGACTTCCTGCAGATCCGGCTCGGCGGCGACATGGCGCTGTTCCAAGGACTCGGCAAGCTGCTGTTCGACGCCGAGGACCTGGCCCCGGGCACCGTGGTCGACCGCGCTTTCGTGGACGCGCATTGCGCGGGCTTCGCCGACTACGAGAAGCACACGCGTGCGGTCGATCTCGGCGTCGTGCAGGCCGCAACCGGGCTGTCCATGGCGGAACTCGAGCGCACCGCGCGGCTGCTCGCCGAGTCGCGCAGCACCATCATCTGCTGGGCGATGGGCCTGACCCAGCAGGCGCACGGCGTCGCCACCATCGAGGAGGCGACCAACCTGCTGTTGCTCAGGGGCATGATCGGCAAGCCGGGCGCCGGCGTGTGCCCCGTGCGCGGACACTCCAACGTGCAGGGCGACCGCACCATGGGCATCTGGGAGAAGATGCCCGACGCCTTCCTCGACTCGCTCGACCGCGAGTTCGGCATTACCAGTCCGCGCCAACACGGTTGGGACACCGTGAATTCCATCCGGGCCATGCGTGACGGCCGGGCCAAGGTGTTCTTCGGCATGGGCGGCAACTTCGTCTCGGCGACCCCCGACACCGAAGTCACCGAGGCCGCGCTGCGCAATTGCGAACTCACCGTGCAGGTCTCGACCAAACTCAACCGCAGCCACGTGGTGCACGGGCGCACCGCGCTGATCCTGCCCACCCTCGGCCGCACCGACAAGGACGTCCAAGACGGGACGAAACAGCAAGTCTCCGTCGAGGATTCGATGTCGATGGTGCACCTGTCCACCGGCCGCCTCGAACCCGTCAGCGCTCAGCTGCGCAGCGAGGTCGCCATCGTCTGCGAACTCGCCCTCGCGCTGTTCGGCGCGGACCATCCCGTGCCGTGGGCGCGCTACCAGCGCGACTACGACAAGATCCGCGACGCGATCGCCCGCGTGGTGCCCGGTTGCGCCGACTACAACACCCGGGTCCGGCAGCGCAACGGTTTCGTCCTGCCGCATCCGCCGCGTGACAGCCGCGAATTCCGCACGTCCACAGGTCGCGCCAACTTCGCGGTCAACGCGCTGACGTGGGTGCCGGTGCCCGAAGGCAGGCTCATCCTGCAGACGCTGCGCAGCCACGACCAGTACAACACCACCATCTACGGCCTCGACGATCGCTACCGCGGCGTGCACGGCGGACGACGGGTGGTCCTGGCGAACAAGGACGACATCGCCGAATTCGGCTTCGCAGACGGCGATCTCGTCGATCTCGTCTCGGAGTGGACCGACGGCGTGGAGCGTCGCGTGCGAGCTTTCCGGGTGGTCGCCTATCCGACGCCGCGCGGCAACGCCGCCGCCTACTATCCCGAGACCAATCCGCTCGTCCCCCTGGATCACGTTGCGGCGCGGTCCAATACGCCGGTCTCCAAGGCGGTGACGATCCGGCTGGAGCGGCACGTACACGTCGGGGCCGAGTCGTGAAGGAGCGTCAGCGAGTGAACCATCATCACAGCGCGCGCCGGCGCACGACGCGGACGAGCGACAGCGAGGCCGAGTCGTGAGCCGTGTTACCGCGCGCCGCCGCACGCTGCGCCTTTCCCCTTCCGGAGAGATCCAGCGCCCCGACACGCTCGCCGTGGAGGAACCGCTCGAGATCCGCCTGGGCGGGCAATCGCTGACGGTCACCATGCGCACCCCCGGCTCCGATATCGACCTGGTGCACGGATTCCTGTTGAGCGAGAACATCATCGGGTCCGCCGAGGACGTGGTGAGCGCTCGCTACTGCGCGGGGACCGACGCGGAGGGCCGCAACACCTACAACGTGCTCGACGTCGAATTGCGCGTCCCCGCCCCGGCTCGCGCCCGCAACTTCCTCACCACCAGCTCGTGCGGACTCTGCGGCAAAACCGCACTGGACGAGGTGAGGGCGCGTACCCGCTACCCGCTCCCGGCCGACGGGGTGGCCGTCGATCCGGCCGCGCTCGCCGCGATGCCCGAGACCCTGCGCGCGCGGCAGTCGGTCTTCGACGCCACCGGCGGTCTGCACGCTGCGGGCCTGTTCACCGCCGACGGCACCGCGCTCGCGGTGCGGGAAGACATCGGCAGGCACAACGCGGTGGACAAGGTTCTCGGCTGGGCGTTGCGCGACAACCGCGTTCCGGCAGCGGATCTGGTGCTCATCGTGAGCGGAAGGGCGTCCTTCGAGCTGGTCCAGAAGGCGGTGATGGCGGGTGTGCCGATGCTCGGTGCGGTATCGGCGCCGAGCTCGCTCGCGGTCGACCTCGCCGAGGAATCCGGCCTGACCCTGGTCGGCTTCCTGCGCGGGGACACCATGAACGTCTATTCCGGCGCGCACCGCCTGGAGCGACGGTCCTCCGCGCGTCCCGCGAGCTGACTCCTCGCTCGCGGCCGACGCGGCTCTTGCCCGGTCCCCGATGCCCGATTTACCGTGACTTCACCCCGAACGCCTTCGGCGAGGAACGGAGCCAACGATGCGGATCTCGGTAGAAGGAAAGTCCGGCGGCGTGCGCGTTCGTATGCGCTTCGAGCAGCACCGCCGCCGCTGGCTCGCCGTGCGAATCATGTTGGGAATCCTGACCTTCCAGGGCGCGGTGATCGGCCTGTGGGCGGTGCTCGCGCCGCACTCCTGGTACACCAGCTTCCCCGGATTCGGAATGCACTGGATCGCCGTCGACGGCCCCTACAACCACCATCTGGCCGGCGACGTCGGCGCCTTCTTCTCGGCCCTCGCCGCGGTGAGCGGCTTCGCGCTGTGGCGCGGGGGTAGCGCGCTCGCACAGGCTGCGGGGCTGGGTTGGCTGGTCTTCGCCACCCCGCATCTGATCTACCACGCGTTTCACCAGCCGGACGGGATGAGCGGCGTCAGCTTCACGCTGAGCCTGCTCGCCGCCGCGGTCCTCCTGGCACTCGGCGCGGCCTGCCTGCTTGTGCCACCGCGCGGTCCGCAGGCGCCGGACCCCAAGCCCATCGACTTCCAGTTTCCGCGCCGCCGCCCGACGCGCTGAGCGCGGGGGGGCCGAACGATCGTCCCGACCCGGCCGAAGCGCGGGAAATGCCTGGCCGGAGGCGATGCGCGTCGCACGAGAAGCCCGGGGAGACCGTCGGCGCGAGCCGCTGGTAGGTCACCTCGGGCGTGCTGGCGTGCGCCTCCGGCTCGAGTCAGGTCGCTGCGGCGTCGTCAGTCCTTGAGTGCTTCGAGCAGCGCCGCCCGCTGCCGGGCGCCCAGGCCGCCGATGCGGCGATCCTCGGGGATCTCGGCCTGATCCATCAGCTTCGCGGCCTTCACCGGACCGACGCCGGGCAGGGCCTTGATCACCGCCGCGACCTTGGTCTTCTTCACCAGATCGTCGGACTCCGCCTTCTTCAGCAGGTCGGCGACCGACACCTTGCCGGCCTTCACCTTGCCGATCAATTCGGAGCGCGCCTTGCGCACCGCAGCCGCTTTGGCCAACGCCTCGGTGCGTTGCTCGGCGGTCATCGTGGGCAGTGCCATGTCTCCTCCGCTTTCACTCGTCACTCGAACATCTGGTTGACCGCACCGAGTAAACAGCACCGCACCGGCGGCACACCGACGACACACCGGTCAGAGGTTGCGATGAGTTTTCTGGCGCGCCACCGTCAGAACCGGTGAAGGGCAGGCGCGAAGTGCGCGAACCGGACGAAAGGAAGCCCGCCATGGAACTGTCGCTCACCCAGTTCGTCACCATAGATGGCATCTGCCAGGCCCCGGGCGGACCGCAGGAGGACACCAGTGACGGCTTCACGCACGGCGGTTGGACCGCTCCCTACTTCGACGAGGCCGCGGGCGAGTTCATGAACCAGGTGTTCGCTCGGGTGGACGCCTTCCTGCTCGGCAGGCGCACCTACGAGATCTTCGCGGGCTATTGGCCGCAGCACGACGACCCTGCGGACCCGATCGCCTCGAACCTCAACGCCTTGCCGAAATACGTTGGCACCCGCACTCTCTCGCACGCCGATTGGGCGGGTACCGAACTGCTGCGCGGTGATCTCGTCGAGCAAGTCGCCGATCTCAAGGCTCGCCCGGGCCGCGAGCTCCAGATCCACGGCAGCGGCAACCTCGCCCAGACCCTGCTCGCCGCGGGCCTGGTCGACACCATCCACCTGCTGACCTTCCCCGTCCTCCTCGGCACCGGCAAACGCCTCTTCTCCACCGGATCCAGCCCGACCGCCTTCCACCTGACAGACTCCCGCACCACCCCCACCGGCGTTCACATCACGACCTACCGCGCGGCGGGCACCCCCGAATACGGCACCGTCGGCGAGTAGCCATCCGTCCACTGCCGAGACTTTTGTGATCTGCGTAACACAGCGGTCGGCGAAGGCGAAAGTCCATACAGCAGCATTCGTTCGGGATCAAGGTTCAACGGCGAACCAGGGGGATCAACGGAGCTCCCCATCTCGGGCGCGATTCGTTCGACGACGAATCGTCACCGCGTCCCGGCGAGGCGGGCCACAACCACACAACGATCCGCGTCCCGATGAATGACCTTCGGACTACACGGCGCGGGCACGGACTGCTAGCCTCCGAATTGGAACACGTTTCAATTCGTCAGGGGTTGACATGACAGAACAGATTCGCGACGTCGTCGAGCAGTACGTCAAGCTGGTCGGCACCGGGCCCACGGAAGCCATCGTGGAGCTCTACGCGCCCGACGCGACCGTCGAGGACCCCGCGGGCACGCCGCTGCGGCAGGGCCACGACGCCATCCGCGAGTTCTACTCCGTGTTCGACAACTTGGACCGGTCGACCGCACTGCACGCCGACACCGTGCGGGTCGCGGGCAACCATGCCGCCTTCATGTTCGATGTGGTCACCAAGGTCGGCGATCAGCGCTTCACGCTGACGCCGATCGACACGATGGAGTTCGACGAGCAGGGCAAGATCGTCAAGATGCGCGCCTACTGGAGCCAGGACGACATGCGCGGCGAACCGATCTGAGCCGCCCACGACGCCGACGCCGCCCCGGAATCGCTTCCGGGGCGGCGTCGAGTCGTCTGCAGGTCATGCCGCGTCGAGCAGTGCGCCCGCCAGGGCGGTCGTCGTCTCGAAGGTCACGACGTCGGCGGCCACTCGGAGCAACCGATCCACGCATGGCGGGCCGGTCACCAGCAGCAACCGCCGTCCGGTCTGTTCGAGCACCGAACGCGCCTCGAACAGCACGCGTAGCCCTGGAATGCCGAAGAACGTCACCATGGACAGATCGACGACCACGCGTGGAGCTGCGGTGTCCAGCGCGCCGATCAGATGCCGCCGAAACTCGTCGACGGTGAATTGGTCCACCTCGCCCGCCACGGCGCACAGCGTGATCTCGTCGCCCGGAGCGGTGATCGAAACCCGTAGCCGCGCAGCGGGTTCGGGCTGGTGCGGTCGGGTATGAGGGGATTGGGTGGCAAAGATGGTCGACATGAGGACCCCGGTCCCGTCGCGCCCGGCACCGAATGTGCGCCGGGCGAATTTTCGTCCCGGCTGCTCGAGGCCCCGGAACTGGGCTGGCTACTCAACCCTGACCCCGGAGTACCCGAACAGACAGGTCAGTACACCTCGAATCACGAATCAATCTCGACAATTCGGACCGGTCCGAAACAAATCCGGGCCCACGGGAAGTTTTCCCGTGGGCCCGGATTACGAGTACCGAATTACGCCGACTTCTCCCGGCGCTCGGCGCGCTGCTGCTTGCGCGGCACGATGGTCGGCAGCACGTTGTCGTTGACGGTGTCGGCGTTCACGACGACCTTGGCGACATCGTCGCGGCTCGGGATGTCGTACATCACCGGCAGCAGGACTTCCTCCATGATGGCGCGCAGACCGCGAGCGCCGGTGCCGCGCAGGATGGCCTGATCGGCGATGGCCTCCAGCGCGTCCTGGGTGAACTCCAGCTCGACGCCGTCCATCTCGAACAGCCGGATGTACTGCTTGACCAGCGCGTTCTTCGGCTCGGAGAGGATCTTGACCAGCGAGTCCTTGTCCAGGTTCGTCACCGACGCGACGACCGGCAGACGGCCGATGAACTCCGGGATCAGACCGAACTTGATCAGATCCTCGGGCATCACCTCCGCGAAGTGGTCGGTGGTGTCGATCTCCGCCTTGGAGCGCACCTCGGCGCCGAAGCCGATACCGCGGTGGCCGGTGCGGTCGGAGATGATCTTCTCCAGGCCCGCGAACGCGCCCGCCACGATGAACAGCACGTTCGTGGTGTCGATCTGGATGAACTCCTGGTGCGGGTGCTTGCGGCCGCCCTGCGGAGGCACGCTCGCCTGGGTGCCCTCCAGGATCTTCAGCAGCGCCTGCTGCACGCCCTCACCGGAGACGTCGCGGGTGATCGAGGGGTTCTCGCTCTTGCGAGCGATCTTGTCCACCTCGTCGATGTAGATGATGCCGGTCTCGGCCCGCTTGACGTCGTAGTCCGCGGCCTGGATCAGCTTCAGCAGGATGTTCTCGACGTCCTCGCCGACGTAACCGGCCTCGGTGAGCGCCGTGGCGTCCGCGATCGCGAACGGCACGTTCAGCATCTTCGCCAGGGTCTGCGCCAAGTAGGTCTTGCCGCAGCCGGTGGGGCCGAGCATGAGGATGTTCGACTTGGTCAGCTCGACGGTCTCGCCGCGGCTGTCGCGACCCTTGTCGCCCGCCTGGATGCGCTTGTAGTGGTTGTACACGGCCACGGCGAGAGTGCGCTTGGCGGTGTCCTGCCCGATGACGTAGTTCTCCAGGAACTCACGGATTTCGGCCGGTTTGGGCAGCTCGTCGAGTTTGACCTCGCTGGACTCGGCGAGCTCCTCCTCGATGATCTCGTTGCATAGATCGATGCACTCGTCACAGATGTACACGCCAGGTCCCGCAATGAGCTTCTTGACCTGCTTCTGGCTCTTTCCACAGAACGAGCACTTCAGCAGATCGCCGCCGTCTCCGATGCGCGCCATCTCGTGGGTCCCTACTTCCTTGTCCGCGTGCAACCGTCTGTCCAGGTTGCCAGCAATCCACCGAACTCGTGTGTAATCGCGAACACTTCGAGTATTTCGGGCGGGTCGAGCTATGCCGTCAACCGAGAGCAAAGGTCCCTAGGTCGACCGTACCCGGTGTGCGCGACGGAGGTCGACAACTCGAGCATGTTTCTCGCCGGGGTTGTGCGTGTTCTCACGGCATCGAAACACGTTCGGCACATGTTCCGCCGGTGAGGGGCCGGTCCCGGCGCCCGGCCTACCGCCGTGATGTTCGCGCCGTTCGCCACCCTCGCGAACGGTCGATTCACACCGTAGCGGAAGTCGGCCGGGCAGTCTCCCTTCGGCACACTGCCCGGCCGTATTCGCCTGACGCACAGCAACTTGCGAGCGATCCCGGGAATAGGGAAAAGCCCGCGAAAGCCCTACTTCTGCGCGCTCAGCTTGCGGTAATCGAACACCGTGTCGATGATCCCGTATTCCCTGGCCTCCTCGGCCGTCAGGATCTTGTCGCGGTCGGTGTCCTTGCGGATGGTGTCCGCGTCCTTTCCGGTGTGCCGCGCGAGGGTGGTCTCCATCAGGCGGCGCATGCGCTCGATCTCGGCGGCCTGGATCTCCAGGTCCGAGACCTGACCCTGGATGCCGCCCTCCAGCGAAGGCTGGTGGATCAGCACGCGGGCGTTGGGCAGGCAGGCACGCTTGCCGGGGGTGCCGGCGGCGAGCAGCACGGCCGCGGCGGAGGCCGCCTGGCCGAGGCAGACCGTGGCGACGTCGGCGCGCACGTACTGCATGGTGTCGTAGATGGCCATCAGCGAGGTGAACGAGCCACCCGGCGAGTTGATGTACATCGTGATGTCGCGGTCGGGATCCAGCGATTCCAGCACCAGCAGCTGCGCCATGATGTCGTTCGCCGAGGCGTCGTCGACCTGCACGCCGAGGAAGATGATGCGCTCCTCGAACAGCTTGTTGTATGGGTTGGACTCCTTGACACCGAAGCTCGAGTGCTCGATGAACGAAGGCAGGATGTAGCGCGACTGCGGCGAGGCAGGCGCGATGCCGGAGAGGCCGGCGCGTGGGTCGATCAGAGCCATTTCGTCTCCAAAGTCTGTGTGTGCAACGACGGTTGACTGACGGCGGGGCCGGAGCTGGTCCGGCCGCCGCTCACTTGGCTGCGCCGTTGGCCTGGCTGGCGTGGCTGATCACGCGGTCGATGAAGCCGTACTCAAGGGCTTCCTTCGCCGTGAACCAGCGGTCGCGATCGGCGTCGGCGGTCACCTGCTCCACCGGCTTGCCGGTGTGCAGCGCCTGCAGCTCGTTGAGCTCGCGCTTGGTGTGGGCGAACTGCTCGGCCATGATCGCGATGTCGGCGGCCGAACCGCCGATGCCCGCCGAGGGCTGGTGCATCATGATGCGCGCGTGCGGCAGGGCGTAGCGCTTGCCCTTGGTGCCCGCCGTCAGCAGGAATTGGCCCATCGAGGCGGCGAGGCCCATGCCGTAGGTCGCGATGTCGCACTCGGACAACTGCATGGTGTCGTAGATGGCCATGCCCGCCGTCACCGAGCCACCGGGCGAGTTGATGTAGAGCGAGATGTCCTTGGTCGGGTCCTCCGCGGAGAGCAGCAGGATCTGCGCGCAAATCTTGTTCGCGATGTCGTCGTCGACCTGGGTGCCGAGGAAGATGATGCGCTCCCGCAGCAGGCGCTCGTACACCGAATCACTGAGGTTGAGACCAGTAGTCGCGGATGTCATGACCCCTGCCTGGTTGATTGTCACGGATACCTGCCTTCTCTTCTCACCGGCTTGTCACTGCAAGCTGAACAGCGCTGAGTGCCACACAGCCATCACTGGTTCGTTGTCACAAACATTAACGAAGCAGGGCGGCACCGAACTCCCGGTACCGCCCTTTCTTCGCTCACAGCGCAACTTCGCTGCGCTCAGTAGCGCTGTGCGCGAGGGCGCGCTGTGACTTCGGTTCACTCGCTACGCTCGCTCACAGCGCGATCACCACATCACACGGTCGTGGCTCGCGCTGGTGTTCCACAGTTCTACTCGGCGCTCTCGGCCTCGGTCTCGTCGGCGGAATCCGCGGGCGCGCCGAACATTTCGGCGGTGTCCACGGCGTTGCCCTCGGAGTCGGTGACCTTCACCTTGCCGACGACACCGGCCAGCGCCTTGCCGCGGCGCACGTCGGCGAACACGGCGCCGAGCTGACCGGCCTGCTGCACCTGCTGGATGAACTGCTCCGGGGACAGGCCGTAGCGCTGCGACTGGAACAGGATCCGCTCGGTGAGCTCCTCCTGGCCGACCTGGGTGTTCTCCGCCTCGGCGATGGCGTCCAGCAGCAGCTGGGTCTTCACCGACTTCTCGGCGGCCTCCTTGGTGTCCTTGTCGAACTCCTCGCGGCTGGAGCCCTGCGCCTCGAGCGCCTCGGCCAGCTTGGCCTCGTCGTGGTCGAAGCCGTGCACGGCGTCGTGCAGCACGGCGTCGATCTCGGCCTGCACGACCTTCTCCGGCAGCGGGATCTCGGTCTGCTCCAGCAGGGTCTCCAGGACCTTGTCGCGGATCTCGCCCGCCTGCTGCACCTTCTTGACCCGCTCGACCCGGCTCTTCAGGTCTTCCTTGAGCTCGTCGAGGGTGTCGAACTCCGAAGCGAGCTGGGCGAACTCGTCGTCGGCCTCCGGCAGCTCGCGCTCCTTGACCGACTGCACGGTCACCGTGATGACGGCTTCCTTGCCCGCATGCTCGCCCGCGACCAGCGTGGAGGTGAACTCCTTGGACTCACCGGCCGACAGGCCGACGAGCGCCTCGTCGAGGCCCTCGATGAGCTGGCCCGAGCCGACCTCGTGGGACAGGCCGGTGGTGGCGGCGTCGGCCACCTCCTCGCCGTCCACGGTGGCGGCGAGATCGATGGAGACGAAGTCGCCGTTCTGGACCGGACGCTCGACGCCGGTCAGGGTGCCGAAGCGCTGGCGCAGCGAGGTGAGCTGCTCCTCGATGTCCTCGTCGCCGATGCTGAACGCGTCGACGGTGATCTCGATCTCCTCGTAGCTGGGCAGCGCGATCTCGGGGCGCACGTCGACCTCGGCGGTGAAGGCGAGCTCCTGGCCGTCCTCGATCTTGGTGATCTCGATGTCGGGCTGACCGATGACCTTCACCTCGGCGGTGGTGACGGCTTCGCTGTAGCGGCCGGGCAGCACGTCGTTGACGACCTGCTCGAGGACGGCGCCGCGGCCGAGGCGGGCTTCGAGGAGCTTGGCGGGCGCCTTGCCCGGGCGGAAGCCGGGGATGCGGACCTGCTTGGCGAGAGCCTTGTAGGCGCGGTCGAAGTCCGGCTTCAGTTCCTCGAAGGGCACCTCGACATTGATCCGGACCCGGGTCGGGCTCAGCTGCTCGACGGTGCTCTTCACGGACATGCTCCTTGGTTCGTTGTTCGTTCGGGTTGGCGCGACTCCCAGCGGGGTGCGCGTACGCATCCCGACCAGGTTAGTTGACCGGCCGTCGGCGCCTGCAATCGGTCACGGCGCGGCGCACCTCGCGGCGCCGCGACCGGCTGCGTTCAGTTGCCGACGCCGACCGCGTCGGTGACGAAGACCAGCGTCTCGTTGGGCTTGATGCCGCCGCTGCCCGCGCCGTAGCCGAGGTTCGGCGGGATGATCAGCAGCCTGCGCGCGCCCTGCTGGACACCGACGAGGCCCTGGTCCCAGCCGGGGATGACCTCACCGGCGCCGAGGTTCAGCTGGAAGGGCTTGCCGCGATCGAACGAGCTGTCCAGCTTCTTCTTGTCCGACCAGGTCACCAGCACGTAGTTCATGGTGAGCGGCTGGTCGGCCACCGCGCCGGGCCCGCTGCCCTCGACCAGATCCTTGACGATCAGCTTGGTCGGCGGGTCGCAGTCGTCGGGGATGGTCACGGTCGGCGTCTCGCCGAAGCCCCCGGTCACGCCGATGTCCTCGGCCGTGCATTCCCGACCGTGCTTCGCCTGCGTTGCGGCGGCGCTCGTGGTGGTGGCCGTCGCGGTGGCGGCGGTGTCCTTGTCGTCGTCGGAGCCGCAAGCGGCCAGCGTGAACGCGGCCGCGGCGATGGCCCCGACACCGATGATCCTGCCGAGTGTGTGCATGCGGCGGACCCTAGACCACTCAGCGCCCGCGCGCCTAGCGACAACACAGCGCCCGCGCGCCCAGTGACGACACAGCGGAGGGTTCCGGCCCTGTCGGGGTGTCGCCGCCCGTAAACGGGTAATGCGGCCGGTGAAGCGGATTTCCCAGCGACCGTGAGGAGAGTCGGCGGATGACGCAGATGGCCAGTGCCGGGGGCGACACCTCGGCGGACAATGTCGGCGCGCAAGGCGGCGTTTCCATCGCGCCCCGGCCCTATCGGCTGAGCGAGACGCCCGGGCCGCTGGATCGCGCGGAGCTGACCGCGATCGACGCCTGGTGGCGCGCGGCGAACTATCTGTCCGTCGGCCAGATCTACCTGATGAAGAACCCGCTGCTGCGCGAACCGTTGCGTCCCGAGCACATCAAGCCTCGGCTGCTCGGACACTTCGGCACGGTGCCCGGGCTCAATCTGGTGTGGACGCACGCCAACCGGGCGATCCGTCACCGCGAACTGAACGCGGTGTTCGTCGCCGGTCCCGGCCACGGCGGTCCCGGACCGAACGCGTGCGCTTGGCTGGAGGGCACGTATTCCGAGCTGTACAGCCACATCCCCCGCGACGGAGCGGGGATGGGAGCGCTGTTCGCCCAGTTCTCCTTCCCGGGCGGGGTGCCCAGTCACTGCGCGCCCGAGACGCCGGGCTCTTTCCACGAGGGCGGCGAGCTGGGCTATTCCCTGCTGCACGCCTACGGGGCCGCACTCGACAATCCCGATCTCACCGTCTTCTGTGTGATCGGCGACGGCGAGGCCGAGACCGGGCCGCTGGCCGGTAGCTGGCACGCCAACAAATTCCTCAATCCAGGGCGCGACGGCGCGGTGCTGCCGATCCTGGCGCTCAACCAGTACAAGATCGCCAATCCGACCATCCTCGCCCGCATTCCGGAGCACGAGCTGATCGAACTGCTGCGCGGATGCGGCTACGAACCGATCGTCGTGGCGGGCGACGATCCGGCGACGGTGCACCAAGCGATGGCCGGTGCGGTGGACGGCTGCCTCGATCGGATCGACCGGATTCAACGCGCCGCCAGGTCCGGCGCCAACGGCGCGCCCGCGAACTGGCCGATGATCGTGTTGCGCACCCCGAAGGGCTGGACCTGTCCCCCGGTCGTGGACGGCGACCCGATCGAGGGCACCTTCCGCGCCCATCAGGTGCCGCTGCCCGCCGCCCGGAACAACGACTCGCACCGCGAAGTGCTCGAGCAATGGCTGCGCTCGTATCGCCCGGAGGAACTGTTCGACGAGGCAGGGCAGCCGGTGCCGGAACTGCTCGACCAAGTGCCCGCGGGTGATCGGCGGATGAGCGCCAATCCGGTGGCCAACGGCGGCATGCTCGTTCGCGATCTACGCCTGCCGGACTGGCGCGAGTTCGGTGTCGAGGTGGACGCGCCCGGCGGCACGAAACACGAGGCCACCCGGGTACTCGGCGGCTGGCTGCGCGAGGTGACCCGGCGAAATCCGGACAACTTCCTCACCTTCGCGCCCGACGAACTCGCCAGCAACCGACTCCAGGACATCCTGGAGGTCACCGGACGCGACTGGCAGGCGGAGATCGGCGAATACGACGTCGCGCTGGACCGCACCGGCCGGGTGATCGAGGTGCTCTCCGAGCACATGTGCCAAGGACTGCTCGAGGGGTATCTGCTGACCGGCAGGCACGGGGTGTTCACCTGCTACGAGGCGTTCATCCACATCGTGGACGCGATGTTCAACCAGCACGCCAAATGGCTGGACGCGAGCGCGGCGGTGTCCTGGCGGCGGCCCATCGCCAGCCTGAACTACCTGCTGTCCTCGCACGTCTGGCGGCAGGACCACAACGGGTTCACGCACCAGGATCCCGGCTTCCTGGACGTGGTGCTGAACAAGAAGCCCGAGATCGTGCGGGTGTACCTTCCGCCGGACGCCAACACCTTGCTCTCGGTGTACGACCACTGCCTGCGCTCGCGGCACTACGTCAACGTGGTGGTGGCGGGCAAGCAACCGCAGGAGGACTGGCTGTCGGTCACCGACGCGGCGGTGCACTGCGCACGTGGTTTGGGCATCTGGGAGTGGGCGGGCAACAACGACACCGTCGGCAGCACCCCGGATGTCGTGCTGGCCTGCGCGGGCGATGTGCCGACGCTGGAGACCCTGGCCGCCGCGGCGATTCTCCGTGATCGGTTGCCGGACTTGCGGGTTCGCGTGGTCAACGTGGTGGATCTGATGCGGCTGCTGCCCGCGGAGGAGCACCCGCACGGCCTGCCCGACAGCGAGTTCGACACACTGTTCACCAGAAACCGTCCGGTGATCTTCGCCTTCCACGGCTACCCGTGGCTGGTTCACCGGCTGACCTACCGGCGTACCAATCACGGTGAGATGCACGTCCGCGGTTACAAGGAAGAGGGCACCACCACAACGCCTTTCGACATGGTGATGCTCAACGACCTGGACCGGTACCACCTCGTCATGGACGTCATCGATCGGGTGCCCGACCTACGCGAGAAGGCCGCGGGGTTGCGCCAGGAGATGGTCGACGCCCGCTGGAAGGCGCGCGCGTGGACCAGGGAGTACGGCACGGACATCCCCTGTGTCGCGGAGTGGAGCTGGCCCGAAGTCGGCCTCTGAGGGTAGCCGCGCGGCGGAGAGCGACAGCCGGTTGTTCACATATCGGCACCGTAATTGTTTGTGCCATATGGAAGTTCACGGCCCCTGTGGAAAACTTCCTTGCGGGCATGGGGTGGGTCGGCGACGATCGCAGGATGCTGCTGACGATCACCTGCACGCGACCGGAGGGCGCGGACTGGCCCGCGACCGATCTCGGGTTCCTGCTGCACAAAAACCCCGAGCGCGTGCAGGCGTTCGAGCAGTCCTACGGCACCGCGCACGTGGTGTATCCGGAGGCGGATCCGGCGCGCTGCACCGCGGCGTTGGTCCTCGAGGTGGACCCGATCCGCCTGGTGCGCGGACGTTCCCGTGGCACACCGGATTTCAGCCTCGGTCAGTACGTCAACGACCGGCCGTACGCGGCGTCGTCGCTGCTGTCCGTGGCGATCGGCGCGGTGTTCCGCACGGCGCTGCACGGGCAGTGCAAAGCGCGTCCGGAACTCGCGCTCGCCGCGTTGCCGTTGCGGATCGAACTGCCCGCGGTGCCGTGCAAGGGCGGCGCCGAGGCCGCGGAGCGGGTGTTCGCACCGCTCGGCTGGAGCGTCTCGACCACGCCGCTCCCCCTCGATCCGGCTTTTCCGGAGTGGGGCGATTCGCACTACCTGCGGTTGGCGCTCGCCGGTGAGATGCGGCTGGCCGACGCCCTCTCCCACCTGTACGTTCTGCTGCCCGTCCTCGACGGTGCCAAGCACTACTGGATGGCCGCCGACGAGGTCGACAAGCTGATCCGCGCGGGCGACGGGTGGTTGGCCGAACACCCGGAACGCGGATGGATCGCCCGGCGCTACCTGGCCCGGCGGCAGTCGCTCGTGCGCACCGCACTGGCACGCTTGGCGGAGATCGACGAGGCCGATCCGGACGATCTCGGCGCGGTGGAGGACTACGTCGACGGCGAGAATGCGTTGAGCGACAACGCTTCCGCACTCGGCACTGCTGTGCACGGCGGCGGCGCCACGTCTTCGCATGCGGACAGTTCGATCCCAGAGCACACCGCTGGCGCCACAGGTTCACGCGGGCGTGGCCCGGCGACACAGATCACGCCGCTCGATGCGGCGGACGCTCGGCCCGGCTCGTCGCTGGACGACGCTACATCCCGCGGATTGCACCCTGCCCCGGACCAGACCGTTTCCGTCGAGGTCGCGCAGCGAACGGATGAGTCTTCGCTGGACGCCCCGGCGGGTGCGTCTGCCGTCGACCCGACGGGCGAGCATGGCGCCGGCGAAACCCGTGCGCCGTCGCTGGCGGTGCAGCGGCGAGCGGCGGTGCTCACCGCGCTGGGCGAGGTGGGAGCGCGACGGGTGCTCGATCTCGGGTGCGGTGAGGGCGCGCTCCTGCGAGAGTTGCTGGCGGACGCGATGTTCACCGAGATCGTCGGCGTCGATGTGTCGACTCGGGCGCTCCACATCGCCAAGCGCAAGCTGCGGCTGGACCGCATGCCGGAACGTGTCGCGCGCAGGCTCGCATTGCTCCAGGGGGCGCTCACCTACACCGACGCGCGGCTTCGCGGCTACGACGCGGCCGTGCTGATGGAGGTGATCGAGCACGTCGACCCACCTCGCCTCGGCGCGCTGGAGCACGCCGTATTCGTCACGGCCGCACCGGGTTCCGTCGTGGTGACGACACCGAACGCCGAGTACAACGCGGCCTACGAGACCTTGCCCGCGGGCAAGTTCCGCCACGACGACCACCGGTTCGAGTGGACCCGCGCCGAATTCACCGCCTGGGCGACCGGCGTCGCGCAGCGCAACGGGTACCGCGTTCAGCTGCGACCCGTGGGCGCCGAGCATCCCGAACTCGGTGCGCCCACACAGCTGGCGCTGTTCACCAGGACCGACGGACCCCGGCCCACCGGTGAGGACACGAAGGGAGCGGTGTGATGACCGAACTGTCCATCCCTGAACTTTCGCTCGTCGTGCTCATCGGCAGCACCGGCTCGGGCAAGTCGACCTTCGCACGCAAGCACTTTCCGCAGACCGCCGTCGTCTCCTCCGATGCCTGCCGCGGGATCGTGAGCGACGACGAGAACGATCAGTCGGCCACCCCGGACGCCTTCGCGCTGCTGCACCACATCGCGGGCATCCGGCTACGCCGCGGCCTGCGCACGGTGATCGACGCGACGAATGTGCAGCCGAGGGCACGTCAGGAACTCGTCGCGGTGGCGCGCGCCCACGACGTGCTGCCGGTGGCCATCGTGCTCGACGTGCCGGATGCGGTGTGTCTACAGCGCAACGCGCTGCGCCCCGATCGTTCGCATCTCGCCGCGCACGTGGTGCATCGCCAGCAGCGGGAGCTGCGCCGTGGCCTGCGCGGCTTGGAGCGCGAGGGCTTCCGCAAGGTGTACGTGTTGCGCGGGGCCGACGAGATCGAGGGCGCGACCCTGGTCGACGAGAAGGCGTGGAACGACAAGCGCGAACTCACCGGACCGTTCGATGTGATCGGCGACGTGCACGGGTGCCGCGCCGAACTGGAGACGCTGCTCGGCGAGCTCGGATACGCGCTGGAGCGTGACCAGGCCGGGCGTGCGGTCGGCGCGCGTCATCCGCACGGACGCACCGCGGTCTTCGTCGGCGACCTGGTCGACCGCGGCCCCGATACCCCCGGTGTGTTGCGGCTGGTGATGGGTATGGTCGCCGCGGGAACGGCGCTGTGTGTCACCGGTAATCACGAATACAAGCTGGTTCGCGCGCTGGACGGCAAGAAGGTCAGGATCGCGCACGGCCTCGCCGAATCGCTGAGTCAGCTCGAGGCGGAGGACGAGGATTTCCGCAAGGCGGCGCTCGACTTCTGCCGCGGGCTGATCAGCCACTACGTGCTCGACGGCGGCAACCTCGTGGTCGCGCACGCCGGGCTGAAGGAGGAGTACCACGGCCGCGCGTCCGGCCGGGTCCGCGCATTCGCCATGTACGGCGAATCGACCGGCGAGACGGACGAATACGGCCTGCCGGTGCGCTACCCGTGGGCATCGGACTACCGCGGCCGGGCCACCGTGCTGTACGGCCACACACCGGTGACCGAGCTGCGGTGGGTGAACAACACGCTCTGCCTGGACACCGGCGTGGTGTTCGGCGGTCGCCTCACGGCGCTGCGCTACCCCGAGCGCGAGCCGGTCTCCGTTCCGGCCGAACAGGTTTGGTACGAGCCGGTGCGCCCGCTCGCGCCGGCAGTCGCCACCACGGCCGACACCACCGCGGCCGTGGTGCACCGCGATCCGGGCGTGCTGGACCTCGACGACGTGCTGGGCCGCCGCGTGGTGCACACCCGCCACCACGGCCGCGTCGGCGTGCAGGAGGAGAACGCCGGGGCCGCTCTGGAGGTGATGAGCCGCTTCGCGATCGACCCGCGCTGGCTGGTGTACCTGCCGCCGACGATGGCGCCGTGCGCGACCTCGTCGCTGGACGGCTACCTCGAGCACCCGGCCGAGGCGTTCGCCTACTACCGGAGCGAAGGGGTGGACCAGGTGGTGTGCGAGGAGAAGCACATGGGCTCGCGCGCCGTCGTCCTGGTGACCCGCTCGGCGGCGGTCGCGCGGGACCGTTTCGGCGTCGAGGACGACGGTACGGGCGCGATCTACACGCGCACCGGTCGCCCGTTCTTCGACGACCCCGCCCAGACCGAGACGTTGCTCGCGCGCGTCCGCGCGGCGGCCGAGGCCGCGGGACTGTTCGAGGAACTGCGCAGCGAGTGGCTGCTGCTGGACACGGAGCTGCTGCCGTGGTCGGCGAAGGCCGTCGGACTGCTGCGCAACCAGTACGCGGCGGTCGGCGCGGCGGCGAAGGCCGCACTCGACGACACCGCGGCGGTGCTCGCGGCGGTCGCCGCGCGCGGCCAGGACGTCACCCAGCTGGCCGAGCGCACCGCGGGACGGCGCGCGGACGCCGCGGCCTTCACCACCGCCTACGGCCGCTACTGCTGGACGACCGACGGTCTGGCCGGGCTGCGCCTCGCGCCGTTCCAACTGCTCGCCGCGGAGGGCGTCAACCACGCCACCCGCGACCACACCTGGCACCTGGCGGTGATCGATCGCCTGGTCGCCGCCGATCCGGAGCTGTTCACGCCGACGCGCCGGATGGTGGTGGATCTCGCCGATGCCGACGGCGAGGCGGCCGCGACTGCGTGGTGGATCCAACTCACCACCGCGGGCGGGGAGGGCATGGTGGTGAAGCCGCTCGGTTCCCTCGTCCGAAGCCGATCGGTCGACCGTCCCGGCGCCGACGGTGAGCGTGGTCTCGAGGGAAGCGGTTCGGCACCGGACACTTCGGACACGACCAGCACGCCAACCCGAGACGAGTCGGCCCGCCTGGTCCAGCCGGGCGTGAAATGCCGCGGACCCGAATACCTTCGGATCATCTACGGCCCGGAGTACCTGCGCGAACCCAACCTTCGCCGCCTGCGCACCCGCGGTCTCGGGCGCAAACGGTCGATGGCGCTTCGCGAGTACGCGCTCGGGCTGGAGGCGCTGGACCGGTTCGTCGCGGGCGAGCCGCTGTGGCGGGTGCACGAGGCGGTGTTCGCGGTGCTGGCCCTCGAATCGGAGCCCGTCGACCCGCGCCTGTGAATGGCGGGTGCTCGGGGCTGTGAACTGCGGCGCTCGGTGAGCTGGTGGGGCGTCTCCGGCGTCTACTGGGCGCGGAGTCGCTGCGAACCCGGTTCACCGGGCGCCGACCTTCGTCCTCGAGCACCGCTGCGCGACTCGCCCAGCGGATGGCGTCCAGAGGACTTTCAGCGCGGCTCGATACCGCCCGAGCGGCGTCGATGCGAGGCCGCCAGCCGCTTGCCGGCGGGCATCGACTGGCGATCGCACCAGGTCGCCGGGGGTTCTCCCGGCGAGCTGAGCCCGCGATGAGAAGCGCTGAGGCATCGAAAGGTTCACGCTGGGTACTCCCCAGACAGTGGGAACGACCGTTGCGGACGGATCGTGACGGCCGTTACAGTCTGCTAGCAGGGCGCTTGCAAGAGTAAGCAGTCCGCCTGCGCGGTTCGGCCGCGCGCAGCCGACAGACAAAGGAGTCTGACCATGACTGCACCCAACGACAACGGGCCGGCGCACGAGTCCGACGCACGGACGATGCTGATCGACGAACGCTTCACCGGGTTGGCCTCGAAGTTCTTCGGCATGTTCCGCCGCAAGAGCCAGGGCGGCGGCGCGCTAGCCGTCTATCTGAACGGCAAACCGGTGCTCGACGTATGGTCGGGCTGGGCGGACCGCGACCGGCCGTGGCGGGCGGACTCCATGGCGCTGTCGTACTCGACCGGCAAGGGCGTGGCGGCCACCGTCGCCCACCGGCTCATCGATCGCGGACTGCTCGACGTCGACGCCCCGGTCGCCGACTACTGGTCCGAATTCGCCGCCAACGGCAAGGCGGACATCACCCTGCGCGACGTGCTCAACCACCGCGCGGGCCTCCAGCGCATCCGCGGCTTGCTGCCCGACCCGCACGATTTCCTCGATCACGACGCGGTCTCCGCCGCGATGGCCGCCTCCGCACCGGATCCGCTGCGGCTGCGCGCGTCCGGATACCACGCCATCACCTTCGGCACCCTGGTGGCCGAGATCGCCCAGCGTGCGACGGGTCGCGACTTCACCGATCTGGTCCGCTCCGAACTCGCCGAACCGCTGGGCGAACGCGACTTCTTCTACGGCGTTCCGCAACACGAGCGGCACCGGCTGGCCACGCTCTCGCCGCGGATCGGGGTCGCCAGGGTCCCGTTCGACCGGCTGATCGCGCCCTTCGCTCCGCTGCAACTGGTGTATGCCGCTCGCGGCGCGGTCTACGACGGCTGGGCCGACATGTCCATCGGTACCCGGCCCTACGACGCGATGATGCCCGGCTGGAACGGCGTGTTCACCGCCCGCGCCCTGGCGAAGATGTACGGCGCGATCGCCAACGACGGCATGGTGAGCGGCCGCCGCCTGCTGCGCGCCGAGACGACCCAGCGCATCGCGGAGATGCCGCCCAACGGCCGCTTCGACTACGTGCTCGGCGCTTCACCGCACTTCGCGCTCGGCTACCACCGCGCCATCGTCGGTCCACGTATCACCCGAAGGGCGTTGGGGCACTTCGGGATCGGTGGTTCCGGCGGCATCGCGTTCCCCGAACTCGGCCTCGCCGTCGGCTTCGTCACCAATCACCTGGGCAACCACGCCATGTCGGTCGGCGATGCCAGGCTGCCGATGCTCGCCGCCCGCGCCGAGCGCATCGCCCGCGCCGTCCTCGGCCGAGCGCCCATCCCGGTCGAATCGGAGGCCGCGGCCAGCTGAAAGGTCAGCGCCCCTTCAGTTTTCGCCAGCCGCCAGCGCGGTTGTCGGCGATGATCTGGCGGAACATGGCCGCGAGGGCGCGGGCGTTGACCGCCTCACCCTCGCGAATGGCCACGGTGCGCGCGGTCTTGTTGTCGTGTCCGCCGGTGATGATGCCCTCGGGATCGGGGACGATGCCCCCGTCGTAGAGGAACACGTTGATGTGCGTCTTCGCGGCGAGCAGCGCGCAGATATTGCCGTCGAGCACGAAGTAGGGCTGGACGGTGCGCTTGATGGTCTCCTCGACCTCGGGGTCGGCGGCGTGCACCAGGTCGCGGACCTCGCGGCAGATCGCCTGCTGCCAGGCGGGTAGGGCGTCGATGTAGGCGTCGACGCGCGGGTCGGCCACATAGGGCATGTGCCGATCGTGGCACAGATACCGGTCCGTCGACAGGGGTTCGGGTCCACCGATGACCGAGCACAAGCGCTCGCCGACGACGCTGTGCGATCAATTAAGCGTCCACGATTCACCGTAGGAGCGAGGTCGAGCGCTGATAGGCTGCCTTGCTCACGACCGTCGTGCCGAGGGAGAGCGAGGGGGCCGATTCCAGTGCAACCGGAACAGGCACGGGCCGCCGGAGTGTTCGACGCCGCGCTGACCGGTGAGCTGCGTATGTCGGAACAGACGGCGCTGCGACTGGCGTCGGCCTGCGACGCGCTTCTCGACGGATTGCGAGAGCTGCGCGGCACCGACCTCGGCGACGTGAGCGGTTTTCCGGATCTGCCCTCCGGAGTCGCGCTGACCCGCGGCTTCGCGGCCAAAGGGCAGGAATTCGCGGACACGCTGACGGTGCTGCAGGAAATGGCGCTGCGCTACAAGGCCGGATATCTGGCGGCCGGGCAGTTGGTGTCCGAGGCCGACGCCGCCCACCGCGCGGCGCTGGAACTGGCCGCCGACCGCCTGGACGACGGCGCATGAACAGCGCGCCCGACCGCGTCGACGCGGCGACCGACCCGCCGTACGTCACCGATCGGGAATCCTTCGATGCCTACACCCACCGCGAGATCTGGGAACTCGTGCACGAGGCGTTGCGCCCCGCCGAACTCGGCCGCGTCGCGGAGGGCTGGCAGGCGGGAGCCGAGGCGCTCGACGAGTTGTTCGCGGCGTTCGCGGCCGCGGTGCGCCGCGAGTTCGCGGAATGGCACGGCGAGGCGGCGACGGCCGCGCGCGAATCGACCGAGCAGTTCCTCCGCGCGGGCGCGGCCGTGCGCGACGTCTGCGCCGAGCTGCACCGGCTGATGGAGTCGAATTCGTCGGCGGCCCAAGCGATCCGCGATGCCATTCCGCCGCCGCCCGAACCCTACGTGCCGAACCCGGACCCGGTGCTCGAGGCGATCGAGGGCGGTCCGCGCAAGATGGCGCACGACATCGCCGCCGCCGAGGCGCTCGCCGACGCGCAGGACACGCTGACCTTCGGCTACAACTCCACCCTCGTCGCCTCCGGCGACGCCGTGCCCGTCTTCGGCACGCCCGGCCCGAGCGGCGAGGGCGCACGGTGAAGTGGGTCTTCACGCCGGACGAGTTCACCTACGTGTGGTCGGTGGAGACCGGCCTCGATCGCCGCCCCTACCCGATCAACATGGCCCACCGCGGCACGGTCCGCAGTGAAAACGACTGGGACAAACTAAAACTGGCCGAACGCTTCCACCGCAACGCCGATCCCGACCTGACCGGCGCGCTCACCCTTTGCGCCCGCGGTGACGTCACCACCATCACGGTCTCCGGTGATCGCTACGTCCAGGACGGGCGCGCCGACGAGCCCATCCTCGCCTTCGGCGCCACCCACTTGGTGTGGGGCACCGTGATCGTCGCGGGACCGTGCGACGTCACCGTGATCGCCTGCCACGCAAGGAAAGTCGCACACCACCTGGTGGCCGCCATGGGCTCGGCTCCCCCTGGCCGCCTCGCGCCGATGCGCGAACCGCGCGAAGCCGTCCTGCACGAGGATCCTCACCTCTGGCAGCAGCAGTCCGAGGCCGCGCTGCGCGCCGCCACCCTCCGTGAGACGCTGCACCGGCCGATCGATGCGCGCGGATTCATCACCGTCACCGTCGCGCCGGAAGACCCGATGTCCCCGCCGACCCGCCACCGCACCTGGTTGGACTTCACCGACGACGGACGCTACCTGCTCACGACCACCACCGACCTGACCCTGGCCCCGGTCACCGAGCCCGCCCTCGCCACCCATCTGACCCGCTTGGCCGCCATCCGCTGACGATGAAGGCGGGCAGGTCCACAACACCTCCCCTACTCCCTCCTCGGCACCACCGCATCCAACGCCGCAATCGTCACCGCGGCCCACTCGCGCACCGCCACGACATACTCCGAATCCGGCCGCCCCAACACATCCACCGCCACCACCGCCCACTCCGTCGGCCACCGCGGATCCACCTCCGACCGATCCCCCGGCGTACCCGCCACCTTCACCCCGCGCGTCTCCCTGCGCACCTCCCGCCGCAACTGCGCGATCGGCACCGGGTCGGCCAACATCCGCGCCACCCCACTCCGAAGCAGCTCCGCCGCAACCCGACTCATCCGCGACGGATGCTGCAACTGATAAGTCGCGATCGAGAAGTAATGCGCCCGCAGCGCCCCCTCACCTCCATCCAGAACCCGCTGCTCCACCTCCAACAACTCCCCCACCCGCTGCCAACAGTCCCCCGACTCGGGCAACACCCCACCACACTCCGCGCATCGCTCCATCCCCCCACCCAAGCACCCGAACTCCGCTCGGGCATCCGGTTTTCCCGGGCGTCGCGCGATCGACTCAGCCGCTTTCGGCCACCTCGACGCCGTAGCGCCGGAAATCCGTTGTTCCGGGGGCGCGGCGGTCCGTAACGTCACGTCGGTTTGTCAACCATCGACCGGAAGGAGTCGACACTGTCATGAAACCTGTCACCGAACGCGATATCAGGTCGTCGTTCGTCAACTGTTCCAAGGGGGACGCCAAGCGGCTGTCCGTGCCGCGCGACCTCGCGGAGCGCCCGTGGGACGATCTGGATTTCCTCGGCTGGGGTGATCCGTCGCTGCCGGGCCGCTGCTACCTGGTGGTGCCGCAGGACGAACGGCTGGTCGGCGTCGCGTTGCGCTACGAGACCGGCGGGACCGGCAAGCCGCAACTGTGCGCGATCTGCCTGACCACGCACACCGGCGGCGATGTGGTCCTGATGACCGCGCACAAAGCGGGCGATTCCGGTCGCCGCGGCAACTCGATCGGCACCTACATGTGCACCGATCTGGCCTGCTCGCTGTACGCGCGCGGCAAGAAGCGCCCCGCGCTTGGCAGCCGCTACCGCGAAGACCTCACGCTCGAGGAGAAGGTCGACCGGGTCCGCGACAACATGAACGCCTTCCTCACCAGGCTCTACAGCTGACCCACCCGCAGCACCGGCTGCCAGTTCGATAGGAGGTAGATGCCATGCGCCGACACTCGACACCCACATCCCGACAGCACCCGAGTCCCCTCTCCCTGAACGGGACTCGGGATGCCCGGGGTCCCTCTCCGGTCGAGACGCGCCGACCCACCCGGACCGCCCCGTCCGGAGAGGAATCCCCTACGCCCAGCACTTGTTGCACACGCCTTTGCCACGACGACGCGCCTCGGCGGAGGTCACCTGTTCGACCGGTGCGATCCGTCGGCCGTGCCGACGCGAGTTCTCGACACCCTGCCTATAGCCGGGACAGTCGACGCCACGATGGAAGACTCGCCCGCTTTCCGTCACGATCCCTACGGTCGCGTCGGGCGGCCAGGGCTTCTGAAACTGAGTGGGGCCGTGCCCCATCGCATCCACCACGGCGATCACGGTACTGATCCCGATCGGGCCGAGAGGGTCGAAAGATGGTCGGGGTGACAGGATTTGAACCTGCGACCCTCCGCTCCCAAAGCGGATGCGCTACCAAGCTGCGCTACACCCCGAGGCCTCGCGGTGGCGGGGCCGCCGACGAGTATGAATCGTGCGTTGAGCGGGTGACGGGAATCGAACCCGCACCATCAGCTTGGAAGGCTGAGGTTCTACCATTGAACTACACCCGCAGGCATACGACATCGATGGGATCGCCACGATGTCGTGTGCACCACGCACTGTACCGAATCCGGTTCGGGAAACGCCAATCGCCCCCGTGCACGCGGTGCGCTACCGGCCGTCGTCCCTGATCATCGGCCGTGGGTGGCCGAACAAGTCGCACACAGGTTTCGCACGTGCCACACAGGCACCGATACGTGTGGCACATGGACGACGGGCGGCCGACGCCGACCCTCTCGATCCGGACACATCGAACCCAGCGGTCCAGACTTCGAGGGAGCCGCTCCGACACACCGCCCGGCCGCCGGTTTCAGCACACTTCCGGCGTGTCTGCCGCGACTCTCCAGCGAACGAAAATTCATGTGTAACACCAGCGCCGCTGGAACGATCACACATCCGATCGCCATTCGCGAGGCATCGAAAACTCGTTGTAAAACGGCGTTTTTCAGTGCCGAGTGGCTTGCTAGGATCCTTTTTGCCGGACGGGGGTATCTGGAAAGGGGGCGGTGAGCGTGCGCCGAGCGAGGTGGACACAACCGCGTAGCAGTAGTGATCGGGGTGAGGCCGGCACCTGTGTGCGCACAGGGCACCCGGGTACCGACGTTGCCCACGGTCGGTGAAAACGATGGCGACCGACATCGAACCGCCAGTCGCCGCGATGTGTCGCGCCTGGGCACGGGCCGTCTGCTCCGAACCCGGCTCGCACACGACGCCGCATCAGCTGGAACCTGTTCTGATCGAGCTGGTCGAACGGCTGCTGTACCTGGCCAGGCACGAGCCCTTCCCGGTGCCGGAGGCGCGGATGCTGGGCGCTCGGCTCGCCGAGCCGCCGTTCGAGCGGACCAGGATGCTCGCGCAGGCCAGTCGCTGGCTGCTCGGCTTCCCCTCGGGCCGACCGGGCTCGTTGGTGGCGACCCGCTGGCCGTTCGTGGCCAGCCAGGCCATCGACAGTTACGCCCAGGCCCTCCAGGAGCGGGCGCTGGCGCAGCAGGAGCAGAGTCTCTCGGCCAAGGTGTCGCTGCGGGTGCAGGAGATCGCCGCCCTCCAGCATCGGCTCCGCCACGAGGCCACCCACGACGCGCTCACCGACCTGGCCAACCGGACCTTGCTCCAGGACCAGGTGCGCCGCATGGCCACCGACCCGAACAGCTGCGTGGGGCTGCTGCTCATCGACCTGGACCGGTTCAAGCAGATCAACGACGGATACGGGCACGCGGTCGGCGACGAGGTGCTCGTCGAACTGGCCAACCGGCTGCGCGAGGTCTGCCCGCCCGACACGGTGATCTGCCGGTACGGCGGTGACGAGTTCGTGCTCGCGGTGAACCGGGACGGCAAGACCCTCACCGAGATCGCCAACCGCATCGTTGGCGCGCTGCGCGACCCGGTGTGGTCGTCGGCGGGCCCGGTGCCGGTCTCGGCGAGTGTGGGCACCGCCTACAACCCCCCGGGCGCCCCGTGCGACTTCACCGATCTGCTGCGGCGCGCCGATCGGGCGATGTACTCGGCCAAGACGGCGGGCGGGCGACGGTTCGCGTTCTCCGATTCCGACGAACCGGAGATAGACGCGGCCGTCGCCGGCTGAACTCGCGCAAACCAGGTCCGCTGGCGCGGGTGGCGGCTCAGCTCGGCTGGCAGGCGGGACACCAGAAGAGGTTGCGCCCCTCCAGCACCGCGTGAGCAACCGGCTCGGCACACACTCGGCAACCCGCGCCGAGGCGGCGGTAGACGTAGGTGCGCGGGCGGTCGGGGGCGTAGGACGGCTCGCCGTGATCGTGTTCGGGGCGGACGACGTGCATGCGACCCGTCGCCACGCCGACGGGCATCAGCTCGACCAGATCCGACCAGAGAGCGCTCCATTCTTCGGCACTCAGGTCGACGCCGGGGCGGTAGGGCGAAATACCGTGCCGGAAGAGCACTTCGGCGCGATAGACATTGCCGACACCGGCGATCACGCTCTGGTCCATCAGCAGCGCGCCGATCGGCCTGCGGGAACGGCGGATTCGCGCGAAGGCGCGGTCCGGATCGGCGTCGGGGCGCAGCGGGTCGGCGCCTAGGCGGTCGGTCAGCGCCTCGACCTCCGGCGGCGACAGCACCTCGCAGGCCGCGGGACCGCGCAGATCGGTGCCGAAGCCGTCGCCGACCATCCGCATCCTGACCTGCCCGACCGGCACGCCCATCGGTGGTTCCGCGTCGTAGAACTTGCCGTAGAGCCCGAGGTGCACGTGCACCGCGAGACCCGATTCGTAGTGATGCAGCAGGTGTTTGCCGTGCGCCTCCGAGCGCACGAGCCGCTGTCCGTCCACCAGCGCGGCGCCGTCGGCGAACCGGCCCTGCGGACTCGACACCCGCACCACACCGCCGGCGAAGGCTTTCCGATGCTGGTTCGCCAGGCGGTGCAGCGTGTGTCCTTCAGGCATCCTTCGACGCGACCTCAGTACGCCGGGACGGCGGGAGCGACACCGGTCTTCTCGTACTCGGCCAGGATGTCGATGCGGCGCTGGTGGCGCTCCTCGTCGGACCACGGCGTCGAGACGAACGCGTCGACGATCGCCAGCGCCTCCTCGGTGGAGTGCATGCGGCCGCCGATGCCGATCAGCTGCGCGTTGTTGTGCTCGCGGGCCAGCTTCGCGGTCTCCACGCTCCAAGCGAGGGCGCAGCGGGCGCCGGGCACCTTGTTCGCGGCGATCTGCTCGCCGTTGCCGCTGCCGCCGAAGACCAGGCCGAGGCTGCCCGGATCGGCGACGGTGCGACGGGCCGCCTCGATGCAGAAGGCGGGGTAGTCGTCCAGGGCGTCGTACTCGAGGGCGCCGCAGTCGACGACCTCGTGGCCCGCCTGCTGGAGATGGGCCTTGACGTGATTCTTCAGTTCGAAACCGGCATGGTCGGCACCCAGGTATACGCGCATGGCTGCGATTCTGTCAGGCCGCGCGACGGCCCATCCGGGTGGGCACCGTGCGCCATTAACACCAGAGCCGTCCGGCGCGAATCTGCTGACACGAGGCGTGCCCGCGGGTACTGACCAGCGTGTGTCCGACAGCACAGCAGCGCTGGACCCTCGGACGCGAGAACCCCGTTCCCACCGATGAATAGAGTGCATTTCATGCAGCCGCACGAACCGACGCCACCGGACCGAGCCGACCAGCCCGAGTCCCCGTACGCGCCGCCGAGCGGGTGGGGGCAGGAACAGCAACCGCCGCAGCCCGGCTCGGCGATACCACAGCACACCGGCGCTCACCCGACCTACGGCACGTCAGCCTATGGCGCCACCTCTTCTTCGCCCCACGACGCAACTCCATCACCGTCCTACGGCGCCGGATCCACGCCGCCGCACAGCGCTGGGTCCGCCTCGCCGTATGGCCCCCAACCCACTTCCCCCTACGGCGCCGAACACTTCGCGCCCTACGGTGCCGGGCCCATGACGCCGTACGGCGCGCCGCCACCCGTGCCGCCGAAGAACATGCCGCGCGGTCTTTCCCCGTTCGGGATGCCTGCCCGGCACAGTTGGGAGATCCCGCTGCTCGTTCTGGTTGTGGTGTCCACGACGGTCGCGTATCTGATCGCCATGGTCATGCTCGTCGTGGCGCTCGGCGACGGCGCGGTGCCCAGCGACTACCTGCTGCTGCTCGTCTTCGCGCCGCTGCTGGTCTGGGTGGGGCGCGGTATCAACTACGCGTCGCAGCGGGTGAACGGCGTGAAGATGTCGCCGACGCAGTTCCCCGAGGGCTACCAGATGGTGGTCGAGGCGGCGGCCCGGTTCGGTATGGCGAAGGTGCCCGACGCCTACGTGGTGCTCGGCAACGGCCAGATCAACGCGTTCGCCTCCGGCCACGGCTTCCGGCGCTTCGTCGTCGTCTACAGCGACCTGTTCGAAATCGGCGGCAAGGCACGCGAACCCGACGCGCTCGCGTTCATCATCGGCCACGAGGTCGGTCATATCGCCGCCGGGCACACCTCCTACTGGCGACAGCTGGGCATGTTCCTCGTGCCGTTCCTGCCGATCCTGGGCAGTTCGCTGATCCGCTCGCAGGAGTACACCGCCGACAACCACGGCTACTGCAACCGGCACACCGGCGCGGCCGCGGCCATGGGCACGCTGGCGGCGGGCAAGTACATGAACACCCTCGTCGGCTTCGACGAGATGGCCGACCGCGCCGCGACCGAGAAGGGCGGGTTCGTCTGGTTCGTCAACGCCCTGTCCTCGCACCCGGTGCTGACCTGGCGGATGTGGGCGCTGCGCGACCGCAGCAGGCACGGCAGACTCTTCCTGCGCCCGAGCCCGCAGCCGCCGGTGGGCGCCGCGCCGTACGGCCCATACGGCGAGGTGCCGAGTCTGCCGCCGAAGCCGGTGCCCTGAGCCGACGAGACCGGGCGCCGCGAACGCGCGGCGCCCGGTTTCGCGTTCAGTCGAAGACCGGGTCCTCGGTCCTGGTCCGCTTGAGCTCGAAGAAGTGCGGGTAGGAGGCCAGCGCGACGACGCCGTCCCAGACCTTGCCCGCTTCCTCGCCGCGCGGGATGCGCGAGAGCACCGGACCGAAGAACGCCACACCGTTGACGTGGATGGTCGGGGTGCCGACGTCCTTGCCGACCTTGTCCATGCCCTCGTGATGGCTCTTGCGCAGTGCCTCGTCGTACTCGGTGCTCTCCGCTGCCTTGGCGAGCTCCGCGGGCAGGCCCACCTCGGCGAGCGCGTCGGCGATCACCGCGGCGAGGCTCTCCTTCATGGTCGGCCGCTCGTATTCGGCCTTGCGATCGTGGATGCGGCTGCCCATCGCGGTGTAGAGCGGGGCGAGCACCTTGTCGCCGTGGTCCTTGGCGGCGGCGATGGCGACGCGCACCGGACCCCAGCCGCTGTTCATCAGTTCGCGGTACTGCTCCGGCAGGTCGCGGCCCTCGTTCAGCACCGCGAGGCTCATCACGTGGAAGCGCGCCTCGATGTCGCGGACCTGCTCGACCTCCAAGATCCAGCGGGAAGTGATCCAACACCAGGGGCACAGCGGGTCGAACCAGAAGTCGGCGACGTTCTTCTCGGCCGTGTCGGTCACGGGTCGTTCCTCTCGATCGCATGCGGGAAGCACGGCGCGCGAGCGCCGTTACCCGGAACCAACCACGCCGCCTGACGATTCGTTCCCGCCGCGAGCCGATGTCCGGATACCGCGTTGCGAAACACCCGCCGACAGTAGGCTCGACTGGGCACGCGTTTCCTCCCGAGAAGGAGTCCGCAATGACCTCGGATCGGCGTTTCGTGATCGTGGGCGGCGGCCTGGCAGCGGCCAAGCTGGCGGAAGCCCTGCGCGCCAACGACTTCGACGGGAAGATCACCCTGATCGGCGCCGAGGAACACCTGCCCTACGAGCGACCACCGCTGTCCAAGGAACACCTGCTCGGCAAGAAGCAGTTCGCCGATTTCCTCGTCGATCCGGCGCAGTGGTACCGCGACCACAATGTCGACCTGCTGCTCGGCACCACCGTCACGGCGATCGATCGGGAGTCGAAGACGGTCACGCTGCCGGACGGCTCGACGCTCCCCTACGACAAACTCGCGCTGGCCACCGGATCCACGCCGCGCACCGTGTCGCTGCCGGGCGCGGACACTCCCAACGTCTACACGCTGCGCTACATCGAGGACTCCGACACCATCCTCGGCCTGTTCGGTCAGAGCGATCGGCTCGCGATCATCGGCGCGGGCTGGATCGGCCTCGAGGTCGCGGCGGCCGCCCGCGCGGCCGGGATGGACGTCACCATCGTGGAGACCGCCGAACAGCCGCTGCTCGGCGCGCTCGGACCCGAGATGGGCGCGGTCTTCGCCGACCTGCACCGAGCGCACGGCGTCGACCTACGCCTCGGCGCCCAGGTCGAGGAGATCACCACGCACGACGGGATCGCGACGGCGATCGCCGACGGACTGCGGCTGGCCGACGGGACGACCGTCGCCGCCGACGCCGTGCTGGTCGCGGTCGGCGCCAAGCCGAACATCGAGATCGCCGCCGAGGCGGGGCTCGACGTGGACAAGGGTGTGCTCGTCGACGCGAGCCTGGTCACCAGCGATCCGGACATCGTCGCCGTTGGCGACATCGCCGAACAGCAGCATCCGCGGCTGGACCGGCGCATCCGGGTGGAGCACTGGGCCAATGCGCTCAACCAGCCCGCGGTCGCGGCGGCGACCATGCTCGGCAAGTCGGCGACCTACGACCGGCTGCCCTACTTCTTCACCGATCAGTACGACCTCGGCATGGAGTACACCGGATACGCCGCGCCCGGCGGGTACGAGCGGGTCGTGGTGCGCGGCGATCTGGAGAAGCGCGAGTTCGTCGCGTTCTGGCTGGATTCGGCGAACCGGGTGCTGGCGGGCATGAACGTCAACGTGTGGGACGTGACCGACCGGATCAAGGAGCTGATCACCGCGGGCGAGCCGGTCGACCCCGACCGCCTCGCGGACACCTCGATCGAACTGTGATCCAGATCACTCGAATTCGCGTGAGCGATGTGTCGAAGGGGCGCCCACCGCTCCGACCTACCTGCGAGAGCGCCGAAGGGGCGCGCCGATCCGCGAGGAGCCGACCATGAAGTACATGCTGATCAAGACCTACAGCGAAGCCGCCTACTGCGACACCCCGATGTCGGAGTGGGAGCCGGAGGACATCAAGGCGCACATCGACTTTCAGCGCGCACTGGGCGAGGAACTGGCCAAGACGGGCGAACTGGTCGACGCGCAAGGGCTTGCGGGACCGGAGAGCGCGCGCATCGTCAGCGCCGACGGCCGCTCCGCCCCGGTGATCACCGACGGCCCGTTCCCCGAGACCAAGGAATTCCTGGCGGGGTACTGGCTCGTCGACGTGGACAGCCCCGAACGCGCGTTGCAGATCGCCGCCCAGGCCTCGGCCGCGCCCGGTCCCGGCGGCAAGCCGATCGGCGAGTACATCGAAGTGCGCGCGGTGATGAGCGCCCCCGCCACCGAGCTGTGACTCTTCCGCCCGACGCCGAGGCCCTGCTGCGCGAACTCGCGCCCCAGGTCCTCGGCGTCCTGGTGCGCCGTTCCGGTGACTTCGACGCCGCCGAGGACGCCGTTCAGGAGGCTCTGCTCGCCGCCGCGACCCAGTGGCCAACGGCGGGGCTGCCGGACAATCCGCGCGGCTGGCTCGTTCAGGTCGCGCAGCGCAGGATGGCGGACGCGGTGCGCGCCGAATCGGCTCGGCGGCGCAGGGAGACAACGGTTTTCGAGCGCGACGTGCCGGACGCGGAGACCGTCGGCCGGGACGACACCCTGGCGATGTTCTTCCTCTGCTGCCATCCGGCGTTGTCCTCGGCGAGTGCGATCGCGTTGACACTGCGGGCGGTCGGCGGCCTGACCACCGCGGAGATCGCGCGCGCGTTCCTGCTGCCGGAACCGACCATGGCCCAGCGCATCGCGCGGGCCAAGAAGCGCCTCGCCGCACTCGATCGCCCGTTCGCCAGGCCCGATGACGCCGAGTGGCGGGATCGGCTCGGCTCGGTGTTGCACGTGTTGTACCTGATCTTCAACGAAGGACACACCACCACGTCGGGCGCCGAGTTGCAGCGCACCGACCTCTCGGGCGAGGCGATCCGGCTGACTCGCGCCATGCGCCGACTCCTGCCCGACGACGTCGAGGTCACCGGACTGCTGGCGCTCATGCTGCTGACCGACGCTCGTCGGGCCGCCCGCGTCGGGCCACACGGCGAATTGATCCCGCTGGCCGAACAGCAACGCGGCCGGTGGGATCGAGCGATGATCACCGATGGGGTACGGCTGATCACGAGCACCCTGCCGCACGGTCTGCACGGCGCGTACCAGGTGCAGGCGGCCATCGCGGCGGTGCACGGGCAGGCGCTGCGCGCGGAGGACACCGACTGGCCGCGCATCCTGGCGCTGTACAACCTGCTCGAACGCATCGCGCCGAATCCGGTGGTCACGCTGAACCGCGCCGTCGCGGTCGCGATGGTGCACGGTCCGTCGGCGGGGCTGGCGCTGATCGACACCCTCGAGGAGCCGCTCGCGGGAGCGGGTCACCGGCTGGACGCGGTGCGCGGGCACCTGCACGAGATGGCGGGTGAGTATCCGGCCGCCGTCGCGAACTACACGGCGGCGGCGCGCCGGACGACGAGCGTGCCGGAGCGGGATTACCTGACGCTGCGTGCGGCGCGACTGCACCAGGCAACCACCGCACGACGCTAGGTGACGCGGCGCGCCATCCATCGACTGTGCCCGAGGATCTCGGTCACGGTGTGCAGTCGGCGGCAGTTGCCCGGTCGCCGCACCCGAGCCCGGTGCCGACACGACCGCGAACCATCGGGCGATCCGGCCGGGTGGCGCGGCAGACTGCTGGTGTGACAGCGACATTCAGCGCGGGCGTCCTCCTGTTTCGCACCACGTCGGGCCATCCCGAAGTCCTGCTCGGCCACATGGGCGGACCCTTCTGGGCACGCAAGGACAACGCGGCCTGGTCGATCCCCAAGGGCGAATACGACCCGGACACCGAGGACGCCGCGTTGGCCGCCCGCCGCGAATTCACCGAAGAGCTGGGATTACCCGCGCCGGAAGGCGATTGGATCCCGCTGGGCGAGGTCCGCTACAGCAGCGGGCGCAAGCGGCTCGTCGCGTGGGCCGTGGAGGGCGACCTCGATCCCGCAGCAGTCGACCCGGGCACGTTCGAGATGGAATGGCCGCCGCACTCCGGCCGTCTCGTCGCCTTCCCCGAGATCGACCGCGCCGAGTGGTTCGACCTTGCCACCGCCCACGACAAGCTGATCGGCGGGCAGCGGCCCTACCTGGACCGCCTCACCGAGCACCTGCGCGGTGAAGCCGATCGAGACCTGGACGGGCCCGACGACACTCGGCCCTGACAACGCTGGCCTGGCAAGAACTCAGGCCGACGCCCACTTCACGCCGGTGATGAGCTCGAACGCCTCCTGGTACTTGCGGCGCGTCGCCTCGACGATGTCGGCCGGAATCTCCGGACCAGGAGGCTCCTTGTCCCAGCCGGTCGAGGTGGACCAGTCCCGGACGAACTGCTTGTCGAAGGACGGCTGCGGGTGGCCAGGCTCCCACTGATCGGCGGGCCAGAAACGCGAGGAGTCGGAGGTGAGCACCTCGTCGCCGAGGGTGAGAACGTCGCCGTCCCAGCCGAATTCGACCTTCGTGTCGGCGATGATGACGCCCTTGCTCGCGGCGTGCTCGGCGCCGCGCAAATAGATGTCGAGGGTGCGATCGCGCAGCTGCTCGGCGACCTCGCGGCCCTCCTGGTTCACCACGTCGGCGAAGGTGATCGGCTCGTCGTGGCCCTCGGACGCCTTGCTGGTGGGGGTGAAGATCGGCTCGGGCAGCTTGTCGCCGTCGCGCAGACCGGGCGGCAGCGCGACGCCGGACACGGTGCCGGTGCGCTCGTACTCCTTCAGACCCGAGCCGGTGAGGTAGCCGCGCGCGATGCATTCCACGTGCACCATCTTCAGCGGCTTGACCCGCACGCCGCGGCCCGCGAACTCCGCGGGGATGTCGGTCGTGGACAGCACGTGGTTGGGCACGTCGGCGAAGAACTGGAACCACCAGTTCGACAACTGCGTCAGCAGCGCGCCCTTCTCCGGGATCGGCGTCGGCAGCACCACGTCGTACACCGAGACCCGATCGGAGGCCACCAGCAGCAACGTGTCGCCGTCCTCGTACAGGTCGCGCACCTTACCGGCGTGCACATGCTTCAACGTGGAGCCTCCGAATCCGTGGATGTGTGTCTGCGCTGCACAGGAACGATACCGCCGTGCTCCGAGAGGGCCGGTTGTGCCCATTGGGCGCACCTCCGCATTCGCTCCGGCCATGCGCGATCTGGCGACGGACTGCGTCCGGCTGCGCCGATTAGGGTTGGCCGGGAAAGTTCCGCGCGGGCGGACCCGCCCGGTGGCATTGTGGACGCTGTCGCGCTCTCGGTGGGCGATCCGCCGCGAGCCCGCACCGTGCCGTGTTCGTCGAAGAGCGAAGGAGTTCCATGTCTGCCCCGAATCTCACCCGCGACCAGGCGGTCGAGCGCGCCGCAACGGTCAGCGTCGAGAACTACCGCATCGAACTCGATCTCACCGACCAGCCGACCGGCACCGATGGCTCGGTCGGCGAGACGTTCGGCTCGAAGTCCACCGTGACCTTCACCGCGACGCCGGGCGCGAGCACTTTCATCGACATCGTCGCGGCCGGTGTGCGTTCGGCGGTGCTCAACGGCACCCCGCTCGACATCTCCGACTACGACGAGGCCAAGGGCATCGCGCTGCACAACCTGGCCGAGCGCAACGAACTGGTCGTCGAGGCCGACTGCGTGTACTCGCACACCGGCGAGGGCCTGCACCGGTTCGTCGATCCCACCGACGACAAGGTCTACCTGTACTCGCAGTTCGAGACCGCCGACGCCAAGCGCATGTTCGCCTGCTTCGACCAGCCGGACCTGAAGGCCACCTTCGACATCACCGCCACCGCGCCCGCCGACTGGGAGGTCGTCTCCAACGGCGCGGGCGGCAAGCGGGAATCCGGCGACGTCGCCGTGCACACCTTCGCCACCACGCCGCGGATGAGCACCTACCTGGTCGCCATGATCGCGGGCCCGTACGCGAAGTGGACCGACACCTACACCGACGAGCACGGCTCGATCCCGCTCGGCATCTACTGCCGCGCGTCGCTGGCCGAGCACATGGACGCCGACCGCCTCTTCACCGAGACCAAGCAGGGCTTCGGCTTCTACCACGCCAACTTCGGCGTGCCCTACGCCTTCGGCAAGTACGACCAGCTGTTCGTGCCGGAGTTCAACGCGGGCGCGATGGAGAACGCGGGCGCGGTGACCTTCCTGGAGGACTACGTCTTCCGTTCCAAGGTGACCCGCGCGTCCTACGAGCGCCGCGCCGAGACCGTGCTGCACGAGATGGCGCACATGTGGTTCGGCGACCTGGTCACCATGAAGTGGTGGGACGACCTGTGGCTGAACGAGTCGTTCGCCACCTTCGCCTCGGTGCTGTGCCAGTCCGAGGCCACCGAGTACACCAACGCGTGGACCACCTTCGCCAACGTGGAGAAGTCCTGGGCGTACCGGCAGGACCAGCTGCCGTCGACGCACCCGATCGCGGCCGACATCCCGGATCTCGCCGCGGTGGAGGTCAACTTCGACGGCATCACCTATGCCAAGGGCGCGAGCGTGCTCAAGCAGCTGGTGGCCTACGTCGGGTTGGAACCGTTCCTGGCGGGTCTGCGCGACTACTTCGGCGAACACGCGTACGGCAACGCCACTTTCGACGACCTGCTGACCGCGCTGGAGAAGTCTTCCGGCCGCGATCTGTCGACCTGGGGCGCGCAGTGGCTCAAGACCACCGGTCTCAACATCCTGCGGCCCGACTTCCAGGTTGACGCCGACGACAAGTTCAGCTCCTTCGCGGTCGTTCAGGAAGGCGCGGCGCCCGGCGCGGGCGAGCGGCGCGTGCACCGGCTGGCGGTCGGCGTCTACGACGACCAGGACGGCAAGCTGGTCCGCACCCATCGCGTCGAGCTGGATCTCGATGCCGCCGAGCGCACCGAGGTGCCCGAGCTGGTCGGCGTGCCGCGCGGCAAGTTCGTGCTGGTCAACGACGACGACCTGACCTACTGCTCGGTGCGGCTGGACGCCGGCTCGCTCGACGTGCTCGTCAACCGCATCGCCGACATCGCCGAACCGCTCCCCCGCACGCTGGCCTGGTCGGCGGCGTGGGAGATGACCAGGCAGGCCGAGTTCAAGGCCCGCGATTTCGTCGCGCTCGTGCAGCGCGGCGTCGGCGCGGAAACCGAGATCGGCGTCGTGCAGCGGCTGCTCATGCAGGCGCACACCGCGATCGGCAGCTACGCCGACCCCGCGTGGGCCGCTTCGGTGGGCTGGCCCCAATTCGCGGATCGCCTGCTGGAACTGGCACGCGAGGCCGAGCCCGGCTCGGATCACCAGCTGGCCTTCGTCAACGCGCTGACCGGCGCGCGACTGTCGGCCTGGCACACCGAGGTGCTGCGCGAAGTGCTCGACGGCGATCCGGCCTCGGTCGGTCTCGGCGGACTCGCGGTCGACACGGATCTGCGCTGGCGCCTGGTGAGCGCGCTCGCCGCGGCGGGCGAGATCGACGCCGAGGGCACGGCCACCCCGACCATCGACCGCGAACTCGCCAACGACCCGACCGCGGCGGGCAAGCGCCAGGCCGCGGCCGCGGCGACCGCGCGGCCGATCGCCGAGGTCAAGGAAGAGGCGTGGAGGCGGGTGATGGACGACGACTCGCTGCCCAACATCACCGCCCGCGCGATCGTCGGCGGCTTCGCCCCGGCCGGTCAGGGCGAGCTGCTCGGCTCGTTCGTGGAGCGGTACTTCGCCGAGATCCCCGCGGTGTGGGAGCGGCGCTCCAGCGAGGTCGCCCAGACGGTCGTCGTCGGCCTGTACCCGGCGTGGGAGATCACCGAAGACGCGGTCGCCGTCGCGGACAAGTTCCTCGCCGACAACCACCCGCCCGCCCTGCTCCGACTGGTCTCCGAGGGCAAGGCGGGCATCGAACGCTCGTTGCGCGCGCGGGCCTTCGACGCGCGGTAGTCCGGGTCGTCCGGAGGGGGCACATCCCCTCCGGACGCTACCGTCGGCCTCGCCGGGACCTCGGGCACTGTTCGAACGCCGCACAGGGTCGACACCGTCGCCTGGGTCCAGAGGGGTTCAGCCCGCAGTGGTGCGCCAGGCAACGGCATCCCGCGAACCTACGTCAGGTCGAAGGGATTCTTCAGCGGGCGAGGAAGTGCCAGCCGAGCCAGGCCCAGCAGAGCACCGCGAGGATTCGCACCGGTCGGCGGTCGAGAGCCGCGGCGGCCACCTTGCTCAGCGGGGCGAGCAGATCGGGGCGTAGGTGGGCGAGGGCTGTCAGAACGAGGGCGAGCGCGAGCAGGACGGCGAAACCCGCGATGACGATGGCGCGCTCGGTCATCGCGTCACCAGCCAGCAGCCGACGGCCAGCCAGACCAGCCAGCCCGCGAAGCGCAGCGGACCTTGTTCGAGACCCGGATCGAGCAAGGTCGAGAGGGTCGGATGCTGATCGCTGGGCTTCGTCCAATCCGGTTGGCGCACGAACGCGTACGCCTCCCACCCGGCGATCGCGAGCAGCAGCGCGGACCACACCGCCGTACCACGGCGCAGCGACGGGTCCCTCGGCTCGACCGAATTCGGGGAACGGAGCGCCCACACCAGGGCGATGGCGCTGATCGCCAGCACCAGAACGGTCGCGGCCCAGCCGAACGGCCGGGTGACGGAGCCGACCGCAGCCACCGCGACCACACAGACGACCGCGAGCGCGCGCCCGCCGCTCGACGGACGCGCGGCGCGCGTCGACTCCGCTGCCATCGTCGCAGAATACGACCGCGACAGACCGGAAGTGCGCAGGTCAGCGGAAATGCACGACCGCGCCGGTCCCCACGCTACCGACCGCGGTCCGGTCCGCCATCACCGCGCCGATCACCGGTACTTCTCGCCGGTCCACGCCACCTGGCCCGGCGCGGCAACCGCTCGCCACCTCCGCCGCCGCCAGAAGGGGCAGCTAGGGCGTGTGTCGAAGTCGGTAGGGGTGGCACCGCTGTGCCAGCGCCACCCTTGAGGCTTTGGAAAGTGTTGTCCGCGTTGGTGTATGGGTGAGGTCTCCGGTAGGTGGTTTAACGACCAAGAAAAACCGGAGACCTGACCGGAGACCTCGTGACCAGCGTAGCGGTGGCGGGGCGGGCGGATCTGACCGACGCTCAGTGGGCACGGTTGGAGCCGTTGTTGCCTCGCGGTAAGAAGGCGGGCCGGCCGCCTGTGTGGACGAAACGGCAGCTCATCGATGGGATTCGGTGGCGGACCCGGGTCGGCTGCCCGTGGCGTGATGTTCCACCGCAGTACGGGTCGTGGCCGGCGATGTACGGGTTGTTCCGCCGCTGGCAGCGCTCCGGGGCGTGGCTGGTGATCTGGAAGTTGTTGCAGGTCTTCGCCGACGCGGCGGGCCGGATCGTGTGGCAGGTGAGTGTGGACTCGACGATCGTGCGGGCCCATCAACACGCTGCTGGTGCTCGTCGCGACAGTGGTGGGCAAGCCGAGCCACCGGCCGGTCCGGGTGAGCATGAGCCGGTCGATCACGGCCTGGGCCGGTCACGTGGTGGCTGGACGACGAAGCTGCATCTGGCGTGTGAGCAGGGCTGCCGCGTTCTGGCCATGCTCGTCACTGCTGGTCAGGCCGGTGACAGCCCGCAGTTCATGTCGGTGCTCGATGCGATCGAGGTCGGCAAGCTCGGTAGGGGGCGGCCCAGGCGGCGTCCGGACCGGGTGCTGGCCGACAAGGCGTATTCGGGTCGCGCCAACCGGGACTGGCTGCGTCGCCGCGGGATCAAAGCAACCATCCCGGTCCCGGCCGATCAAGCCGGGCACCGCCGCAATCGCGGTTCGGCCGGTGGCCGTCCGCCAGCGTTCGCCCCGGTCGTCTATCGCGACCGAAACGCTGTCGAGCGCGGCATCAACCAGCTCAAACAACACCGGGCCGTGGCCACGAGATTCGACAAACTCGCCGTCCGCTACCTCGCCACCATCCACATCGCAGCGATCAACCAATGGCTCCGACACGAATGAGAACAGGCCACCGGCCCGCTCTCACCACTTCGACACACGCCCTAGTCGGCTGAGACCTCAGTCGCTGCCGAGCGGCCTAGGCAACGCGGGAGACGACGTCGCGCCTGCGAGCGTGTAGCGGCCACCGCTCGCAGGCTCAGCGGAACAGTTCGACGTCGTCCCGCGCCCACTGGGCGAAAGTCGTGGCCGGTGCGCCCGTGACGTCAGCGATCGCGGTCGTGGCCCGTTGCGGATGCTCGACCATGCTCGCGATCCCGTCGACGTACCACTCCGCGTACTGGCCCATCGCCGGTTCGAGCATCCGGATGGCTTCGTCACGTGGCACCTGGACGACGGTGAGGTCCCGGCCGAGTGCGGCGCCGATGGCGCGGATCTTCTCGGCCCTGGTGATCGTCTCCGGGCCGGTCAGCTCGTAGGTCTCGCCCGCGTGCCCCTCGGTGAGCAGCACCTTCGCCGCCACGCGAGCGATGTCGTCCATGGCGATGGGCGCGTTGGCCGCGTCCGGGTACGGGTCGCGGATCTCGTCGGACGCCTTGATCTGGTCGGCCCAGATGGCGGCGTTCTCGCTGAACTCACCGGCGTAGAGGTGCGTCCAGTCCAGGCCGGAGCCCTCGACGGCCTTCGCGATGGGCTGCCAGTCGGTGGAGGCGTCACCGGACAGGTCGACGATCTGCCGGACGCCCGCCGCCTTCGCCAGCTCGACCACCTCGTTCACCGTCTCCAGCACCGGGGCGAGATACACGCGGTCGACGCCCTCGAAGGCCGCGGGCAGCGAGGACAGCCGCCGCAGATAACCGTGCGCGACCTCGACACCCGCGGGGAATCCGGCGCGCTCGGGGTGGTTCGACAGCGCCCGCACATCGGTCGCGCCGCCCGCCAGCAGGTGGTCGACCACCATTCGTCCGATGTTGCCGGTGGCTCCGGTGACAAGAATCTTCATCTTCCCAAGGTGCCCGCGATCCGCCGCTGCCGACAACCCCCAATGTCGCTGCCTCGCAAGCACACCCGGAAACGCGAGCGGCGCGCCCACCCGAACCGGGTGAGCGCGCCGCGAGCACGCTGGTGACGTGGGGGTCAGCGACCGATGGCGGCAGCCATCACGCGGACCGCGGAGATCAAACCGTCGATCAGCTCACCCTGGCGGATCGAGCTGAGCGCGGCCGTGACGCCGAGCTGGCAGACGCGGTCGTTGGCGCGGTCGGCGACATCGTGGCCGGAGCGGACCTCGATCGCCTTCTCGTTGGGCGAGACGGCGATGAGCACCGAGCGCGCCGCCTCGGGGGTCGTGGCGAAGAGCGCGTCCGCGCCCGCCGCCGTGTCGGCGCCGAGATCGCCCACGTAGATGTTGAAGCGCACCTTGGTCGCCCTGGTCGCCTCGGTCAGCGCGTTGTCCATGGCGAGCCGCTCTTCATCGCTGAAGGGGGCTTCCTTGAAGACGTCGCCGGCCTCGTGCACACCGGACACGCGTCCGCTGCTGGTGAGGGCGTACCCGTGCGGGAGGTCGGCCTCGACCACCGCGGGCCACTTAGAACTTGCCACTTGCCCGGCCTCCGATCAGCTCAACCTGGGCGGATTCGATAGCCGCATGGCTGCCATGCGACTGAGCGGTGTCGTGGTGGCCGTGTCCGGTCACCTCGTCGGTAGCACTCCACAGCACCGGCGCCGCGGTCCACTTCTGTCCGAGTTCGAAGTGAACCGGCTTCTCGCCGGGCAGCGGCTTACCGAGAAACGACAATCCGGCGATCGCCGCGTAGATCACCAGCGGGATGCCGACGAAGATCAGCACTGTCTCGAGAATGCTCACGGCCTTACGGTAGACGATGCTGTGTAGTAGACGCTCGTCCGGTCGTCCACTCGGCCCATGTCGTTCCGGCCGCCGGCGCGACCCGCCCAGCCCTGTCCGCCGAAACCGCCCGTGCCCGAGTCGCATTCGGAAACGAAGCGTCGCCGCCGATGAGCCCGATCGGAGTTCCTGGTCGCAGTGCGGCCGAGGCTCAGACCAGCCAGGCGGCCGCGTCGGGCGGCAGGTGTCCGCTGATCAGCGGCGCACTGGCCAAGAGCAGTTCGCCGGGCGGTAGTGGGATCGGCGCGGCGCTCGCGTTGAGCACGCAGACCAGCCCGCCGGGGCGGCGGAAGGCGAGGCATCCCGCGGGGCTGCCGTACCACTCGACCCGCGGACCAGCGAATTCCGGTCGCAGGTTGCGCAATTCGATCGCCAGCCGGTACAGCGAGACGGTCGACCCGAGCTCCTCGAGCTGCGACTCCACGCTCAGCCCGGCCCACTCCGGCGGGATCGGCAGCCACGAGCGCTCACCCTTGGTGAATCCGAACGGCGGGCGGTCGCCCTCCCACGGTATCGGCACGCGGCAACCGTCGCGCCCGCGTTCGGTGCGCCCGGACCGCTCCCACACGGGGTCTTGCAGCACTTCCTCGGGCAGGTCGTCCACGTTCGGCAGGCCGAGTTCGGCGCCGTTGTAGATGAACACCGCGCCTGGCAGCGCGAGCTCGACCAGGATCATCGCCTTGGCCCGCGCCAACCCGGTCGCGCCGCCGCCGTAGCGGGTGACCTCGCGTTCGACGTCGTGGTTGGACAGGGTCCAGGTGGGCGAGGCGCCGACCGGCGCGACCGCGGCCAGCGAGTTGTCGATGGCGTCGCGGACCGCCTCGGCGGTGAACGCCGTCTCGGCCAAGCGGAAGTTGAAGGCCAGGTGCAGTTCGTCGGGTCGCACGTATTCGCCGAAGCGGGTGTTGTCGTCGACCCAGACCTCGCCGATGGACACCGCGTTCGGGTATTCGTCGATCACCTTGCGGATGCGGCGGTGGATGTCGTGCACGGCCGGATTGTTGAAGCGCGGGTCGCTGTCGTCGTGGATCAGCATCTTGGTGGACACGGTCTCCATGTCCGGTAGGCCCGGCGGCTTGGCCATGCCGTGCGCCACGTCGATGCGGAAACCGTCCACGCCGCGGTCGAGCCAGAACCGCAGCGTCTGCTCGAAATCCGCGATGACTTCGGGGTTCTCCCAGTTCAGGTCCGGTTGCTCGGGCGCGAAGAGGTGCAGGTACCACTGGCCGGGCGTGCCGTCGGGCTCGGTGATCCTGGTCCACGCCGGACCGCGGAAGATGCTCGGCCAGTTGTTGGGCGGCTCGTCGCCGTTGGGTCCGCGGCCGTCGCGGAAGATGTAGCGCGCCCGTTCGGGGCTGCCGGGCGGAGCGGCCAGCGCCGCTTGGAACCAGGGGTGCTCGCTGCTGGTGTGATTCGGCACCAGGTCCATGGTGACCTTGAGCCGCCGGGCGTGCGCCTCGGCGATGAGCGCGTCGAGCGCGGCCATGCCGCCGAACAAGGTGTCGATATCGCGGGGATCGGCGACGTCGTAGCCGCCGTCGGCCATCGGCGACCGCATCACGGGGCAGATCCACAGCGCGTCGACGCCGAGTAGTTCCAGATAACCGAGCTTCTCGCGGACGCCGCCGAGATCACCGATGCCGTCACCATCGGAGTCGGCGAAGGAACGGGGGTAGACCTGGTAGAACACGGCGGAACGCCACCACGGCTGGCCGCTGCGATCCGCCGGCGCCTGCACGGCAGGTGTAGCTGTCACGTTTGCAATAGTGCCAAAGACATACGGCGAATTCTCTTCGGGTGACCGCATGTCACACTATCCGGCAAATCCGCAGCGAATAGCTCTCTCGGCCGGTGCGGCGCCCCGCGGCTCACATCGGCGAGTTCACCAGCGAGTACGCGGCCATCTCCAAGTAGTCGAGCAGGGCCTTGCGGTGTTCGTCGTCGAGGACCTCCGGCTCGATCTCCGCGACCGCGATGTGCATGCAGCGCAGCCAGGCGTCGCGTTCGAGCGGGCCGATGGTGAACGGCATGTGCCGCATCCGCAGCCTCGGGTGTCCGCGTTCGTCGGAATAGGTGCGCGGACCGCCCCAGTACTGTTCGAGGAACATGCGCAGCCTGCGCTCCGCGGGGCCGAGATCCTCTTCCGGATAGAGCGGGCGCAGGATCTCGTCGGCGGCCACCTCCCGGTAGAACACCGCCACGAGCCGGCGGAACGTCTCCGCGCCGCCGACCGCCTCGTAGAACGACGTCGTGGTCTGCTCGCCCGAAGTCATCAGGTCCTCTCGATTGGTCGAATCCCCGCACTCCATTGTGCCCGGCGCGGGCCGGGCCGCCACGGCTGGACGGAAGGCGCGACCGCGGTCCAGATAGCGGAGCGGCGGCTCTTCAGCGGCAGTTAACCCAACATTGTGCGAAATCACCGTGCAATCAGGCCAGTTCCATGGTCATATTGGTGGCAGTCTCCGCGGGAGATATCACATGATCTTGAACCTGACGAAATCGGGGTCACCCAGATGAAGCAGCGGCACGGCCGGTCACACGAGGCCAGGACCCACCGACAACTCCAGCCCGCCGACGTCCACAATCGTGGGTCGGGGGCTACTCCGCTGCACATCTTGTCCGATCATCATCCGGGATCCCACCGCCCGGGTGAGGCTCCTCATCGCGCCGATCACGGCCACCATCTCACGCCGGTCCAGGCCGAGACCGCCAACTGGTTGAAGCGCCGGGTGTTGCTTCTGAACGCCACCTACGAGCCGCTCACCGCGTTGTCCGCCCGCCGTGCCGTCGTCCTGCTCATCTGCGACAAGGCCGACGCCGTGCACCACAATCCCGAAGGACCGGTCGTCCATTCCGCCGGAGCCGAGGTGGCCGTTCCCTCGGTCATCCGTTTGCGCACCTACGTGCGCGTCCCCTATCGAGCCCGCGTCCCGATGACCAGGGCCGCGCTCATGCACCGCGACCGCTACCGCTGCGGATACTGCGGCGGCAAGGCCGAGACCATCGACCACGTCATCCCGCGCAGCCGCGGCGGCGAGCATTCCTGGGAGAACTGCGTGGCGAGCTGCGCGCCGTGCAACCACCGCAAGGCCGACAAGCTGCTCAGCGAGCTGGGTTGGACGTTGCGATCTCCGCTGGTCTCGCCGAAAGGGCCGCACTGGCGGCTGCTGTCCACGACCTCGGACCTCGATCCGCTGTGGTTGCAGTACCTCGGCGAAGGCGCTGCCTGAGATTCGTCCCGCCGAGCCGGCGAGCTCAGGCGTACTCGACGACGAGTGTCGCCCAGGTGCCGGGTTCCAGCGCCTCGAAGATGTGCGGAGCGTCGCCCGGATACGCGATGTAGTCGCCCGGCCCCAGCTCCACCGGCGACTCGGTCGGGCCGACCACAGCCCGCCCCGCGGCGAGTAGCACGTGCTCGATCACGCCCGGGATGTGCGGGTCCGACGCGCGCGGGTGGCCGGGTTCGGCGGTGATGCGAAACAGGTCGCGGCGAGTGTTCGGCAAACCGGACGCGAGCAGCGTGGCGGTGTATTCCGACTGCTCGGCGGCCACTCGCGGCCCCTCGCCCGCCCGGATCACCTGAACGGTCGGTCGCGGCGGATCGAGCAGCCGGGAGAACGGCATGTCCAGCGCGACGCACAGCGCCCACAGCGTTTCCAGGCTCGGGTTCCCGCTGCCCGACTCCAATTGGGAGAGCGTGGATTTCGCGATGCCTGCCCGGTTGGCCACCTCGCTCAGCGAGAGCCCGGCGCGGGTGCGCTCGCGGCGCAGCGAAGCCGCGATCACCGCCTGCGGCGTCGCCGTCGTGGTGTCGTTCCGCGCCATGCCCCAGCTCCCGTCGAGTCCGAACCGCCCAACAGAAAACCATATTGACGAACCGGCCTGCCATGTTCACTATAAGCTACATGCGTTCGATATGGCGAACACTGGACCGGGAGACGCTGTCCGGCATCGCGGCGGTGTGCCTCGCGGTCGCCGTCATCGGCGTCTCCTACGGTACGACCGCGGTGGCCGAGGGCTTTCCGGTGTGGCTGCCGGTGCTGCTCGGCACCGTCGTGCTCGCGGGCGGCGCGGAGTTCCTGTTCATCGGCATCGTCGCGGCGGGCGGCAACCCGATCGCGGCGACGCTGGCCGGACTGCTGGTCAACGCGCGACACCTGCCCTACGGGCTGTCGGTCCCCGACGTCGTCGGCACCGGGTGGCGGCGGCTGATCGGCGTGCACGTGATGAACGACGAGGCGGTCGCGATGGCGCTCGCCGAATCCGAACCCGACCGCCGCCGCGCCGTCTACTGGGCCTGCGGGCTCGGTGTTCTGCTCGCCTGGCCGGGCGGTGCGGCGCTCGGCGCGCTCATCGGGACGGTGGTGCCGGACACCTCGGTGCTCGGGCTGGACGCGGTGTTCCCCGCGGTGTTGCTCGCGTTGGTCATTCCGGCGCTGCGCGACCGGACGACGTTCGGGGCGGTGTGCGTCGGCACGGGCGTCGCGGTGCTGAGCGCGCCGTTCCTGCCCGCGGGTTTGCCGGTGCTGCTAGCTCTTTCGGGGGTGGTGGTCGCGGCGATCATGCTGGGGCGCGGCGCTGAGGACTCCGCGCAACCGAACGCCGACTACGTTTCCTGTGACTGCGGCCCCGAGGAGGCTCGATGATGCTGGCCGCCGGAGTGATCGCCCTCGCCGCGGGCACCTACGCCTTCCGCTGGGCCGGGCCCGCGTTGCGCAGCCGCGTCCGCTTTCCGGAACGTGCGCGCCAGCTGCTGGAGATCGGCGCGGTCGTGCTGTTGGCCGCGCTGGTCGCCGTGACGACGCTGCCCTTCGGTACGGGGCATGTCGGCGTCGCGCTGCCCGCCGGGGTGGTGGTCGGCGGGGTGCTCGCGTGGCGGCGCAGCCCACTGCTCGTGGTGATCTTGGCCGCCGCGGCGACCACCGCCCTGCTGCGGCTCCTCGGGGTTTCCTGATCCGCCGGCGAGACTCGGCGGGCTAGTCCTGCCATGTAGCGGTGTGCCACGACTCGGCCGTGCCTGGCCAACCGACGCACGCCGCTCGGCCAGCGGATGACCGTCCGTGCCCCTCCGTACCGGTCGGCGGCCGTGCGTTCAGCTCGGCAGCAGCGGGATACTGCCCGCGCGGCGGCGGGCGACCGAACCGTAGCGGGCGTCGAGGCGCAGCCAGGTGGCGGTGGCGCGGACGCGCACGATTTCGGCGGGCGGGATGCGGCGCGCCTCGGCCTTCTCACCGGAATGCGGGATGAAATCCATTGCGGTGAGGGCGAAGACGACGCGCATCGGCACCTCCACCCGGGTGTCGGCGGCCGAGACGGTGAGCACGGTCTGGTCGAGCAGCGAGGCGGGCGGACCGTGCTGGCTGCCGTGTTCCTTGGCCAATTCCGCTCCGCGCTCGGCCAATTCGACGAGGGTGCGGGCGGGCACATCGTCGACGTGCGCGAATCCGTCGCCGGGCGGCAGCGCGCCGCGCCAGGCCGAGTCCATCGAGTAACCCAGGTCGATCGGGCTACCCGAGGCCAGTCCGGCCAGCACCAGGTCGGCGCCGACGGTGACATCGTCGACGCCGAGTTCGGCGATCACCGTCCGCACCGCGAGCGCCTCGAAACCCGTTGCGACCCAGGCCGATACGTATTTCTCGCCGCGGCGGCGCAGGCGCACCACCGCGGCTTGGTCCAGCCGGACGGCCCTGCTCAGGAAGGTGGCGAGGTTCTCGCGTTCGGCCGGGTCGGAAACGTGCAGCACGCGCTGCTCTGCCATCACAACCGTTCTGTCGTCACGGGACGGGCGATCGGGTCGCGGTCACTTGTCCATCCACCCGGCCAGGTACTCGCGCTCCGGCTCGGTCAGGCGGCGCAGCCGCTGGGTGTCGATGTCGAACGCCGCGAGCTGGGTGGTGGCAAGCACGGCGGGCGGCGAGTCGGGCGCCGCGCCGTTGGCCCGCACCTCGTAGCCGACCGTGAAATCGACCGCGCGCAACTGCTCGATCCACATCGCGATATCGAGCGGGGTGTCCTCGTGGCGCAGCTGCCCGCGGTAGCGCACGCGCAGGTCCGCCAGCACACAGCCGGACCGCAACGAGGAGGTCGGGCGGCCTTCCTCGAACAGCCACGGGATACGCGCCTCTTCCAGCAGGGTCACCATCCTGGCATGGTTGACGTGCTGGAACACGTCCATGTCGGACCACCGGATCTCGACCTTGGCGTGAAAGCGCTTGGGCAGCAGCACGGAACTTCCGTGTCCCTTCCCGTTACCGTTCAACGAATTCGTCACTGTGGTACCTCCGGTGGACGCCCAGTCACCCACCAGGACGCACACGCTGCGGCGTCGCAACAGGCAGACGAGGCGAGATCGTGGGTCTGAAATCCGACAACACCGACACTGCGATCCGGGACGCACCCGGATCGAGACCGATCTTCGCCGTCCAGTATCGCAATGTCGGCCCGAGGAGTCCTGTCGGGGGCCGCGGGCGGACCCCGACACAGGCCTGGTGCAGTCGGCCGACAGTCCCCGTACGGCCGGAAAGCGAGGGCAGGGACACGCCTTACCGAGGCACCTCCGATTGCGCGCCGACACCACTGACCATGCTGCGCACCTGCCGCGCCGCAACGGACAGCGTCGCCAGGTCGTGAGCGCCGGATTCGAACAGTTCCGACAGCGCCGCCCGCGCGCGGCCCAGCCTGGACTGGTTCTTCGACTCCCAGTAGGCGATCTTCTCGTCGGCGGTCTCCTCCGGCTCACCGGCGGAGAGCACGTCCAGGGTGAGCGAGCGCAGCGAACCGTACATGTCGTCGCGCAGCGCCAGCCTGGCCAGCGCGTGCCACCGGTCCCCGCGCTCCAGATGACTCACCGCCTGGAGCAGCCAATCGATCTTGAGGTGGTCGTTCAGCGCGTAGTACAGCGCGCCGACCTCCTCGCCGTCGCGGTCGGTGATGTCGGCGATGTCGAGCACGTCGAGCAGCGGGAACAGAGTCAGCAGGCCGAACACCTCGGTGGCCAGATCGGTCGGCGCGCCGCGCGCGATCAACTCCGCGGACTGATCGGTCAACGTCGCCACGTGGTGACCGCGCAGCCAGCCCGGAACCTTCGAGGCCAGCTCGCGCACGCCCCGGCTGTACCGGTTGATCTCGGCGCCGACGGCGATCGGCTGCGGGCGGTTGCTGAGCAGCCACCGCGAGGCGCGGTCGAGAGTGCGCTTGGTCTCCAGCTCCAGTTCGTCGCGCACCGAGATGGGGATGTCGGCCGAGCGGATCCGCGCCCACATGGCGTGCAGGTCGAAGATCTCGGTGGTCGCGGCGAAGGCGCGCACCGCGTCGGCGGTCGTCGCGCCCACCTCCTCGATCAGCCGGAAGGCGTAGCTGATCCCGCCGTAGTCCACCATCTCGTTCGCGATCATCGTGGTGACGATCTCCCGGCGCAGCCGGTGCTTCTTGATGGCGCTGCCGAAACGGTCCCGCAGCGGCGTCGGGAAGTACTCCGGCAGACGGGCCGCGAAGTAGGCCATGTCCGGCAGATCGGAGTCGAGCAGGTCGGCCTTGAGCGAGAGCTTCACGTGGGCCATAAGATTGGCCAGCTCCGGCGAGCACAGGCCCGCGCCGTCCTCCTGACGGCGCTTCATCTCGGCGTCGGAGGGCAGCGCCTCGAGTTCGCGATCCAGGCCGCGGCGCTGTTCGAGGTCGTCGATGAGCCGCATGTTGACGTTCATCATGCGCGGCGCCTCGAAGCGCGACATCCCCATGAGGAAGTTCTGGGAGACGTTGTCGCGCAACACCATTCTGGCGACCTCGTCGGTCATGGAGGCGAGCAGCGGGTTGCGCTCCTCCTCGGGCAGCAGCCCGCCACTGACCACGCCGTCGAGCAGAACCTTGATGTTGACCTCGTGGTCGGAGCAGTCCACGCCCGCGGAGTTGTCCAGCGCGTCGGTGTTCATCTTGCCGCCGTTGCGGGTGAACTCGATGCGGCCGAGCGCGGTGGCGCCGAGGTTGCCGCCCTCGCCGATCACCCTGACGCGCAACTGGTTTCCGTTGACGCGCACCGGATCGTTGGACTTGTCGCCGACGTCGGCGTTGGACTCGGTGCTCGCCTTGATGTAGGTGCCGATGCCACCGTTCCACAGCAGTTGCGCGGGCGCGAGCAGGATGGCCCGCACCAGTTCCGGCGGCGAGAGGGACTCCGCGTCCTCGCCGAGGCCGAGTGCGATCCGCGCCTGCGGGCTGATCGGCACGGACTTCACCGTGCGATCCCAGACGCCGCCGCCCGCGCTGATCAGCGAGGTGTCGTAGTCGGCCCACGACGACCGCGGCAACGCGAACATGCGCTGCCGCTCGCGGAAGGACCGGGCGGCGTCCGGATTCGGGTCGAGGAAGATGTGCCGGTGGTCGAAGGCCGCGACCAAGCGGATGTGCTCGGAGAGCAGCATGCCGTTGCCGAAGACGTCGCCGCTCATGTCGCCGATGCCGACCACGGTGAAGTCCTCGGTCTGGGTATCGATGTCCATCTCGCGGAAGTGCCGCTTCACGCTTTCCCACGCGCCCTTGGCCGTGATGCCCATGGCCTTGTGGTCGTAGCCCGCGGAGCCACCGGAGGCGAACGCGTCGCCGAGCCAGAACCCGTAGCTCTGGGCCACCTCGTTGGCGATGTCGGAGAACGTCGCGGTGCCCTTGTCGGCGGCGACCACCAGGTAGGTGTCGTCGCCGTCGCGGCGGACCACCCGTGCGGGCGGCAGCACCCGGCCGGTGGCCAGGTCGACGTTGTCGGTGATGTCGAGCAGACCGGAGATGAAGGTGCGGTAGCAGGCGACGCCTTCCGCGCCCAGCGCCTGCCGGTCGGCGCCCGGATCGCCGGTCGAGGCGGGCGGGCGCTTCACCACGAATCCGCCCTTGGCGCCGACCGGGACGATCACCGCGTTCTTCACCGCCTGCGCCTTCACCAGACCCAGGATCTCGGTGCGGAAGTCCTCCAAGCGGTCCGACCAGCGCAAGCCGCCGCGCGCGACCGGACCGAAGCGCAGATGCACGCCCTCGACCCGCGGCGAGTACACGAAGATCTCGAATTGCGGCCTCGGCTTGGGCAACTCGGCGATCTCGCGCGGCTCGACCTTCATCGAGACGTAGTCGCGCGACCTGCCCTCGACGTCGGTCACGTAGTAGTTGGTGCGCAACGTCGCCTTGATGAGGCCCAGGATGGCGCGAAGGATGCGGTCCGCGTCCAGGCTCACCACCTCGTCGATACGGGCGCGGAGCATGGTCTCCAGTTCGGCGGCGCGCTCGGCCGAGACGGTGTCCGGATCGAACCGCGCGGTGAACAGGTCGACGAACAACCGCGCCACGTCGGGGTAGGTCAGCAGCACCCTGGCGATGTTGGCCTGGCTGTACGGGAAACCGGCCTGCTGAAGGTATTTCGCGTACGTGCGCAGGATCGACACGGCCCGCCACGGCAGCCGCGCGCGCAGCACCAACTCGTTGAGGCCGTCGGCCTCGGCGCGGTCGTACCAGACCGCCTCGAAGGCGTCGGTGAAGCGTTCGCGCAGGCCACGTACCTCCGCCTCCAGCGCGTCGGCCCGCGCCGGGGACTCCAGCAGCTCAGCGTCCAGGTCGCGGTCGAGTGAACTGCGCAGCAGTTCCGGGCGAGCCAGCAGACCGAAGTCGTAGATCCAGCGCTCCACGCTCGGGCCGCCGGGCGCGACCGGGTCCAGCTGGATCTGATAGGGCCGCTCATCGACCACCTCGACACCGAGGCTCTGCAGCACCGGAAGCACCTGACTCAGCGAGATGCCGGTGCCGCCGATGTAGAGGGTGAAGCGCCACGAGCCGGGCGCCGACTCCGGCTTGCGGTAGAGATGCTGGGCGATGGCGCCCTCGGCCAAGCGCTCCAGCCTGCCGATATCGCGCAGGGCGCGGCCCGGACTGAAGTCCTGCTTGTATCCCTCGGGGAAAGCGGCTGCGTAGCGCTGCACGAGAGCGGGATCGAGCACCGTCGAGGTGCTCACCTCGTCGTTGAGGTGGTCGTCCCAGGTGTTGCTCGCCTCGGCGAGCAGACGCTGGATGCGCAACCGGTTGGCTTCGGAGGTGTCGGCGATGGCGGGCGCCTCGCCGGGCACGGTCGGAGCGGTGATCTCGACGTCGGGCATCCGGACGGTGAAATACACACTGGCGAGTTCGCTTTCGCTGACCCGCGCCGAGTAGTCGATGGAGACGCCGCCCAGCTCGCGGACCAGGATGTCCTGCATCTCCAGCCGCACCCGGGTGGTGTAGCGATCGCGCGGCAGGTAGACCAGGCAGGCCACGAACCGGCCGTAGGTGTCCAGCCGCATGAACAGGCGAACCTGGCGGCGCAGGCCGACATTGAGCACGGCGAGGGCGGTGCGCCGCATGGTCTCGATGTCGGAGGAGAACAGTTCGGTGCGCGGGAACGACTGGATGACCTCGAGCATGGCCTGGCCGGAGAACGAGTCCAGGTCGAACCCGCTCTCCTCGATCACCGCGCGCACCTGGCGGCCGATCACCGGGATGTCGAGCACGTTCTCGTGCACGGCCGTCACGGTGAAGACGCCGATGAACAGGTGCTCGCCGATGATCGCGCCGGACTCGTCGAAATCGGCGACGCCGACGAAGTACGGGTACACCGAACGGTGCACAGTGGCGGGCACCAGTCCCTGGGTCAACATCAGCAGCGGTCGATCGGCGCCGTTGACCGGTACGCGGAAATCGGTGCCGACATCAGGGCGCAGCACGCCGAGGCAGGTGCCGGGGAGCGGGTTCGACACGGTCTTTTCGCCCTCGGTACTCAGGCGGTAGCGGGCGTATCCGAGCACCGTGAAATTGCCCTGGCCCAGCCAGCGAAGCAGATTGGCGCAGTCGGTCAGTTCGGTCTCGGAGAACGGCGCGGCGCCGGTTTTCGCCGCCCGTTCCAGATCGTCGGCCAGATCTCGCTGGACTTGTTTGATGGCCTCGGTGTCGCCGATGACCTGCCGCACGTCGGCGATCACGTCCGGCATGGAGTGTTCGATGCGTTCGAGCTGGGCGCGGCTGGTCGAGGGATGCAATTGCAGGTGCATCCAGGACTCGCGCAGCGCCATCGACCCATTGGCGTCGACCTCGTGCGGCACCGCTCTGGTCAGCCGTCCGTCGTCGTCGCGCTCGACCTCGAAGATCGGATGGATGACCTCGCTGACGCTCACGCCGATCCGGCTCAGCGACGAGGTGATCGATTCGACCAGCAGCGACATATCGTCGGTCACGACCTGGACCGCGGCGCCCAACCCCGAACCGTCGTCCGGGTGATAGACCCGGACGAGGGCGCGACCGGTCTGGCGTGTCATCGCCAATTCCAGGTGTCGCCGGAAGATCTGGGTGATGCCAGTGATCGCACAGTCCACATCGCCCGCGTCGACGTGGCGGAAATACGCCTCCTCGAGGGTTGCGAGATCACCGCGCAGCGACTGCGGCAAACTCGCGGCCCACGCCGCACTGGACAATTCGGACGAGACCGTCATTTTTTCGCCAACTCCCTCGGATTCGGTTCCGCAACAAAGTGACGCCGGTCCGAGGGTAGCTGTGCCGTGCTGACGCGGGGGTGAATTCTCCTGCAAATGCAGGGCGTTCACCGATACCGTGCGTTCGCCGATTAATTGCCGAGGTCGATCGTCTCGGCACAGCACCTGATCGGACCGGCAAACGTCACGTAGACGCGATCGCGGTGGGAAGGACCCATTGTCCGGACAGCGCCTGCGCATGCACGGTTCCCACCTTAGCCAGTTTTGTGGCTGAGATAGGGCCGACCGTATTTCCTTCGATGGAGCGACCGCCCGCGGGTGTTTCTCCGCAATTCCTTCGGCGAAGCGGCCTTGCGACGGGGCGATGCGCGCGGCGATCGCCCCGTCGGCGGGTTATTGCTCAGTCGCGGGTGAGCTTGCGGTGCGTCACCCGGTGCGGACGGGCCGCCTCCGGACCGAGGCGCTCGATCTTGTTGGCCTCGTACGCTTCGAAGTTGCCCTCGAACCAGAACCACTTGGCCTCGTTGTCCGAGTCGCCCTCCCACGCCAGGATGTGCGTGCAGGTGCGGTCCAGGAACCAGCGGTCGTGGGAGATGACCACGGCGCAGCCGGGGAACTGTTCCAGCGCGTTCTCCAGCGAACCGAGGGTTTCCACGTCGAGGTCGTTGGTCGGCTCGTCGAGCAGGATCAGGTTGCCGCCCTGCTTGAGGGTCATCGCCAGGTTCAGGCGGTTGCGCTCACCACCGGAGAGCACACCGGCCGGCTTCTGCTGGTCCGGACCCTTGAAGCCGAACGCGCTCACGTAGGCGCGCGAGGGCATCTCCTGGTTGCCGACCTGGATGAAGTCGAGGCCCTCGGAGACCACCTGCCACACGTTCTTCGTCGGGTCGATGCCCGCGCGGTTCTGGTCGACGTAGCTCAGCTTGACCGTCTCGCCGACCTTCACCTCACCACTGTCGGGCTGCTCGAGTCCGACGATGGTCTTGAACAGAGTGGTCTTACCGACACCGTTCGGGCCGATGACGCCGACAATGCCGTTGCGCGGCAAGGTGAACGACAGATCCTTGATGAGCTGGCGATCGCCGAAGCCCTTGTCCAGATGCGAGACCTCGACGACCACATTGCCCAGACGCGGACCCGCGGGAATCTGGATCTCCTCGAAATCCAACTTCCGCATCTTCTCGGCCTCGGCCGCCATCTCCTCGTACCTGCCGAGGCGAGCCTTGTTCTTGGCCTGGCGGGCTTTGGCGCCGGAACGCACCCACGCGAGCTCTTCCTTCAGCCGCTTCTGCAGCTTCTGGTCCTTCTTGCCCTGCACCTCGAGGCGCTCGGCCTTCTTCTCCAGGTAGGTGGAGTAGTTGCCCTCGTAGGGGTAGGCCCGGCCGCGGTCGAGCTCGAGGATCCAGCCCGCGACGTTGTCCAGGAAGTACCGGTCGTGGGTGACGGCCAGCACGGCGCCCTGGTACTGGGCCAGGTGCTGTTCGAGCCACAGCACCGACTCGGCGTCGAGGTGGTTGGTCGGCTCGTCGAGCAGCAGCAGGTCGGGCTTGCTCAGCAGCAGCTTGCACAGCGCGACGCGGCGACGCTCACCACCGGAGAGGTTGGTGACCGGCTCGTCCGGCGGCGGGCAGCGCAGCGCGTCCATGGCCTGCTCGAGCTGGGAGTCCACGTCCCACGCGTCGGCGTGGTCCAGGTACTCCTGCAGCTTGCCCATTTCCTCCATGAGCTCGTCGGAGTAGTCGGTCGCCATGAGCTCGGCGATCTCGTTGAAGCGATCGAGTTTCACCTTGACCTCGCCGAGGCCCTCTTCGACGTTGCCGCGAACGGTCTTCTCCTCGTTCAACGGCGGCTCCTGCTGAAGGATGCCGACCGTCGCGCCCGGCGCGAGGAACGCGTCGCCGTTGTTGGGCTGGTCCAGTCCGGCCATGATCTTCAGCACGCTGGATTTACCGGCGCCGTTGGGGCCGACGACGCCGATCTTGGCGCCGGGAAGGAAGTTCAAGGTGACATCGTCGAGCACGACTTTGTCGCCGTGCGCCTTGCGAACCTTCTTCATTTGGTAGATGAACTCAGCCATATGCGGAAGCCTATCGGTCTCGGGAACAGTGGAACGAAGCAGAGCCACTCACGGCACGCGGGCATCCTCGCGCCGGATTCACCGTGCTCGCGCCCGACGTTCTGCGGGCAGGATCAGGCGTCGACGGGCTCGGGTGCGGCACTTCCGGAAGGTACGGAAGCCACGGTCGCGGCACTGTCCCCCAACTCCTCGCCGACGCGTGCACGATTCTCAGCGCTGGATCCGACACAAGTATTCCGCATCAAGGCGCTGGGCCCGCCGCCGGTCTCCGATCGGCGGCTCACTTGCGCCGTGCAGCGGGACAGATCGGGGCCGACGGCGGTGGCCCGCATCTCCAGATCGCGCCGCTCGACGCCGTCCTTGGTCCGGTACTCGTGCGAGCGCAGCTGCCCGTAGACGAGCACTGGATCGCCGCGCCGCAACGACGCGTCGACGCCGCCGACCAGCCGTCGCCAGCAGCTAACGGTGAGGAAAAGGGTCCCGTTGTCCACCCATTCCCCGGTCGCGAAGTCCAGCCTGCGCGAGTTGCTCGCCATCCGGAAGGTGAGCACCTGTTCGCCGTTGCTCAGGTCACGCTTGACCGGCTGGGTGACCACCGTGCCGACCACCGTAGCCATCGCTTCGTACATGATTTCGCCCCTTCACCTATCGGACCCGGGCCGGACGCTCCGGGCATCTCCTCCCCTCCGAGCGAGGGCCCCTCAAGCCTCGCCCCCGCACGGGTGTGAAGGAACCCCCTGTTTCGCGCCTGTGGACAACTCACTCCGGCGCATGTGGACATCCACCGCTTCGCACTTGCCGACCCATCGCACAGCGGCCTGTCCCGGCGCGTGGGCCGCGGTCGCGTCCACGTGTCCGCTGGCGCCGGGTATGCACCGCCGTCGGCCCACACGCCTACCCGCCTGCTCCGACCACCACGGATTCACTCAAAGGCAACTCGACGACACTCGTCCCAGCGGACACCGTGAACTCACCCGGCTCCCTCCGCCAACCTCCATCCCAATGCTCGAAAGCCCGCCGCGGCAGGGTGATTCGCACCGGAACCGACGCTCCCGCCGCCGCGAAAACGGTCGCGAACCCCGCCAACCACCGCACCGGCCGCTCGATCACGGATTCTGGACGGGACAGATACACCTGAACCACCTGTTTCCCCGCCCGCGCCCCGGTGTTGCGCGCGGTCAGCGACACCGCCACCGACCCGTCCGCCGCCGGGTCGGACACCGCGAGATCCGCGAGTTCCCAGGTGCTGTAGCCGAGCCCGTGCCCGAACGGGTACGCCGGTGGCACACCGGCGCGCAGCCAAGCGCGGTAGCCGATGTGGATGCCTTCGGCGTAGTGCAGCACGCCGTCCACCGGCGTGGTCGAGAGCACGGGCACGTCGGCCTCGGCGGCGGGCCAGGTGGTGGGCAGCCTGCCGCCGGGTTCGGCCCGCCCGAGCAGCACGTCGGCCAGCGCGTGGCCGATCTCCTGGCCGCCGAACCAGGTCAGCAGCAGCGCGGATACCTCGTCGCGCCAGGGCAGCAGCACCGGCCCGCCGGAATTCACCACCACCACGGTGCGCGGGTTGGCGCGCGCCACCGCGCGCACCAGATCGTCCTGCGCGCCTGGCAGCGCCAGGGTGGTGCGGTCGAAACCCTCGCTCTCGGTCTGCGAGCTGGTGCCGACAACGACGACGGCGGCATCGGCGGCCCGCGCCAGCGCCACGGCGTCGGCGATCGCGTCCGCGGGATCGGTGTGCGGGGCCTCGGTGCCCACCGTGATCGCGACGAGACCCAGTGCGGCGCCGTCGTTTCCGAGTCGCTGGCGCACCGTGATCGCGATCGGTCCCGCGCCGTCGGCGGCCACCGGCACCGACGCGACGTCCGGGGTGAGCAGCGCGGCGCCCAGCGCGTCACCGCTGCCGCCGAGCACCGTGTCGATGACGGCCGCGCCGTCGATCTCCATGCGTATCCGGCCCACCCCCGCGACACCCAGCCGCACCGCCGCGGCCTCGTCGGCGCCAGGACGATATTCGGTGCTCAGCTCCAGCGTGGCCGCGCCCGCGGGCACCGTGCCCAGGTAGACCAGCTGCGCGGCGCGCCGCAGCTCACTCAGCAGCTCGTTGCCGTCGCCGTCGAGGAAGCGGGCGCGCAACCCGGGTTCGCCGGTCTGCGGATCGGTCATCGACGCCAGCGGGAGCGGATGGATACCGGTCTGGACCGGCACGCCGGGATGCACCGTGATGGACGCGTCCGGCAGCGCGGCGCGCAGGCCGTCCACGGGGCTGATCATCTCGGCGGGAACCACCGTCGCGCTGCCGCCGCCCTGCGTGCGCGGCCAGATCGCCGCCTCGCCGATCACCGCTAGGGAACCGGGACCCAAACTCGGCCATGGCAATTCGCCGCTGTTGCGCAACAGCACCATCCCGGCCGCCGCGACTTCGCGAGCGAGTTCCCTGCACTCGCGATCGGAGATGTCGGCTTCGGCTTGCCCGTTCGTCTCCGGTTCCGGCGCGATGGGTTCGCGCACCGCGACGTGTCCGTAGGACGCGATCGCGGCCGTGTCGAAACCGTTGTCGCGCAGGGCGGTATCCGACAGATCCAGCGCGCCGACGCGCTGGGCCAGCCGCAGCAGACGCACAACCTTGGCGTCGATCGCGCCCTCCGGCACCGCCCCGGACCGCACCGCCTCGACCAGCTGCGGGCCCCACGGCCCCACCGGGCCCGGCATCACCAGGTCTTGGTCCGCGTTGGCCGAGGCCTCGGTGCTGCGCACCGCCACCCAGTCCGACACCACGACGCCGTCGAAACCCCATTCGGTGCGCAACGGCGTCGTCAGCAGCGGGTTCTCCGACATGGTGACGCCGCGAACGGAGTTGTACGCCGACATCACCAGCCACGCGCCCGCGCGCACCGCCGCTTCGAACGGCGCGAGATACAGCTCGCGCAGCGCACGGTCGTCCAGCTCGACATCGGCGGTGTAGCGCTCGGTCTCGAAGTCGTTGGCCACGTAGTGTTTCGGCGTCGCGGCGATGCCGTGCTCCTGCACCGAGCGGACGTAAGCCGCCGCCAATTCCCCCGTCAGCAAAGGATCTTCGGAGTACGCTTCGAAGTGCCTGCCGCCCAGCGGACTTCGATGGAGGTTGATCGTCGGCCCGAGCACCACGTCGACGCCCTTGCGCTTGGCCTCGGCGGCCGACGCGGCGCCGTAGCGGCGGGCCATGCCGAGGTCCCAGGTCGCCGCGAGCGCGGTCGCCGAGGGCAGGTTGAGCGACGGGTCGCGCTCGTCCCAGACCGGACCGCGCACGCCCGAAGGTCCGTCGGAGAGCATCATCGACCGCAGCCCGATCGCGGGCTCCGCCACGGTCGACCAGATGTCGGCGCCGGTCAGCAACCGCACCTTCTGCTCCAGATGCAGCGCGCCGACCAGCGCGCGCAGGGCTTCGTCCACCGTGTCGAGCATCAGCGCTCCTCCTCGGATCATCGGCCGGGTCCCGCGTCTGCCGACAATCTACGCGTCGGCGCCGCCCGGACGGCCGACCTCGGGGAGGCGGATCAGAGCGCGCCGAGGTCGGTGTTGGCGCCGCAGAGCACGACGATCGGCCGCTCCCCCGGCGACGGCGTGTACGCGCCGCTCTGAATCGCGGCGAGCGCGCTTGCGCCCGCCAGCTCGACGACGATCCGGAATTCGCGCCACAGGTACTCGCGGGCCGCGGCGATCGCCTCCTCGGTGACCAGCAGCGAGGGCACGTCGTAGCGCCGCGCGATGTCGAGGGCGATCTCGCCGACCCTGGTCGCCCCCAGCATGTCCAAGCCGACGCCGGGGCCGCCGACGTCGACGGTCCGATTGGCGAGCAGCGCCGCGTGCAGCGCGGGCATGCCGACCGGCTCGACGCCCACCACCTGCTGACGACGACCGAGCGCCGCGGCGATGCCCGCGACGAGTCCGCCGCCACCGACCGCGACCAGCACCGGCGGCTTGCCGCGCACCTGGTCTTCGAGTTCCAGGCCGACCACCCCGGCGCCCGCGACCACGGCGGGCAGGTCGTAGGCGTGCAACTGCAACGCGCCGCGTTCGGCCGCCAGCTCGGTGGCGTGCCGGGCCGCTTCGGCGTAGGTCGTTCCGTGCCAGAGCACCTCGGCGCCGTGCGACCACATCGCCGCCACCTTGGTGTGCGGCGCGGATTCCGGCACCACAACCGTGCACGCCTTGCCGAGCCAGGCGGCGGCAAGCGCGGCGGCGATGCCCGCGTTGCCCGCGGAGGCGATGACCACCTGATCGGTCCGCGCGCTCGAGGTGAGCAGCGCGTTGAGCGTGCCTCGAACCTTGAAAGTGCCACCGTACTGGAGGTATTCGAGCTTCAGCGTGACCGGCACCGGACCGGTCGGACCGGCCACCGTGGTGTGGAAGACCGGCGTCTTCCTGATCCGCCCCACCGTCCGGCGGCGCGCGGCGCGCACATCGGAGCGATCCACCCGTCGGCAGTGTTCGGCCACCGCGGCCGCACCCCTGTCGTTACCTCTCAAGACCGCACTCCGCGGTCGCACAGCCGGGCCGGACCCGGCGGCGCGGCCTCATTCACTTGCGCACCTCTCCGTCACGTTTCGCCAGTTCGGCGAACATGGCGTTGTGGGCGGCCAGCTCCGCGTCGTTGTCGCGGTCGGCGGCCCGGTCGATGCGCTTGGCAGTCCGTTCGTCGCTGCGCGACCACTGGATGAGCAGCGCCAGCATCACCACGACCAACGGCACCTCACCGCTCGCCCAGGCCAGGCTACCGCCGGTGCGCTGATCGCCGAGCAGGTCGCTGTTCCAGCCCAGGTCGAGGCTGCGGAAGAACCAGCCGCCCATGACCGTCGTCATGCTCATCAGCGCCACGCCGAAGAACGCGTGGAACGGCAGTGAGCCGAACACCATGCCGAGCTTGGTGAGCGGTTCCACCTGGCGCGGTTTCGGATCGATGCCGATCACGACCCAGTAGAACAGGTAGCCGCTGAGCAGGAAGTGGATGTTCATCAGCAGGTGCGCGGCGTGCGAGTCGACGAAGGTGTCGTAGATGCCGCCCATGTACAGCGCGTAGAAACCGGCGACGAAGATCACCGACGCCACGATCGGGTGGGTCAGGAAGCGGGACACCGGATTGTGCACCGCGGCCAGAATCCATTCGCGGGGCCCCGGCACACCGGTGCGGCCGGCGGGCGGCAGCGCGCGCAACGCCAGCGTCACCGCGCCGCCGAGCGCGAACAGAATCGGCGCGAGCATGGACAGCGCCATGTGCTGCCCCATGTGCACGCTGAACACCGCGGGCGAATACCGCCCGATCCCCGACGACGTCGCGAGCAGCAGCAGCGCGCAGGCCGACAGCCACGCGATGGTCCGGCCGACCGGCCACGAATCGCCGCGGTTGCGCAGCCGCCGCACGCCGAGCAGGTACACCACCGCGAGCACGATCGCCGCCGTGCCGAAGATCAGGTCGAAACGCCAGTCGAACAGCAGCCGCGCGGCCGTCGGTGGCCCCGCGAGGTCGTAGCCGAGCTCGACCTCGGCGGGCGTCGGCACGGTCGCGGGCGGTGGCGGCGGGGTGCGGCCGAGGCCGACCGCCAGACCCACGGTGGCCGCGAAGACCAGCGCCTCGACCGCGCCGAAGCGCAGCAGCGCGCCACGATCGTTCGGGTTCGCCGCGAGTGCGGGCACGGTCGCGCGGCGCTGGAACCAGCCGATGACGCCGAGCACGAGCAACGCCGCCGCTTTCGCGAGAACCAGCCGCCCGTAGGTGCTGGTGAACAGCTCGTCGAACGGCACGCGAACCCACGAATTGATCACGCCGCTGACGCCGATCACCACGAACGCGATCGTCGCCATGAACGAGAATCGGCGAACCGCGACATCGGTGTGCGCACCGGAGCGCAGCGCGTGCGCGAGGACGGCGAACAGGCCGCCCACCCAGACCGCCGCCGACACCAGGTGCAGGATGAGGCTGTTGGTCGCGACGTCATGTGAGCCGCCCGAGGACGAGTGGCCGGTCAGCGCGAGCGGCATCATGGTCACGATCGCGCCGCCGAACAGCAGCGGCGTCCAACCCCAGCGCAACGCGAGCCGGCAGCCGATCGCGACGATCAGCGCGAACACCACCGTGGTACGCCAGGCCCCGGCCAGCTCCACCTGCCCGATGGCGCGCCACAGCTGCTCCGGACGCCAGATGTCGGTGGCGGGCTGACCCGTCGTGTCCGACACCGTCAGCGGGACGAGCAGCGCGGCGCAGCACGCCCAGATCACCGCGAAATTCGAGGCCCGCCGCACCGCGCGATACCCGCCGACGTCGAGCAGCCCGTCGGACTGCGGCGGTACCAGAAACGCGGCGAACAGCAGCGAGCCGACGGTCAGCGCCGCGAACAGATCGGCGAGCGCGCGGAACGCGGGCAGACCGTAGGTGGTCAGCGGACCCGGATCCGGAATGCCGAGCAAGCTCAGCGCCTGCGCCGCCGAGAGTCCGACCACCAGCGCCGCGACGACGGCCGCGATGGCTCCCGCGAACGCGGTCACGGCGGCGAACCCGCGCGCCGCGTCCGCCCGCGGGACGTCCGGCTCAGCAGGTGCGAGGGTCGGGTCCTGCGGTGACGACATACGACTCAGCGTAGTTGGGTGGGTACCTCCGGGTTCGCTCCGGCCATGCTCGCGGCCGTCCACGGGCGATGCCCGGGGAACGCTCGCTACGTGTGTCCGGCGCGGCGACGCGCGCCGCACGTTCTCCAGGCCGATGAACCATCGAGCCGCTCCCCGCGAATTTCGTCCGGCCCGCACCGGGAAGCGCGTATAAGGTAGGCGCGGATCACGGAGGTGAGATGTCGGTCGTGCTGATTGCCGTGGTGGCGCTGTTCTTCGCCGCCATGGGCGTTTACGGACTGCTTCGCCCGAGCCAGTTGGCCGACACCGTCGGCTTGCTCGCCGATCGGGCCGACGCGCACGCCGAGGTGCGCGCGGTCTACGGCGGCTTCGGCCTCGCCGTGGCCGCGGTTCTCGGCTTGGCCGCCGCCGATATCGGCGACCTCAGATTCGGCGTGTGCGTCGCGGTGGCCGCAGCACTGGGCGGGATGGCGTTCGGCCGGATCTGGTCCTCGTTCACCGGACGCGCGTCGGCCTTCTATCCGGTCTGGTTCTACTTCGTCGTCGAAGTGACCTTGGCCACCCTGCTCGGCGTCGCTGTCCTGCTCGACTGAGGTAGACGGAATGTTGCTGACGGTAAGAATCTAGTTTCCTGGACGGTCGCTATAATTTCCGTGCTGGACAGCACGGCCAATGTCGGCCATGGTGGAAACCGCTGCCTCCGTAGCTCAGTTGGATAGAGCAAGGGCCTTCTAATCCCTAGGTCGCAGGTTCGATTCCTGCCGGGGGCGCTCACCCAGGACCCTGTGGCCCGCACGTCGATGTGGGTCACAGGGTTGTTACCCGAACCGGGCGGCGGTCAAACAAGGACGCTCGCCCTGACCGCCATCCTCGAGCGGTGGCCGGTCACCAGGAAAGGACCAACACCGTGAGGATCTACATCACCAGCGTGTTCGTCGACGACCAGCAGAAGGCCCTCGACTTCTACACCGAGGTGCTCGGCTTCACCAAGAAGAACGACGTCCCACTGGGTGCGGCTCGATGGTTGACGGTCGTCTCACCGGAGGACCCCGAGGGCGCGGAACTACTGCTCGAGCCGGACGGACATCCCGCCGTCGGGCCGTACAAGGAAGGCCTTGTCGCCGACGGCATTCCGGCCGCCTCGTTCCAGGTCGAGAACGTACGGGCGGAATACGAGCGGCTGCGCGGCCTCGGGGTGACGTTCACCCAGGAACCGATGGAGGCGGGGCCGGTGACCACGGCGGTCTTCGACGACACCTGCGGGAATCTGATCCAGATCGTCACCCCCGCCTAGCAGTACAGCACCGAGTCGCGGGCGTGTGTCAGTGTGGCCTGGCCACGACCGGTACCGGGACGACGGCGGCGTCGGCGCGCTGGTCGAGCCGGAAGACGCACTTCGTCCCGGTGTAGATGCTCGGCATGCACAGGTTGCAGTGGGTGCAGGCCGATTGGGCCGCTTCGTCGGATTGGATGCGGCGCAACAGGTTCGGCTCGCGCAGCAGCGCCCGGCCCATGGCGACGAACTCGAAACCCTCGCGCATCGCCAGACGCATGGTGTCGAGGTTGGTGATGCCGCCCAGCAGGATCAGCGGCATGGTGAGTTCGCGGCGGAACTGGCGGGCCCGTTCGAGGAGGTACGCCTCGCGGTAGGGGTATTCGCGCAGGAAGCCGCGGCCGACCATGCGGAAGCCCAAGCGGGACGGTCCGGGAAGGACTTTCGCGAATTCCTGGCGGGGTGCGTCGCCGTGGAACAACAGCATCGGGTTGAGCAGGGAACTTCCGGCCGTCAGCTCCAAGGCGTCCAGCGCGCCGTCCGCCTCCAACCACGCGGCGACCTGAAGTGATTCCGGCACGGTGAGGCCGCCGCGGACGCCGTCTTCCATGTTCAGCTTCGCCGTCACCGCGAGGCGGCCGCCCACGGCTTCCGCTACCGCACAAGCGATTTCGCGGACGAACCGGGCACGATTGGCCGCCGACCCGCCGTAGCGGTCCTTCCGCCGGTTCAGCAGCGGGCTCAGGAACGAGCTCGCCAGGTAGTTGTGTCCGAAATGGATTTCCACCGCGTCGAATCCAGCTCGCTCGGCCAGTTTCGCGGCGTCGGCGTGAGCGGTGACGAGCTCGCGGATCTGGGACTCGTCCGGCACCTTCATCGGCCGCATCCCGAGCGGGCTGAACATGCGGCTCGGCGCGAGCGCGGGCAGCCGGTTGGAGGCGGCGTTGGCCACCGGTCCAGCGTGCCCGATCTGCGCGCTCGCCGCCGCCCCCTCGGCGTGCACCGCGTCGGTCAGCTTCCGCAGTCCCGGCAGCGCCTCGTCGCGCATCCAGATCTGGTGCCGATCGGTGCGGCCGCCGGGCGCGACCGCGCAGTAGGCCACGGTGGTCATGCCGACGCCACCCGCCGCGGTCTCGCGGTGGAAGGCGATGAGTTCGTCGGTCACCAAGGCGTCGGGCGTGCGGCCTTCGAAGGTCGCGGCCTTGATGACCCTGTTGCGCAAAGTGATCGGGCCCAGCGTGGCCGGTGCGAATACGTCGGTCATCGCGCGTTTCCTTCCGGTGCGGTGAGTCCGGCGACCACGAAGTCCCGCAAGGTGGCGACAGCGGGTGCCGACAGGTCTCGATCTCCGGCGCCGAACGACATGATGACGAGGTCGAAAGCAAACGACCAGCGTCGCCTGCTCTCCGGCTCCGCGAGTTCGGGAAGCAGGCCGACCCACGAGTCCATCCGGAACCACGGCTGCTGCCACAGCAGCGGATGACGGCCGAGCACCAACTGCGCGAGCAGCCGCAGGTGCAGGCGGCCCGCTGGGTCGGCGGCGAGCTCGACGAACGGCTCGATCACCGCGTCGACGATGTCGGACACCGAACCGCGCTCGGCGCTCACCGCGGCGAGCCGATCGGCCCACAGCGGTCCCAGTCGCTCCTCGAGCAGCGCCGCGACCAGGGCTTCCTTCGATCCGAAGTGGTAGTGCACGGCGGCCGGATTGGCGCCCGCCTCCGCGCAGATCGCCCGCACCGACACGTCCTCGTAGCGGTCCGTCAGCAACAAACGCTCGGCCGCCGCGAGCAGCCGCTCGCGGGTGACCGCCGAAACTTTCTGAGCCATGGGTGAAGTAAAACACGTTTCAATCGCCGATTCAATCATTGATTGAAATACCTCGACAGCGGCCGCGAGTCATGGGATGAAACTCGCGCCGCGTCGGTGTGTCGACCCGATCCATACGGTTACCGATGGTTTGCTGACTTCGCACGAGCTGGTTCCAGTCCATTCGATGCGAAGGGAGCGAGTCGATGCTTCGGTATTTCCACCCCGCCGCCGCGGTCTGCGGTGCGGCGCTGATCGCCCTGGCCCCCGCCGCGACCGCGGCGCCGCCGGACGACCACGCCCGTGACACGCGCGGCACCCAGTCGGTGACCCCGGCGGGTTCGGCCGGGGCCGATCTGATCATGGCTTCGGCGCGCCTCGGAATGAAGGCCCTGGCGCTGACCATCGTTCCGATCCACCAGTTCCCGTCGTTCGACGCCATCATCACGCGGGAGAGCGGCTGGAATGTGTTCGCGGTCAACCCGACCAGCGGCGCCTACGGCCTCGGCCAGGCGCTACCGCCGGAGAAGATGTCCACCCACGGCCTGGATTGGCGATTCAATCCCGCCACCCAGCTCCGCTGGACCTACGACTACATGGTCGCCCGCTACGGCAGTCCCGATGCCGCCTGGGCGTTCTGGCAGCGGAACCACTGGTACTGACGCAGGGCGTCAATCCTCGACCGCGAGCGCCTGCCGCATCGTCAACCGTCCCTGCGTCTGCATGAGCGAACGCCGGTAGATCTTCTCCGCGATCAGGACGATGCCGTAGATCCCCACGGCCATCAGGAGCAGCGACACGAACGGCTCCCACCAGGCCGCCGTGCCCTCGGCCAGTCGGCTCGGCATGGCGACGATCGAGACCACGGGCACGTAGGACGCGATGATCCGCCACGTACCCGTCAGGAAGATTCCCGCGAACAGCACGATCATGATGAGCACCGACATCGGCATAGCGGTCGATTGCAGATCCTCGCTGCGTGTCGCGAGCGCGCCCGCGACCGCCCAAAAGCTGGCCAGCGCCAGAAAACCCACCACGAAGAAGACGATGAACCAGCCCGCAGCGCCCGCGATCCTGGCGACCTGATCGCCCCTGCCGATCACCTGCAACCCGATCAGACCCGCCCCGACGAACAGCGCGAGCTGGGCGAACGCCATCACGGTATTGCCCATCACCTTGCCGATCAGCAACTGCCGCAACGGAATGGCGCTCGCCAGGATCTCGACGACTCGGTTCTGCTTCTCCTCGACCACGCTCTGCGCGATGGCCATGCCGAACAGGAACGACGCCATATAAAAGAGGAACGCGAAAACGAAACTCACGATGTTCGCGAGACCCGGATCGACCGCCGATTCCTCGAGCAGGTCGTAGGCCACGATGCCACCGCGGCCCAACTGTTCCATGCTCAGACCCGCGGCCGCGGCATTGCGTTGCACCGCCAACTGCTGCGCGGCGGCGGTGAGATAGGTTGCGGCGTCGTCGTTCTCCGCCGTATCACCGACGAGGCGCCACCCACCCTGATCGGCGGCGACCAAGCCGACCTCGACGTCCTCGTCGCGCACCTGCTGCTCGACGGCCGCCAGATCGGTCTGTTGGCGCGCGGTGAAGGTGATGTTCTTGTCCGCGCTCGCCGCCAAACCGTTTGCGGTTTGGACGATTTGATCGGCGCCCGTGCCGACGACGGCGACGTCGATCTCGTCGGTGCGGTTGCTCATGAACCCGCTGATGGCCAGGGAGGCGACGATCACGACGATGGTGATCACCGTGGAAACCAAGAAGTTTCGATCGCGCAGCTTGACCGCGATCTCGCGGGCCGCCACGATCCGCCATACGCCGCGCGGGGCGAAATCCGTGCTCATGCCGTCACCTCCCGGTAGATCTCCGACACCGAAGGCCGCACTTCGGCCAGTTCGCGCACCGGACCGCGGGCCAGTGCTTCGCCGAGCAGCGCTTCGGTTGTCGCGCCGTCGAGTTCGAGCAGGACGCTGGAGCCATTCGTGCGCAGCACCCGCACGCCCGCGAACGCCTGGACCCAACCTGGGTCGCCGCCGAGCGAGAGCCGATAGCGCGTCGAACCGGTGGAGCGCAGTTCGTCCACCGAGCCCTGCCCGACGACCCGCCCGGACGCCAGAATCACCAACTGGTCGCACAATCGCTCCACGAGATCCAGCTGGTGCGAGGAGAAGAGGACCGGCACGTCCATGGCCGCGTACTCGCGCAACAGGTCGGCCATCGAGTCGACGGCGGCCGGGTCGAGACCCGAGAACGGCTCGTCCAGGATCAGCAGTGACGGCTCCGCGATCACCGCCGCCGCGATCTGCACCCGCTGCTGGTTGCCCAGCGAGAGGGATTCCAGTTTGTCCTTGGCGCGGCCGCCGAGATCGAAGCGTTCCAGTAGTTCCTTCGCGCGCCGCCTGGCATCGGCCGCCGACTGCCCGCGCAGCCTCGCCAGATAGACGAGCTGATCGAACACCGGCTGCTTCGGATACAGCCCGCGCTCCTCGGGCATGTAGCCGAACGACCGGCGATCCGCGGCGGTCACCGGCCTGTCCTGCCAGCGCAGTTCACCCCCGTGCAGCGCCAGCACGCCCATGATCATGCGCATGGTGGTCGTCTTGCCCGCGCCGTTACCGCCGACGAATCCGGTCAGGGCGCCGGGCGCCACGGTGAACGACACGTCGTCCACCGCGAGGGTGCCCCCGAATCGGCGCACCAGGTGCGCGACTTCCAACATCGAACTCCCCTTGTCCTCAGCCGTTCCACCCACCCTAGCGGCGGGGTCGGGCGAGGAGTGTCCTATCCGACGCCGGGGTCGTCACCGGCGACGCGGGCTCGAGGCGTGGTCATCGTCGTGCGTGGCACCGGGCCCGACCAACCACACGGCAGGCCGCAGCACGCCACGATCTCCGTGGTCACCGGGCCGTCGGCGCGGCGGCGCTCGATGGTGGACGCCTCGGCGAAGTACCCGCAGTTCGGGCATTTGCCGAAGTAGTCCAGGATCGCGCGGATCCGCACGCGCTCGGGCAGGTCGATTCGAGGGTGGACTGCCGAGTGGTCGTTCGAAGGATCCTTGGCTGCGGACATCGGTTCCCCGTGGTGCGTGTCCAGTCAGCCCTGCGGCGCGGGCAGCGGAATGACGATGCCGAACGGGAGGGTGATCGCGGGCGGTGGGCTGGGTGGTTGCGGCGGTACAGGGTTTGGCAGGTCCGACTCCGGAGCGATGAAGGGAGCCGACTCGGGCGCTCCAGAAGGGTCTGGTCCGAGGTTGGGCTCAGCAAGGGCCGACTCCGGTGAGGCATAGAGGGCAGGCCCGGGATCGGGAGTCTGCGGCGGCTCTTGGGGTTTCGGCTCGTAGAACGGTTGGCCGCCGGTTTGCGGATGCGGGTTCTCCGATGTGCACGACGGATCTGGCCGCGCCGGTGGCGATTCGAGTTCGATGGGCTCGACCGCGGTGCCGCCGTAAGACCGGCCGGGCGCGAGGGGGCGGCTGCCGGGCTCGCCAAGTCGCGGCATCGGAGCTGGAACCGCTACCTCCGCACAAGGATTCGGCTGCGGCTGCGGGCAGAAGATCCCGCAGAGAATCGGCGGTAGGCCGGGGATGGTGATCATCACCTGGGTCGGCGCGGGAGCCACGGGGACTTCGGTGGTAGGCGCCGGTTCCAGCGGGATGGTCGGAGGCGCGGTGGTGTCGACGGCGACCATTTCCGGACCCGACCGGATCACGGGCGCCGACCCCGGCGGAATCAACCCCGGATCGATCGCGACACGCGCCGGAGCGCCGCCGGTGCGGTAGGCCGCCGACCAACTCAGCACGTCGCTCGCGTACGACAGCGAGTTGTTGTATCGCAGCACAGCACGCAATTCCTGCGCCGGATCGCGCAAGTCCGACCCACCCGAACACAGGTACTTGCCCGCGGCCAACGACGCGTCGAACACGTTGTGCGGGTCCGCGACTCCGTCGCCGTTGCCGTCCGTGGCGTAGAAGCTCCAGGTGCTCGGCAGGAATTGCATCGGCCCCATCGCGCGCACGTATCCGCCGTCGGCAGCCTTGATGATCTCGTTGCCCGGCAGGCTCCCGTCCAACGCCGGGCCGAAGATCGGCGACACCGTCGTCCCCGCGGCGTCGGTGCGACCGTTTCCGGCGTGGGCGGACTCGATCCGCCCGATCCCGGCGAGCAGATGCCACGTCAACCCGCATCCGGGCATCGAGGACTCCAGCGCCAACTCGGCATTGCGGTAGGCCGCCAACACGATTTCCGGTATGCCCAGCGATCCGCCGGTGTTCGGCAGCGAAATGTCTTGGAGTGAGATAGAACTGGCGATCGCCGGAGTCATGGCGCGTAGCCTGCGTGGCGCGTCCGGTGCCACCGGAAGCAGGCCGACGGCCCGTGAGAGTTCGTCCTCGTCGCCTTTTGGCACCGAGCCTTCCCGCGCGCCGGCCAGTATTGCTTCCGGAGCTTCGGGTGGATCGCTCGAGTACGTCGCCGATCCCGTGACGATCAGTCCGGCGACGGCCAGCGCCGATGCGGTCAATGGAGCGGATACGCGCATTCGGCCCTACCAATCCTCTTCGACGCCGGAGAGCGGCTGTGCTGCTTCGGCGCTCGGCCGGTGGGGCCGCTTCCTCCCCGCCGACGCACGTCGACGTTCCTCACTCCCCCAATGGATGAGGAACTGTCATTAACATACAGCATCGTTCACCGACGCCACGGCACAATTCGTCGAAGACCATGTAATTACTTATGGACTGCGGTCTGCGTCCGCCCGTACCGATTGCGCCATGGGTGTTGCCCCCACCAACTGCACGCCCGACAAAGCCGAAGGCACGGCCTGCACCGAAGCCGATCGACCTGTCGGCACATGCCGCCGCAAACCTCGCGGTGCCCTAGCTCGATGAGACTGCGCAGGGCAATGCCGTGCTGATGCACGCTCCAGGTAGAGGCATCCGCGAGCGGGCGGAGCCGTTCTTCATTTGCCGACCGTCACCAGTCGACGAGGCCCAGTTCGTGCAGTTTGCGGAAGACGAGCATCGAGCCGGGGGCGACGTGGTCCATGGCCGCGTATTCGCGCACCGTGAAATAGCGGAGTTCGGCGATTTCGCCGCTGGGGTGGGGGTCGCCGTCGAGTTCGGCGGTGAAGCAGGTCATGTGGAGCCGCGTGCCGGGCGCGTGGCCGTAGGCCTCGGCGTGGAAGACGCCGAGTTCGGTGTAAGTGGCGACGCCGACGCCGAGTTCCTCACGGACCTCACGGTGCAGCGCCGCGACGGGCGTCTCCCCCGCGTCGATCTTGCCGCCCGCCATGTAGAAGACGTCCTTGCCGATGGACCGCGCCTGCAGCAGACGCCGATTCCGGACATGAGCCAACGCAGCTGTGCGAATCACCGGCCCACCCTACTGACCGGCACGGGCGGCCGGTCAACCCGATCGGGCACCGCCCGGCACGTCACAGCGGGCGTCAGCCGCTGCTGCCCGATTATCGGGCGGTCGTCCGGCGCGGCACGACAGGCTTCGGCCGCTGCCGCCCGATTATCGAGCGGTCGTCCGGCGCGGCACGACAGGCTTCGGCCGCCGCTGCCCGACTATCGGGCGGCCGCCGGCGCGGCACTACGATCGCCCGGCGCGCCGCCGCTGATGCTCGACTATCGAGCGGCCACCCAGCACGTCACGACACGCGTCGACCACTGCTACCCGACCAACCAGCGGCCACCCAGCACGTCACGACGGGCTTCGGCCGCCGCTGCTGAACTATCGGGCGACCGTCCGGCACGTCACTCGGGCTTCGGCCGCTGCTGCTGCCCGACCAACGAGCGGCCGTCCGGCGGGTCACGACGGGCATCCTCCGCTGCTGCCTCGACTATCGAACGGCCGCTCAGCGCAGCACGACCGGGCATCGGCCGCTGCTGCTCGGCTATCGGGCTGCCGCCTGGCGCGTCATGACCGGGCGCCGGTCGCTGTGCTCGATCGTCTGGGCCACGGCTACGCCAGCCGACGGCTGGTGCCGCCAAGTGAATCCCCTTGTGCGGGCGCGTGATGTTCTACAGTCGGCTCACACCGATCCGCATCCGGCTGACACGGCATGGTCGCGAGGAGGAATCGTGCCCGATGGCTCACGCTCGACCGTCCTGACGAATATCGGCACGCTCGTCACCAACGACCCAGAGTTGGGCGACGGTCCCCTTGGCGTGCGACGCGGCTCGGCGGTCGTGTTCGACGAAGGACTGGTCGCCTGGGTAGGTTACGCGAGCGAGGCGCCCGCCGCGGACGATCGCGTGGATCTGGCGGGCCGGGCGGTGCTGCCCGGATTCGTGGAGAGCCATTCGCACCTGGTCTTCGCCGGGGAGCGGGCCGAGGAGTTCGCGGCACGGATGTCCGGAGCGGAGTACGCCGCGGGTGGTATCCGCACCACCATCGCCGCGACGCGAGCGGCCGACGACGACCAACTCGCCGCGAACGTGCGGCGGCTGATGGACGAGTCGCTGCGGTCGGGCAGCACCACGGTCGAATGCAAGACCGGCTACGGCCAGACCACCGAGGACGAGTTGCGCAGCGCCCTGGTGGCCGGGCGATTCACCGACGAGGTGACCCTGCTGGCCGCACATGTGCCGCCGCCGGAGTACGCAGGACGGGCGGACGAGTACGTCGAAATGGTGTGCCGCGACATGATTCCGGCTTGCGCGCCGCACGCGAAGTGGATCGACGTGTTCTGCGAGCGCGGCGCGTTCACCCGCGAACAGTCCGAGGCCGTACTGCGGGCTGGCGTGGCGCACGGACTGACGCCTCGGGTGCACGGCAATCAGCTCGGCGCGGGACCGGGGGTGCGGCTGGCGGTGGAACTCGGCGCGGCTTCGGTCGACCACGTCAGCTACGTCACCGCCGCCGATATCGACGCACTGGCGAGCAGCGCGACGGTTGCGACGCTCCTCCCGGCCGCCGACTTCTGCACCCGCAACAGCTATCCCAACGCTCGGGCGTTGCTCGACGCGGGCGTCACCGTCGCGCTCGGCGCGGACTGCAATCCCGGTACCTCGTATACGACGAGCCTGCCCTTCTGCATCGCGCTCGCGGTGCGCGAACTGCGGATGACGCCGGAGGAGGCGGTGTGGTCGGCCACGGCGGGCGGGGCGCGAGCGTTGCGCCGCGACGACGTCGGCAGTCTGCGGGTCGGGTCGCGCGCCGACGCGCTCGCGCTGGACGCACCGTCCTATCTACACCTGGCATATCGGCCCGGTGTGCCGCTAGTGCGCTCGGTGTGGCGCGGCGGGGTGCTCGTATCGGGCGCCGCCGCATGAACGTCGACATCGCACCGCGGCCGTGGACCGGCCGTGTCGACGGCGACGCACCGGAGCACGCGCGCTGGCACCAGCTGGTCCGGCCCTACGATCCGACCCGCGCGGCCGGAAAAGGTTGCGTGCTCATCGGATTCGCCAGCGACGAGGGTGTCCGCAGGAACAAGGGACGTCCCGGCGCCGCCGCCGGCCCGGACGCGCTGCGCGGCGCGCTGTCGTCGCTGGCGCTGCCCGAACCGCTCGATTTGGAGGACGCGGGCACGATCGCGATCGGCGGCACGGACCTGGAGTCGGGTCAGCGGCGGCTCGGCCGCGCGGTCGCGAACGCGTTGGACGCGGGTCGCTTTCCGGTGGTGCTCGGCGGCGGCCACGAGGTCGCCTTCGGCACGTACTCCGGGATCGCGGCGGCACGGCGGCGCGCCGACCTGCGGTTGGGCATCCTCAACTTGGACGCCCACTTCGATCTACGCGCCGCTGACGCACCGAGTTCGGGCACCCCATTCCGCCAGATCGCCGAGGCCGAAACGGCGGCCGGAAAGTCCTACCGTTACGACGTCCTCGGCATCAGCCAGCCGAGCAACACCGTGGCGCTGTTCGAGACCGCGCGCAGTCTCGGCGTTCACCATCTGACCGACGAGCGCTGCGGTGTCCTGGACCGGCCGGCGGTGGACGAGTTCGTCGATGACTTCCTGGATGACGTCGACCTGGCCTATCTCACCCTCGACCTGGACGTCCTCCCGGCCGCCGTCGCCCCGGGCGTCAGCGCGCCCGCGGGTTACGGAGTGCCGGTCGAGACCGTGCAGCGGGTATGCGATCGGGTGACGGCAAGCGGCAAGCTCATCGCCGCCGACGTGGCCGAGCTCGCGCCAGCGTTCGATATCGACGGTCGCACCGCCCGCACGGCCGCGCGGCTGATTCACCGCATAGTCGTCGGTCACCGCCCGGTGAGCTGAGGAGGAGGCGCTCCCGTGGTGCTTTGTGGCGTTGGACAACGAGTTCCGGATGCTCGGCGTTGAGGAAGCACGGTTGTCCCAAGTGGGAAGTCGACGGCGCTGGGCGGGGCGGAGCGCGGAACTCTCGACGCTGTGTGACGTTCGGGAACGGGTTCCGTGTGTTTACCTGCAAGGATGTTCAGTCACCCAGGTTTGCCTCGAACGGTGCTGGGCACGTAAGTGCCGTACCCGGCTTACCTCCCGCAGTCGGTGGTCGGAGGTTCCACTTCCAGCGTGGTCGACCGGCTGTGGTTGCGTTCGTGGTGGGTGCGTTCCGGAATTCGCCGCGGATTGTGTGCCGTGACCGGTCGAGCTGCCAACGCAATGCCGCCCAAATCGACGGGAGTCGAATGGCGGCTTACCAAGATCAACTAGCCACCATTTGACTACCGTCGAAACCATTTCTCTATCGACGGCAGTCGAATGGTGGTTGGGAGGTTGACAGGCCAAGGACTCTTTCCGAGTTGGACTCCCTAGACGCAACCACAGCCGGTCGACCCGGCCGGAAGCCCGGACCGCGCACCCGACAGCGGGAGGTAAGCCGGGTACGGCACACGACGCGCCCAGCACCGTTCGAGGAAAACCTGGGTAGCCAGCCTATTTGGACCCGCCCGCCCCTGGACAGCACGTCACCCGACCCAACCGGCCGCTCGACGCATCGCTGACCGATCACGAGGGGTGCGGATTGTGATCAGCGGGGTGGCGGCAGGTGGCTGTGGGGATGGGGCGGGTAGCTCTGCTGCTGGTAGTTCCAGGTTGCCGACTGGAGAGTGCGGAGGGCGCGGACGTCGCGGCTGCGGACGATGGACAGGAAGTCGCCGTAGGTGTCGTGGCCGATCGAACCATCTGCCAGTAGGCCGAGCACGGCGATGCAGGCGCGAAAGAGGAAGGCGCGCAGAAGGTTCCAGAGTGTGGGACGGCGGCCATCGACGCCTCGGATCAAAACGACACCGGAGAGCAGCTTGCCGACCGTCGCTCCGAAGATTCGCTGAAACAGGACGGTGTGCACGAATGATGCCGCGATATAGGTGATGACGCCGACCAGCACCGCGAGCAGCACGTTCTCGATGCCGGCCGCAACAGCGAAGGCGACGCCGAAATGCAGCAGCACATCGACTGATACCGCCGCGAAGGTGCGCAAATCGCGTGAAGACGGATAACGCGGATCGTTGTCGTCACCGTAATACCGCGGGCCGCGCTGCGCCGCCTGCGCCGTGCGTTCGTCGAACTGTTCCGCCCCGCGATTGATGAACCCCACGTGACGAGCATCGCACAGCCGCGCCCGAGTACGAACTCGAGCACCGCGATCGTGCTCGGCTGGAGTCAGGTAGGACAAACCATTTGGAATCTGCGTGCCCTGGGTATCACGTCACCCGACACAACCACCACCGAACCCAGCCGTCCCCTGGTCGACCCAGTGAAGTGGCGGCCGGATGAGCTGCCTCGTTCGGTTACCCACACACCTCACCCACCGCACCAACGACCACAGTTAGCCCCCGCTCCAACTCGTCCTCCGCAATAGTCAACGGCGGCAACAACTTCACCACCTCGTCCACCGACCCCGAGGTCTCCACCAACAACCCCCGATCGAACGCCACCTGGCAAACCTTCCCCGCCAACGACGGGTCCTCGAACGCGATCCCGTGCACCAACCCCCGCCCTCGTGTCGAGACCCCGGGGAACTCGGCGACGATCCGAGCAAGCGCGGCCTCGATCCGCGCACCCTTGGCGAGGGTCGCCCGCTCGAGCGCATCGTCGGACCAGTAGTGGCGCAACGCGACCTCGGCCGTGACGAAGGCGGGGTTGTTCCCCCGGAAGGTGCCGTTGTGCTCACCGGGCGCCCACTGATCCAGCTCGGACTTGAAAAGCACCAGCGCCATAGGCAATCCGTAGCCACCGATCGACTTCGACAGCGTCACGATGTCGGGCGTGATACCGGCGAACTCGAAGGAGAAGAACGGACCGGTCCGCCCGCAGCCCATTTGCACGTCGTCGACGATCAGCAGGATGCCGCGCGCCTGGCACAGGTCGGCCAGTTCGCGCAGCCACTGCGCCCGCGCGACGTTGACCCCGCCTTCGCCCTGCACAGTCTCCACGATGACCGCGGCGGGCTTGTCCAATCCCGACGAGGGATCGTCCAGTGCGCGGCGCATCCAGTGCAGTTCGTCGCCCGCGCCGAGGTAGCCGTCGTAGGGCATCGGCGTGACGTGCACCAGCGGCACGCCCGCGCCCGCGCGCTTGGCGGCGTTGCCGGTCACCGACAGCGCGCCGAGCGACATGCCGTGGAAGGCGTTGGTGAAGTTCAGCACCGCCTGTCTGCCCGTTACCTTGCGCGCGAGTTTGAGCGCCGCCTCGACGGCATTCGCACCGGTGGGGCCGGGAAACTGCACCTTGTAGTCCAGCCCGCGCGGGGCGAGGACGGTGTCGCGCAGGGTTTCCAGCAGCCGTCGCTTGGCCACCGTCGACATGTCCAGACCGTGGGTGATCCCGTCGCCCGCGAGGTAGTCGATCAGCGCGCGCTTGAGGACCGGATTGTTGTGGCCGTAGTTCAGCGCGCCCGCACCGGCGAAGAAATCCAGGTAGTCGCGGCCTTGCTCGTCGCGCAACCAGGCGCCGCTGGCGGTGTCGAACACCGTCGGCCAGGATCGGCAGTACCCGCGAACGTTCGATTCGAGTGCCTCGAAAACGGTCGACTCGGCGACAGACATCGACGATCCTTCCTGTCGTGCGCGAGCACTCCAACAATCTGAAGTGTCTGTGTTTCTAACACTGGCGCCTCAGGTTCGTAGCGCTTTCCCAAAAATCGCGCGGGACGCTACCGCGCGTCCGCGACCGGGCAGTAAAGTTGACTCCTTGTGCGCTGGAGTGCGGGAGGGGAGGAACGGCTGGCCGCAGCAACCCGGGCGCGACGCGAGGCGACGCTGTATTGGCAGCTCGCGGTGGCGGGGTTCCGGCGTCAGTCGCAGTACAAACTGGCGATGTTCGCGGGTCTGTTCACCAACTGCGTGTTCGGTTTGGTACGCGCCGCTGTGATGCTCGCCGCCGTGCGCAGCGCGGGTGATTTCGGCGGATACGACGAAGGCACCATGGGCGCCTACGTCTGGCTCTCGCAAGGACTGCTCGGCGCGATGCAATTCATGGGCCCGCCTTTGGAATTGGTGGACCGGGTCAAGAACGGCGATATCGCGATCGACTTCCTGCGTCCCGTCGATATCCAACTGAGTTATCTCGCAGCCGATCTCGGGCGCGCGACGTGCACGTTGGTGCCGCGATTCCTGCCCAGCGTACTGTTCGGTTTCCTCACCGTCGGGCTCGCCATGCCCGCGACGCCCGGTCCCTATGTGCTCGGCGTGATTTCGATCGTGCTCGCCGTCGCGCTGTCGTTCCTGATGCTGTTCGCGATCGGACTGATCGGTTTCTGGGTGGTGGAGACCCGGGGCATCCGGGTGCTGTACCAGATCTGCGGCACCTTCCTCGCCGGACTGTTCGTGCCGGTGCACATGTTCCCGGACTGGCTGCGCACGCTCGCCTACGCCACCCCGTTCCCCTCGATTCTGCAAGCCCCGATCGACGTGCTCTCCGGCCGGATCCTCGGCGTGGAAGCGGTTACGGTCGTTGGCGCGCAGCTGTTCTGGGTGCTCACGATCGCCGCGATCGGCAGGCTCATGCTGGCGGCCGGGCGCCGCAGGCTGGAGGTGCAGGGTGGCTGAGCCGCCGGTCGCCGCGCCGTCGGGCAGCTGGTTCACACCGTATGCCGCGGTGTTGCGCTCACGCATCAGAGCCCAGCGGGCATACCGGTTGTCCTTCGCCAGCGAGGTGTTCAGCGCCTTCCTCATCGGCGTCGTCGAATTCGCCGAGGTGTGGGTCATCTTCCACAACGTGCGGGTGCTCGGCGGGCTGGATATGCACGGGGCGCTGCTGCTGTTCGGGCTGAGCAACACCACGTTCGCGCTGGCCCAGGTGCTTGTCGGACATCTGGATACGCTGCCGACGCTGATCCGGATGGGCACCCTCGACGCCTACCATCTGCGCCCGCAACCCCTGTTGCTGCAACTGGTCACCGGCGACGTCTCACTGCGCCGATTCGCCCGCGCGGCGGTCGCGATAGTGGTGCTGGTTATCGGGTTGCTACAGAACGACATCGATTGGGACCCGGCCGCATTCGGACTCCTGGCGATGACCCTCTCGTGCGGTATTCTCCTGTTCGGAGGGATCTTCGTCTGCGCGGCCGGGTTGCAGTTCTTCCTGATCGACGGCTCCGAACTCACCAACAGTTTCACCTATGGCGGGTCGTTCGCCGCCATGCAGCCCGCCTCGGTATTTCCGCTGCCACTGAAGCTGTTGTTCGGATTCGCCATCCCGGTCGCGTTCACGGCGTACCTGCCCACCATCGCCCTGCTCGGGTTGCCCGGCCCGCCGTTGCTGCCGTCCTGGCTGGTCTGGTTCACCCCGCTGGCGACGGCGTGGATATGGCTGCTGGCACTCGGTCTATGGCGGCTCGGGACAAGGCACTACCAGGGAGGTGGCGGATAAGCGTGGCGGACAGCGACTTATCTGACGCGATCATCGATATCGAGAATCTGACAAGACAATTCACGCTGTATCGCAAGAACGGCCGCCGCTGGCGCAGGCAGCGTGACACCCTCACCGCGGTCGACAAGATGTCCTTCCGCATCGAACGCGGCGCGGCGGTCGGCTACATCGGGGCGAACGGGGCAGGGAAGTCCACCACCATCAAGATGCTCACCGGCATCCTGGTCCCCTCGTCCGGGCGGGTGCGCACCTGCGGGCTCGAGCCGGTCCGGCAGCGCCGGGAACTGGCCGGCCGCATCGGGGTGGTGTTCGGCCAGCGGTCCCAGCTGTGGTGGGATCTGCCGCTGCGCGAATCGTTCACGATCCTGGCCGCCATCCACCGGCTGGAGCCCGACATCACCCGCAAGCGCACCTACGAGCTGGTCGAGCAGCTGGAGATGGCCGAGACGCTGGACACCCCGGTGCGGCAACTCTCCCTGGGTCAGCGGATGCGGGCCGAGGTCGCCGCGGCGCTGCTGCACTCCCCGGAACTGGTGATCCTGGACGAACCGACCATCGGCCTCGACGTGCTGTCCAAGCAGCGGTTGCGCGAGTTCCTGCGCGCGGAACGGGTGGACCGCGGCACCACGCTGCTGCTGACCACCCACGACATGGGCGATATCGAAAGGCTTTGCGACCGCGTGCTCGTCGTCGATCACGGCAGCCTGGTCTACGACGGATCGCTGTCCGGGCTCGGTGCGACGGTGGGCGCGCGCCGGGTGCTCGTGGTGGACCTCGCCGAGCCGACCCCGGATCTGCGCGACCTGCCGCCCGGCGCCGAACTGCTCACCAGCGAGGCGGACGGCATGCGCCAGCGCCTGGCCTTCGACGCCGAATCCATCACCGCCGCACGGTTGCTCGCCGCCGTATCGGACCGCGCGGAGGTGCGAGATCTGTCCATCGAGGAGCCCGGTATCGAAGACGTCGTCCGCCGGATATACGAAGCCGCCCGCTGACGGGTCGGCGGGCGGATTCGGGGGTAGCCGGTTGATCGGGGGCTACGGTTCGCGCGGCCCCTGGTCGAGCCGGAACGGCGGGTATTCGTCACGCATCAGCGAGGCGTAGGCCTGCACCCGGATGGCCCATCGGTTGATGCCGACGACGAAGTCGAACAGGCCTTTCGGGTAGACCGCGGTGAACAGCAGCGCGATCAACGCCACCACCAGAAGCAGGTAGATCACCGGCCAGGCCAGCATTACGTTCCAGGCGTCGGAGCCGTTGTCCTGCATGGCGGTGCCGACCGCGCCGCTCATCAGCGCGCCGATGATCAAATAGTGTGGAATGGCGAGCAGCCACCATTTGATCAAAACCAGGCCGCGGTGCAGGGTTTCGGGATAGTCGACCTCCAGATCGGCGGGATAGTCCGCGTCCGGCCGCAAATGGAACGGCGGATATTTGTCGGTGCCGAGCACGGTCAGCGAGTAGAAACCGACGCGCCAATTCCAGCGCATGACACCGACATTGAAGTCGAACAGCCCGCGCGGATACCTACCGGTGAACAGGATCGCGAAGAAGGCGATGACGGACACCACGAAGTACGCGATGTGCAGGAAGAACAGCACGATGTAGTGCGGGATGGCCAGAATCCACTTCACCAGCCACATCCACCGCGACAGACCGGGATCGAGATCCCCTCGGACGCGGACCGGATTCACGGCGGCCGCCGGCTTCTCGAGTTCCATTTCCATGATCGACGCTCCTTCCGGGCTGCGCACAGCCCACCCGGGCTTGAATTTCACAGCGCCCCTGTGAGGTATCTCATAATTGTCCGGCACCGCTCCGCCGGTAAGGCCACGATGCGGTACCGACACGCCAACAAAAACGACCGTCCAGCCCGCGTCGCGATGTTGCGAAAGGCGATCGCGGCCGTGATACTGGCTGGCGTTTGGATCGAAAACCATTGTCTTCGGGGGGAATTCATATGCGTAACTCTCGGCCCGTCGTGCTAGTCGTCGGCCTGCTGCTGATCGCCGTGCTCGCCGTCTCGGTGACCGGCTGTGGTTCGAGCAAGAAGCGGCGCCACTCCTCGTCCGGACCGGTCGCCACCGCGACCACCACGAGTGCCGCGGCCTTCCGCAACTGCGAGGACGCCTGGGCGGCGGGCAAAGCACCGCTGCGCCGCCAGGACCCCGGCTACTCGGTGCAACTGGACCGCCTCGACGGCAAAGAGGACGGGGTCGCCTGCCTCGTGCGCCCCACCACCGCACCCCGCGGCTGAACCGATCCGCGCCGGAAGGTCCCTGCTCGGCGCTGCACCGTCCTCGGCAGCCGGGGCGCACTTCGCTCGGCCTCGACTACCGCGCCGCGCACCCGCGGATCGATCCCCGGCAGATGAATCAACCGAATCGAAGGCTCGGGTCCTCGCCCTGGCGCGCGACCCCGACGCACAACTCGGTCCACCAACCGCGACGAGACCGGCGATCGTGCCGTGGGGTCACGCGGACGCTCCACCCAGCGGTACACGAGGCGGTCGGCGACGCAATCGCTCGATACCACCTACCTCCTGGCCGCACCGCCGGAGGCAATGTGCCGGCGGTAATCGGACACCCGCGCCATGGCGCGCCGAACCCGCGATACGCAGGGCGGTAGATACAACCTCGATGGCCACCAGCACTCCAACGCTCGGCGTCGGCGCTGAACCGGACCCTGTGCCTCCGCATCGATCCCGCGCCTGACCGGCCCGGTGCGTACGGCTTGTACTATCGGCAGACGTGACGTTCGGTGCGATACGGGGGGCCGGTATGCGGGCGGTGGTCGCCGTCGCGTTCGCCGCGTGGGCGCTCGCCTTGGCGCTGCCGGATTGTCACCTGTTCACCCCCGCCGCGACGATTCACGCGCATATCGAATCGTCCGGGCCCGGCGTCTCCTCGCAGGTGGTGCCGTGGGCCGCGGCCGATCTGCACCAGCACGCCGCCGAACCGGAGCAGCACCTGTCCCCCGACGCGATGATCGCGACCCTTCCGCGCTCCGGCCCGTCGCTACAGGAGTTGCTGCTCGTCGGCATCGCTTCGCTGCTGGTGCTGTCGATGGCCGCGTATCTCGGCATCGGTCCGCGCGCGCCGCCCGCGGCCGCCCTTCCGGTCGGTGGCGGCCGGGAGCTGCTCATTCGATTCGGCATCGATCGGAACTGATCGGTCAGCGTCAGGTCGTGGCCTGCCGGGGCCCGGCCGGTGTTCGTGCGTTCCCGCACCACACCCTCGCTGCCACAGCGACCGCACAGAATCGATGCATCCCCATGTCTTCAGCACTGCTCGAAACGGATCCGCTGCCGAGCCCGGCAAGCCTGCTCACCACCGCCAACCGCTGCCCGCGCCCGGCCACCATGGTCGGCAACACCCCGGTCCTCTGGATCACCGAACCGCTCGCGCCCGCGGGCCGGGGATTCTGGGCCAAGCTCGAGGGCGCGAATCCGGGCGGCATGAAGGACCGGCCCGCGCTGCACATGGTCGAACGCGCCGCCGCCCGGGGTGAGCTCGCGCCCGGCGCGCCGATCGTCGAATCCACCAGCGGCACCCTCGGTCTCGGTCTCGCCCTGGCCGGGATGGTGCACCGCCACCCCGTCACCCTGGTCACCGATCCTGGCCTCGAACCGCTCATGCAGCACATGCTCGCCGCCTACGGCGCCCGGGTGGAGATGGTCACCGAACCGCATCCCACCGGAGGGTGGCAACAGGCCCGCCGCGACCGCGTCGCCGAACTGCTGGCCGCCGACCCGCGCGCCTGGTGCCCCGACCAGTACCGCAACCCCGACAACCGCGCCGCGTACGAATCGCTGGCCGTGGAACTCGTCGCGCAACTCGGCCGGATCGACGTGCTGGTGTGCTCGGTGGGCACCGGCGGACACTCCTCCGGCATCGCCCGCGCACTGCGGCGCTATTTCCCGCATCTGCGTCTGGTCGGCGTGGACACCGTCGCGTCGACCATCTTCGGCCAACCCGCCGGGCCGCGGCTGATGCGCGGGCTCGGCTCGAGCATTCATCCGGAGAACGTCGACTATCCGGCGTTCGACGAGATCCACTGGGTCGCGCCCGCCGAAGCGGTGTGGGCCTGCCGCACGCTTGCCGCGACCCATCACGCCAGCGGCGGGTGGAGCGTCGGCGCGGTGGCGCTGGTCGCGGGCTGGCTGGCCCGCACAGGTGAGCCGGACGCGCGCATCGCCGCCGTCTTCCCGGACGGTCCGCTGCGCTACTTCGACACCGTCTACAACGACGCCTACTGCCGGGAGCACGGACTGCTCGGCGCCGCGCCGACCGAACCCGCGACGATCGCGCATCCATACGCGGCAGTGGTCGACTCGTGGACCCGCTGCACGACCGTGCTCGACCCGAAACAGCACCGGCACGATCCGACGACGACCGGACGGCCCGAGACCACCGCACCGGAGGGCACCCGATGAAGGACGTCTACGCGACCTACCGCAGTTTCGGCAGACCCAGCCGGGTGCTGATGGTGAACCAGTTCGCCATCAACACCGGCTTCTTCATGCTCATGCCCTACCTGGCCGGGTACATGGCGGGCACGCTCGGCCTCGCGGCGTGGGCGATCGGCCTGGTGCTCGGCATCAGGAACTTCTCCCAGCAGGGAATGTTCCTGGTCGGCGGCACTCTGGCCGACCGGCTCGGTTACAAACCGCTGATCGTGGCCGGATGTCTGCTGCGCACCGGCGGTTTCACACTGCTCGCGTTCGCCGACTCGCTGCCCGCGCTGCTGATCGCCTCGGCCGCAACGGGATTCGCGGGCGCGCTGTTCAATCCGGCGGTGCGCGCGTACCTCGCCGTGGATTCCGGCGAACGACGGGTCGAGGCGTTCGCGGTGTTCAACATCTTCTATCAGGCGGGCATCCTGTTCGGGCCGATCCTCGGTCTCGCGTTGATGGCGTTCGATTTCCAGGTCACCGCCGCTGGCGCTGCCGCGGTGTTCGCCCTGCTCACCGTCGCCCAGTTGCGCGCACTGCCGCAGCACCGGGCGGAGCCGAAAACGGCGTCGGTGCTCGAGGATTGGCGCGTGGTGCTGGCCAATCGCCCGTTCCTGCTGTTCTCGGCGGCGATGATCGGCTGCTACGTGCTCTCGTTCCAGGTGTATCTGGCGCTGCCGATGCAGGCCGCCCGCGTCGTCGGCGAAGGGTCGGCGACCGCGCTCATGACGGCGGTGTTCGTGGTCTCCGGCGTGATCGCCATCGCCGGACAGCTGCGCATCACCCGCTGGTTCGCCGCCCGGTGGGGCCGCCCGCACAGCCTCGTCCTCGGCATGGCGATTCTGGCGGCGGCGTTCGTTCCGCTGCTGCTCGTCCCGGGCACCGCGCTCGGCGTGCCGACGGCGGTCGGCGCGATGCTGCTGACCGCCGCGGTGCTGGGTGTCGGTGCGGCCGCGGTCTTCCCGTTCGAAATGGACACCGTGGTCGCGCTCTGTGGCGACCGCTTGGTCGCCACCCACTACGGTCTCTACAACACGATCGTCGGCACCGGCATCCTACTCGGCAACCTCGGCACCGGAACGGTCCTGGACGCGGCCCGCTCCGCCGGATTGAGTTCCCTGGCCTGGGCCGCCCTGATCGCCATCGGCGCCGCGTCCGCCGCCGGACTGTACGGACTCGCCCGCTCCGGTCGCCTGAACGCACCGGTTCCCGAGGCGGCGGCGACGGTGTAATGCCGCACGCGCTCCTCGCAGGGGTGTCACCGCCCCTGCGAGGCGGGTATCCAACATCGGCGCGGCCGCCCGCCGCCTCCCTCCGCCGATCCGGTATCTCGGCCTGGCTGAGCGGCCGATGCTCGGGCTGCGGACGCGATACCCGCTCAACGCCCGCGGCCCCGTCGGGCAGCAGCCGAACCGGCGCACAGGCGTGCGATTCGGCGGAAGGGACTAACTCGGCGCCTGTCCCTGCGCGGAGTACAAACTGACCTCGCCCTCCTCGCTGAGGAACGCGTTGACCAGCATGATCCGGTTGACCCGCAGTTCCTCTGGGTCGGGCGCGCTGGTGGTGATGTTGATCTGCGGGATGGCGCCCCAGTTGACCACGTAGCGCTCCGGCGGGCCGTCGTCATCGGACAGACGTGCGAGCCGGAAAACCGAGACCGTCTTGCGAACGATGAGGTTGCGGACGACTTCAGCAATTCGCTCGGGGTCTTCCAGCGAGAACATGAAGCCGAATGTCAGCTCCGGCGATGACACATAGGCGGGCACGAACATCGAGGCTAGTCCATCGCACCGGGGTGCGCAGCCGCCGCGCCGCGGCGATAACTGGAGATGCGCCAATCGCCCAGTTCACCTTGGGCAAAGATAGATTTCGTGTGACCGCCCCGTAACGGACGATAACGATTTCCGGCTGGCACACGGATTTTCCGACCATTCGGTTGCGCCGATTCGACTATCGCGCTTTCCTGAAAGTGTCCCGATTTCTCGGGCCGTCTTCCTCATCGCATCGTCGCGGATTTCCCGGTTTCTTTGCCGTGCTGGTGGACTGTGTGGGGGGCGTCCGGGCTCGGGGCTGCGCCGGAGCCGAGGGGTGCCCCTCCCCGAAATCCCCCTCGGCCCTGGCGTATCCATGTCGGATCGTTACCGCAGGGGCGTGCACCATGCCTACCGAATACGCAGGAAGCCGTATCGGAGCCGGCGAGCTGCCACCGCGATCAGCGCTGTTGCGCGCGTTTCGCGAAGCCGACGACCCGAATCGCCGGAAGCACCGAGTCCTAGCCGCGGCCCGCGAGCTGGTCGAATGCCATGAGCGCAGGCACCGGGCACTGGCCGCAGCGCACGCGCCGGACGCCACCAGCGGTCGCGTCGCGGCGTGCAGTCAGCTGGTGGAGGACATCGACGAGCGCCGCGCCGAGCTGGTCGGCCGGATCAACGACTGGGTGGCGAGCAACGTCGCGCACCGCACGGGCGCCTCGCTGCACACCGAGACACTGGGCGCGGTCATCGATCGAATGGCGGCGAAATGGACTGCGGCACAACAGGCTTTGAGCGTGACCGGCTCGGCGGCGCAGCCACCGCGGGTGGACGGGGAAGCCCACCTGCTGTGGACGCGGCTCGCCGAGCTGGCCGACGGCTATCAGGACCTGATCACCGATGTCGCCGAGCACCGGCGCAGGCTGCCGGTGTGGTGATCAGCGGCGGTCGTCGAGGTCGGACTCGACGACCTCGGCCTCGACGAAGGCGGAGCCCGGCTCGGCCGTGGGCTCGGGCTCGTCGGGGACCTCGTCCAGCGGCGCTTCCCGCTGAACGGCGGCATCCTTGCGCGCCGCGGCGGCCGCCTCGTTCATCTCGATCGCGTCGGTGATCCACTCACCGATCTCCCGAGTGACCTCCTGGACGGTTCCGGTGATGATCGTCGCGATATTTCCGACGTGCCTGGCACCGGAGGCCGTCAATTCTTGAATCAAATCCTTGTTGCTTTCGAATTTCCCGATCATTCACACGCCCACTTCGGTCGCCTTCCGCTGACGCATCACGATAACACCGGCAGATGACGGGTTCTTCGTGAAGCGCGGCGGCAGCGCCAGCTTGAAAATCTTCAGCCACACATCGCCGATCTGCTTGCTCAACGGGCCGGTGTGGTACGGCAATCCGTACTTCTCACACAGCGCCCGCACCTCCGGCGCGATCTCCGGATAGCGGTTGGCGGGGATGTCGGGGAACAGGTGGTGTTCGATCTGGTGCGACAGATTGCCGCTCATGATGTGGAACAGCTTGCCGCCGGAGATGTTCGCCGAGCCGAGCATCTGCCGGACATACCACTCGCCGCGGGTCTCCTCGGCGGTCTCCTCCTCGGTGAACGTCTGTACGCCGGAAGGGAAGTGGCCGCAGAAGATGATCGAGTAGGCCCAGACGTTGCGCACCAGGTTGGCCGCGGCGTTGCCGGCCAGCGTGCTGAGGAACAGCGGACCGGTCAGCGCGGGGAACACCACGTAGTCCTTGAGCGCCTGGCGGCCCGCCTTACGCCACCAGCCCTTGACCAGCGGCTTGAGGTCCGACCACTTGCGCTTGCCCTGGATGATGTTTTCGGCCTCGGCGTCGTGCAGCATCACGCCCCACTCGAAGAACACCATCAGCAGGAACGCCCACAGTGGGTTGCCCAGGTAGTAGGGGTTCCACTTCTGGCCCTCGTCCATTCGCAGGATGCCGTAGCCGATGTCGCGGTCCATGCCGTGGATGTTGGTGTAGGTGTGGTGCATGTAGTTGTGCGAGTGCTTCCACTGGTCGGCCGGGCAGACCGTATCCCACTCGAACTCACGGGAATTCAGGCCGGGCTCACGCATCCAGTCGTACTGGCCGTGCATGACGTTGTGGCCGATCTCCATGTTGTCCAAGATCTTCGACACGCTCAGTGCGGCGACCGCGGCCAGCCACACCGGAGGCAGGAAGCCCAGATACATCATGCCGCGCCCGGCGATCTCGAAACCGCGCTGCGCCTTGATGATCGAGTAGATGTACTCGCGGTCGCGCTCGCCGAGATCGGCGACGACGCGGTCGCGCAGTTCGTCGAGCGCCTTGCCCAGCTCCTCGACCTGGTCGGGAGTCAGGACCAGCGGTCCGTCCTTGGTCTCGGTCAGAATGGTCATTGTCAGTCCCCTTGTGTCTTTCTAGATTTCGATGTCGACGTCGCCCACCGCGGCGCTGACGCAGAGCTGGATGGGCTGGTCGGGATCGCTGTCGGTCTCACCGGTGCGCAGGTTGCGCGTGCAGCCGGAGCGGCGAACGGCGGTGCAGGAGAAGCAGATACCCATGCGGCAGCCGTACTCCGGGGTCAGGCCCGCGGCCTCGGCCTGCTCCAGCAGGCTGGTACCGGTGTTCTCGGCGCGCGCCCCGCTGGCCGAAAACCTCGTCGAGCCGTGCACCTCGTCCGCTTCGACGGGGGTGGTCGAGAGCGTGAACTCCTCGGAGTGCAGCCGGTCGGCCAGTTCCTCGGCCTCGTAGACCTTGCGCACCGCGTCCATCAGCGGCGGCGGGCCGCACACGTAGGTCTGCGCCTCGGCGAACCAGGGCGCGACGCGCTCGAGTTCGTCGTAGTCGAACGGGCCGCCGCCCTGCTCCGGATAGCGCAGTTCGATGCGGAAACGCGGGTTCCGCTCGGCGATGGCCTCCAGCTCGGCGCGGTGCGGCACCGCCTCCGGCGAACGGGCGTAGTGCAGGAAGGTCAGTTCGCCGGGATAGCCCTCGTCGGCGAGGGTCCGCATCATCGACAGCACCGGCGTGATACCGCTGCCGCCGCTGATCAGCACCACCCGGTCGGGGCGGACCTCGGGCAGCCGGAACACGCCGGCCGCCGGGCTCAGGTCGACCACCATGCCGGGCACGGCGTTCTCGTGCAGGTACTGCGACACCAGGCCCCCGGGATGCGCCTTGACCGTGAGCTGGATGTGCCGGTCGCGGCGTCCTTCCGGATTCACCGGCGAGTAGCACCTCGTGTGCCGGACGCCGTCGATCACCACGCCGATCTGGACGTACTGGCCCGCGGCGTGGCCGCGCCACTGCCGGGTCGGGCGCAGGGTGAGCGTCACCGAGCCGGGCACCGAGCGGCGCACGTGGGTGATCTCGGCGCGCATCTGCCGGACGGTCAGCGTGGGACGCACTAGTTCCAGGTACCGGTCGAGCGGATGGGGCGTGGTCAGGGTCTGCACCAGGTCGATGAGATCCACCATTCGGTTCTCCGTACCTCTGTTTGTTCGGTGGGTCATGGCTGCGGCGTGCCGACTGTCACTTGATCAAATTTCAGCGCACGCCTGTACACTCATCCAGTGTGACCGATAGGCAGGGTCCAGTGTCAACCGGCAATTCGTGTGACCCGAACTACACCTCTTGGATGAGCGAATGGTGAACGGATGTATGCTCACCGTGATGAGCGAGCAGGCAGCAACCCGGATCGAGCGCAAGGAGCGCACACGGCAGGCCCTGGTCGACGGCACCCTGGAACTGGCCGCCGACCGCGGTTTCGCCGCGCTGAGCCTGCGTGAGATCGCGCGCTCCGCCGGGATCGTGCCGACGGCCTTCTACCGCCACTTCGCCTCGCTCGACGACCTCGGCGCGACCCTCGTCGACCAGGGCGTGACCGCGCTGCGGCTGGCGCTGCGCGAGGTCCGGCGCAATCCCGAGGCCAGCATCGCCGACACGGTGCGGTTCGTCTTCGACCAGGTGGCGGCCAAACGCGCGGTGTTCGGCTTCCTCACTCGCGAACGCCACGGCGGCTCGGCGGCGCTGCGCAAAGCCATCGCGCTGGAACTCCAGCTGATCGTGCGCGAGCTGGTGGCCGACCTGTCCCGGGTGCGGGCGCTGGACGACTGGAGCCCTCGGGATCTGGAGATCGCCGCGGACCTGCTGGTCGGCACCGTCGCCGACGGGATCGCCGCGTATGTCGCGGCCGAGGAGCGCGATCAGCGAACCATCGTCGACCGCACGGTGCAGAAGGTCCGGCTGATCGCGCTCGGCATGGACAACTGGTGGCCGCCCAAGGATCGGTAGGCGAACGCCCGACCGACGCGGACCGACCGCGGATCTCGTCCCGCAGCGTCCCGTACTGTGCCGAACATGGGTTACGACACCAGCTTTCACGCCTTGGACATGCGACTCGCCGAGGAGCGGATCCTGCCGTACCTGGCCGGGCTCGGCGGCGACGCCGATCTGGACGACCTGATCGCCTTGGCGGTCGAGCAGGCGCGGGTGCGCTTCCGGGCCAAGGCGTGGGCGCTGGGCGCGCTGAAGGTCGCAGACGACGAGTTCGACTCCGCGCTGTACGTGTGGGGACGGCCGTACCTGATCACGGCCGAGACGCCCGCCGAGGTGGCGGAAACCGCTGTGCGATACCGGGATTGCACCATCGGCACGGTGGACGAGCTGGCCCGCGCGCAACTCGCTCTGTTCGATCCCGCGCTGGCCGCCCGAACCGAGCCCGATATGAGCGGCACCCTGCCCGGCGCCGACGACCTGGCCATCGACATCGCGTGGAAGATTCGCCTGCTGCGCCAGGCCGCACTCGCGCTGCGCTCCGGCCAGCCGACCGTCGACGACCCGCACAGCCCCGAAACCCACGACGCCGCCGACCTTTTGCGCAACAACCTCCAGTTCTGCCTCGTCGAATTCGCCGCGCGACTGCTGCCGGGCTGGATGGACCGCGGCGTCGTCTGGCCGACCGCGCTGGCCGAGGAAGCCGGAACCGGCTGGCCCGCCGGGTTCGGCGGCAACGGCCCGCTGCTCGGTGACCTGCCGTCCCAGTTCCCCGAGATCGCTTGGCGCACCGAGGACACCATCACCGCCAACTACGTGATCGGCGGATTCGTCGGCGCCGGTGACGCGACCGCCGCGCGCGGCTGGCTGGCCGAACACGCCGAGGCCTTGAGCGGCGGCGACGACCGGACGCGCCTGTCGCTGCGCAAGTGTGACGAGGCGCTGGCGCTGGCCGAGCTGATCGGCGGCGGTTTCGCGGAGGCCACCGAGATCTACAGCGGCATGGAGGGCCGGATCAACTAGCGCATGTCGGGCGCGCGCACCGGGAGCAGCACCGCCAAACCCGCCGCGAGGACGACGGCCAGTCCGACCATTCCGGCGCGGTCGGCGTCGAACACCCAGACGAACAGGCCGAAAAGCGAGGGGGCGAGGAAGGATACGGCTCGGCCGGTCGTGGTGTAGAGGCCGAACAGCTGTCCTTCCCGCCCCGGCGGGGCCAACCTGACGAGGAACGACCGCGCCGACGCCTGGGCCGGCCCGACGAAGATGGTCAGCAGCAGACCGAATATCCAGAACATGAGCGGTCCCGACACCACGAGCAGTGCGAGTCCGCAGACCAGCATGGCGGCCAGCGAAGTCACGATCACCGCTTTCGGCCCCACCCGGTCGTCGAATCGGCCCGCGACGATCGCCCCGAGCGCGGCGACCACGTTCGCGGCGACGCCGAACAGCAGCACATCGGAATCATCGATCCCGTAGACACGCACCGCCAGCACCGCGCCGAAGGTGAAGACGCCCGCCAGCCCGTCGCGGAAAACCGCGCTGGCCAACAGGAACCAGACGGTGCGGCGGTCGACCGCCCACAGCTCGCGCAGATCCCGCCACAGCACCCGGTAGGAACCGAAGAACCCCACACTCGCCGCGCCGGGATCTGCGCTGGTGCGCGGCAATTCGGGCACCGCGAACAGCACGGGCAGCGCGAACGTGGCGAACCAGACCGCGGCGAGGACGGTCACCAGCCGGATGTTGAGCCCGTCGTCGGTCGGTATGCCGAACAGTCCTCGGTTGTCCCCTTCGCCGGCGATGAAGCCGACGTAGCAGATCAGCAGCAGGAAGATGCCGCCGAAATAGCCCATCGCCCAACCGAAACCGGAGACGCGGCCGACCGTTTCGGGCGTGGATACCTGGCGCAGCATCGCGTTGTACGGCACGTTGGCCAGCTCGAAGGCGGCGGAGCCGAAGGCGAGCAGCGTCAGCCCGAGCCACAGATCGCGGTAGTCGTCGTGCACGAAGAACATCCCGGCCATGGCGAGGACGGTCAACACGGTCAGGACGCCAAGGGAGCGTTTGCGTTTCGCGGCCGCGTCGAACCACTGGCCGCTGATCGGCGCGGTCAGCGCGACGACGAGACCGGCGATCCCGAGCGCCCAGCCGAGCCAGGCGCTCGCCGAGATCCCGCCCGGCAGATCGTCGCCGACCTTGTCGGTGAGATACACCGAGAACACGAACGTGAGGATCACGGCGTGAAATGCCGAGGAACCCCAGTCCCACAACCCCCAGGCCACGATCTGCCCGCGGCCGGCGGCATCCCCGATCGTGTCGCGCGCGTCCACCTCGGTCATGCGCGCAGCGTAACCCGCGCGGCGCGAGGAAGTCCGCCGAAAGCCGACCCCGGGGCGACACAAGTCACCCGGACATGCCGAGGGCGGTGACCCGCTCATCCGTGGCCGGCCCCGGTCAACCGCTCTATGCACCCAGTTGCATAGTACCGACTGTACCGAGTACCGTGGCGACATGGCCCTCGAGCACGCATTGCTGGTATCGCTGACCGAGCGGGCCGGTTCGGGCTACGAGCTGGCGCGCCGGTTCGACAAGTCCATCGGCTACTTCTGGAGCGCGACCCACCAGCAGATCTACCGCGTGCTCAAACGCATGGAGGAATCCGGCTGGCTGGACAGTGAATCGGTGGCCCAGGAGGGCAAGCCGGACAAGAAGGTCTACTCGGTGAACGAGGCGGGCCGCGCCGAACTGGCCCGCTGGATCGCCGAGCCCTCCAACACCGACCTCCCCCGCGGCGAACTCGGGGTCAAGATCCGCGGCGCGGCCTACGGCGACCTGGACGCGCTGTGCGCGGAGGTGGCCAGGCACCGCGATCAGCACGCCCAGCGGCTCGAGGTCTACCGGCTCATCGAGAAGAAGGACTTCGCCGCGCCGGACCAGCTCTCCGGCACGGCACTGCACCAGTACCTGGTCCTGCGCGGCGGCATCCGCGTCGAGCTCGGGTTCGTCGAATGGTGCGACGAAGTACTGCAAGCACTGCGACCGGATGCGTCAGCCCCGCACCCGGATCCGATGGAGAAAGGCGAGGCATGAGCTCCTTCCCCCACCTTTTCGAGCCGCTGGACCTCGGCTTCACCACGCTGCGCAACCGCGTTGTCATGGGGTCGATGCACACCGGCCTGGAGGACCGCGCCTGGGACACCAACAAGCTGGCCGCCTACTTCGCCGAGCGCGCCCGCGGCGGTGTCGGGCTGATCATCACCGGCGGCTACGCGCCCAACCGCACCGGCTGGCTGCTGCCCTTCGGCGCCAAGCTGACCAACAAGACCGAGGCCTACCGCCACCGCGCGATCACCAAGGCGGTGCACGCCGAGGGCGGCAAGATCGCCATCCAGATCCTGCACGCGGGCCGCTACTCCTACATGCCGGGCAGCGTCTCGGCGTCCTCGATCAAGGCGCCCATCAACCCTTTCCGGCCACGGGCCCTCTCCGCGCGCGGCATCGAGCAGACCATCGCCGACTACGCGCGCTGCGCGAAGCTCGCCCAGTTCGCCGGATACGACGGCTGCGAGATCATGGGCGGTGAAGGCTATTTCATCAACCAGTTCCTCGCGCCGCGCACCAACAAGCGCACCGACAAGTGGGGCGGCTCGGCCGAGAACCGGCGCAGGCTGCCGCTGGAGATCGTTCGCCGGATCCGCGCCGCGGTGGGGCCGGACTTCATCATCGTGTTCCGGCTGTCCATGGCCGAGCTGGTGGAGAAGGGGCAGACCTTCGACGAAATCGTCGCGCTCGCCAAGGAACTGGAGCGAGCGGGCGTCACCATCATCAACACCGACATCGGCTGGCACGAGGCGCGGGTGCCCACCATCGTCACCTCGGTGCCGCGGGCGGCCTTCGTCGAGTTCACCGCGAAGATCACCAAGCAGGTGAATATCCCGGTCTGCGCGTCGAATCGCATCAACATGCCCGAGATCGCCGAGGAGATCCTGACTCGCGGTGACGCGCAACTGGTTTCGCTGGCCCGCCCGTTCCTCACCGACCCGGAGTGGGTGAACAAGGCCGCGCAGGACCGCGTCGACGAGATCAACACCTGCATCGCCTGCAACCAGGCCTGCCTGGACCACGCGTTCCAGCACAAGACGGTGTCCTGCCTGCTCAACCCGCGCGCCGGCCACGAGACCGAGCTGAAGCTGCTGCCGACCAGGCGCAGCAAGCGCATCGCCGTGGTCGGCGCGGGACCGGCCGGGCTCTCCGCCGCGGTGAATCTCGCCGAACGCGGCCACCGCGTGGATCTTTTCGAGGCCGACGACAAGATCGGCGGCCAGTTCGACATCGCCCGGCGGATTCCCGGCAAGGAGGAGTTCGACGAATCCATCCGGTACTACCGCAGGATGATCGAGGTGCGCGGCGTCACGTTGCACCTCAACAAACGGGTCACCGCCGACGAGCTCATCGCGGGCCGCTACGACGAGGTGGTGCTCGCCACCGGCGTGCGGCCGCGTATCCCCAACATTCCCGGCATCGACCATCCCATGGTGCTCTCCTACGCCGAACTGGTGCGCGAGGAGAAGCCGGTGGGCAAGCGCGTCGCCGTGATCGGCGCGGGCGGCATCGGTTACGACGTGAGCGAGTTCCTCACCGTGGAGGGGCACCCCGCGCTCAAGCTGGACGAGTGGAAAGAGGAGTGGGGCGTCGACTCGAACGACGAGCAGGCGCCCGGTCAGCTCACCACGCCGAGGCCCGCGCCCGCGGCTCGCGATGTCGTTCTGTTGCAACGCAAGTCGTCGTCGTTCGGTAAGAACCTCGGCAAAACGTCCGGCTGGGTGCACCGCGCCGCGCTGAAGGCCAAGGGCGTCGAGCAGATCGGCGGCGTGAACTACGAGCGCATCGACGACCACGGGCTGCACATCAGCTTCGGCGAGAAACGCGAACGCCCGCAACTGATTCCGGTGGACAACGTGGTGGTCTGCGCGGGTCAGGAGTCGGTGCGCGAGCTGGTCGAGCCGCTGCGGGCGGCGGGAATCACCCCGCACCTGATCGGCGGCGCCGAGCTTGCCGCCGAACTCGACGCCAAGCGCGCGATCGATCAGGGCACCCGCCTGGCGGCCAGGCTCTGAGTGGCTCGCTAGCATCGCTCGAGTGAGCCTGCCCTCCCCCACCTCCGAGAACCGCGCCGTCGTCACCGGAGCCTCCTCCGGCATCGGCACCGCGCTGGCCGCCGAACTGGCCGGACGCGGCCATTCGCTGATCCTGGTCGCCCGCCGCGGCGACCTGCTGAACGAGCTCGCGCAGCGGCTCACCTTGGCGCACGGCATCACCGCCGAGGTGCGCGCGGTCGACCTGTCCGATCGCGCGCAACGCGGCCCGCTGGTCGAGGAGTTGTCGGCGCGCAACATCTCGATCCTGTGCAACAACGCGGGCATCGCGACGTTCGGCCCGGTCGCGCAACTGGACCTGGAGTACGAGCGCGCCCAGATGGAGCTCAACGCCGTCGCCGTGCACGATCTGACCCTGGCGGTGCTGCCCGGCATGATCGCGCGCGGCGCAGGCGGCATCCTGATCAGCGGCTCGGCCGCGGGCAACATGCCGATCCCGAACAACGCCACCTACGCCGCGAGCAAGGCGTTCGCCAACACCTTCTGCGAATCGCTGCGCGGTGAGCTGAAGGATTCGGGCGTGCACGTCACCCTGCTGGCGCCGGGCCCCGTGCGCACCGAGCTGCCCGACCCGGCCGAGGCCTCGATCGTCGACCGCATGGTGCCCGACTTCATGTGGGTGTCCTCGGAGTACACCGCGAAGGTCTCCATCGACGCGCTCGCCCGCAACAAGATGCGCGTCGTCCCCGGCCTGATCAGCAAGGGCATGAGCGTGGCGGGCCAGTACGGTCCGCGCGCCCTCACCGCCCCCATCGCGGGCGCGTTCTACCGCAAGCTCGGCGGCTGATCAGACTCTGGCTTCGGAGACGTACTCGATCAGTTCTCCCACGGTGGTGAAGGCCTCGATCCCCGCGCCGGGCAGCTCGATGTCGTACGCGGTCTCGATCGCCTGGATGGCCAGCTCTTGGCGGTAGGCGCTGCTGTCCATGTCGAGGATCTTGGTGGCGGGCGTGATGCCGTCCGCGTCGGCCAGATTCGCCTTCAGCAGCGCGATGACGCGCTCTTCGATGGTCGCCATGTCGATCATGGTGTCATAGCGATCAGGCATCGAGCGGTCGAATCGGCACCGATGGCGTTTCGACAGCTCCGCGAGCTGCGCGACGCGGACGAACCGGGTGTGACCTGGGATAACGTCACGCCGGGGTAGGTGTCAGTGGGGCGTCAGGAACGAAGGAGCGGCCGTCAAAGAGATGTAAGGGACGCGTTCAGGGTGGTCTGGGAGGCGTAGTCCTGGCATCGGCCCCGCAGTACGGAGAAAGCGGGGACGCACCCAGGAGAACACTGTGACGCTGCTCGAAATCTTCCCGTCGCTGCGGTCGGGGATGCCCTCGCGGCTCGATCCGGCGGTGTGGCCGCGGGACACGCACTACGACAGCGAAGGCCGGATCACGGTCGGCGGCGTGGCCTTGGCCGATATCGCCGACGAGTACGGGACGGCCACCTACGTGCTCGACGAACAGGAGGTCCGGTCGCGGTGCCGCGCCTACCGGAGGGCGTTTCCCCAGGCGGAGATCATCTACGCGGGCAAGGCGCTGATGATCCGCGCGGTCGCCGAGTGGGTTTCCCAGGCGGGCCTCTCGGTCGACGTGTGCTCGGCGGGTGAGCTCGCCATCGCCCTGTCGGCGGGTGTGGACCCGAAGCGAATCATCCTGCACGGCAACGGCAAATCCTGCGACGAGTTGCGCACCGCGGTGCGCTGCGGGGTCGGGCGGATCGTGGTCGATTCGCTCACCGAGATCACGCTGCTCTCCGCCTTGGCCACCACGCGTCAACGGGTGCTGGTGCGGCTCTCCCCCGGCATCGACGTGCACGGCCATCCCGCGGTCATGACGGGTGTCGTCGATCAGAAGTTCGGCTTCCCGCTCGGCAGCGAGCCGGCCGCCGAGGCGGTCGAGCGCATTCTGCGCAGGCCGAATCTGGAGCTGGTCGGCTTCCACTGCCACCTCGGGTCGCAGATTCACAATCCCGACCACTACGGCGAGGCGGTCCGCAGGATGATCGGCGAAATGGCGCGGGTGCGCGCGGACTACGGGCACATCCTCACCGAACTCGACCTGGGTGGCGGGCACGCCGTCGCTTACCGCGGCGGTGACGCCGAGATGAACCTGACCGAGCTGTCCGAGATCATCGAGGACGCGCTCGACGCGGGCTGCGCCCGGCACCACTTCCCGCGGCCGCGTGTCGCGCTGGAGCCGGGACGCGCGATCGTGGCGCGCGCGGGCGTGACGCTCTACCGGGTGCTTTCGGTGAAGCACATCGAGGGCGGGCACACCTACGTCACCGTCGACGGCGGCATGACCGACAACCCGCGGGTCGCGCTGTACGGCGCGCGCTACGACGTGGTGCTCGCCAACCGCCACCCGTGCGGGCCGCAGATGACCGCCACCATCGCGGGTCGCCACTGCGAGGCGGGCGACGTCCTCGCCGTCGACGTCCGACTGCCCGCCGACCTGCGCCCCGGCGAGATCCTCGCGATCCCGTGCACCGGCGCCTACCACCACAGCCTGGCCAGCACCTACAACAGCGTCGGCCGACCGCCGATCGTGGCGGTCCGGGACGGCCGCGCCAGAACCCTGGTCCGCCGCGAGACGATCGACGATCTCATGGCGCGGGAAGTGGGGGTTTGAGGAAGGTGCCGAATACCAACCGCACCCCTTCTCGCACGCGACCGCTCAGCGGCGACGGCGGGTGCCGAACAGGGTGCGGCTGATTTCGCGGCCCGCGGCGGATGCCGCCGAGCGGAGGAAGCTCTTCACCGCCGGGTTCCTCATGATGCGTTCGGCGGCGGATTCCTCCGCTTGGCGCGGCGAGCGGCCGGGTACCGGGGCGGCTTCCGGTTGTTCGGGTTCGGCCGCGGCCAGTTTCGCGGTGAGCATCTCGTAGGCGGACTCGCGGTCGATGGTCTGGCTGTACTTCGTGGCGAGCGCGCTGGAGAGCGCTTGGGACTTGATGGCGTCCTCGCCGATGGTGTCCATCAGCGAGCGCGGCGGCTGAATCCTGGTCCACGCCACCGGTGTCGGGGAGCCGGTCTCGGAGAGAACGGTCACCACGGCCTCGCCGGTGCCGAGCGAGGTCAGCGCCTTCTCCAGGTCGTAGGTCGTGGTCTTCGGGTAGGTCCGGACCGTCTTGGACAGCGCCTTCTGATCGTCGGGGGTGAAGGCGCGCAGCGCGTGCTGGACGCGCGCGCCGAGCTGCGAGAGCACCTGGTTCGGGATGTCGGTGGGCAGTTGCGTGCAGAAGAACACGCCGACACCCTTCGAGCGGATCAGTTTGACCGTCTGCTCGACCTGGTCGAGGAACGCCTTCGAGGCGTTGTCGAACAGCAGGTGCGCCTCGTCGAAGATGAACACCAGCTCGGGCTTGTCGGCATCGCCGACCTCGGGCAGCGTCTGGAACAGATCGGCGAGCACCCACATGAGGAACGTGGAGAACATCACCGGCCGCGCCGCCTGCGCGCCGAGTTCGAACAGCGTGATCACACCCTGACCGTCCACGACCCGGACCAGATCGGCCGGGTCGAGTTCGGGTTCGCCGAAGAACGTGTCGCCGCCGTCGGCCTCCAGGTTGACCAGCGCGCGCAGGATCACGCCCGCGGTCTGCGCCGACACGCCACCGATGCCCTTCAGGTCCTCCTTGCCGTCGGGGCTGGTCAGGTGGGTGATGACCGCACGAAGGTCTTTGAGATCGAGCAGTGCGAGGCCCTGCTGGTCGGCCCAGTGGAAGATCAGGCCGAGGGTCGATTCCTGCGTCTCGTTGAGGTCCAGGACCTTGCTCAGCAGCACCGGACCGAACGAGGTGATGGTGGCCCGGATCGGCACGCCGATCCCGCCGGTGCCCAGCGAGACGAACTCCGTCGGAAAGCCGCTGGGCGCCCAGTCCGGCACGCCCGTGTCCCGCGCCCGCGCGCTGATCTTGTCGTCGGCCTCGCCGGGCCGACTCAAACCGGACAGGTCGCCCTTGATGTCGGCGAGCACCACCGGAACGCCCGCTCGCGAGAGCTGTTCGGCGATGCCTTGCAGCGTCTTGGTCTTTCCGGTGCCGGTGGCGCCCGCGACCAGGCCGTGCCGGTTCATCGTGCGCATCGGAATCCGCACCCGTGCGGCGGGATCCACGGTTCCGTCCACGACCACGGTGCCCAGTTCCAGCGCCGCGCCGTCGAAGGCGTAGCCCGCGGCGATCTCCTGTGCGGCGGAGTCGGCCGATGTCTCCTCGCTCGGCGCGGCGGACTCCGTCGTTCGGTGCTGGGCCAGCTCACGCTCGGCGGCTTCCGCGGCGGCCGCTGCCTCGGCCGCGATTCGCGCCGCTTCGTCGGCGGCCTTGCGCGCCGCGGCCGCCTTCTCCTCGGGAGTGGTCATCGCACGTCCTCCGTCTGTCGAACCGAAAACGCTCATGGGCCCAGCCGGACGCAGTCCGCCGACAGCCGCATGGCAGCGAAGGCGGAAGGACGCCCGATGGCCGGACGGTGTCCGTCGACCGCCGCGCATGGCCGGGACGAAGGCGGAGGTACGCCTTTGCCGATCTCTGCCGAAACTGTATCCCCGGCGACGGCGTTCCGCCGCTGCATACCCGCGGTCGCGTCGCCGACACGGCCGTGTGCGGAAGCCGACACCGCCCTCTGCGGAAGCCGGCACCCCGTGTACGGAAGCCGGCACCGCGGCGCGGGGAATCCAGCGCCGGCGGCGCGCGCGGACGAACGAGCTTGTCAGCTGAGGTCGGCGGCGAGGATGCCAGTAAGGTTGCCTGAGTGTCCGACAAACTTGTGGTGTGGATGGATTGCGAGATGACCGGCCTGCGCCTGGACAGCGACAAGCTGATCGAGGTAGCCGCGCTCGTGACCGACAGCGACCTCAATATTCTCGGTGACGGTGTCGACATCGTCATCCACGCCGACGACGAGGCGCTGGCCGCGATGCCCCCGGTGGTCGCCGACATGCACGAGCGCTCCGGCCTGACCGAAGAGGTGCGTCGCTCCACCGTCACCCTCGCCGAGGCCGAGCAGCAGGTGCTCGACTACATCCGCGCCTACGCCCCCACCGCGGGAACCGTTCCGCTGGCGGGTAACTCGATCGCCACCGACCGCGGCTTCATCGCCCGCGACATGCCCGCGGTGGACAGTCACCTGCACTACCGGATGATCGATGTGAGCTCCATCAAGGAGCTGTGCCGCCGCTGGTACCCGCGCATCTACTTCGGTCAGCCGGAGAAGGGCCTGACCCACCGCGCCCTCGCCGACATCAAGGAGTCCATCCGCGAACTCGAGTACTACCGGCGCACCGCGTTCGTCGCGCCGCCCGGACCGTCCAGCACGGAGATCGCCACGGTAGCGGCCGAGCTCAGCGGCGCGGCCAAGCCCGCGGGCGCGGTGCCGCGCAACGGCGCGGTGGAAGCCGATTAGGGAATCGCGGGGGTGGCACGCTAGTATCTAGCGCGCCGGTAGTTACCGGCGATGGTGAGTGTAGTTCAGTTGGTAGAGCACCAGGTTGTGATCCTGGCTGTCGCGGGTTCGAGTCCCGTCACTCACCCCACGCGAAATGCGCGAGTCCGATGGGCTCGCGCATTTCGCGTTTTCAGGCCGATTCGCCCGGCAAATCCATCGCCCCGCCTGCGCCGATTCGAGCGACAGCAGGGCGTACAGGGCCGATAGCACCGGCCGCAGCGATGACATGTTCTGAAACGTCAATGCTTCCAAATGGGTCCCGGATCTCCTCGCGCGGTCGTAAACTGCGGCACCAGGGTGTGCCGCCGTGGCATCGCCCGGTCCGGGAGAAAGAAAAGCACTACGTGAAGCGTTCCGCCGTTCTCGCAGCCCTAGTCGGCGCCACCTTGCTCGGCGGGTCCGGAGGCACCGCCTCGGCGGCGCGCGAGGCGACTCCGATCGACCTGCCCGCCGACACCGGATCCGCGGGCATCACCAGTGGATCCGCGCACAGCACCGGATCCTCGGGCGGCGCGACGACCACCGGGTCCACCGGCACCGGCTCCGGTCCCGAGCTGGAGAAGATCATCTTCGGCGGCCCGCTGCTCTGCGCCGCCGTCGGCAGCGCGTTCAACGCCAACCTCACCTGCGCGGGCACCCCGGGGCCGTACATCCCCTGAGCCCAGCCACGACAAAGGCCCCCGGCACTCGCCGGGGGCCTTTGCTTTGTCGCTCAGGGACTTTCGTACGTCATCCGACGTCCGCGTTGCCCGCCTTCCACTCCGACCACGGAATGTTCCAGTCACCGAGGCCGTCGGTGCCGGACAGCGTGCCGCCCACGGTGTTCTTGATGATCGTGATGTCACCGCGCTTGGCGAAGTTGAATACCCACTGCGCATTCGCCGGACTCAGGTTCAGGCAGCCGTGGCTGGCGTTCGAGTAACCCTGCTGAGCCACCGACCACGGAGCCGAGTGGAAGAAGATGCCGCTGTAGGAGATTCGGGTCGCGAAGTCGACCGGCGTACGGTAGCCGTCCGCGGAGTTCACCGCGACGCCGTAGGTCGAGGAGTCCATGATGATCTTCTCGTGCTTGTCCGCGACGATGTAGATGCCGTTGTCGGTGGGCGTGCTGTCCTTGCCCATCGAGGTCGGCATGGTGCGGATCACCTGGCCGTTCTGCTCGACCGTCACCTGGTGCGTGTCGTCGTCCGCGGTGAAGATCACAGCGTCGCCGATGATGAAGTGCGAGGTGATGTTGTCCTGGCCGTACAGCCCGTTGCCGAGGTTCTTGCCGTAGACGTTCACCTCGATGTCGACCCGCGTGCCCGGCGCCCAGAAATGTTCTGGCCGCCAACGGACTTCACGGTTGTTCACCCAGTAGAACGCGCCCTCCACCGGCGGGTTCGTTGTGATTTTGATCGCGTCCTGGGCCGCCTTGCGGTCCGGGATGTTCTCGTCGAACTGAATCGCCACCGGCTGACCGATGCCGACGACCTCACCCTCCGCCGGGATGAGATACGGCTTGGTCTGGTTGTTCGGCGAACTCGTGGTGAAGCTCAGCGTGGTGGTGTTGGCACCGCCCAGGCCGATGGCGTCGGCGGTCAGCCGGTAGGTCTTGCCGTAGCCGAGCACCTCGGCGGTCTCCCAGGTCCGTCCGTCGGCGGCGAGATTGCCGCTGACCGGCTTGCCCTGCTGGTTGACCAACGTCACATTGGTGAACTTGCCGTCATCGACCTTGAAAGTCATAGGCACGCCGGGTGATACGCCTTTGTCGCCGTCTTTGACGGGAGCGAGCAGCTTCGGCTTGATCAGTTCGGTGATCGGATTCCGGTCGATGGCAACCGCCGCGTCCGCACTACCGGATGAAGGCGAGCACGCCGACGATCCCAACGCGATCACGGCGAGCAGTGCCAAAGGTCCGCTGAGTATTCGTATCGACCGCCGCCGACCTCGACCAATGCGCATATCAACCCCGTTTCAAGTCTCGACGCCGTCCAGACACGCGTCGATGGCTTCGGATCCAACCGACGAAAGAAGCTCAACCCACCGCGCCGGCGGGATCGGTCGAGACCGCGTCCTAACATTCTGCCAGTCCGGTCTGACCGATCCAACGCGAACCACACGCGCAACGGGCCGAGTTCCACCGGATAGATCCCCGCGGGAGCCCCCAGTGTTAACACCCGTCGCCGACCACATAAAACGGCCCTTCACCAGGCGATTTCACTTCTGCGGCCCCGGCCTGTTAATCTTTGTCCCGCACCGGAACACGGAGCAGGCGCCATTAGCTCAATTGGCAGAGCAGCTGACTCTTAATCAGCGGGTTCGGGGTTCGAGTCCCTGATGGCGCACAGTACAGACCGTGCCTAGTCTCCAGTCACGATTGGACAAGGGCACGGTCTTTTCGTGTCCGAATCGTCGCTCATCGATCACCTCCACGAAGGTAACGATGCCGTGATCTGAGCGGTCGGGACGGCCCCGAACAGGCCCGCTCGAGGCCTGTAAACCTCGATTAGACGCAGGTCACTCCACAATTTTTGTGACCTAGCGCACAACGCGTTTAAACGCAAACCTCCTGGTAAATCGCGTTTCGGTAACGAAGCCCAGGTCGTTCCAAGATCGCCAACATCTATCGTTTGGCTCTCGTTCACCTTCCGTTCACCTTCCGTGACCATTCTGCAATCAGGTCGCAAAGAGACCTGAGGTTTGGTTAGACCGAGGTGTTGTTTACACGCATTCGGAAAACGACCGGACGGACCTGAGTTGGGTCCAGGGCGGTCGCGGGTGCGGATCGGCAACGGATCCCCGATCACCCGCCTTACGCCTATCGCTCCACTGTTGTGGAGTTCCGCGCGACGCCGCGGCCCGGGCCAGCGATGCCCGGTACCCGCCCTGCCGCGTTCCGGGGACCGGAGTGTCCCCCACAACAAAATCCACAACAGCACACCGACTTTTCCCGGCGAGCGCCACGAGCGTCCGCCGCCGGATCCGCGCTGCCCGAGTGCGGCCGGACCGCCCTGTCCCCGAACAAGGAACCGATTCAGAAATGCCTGACAGACGCCTTTCCACCCTGCGCCGCAACACCACCCTGCGCGAGGGCCTGACCTTCGCCGTGGCCGCGGCCGGCATCGTGGCCGTCGCCGCCTCCTCGGCGGTGTCGGTGGCCGACGACAGTGTTCCGGCCCGCGTCGCCGTGGTCGCGGAGCAGCAGCCCGCGGCCGCCCCCGCCCCCGCTCCCGTGGTGGAAGCCGCGCCCGTCGCCGAAGTCGTGCCCGCTCCGGCCCCGGCTCCCGAGGCCGCCCCGGTCCCGGCTCCGATGCCCGCGCCGGAACCCGTTCCCGCGCCGATGCCCGCACCGATTCCCGCCCCGGCCCCGCCGGTGTACGAGAACAACCTGGACGGCTGGATCCGCCAGGCCCTCGACATCATGGCCGCCAACAACATTCCGGGCTCCTACGAGGGCATCCACCGCAACATCATGCGCGAGTCCAGCGGCAACCCGCAGGCCATCAACCTGTGGGACTCCAACGCCGCCGCGGGCATCCCGTCCAAGGGCCTGCTGCAGGTCATCGACCCGACCTTCGCGGCCTACCACGTCGCGGGCACCCCGTTCGACGTCTGGGATCCGGTCGCCAACATCGTCGCGGCCTGCAACTACGCCGCGCACCGCTACGGCAGCATGGACAACGTGAACAGCGCGTACTGATCCGTCTCCAGCACGACGAACGCCCCGCCTCGGTCACCGCGACCGGGTGCGGGGCGTTCGTCGTAGGATGCCCGGGTGGCCGATTACGCGCACTCCGACGCGTCGGTCAGCCGAAGGGCCGAGAAGGCCCGCCGCTTGGCCGTCTATCTATGGGACCGCGATATCAGCGGCGCCGAACTGCGCGACATGCCCGCCGCGACTCGCCGCAAGCTGGCCCGCGCCGCCGAAACGAATCCGCCGAGCACCGACGAGACCTGGCTGGTCGTCGCCCGCCTGCTCGACGAGAAGAACGCGTGGGCCGCACGCAACCCCGGTCACGCGGCGGCGGGGCGCGCGCACGTGGACGAGAAGCTGCTGTGGGTGAAGCCGCCGATCACGCCGTGGTCGTAGCGGTCACACCGCGAGATCGGTCACGCTCTCGGCGGTGGCGCTGACCTTGTCCGACAGCGAGCGCAGCGCCCGTGCCTCGGACTCGGTCAACGGATCGATGAAGACACGGCGAACCAGATCCACATGGTTGGGCGCGGCTTGCTCGAGCGCGGTCCGGCCCGCCGCCGTCAGCTCGACGACGATCCCGCGCGCGTCCTCTTCGGACGGCCGCCGCTCGACCAACCCGCGCGCCGCCATTCTCGCCAGGTGCTTGGACAATCTGCTCTTCTCCCAGCACACCTCGGCGGCGAGTTCTTTGGCCCGCAGGCGGCCCCGCGGCGCGGCGGAGAGCGGAACCAGCAACTCGTAGTCGGCCAGGGAGAGTCCGTCGCGGGCCAGCCCGGCCATGATCGCCGCGTCCATCCGCTGGCGCAGCCGGATGTAGGCCTGCCAGGTCTCCTGCTCGTCGTCGCTCAGCCATCGCACCACGGGAATGATCCTAATCCCCTCTTGGTTGACATGGACACCAACCGGCCGACGCCGGTCATCCGCACAGGAGGTGCTCCCCATGCCCGCCATCGCCGTCGACAACATCCTGGTCCTGCCGCGACTGCCCCGTCCCGACGAGACCATGCGCGAACGTCCGGTCCAGCAGGTCGTCACCGCCCACAAGCAGCGCGAAGGCGCGGGCTTCGAGGTGACGCGACCATTCCCCAGCGTCGACCTGCGCGCCGCCGACCCGTTCATCCTGCTCGACCAGATGGGTCCGGTGACCTACGAACCGCACGAGGCCAAGGGCGCGCCATGGCATCCGCACCGCGGCTTCGAGACCGTCACCTACATGCTCGACGGCACCATGGTGCACCACGACTCGAACGGTGGCGGCGGCGTCATCAGCGAGGGCGACACCCAGTGGATGACCGCGGGCTCCGGCATCCTGCACGACGAGGTGCCGCCCGAGGAACTGGTGGTCGCGGGTGGACTGTTCCACGGCGTGCAGCTGTGGATGAATCTGCCGCGGGCCATGAAATTCGCCGCGCCGCGCTATCAAGATCTGCGCGGCAGTGAACTGACACTGGTCAGTTCGCACGACGGCGGCGCGCTGGTGCGGCTGATCGCGGGCGAGATCGGCGGATTCACCGGTCCCGGATCGACTTACACGCCGATCGCCTACGCGCACGCCTCGATCAGCCCCGGCGGCCGTTTGGAAACGCCCTGGCCGCAGCACTTCTCGGCGATGGCCTATGTGCTCGCGGGCAGTGGGACGGTCGGCGCCGAGCGCAGGCCGATCCGGGCGGGTCAACTCGCGGTGTTCGGACCCGGCGATTCGATTTCGGTCGACGCGGATTCGAAGCAGCACGATCACACCGGCGATCTCGAGGTGCTACTGCTCGGCGGGCAACCGATCCGCGAACCCGTCGTCCAATACGGCCCCTTCGTCATGAACAGCCGCGCGGAGATCATCCAGGCGATAGAGGACTTCCAGTCGGGACGGATGGGCAACATTCCGGCAGAACACCTCTCCGGCACCCGTCCGACGCGCTGAACCGGGCTTCCCTATAGCCCCTAATGGCCCTAATTCGGGTGACGCGCGGTTGACAACTGGGCGGCCCCTCGCAACAGTGGGTGCGGCGTCGCTCGTCGAGGCGCCCATCCACCGCAGCACACACAGAGGAATACATGAACGTTCGCCGGCTTACCGTCAGCGCCGCCGTCGCTGGACTGACCATCCTCGCGGCGCCCGCCGCCTTGGCCGCCGCCCCGACCGGTTCCTCCGGAACCGGCTCCTCCGCCATCGACACCGGTTCCGCCGCGACCGGTTCGGCGGGCGTGTCCCAGACCGGCTCGGCCGGTGGCGCCTTCGCCAACTGCGACGACGCCCGCGCGGCGGGTCGCGCCCCGATCTTCCGTGGCGAGCCGGGCTTCGGCCCGCACCTGGACCCCGACGGCGACGGATTCGCCTGCCCGACGGTCTGATACCGCCGATAACGAGAAACACCCGGTGTGGCAGTGCCGCACCGGGTGTTCTCGTCTGCCGGGAAACTCAGCGGAAGAGCTTCACCAGCACCAGGCCGACGACCAGCGCGCCTGCGCCGATCAGGCTGTACTTGACCTTGGGTTCGTTCAGCTTGGCGACGACAATGCTCTTGGTGTCGTCCGCGATCCGCTGCGGATCGGCGCGCACGGCGATCTCGTCCAGAGTGCTCGCCAGCCGGGTGCGGGCAGCCTCGATCTCCCGCTCGATCCGCTCGGTGTCCTTCGCCACGTATGTCCTCCTGTCGATGGGCGTGCCGCCGGGCGCGAACCGGGCCGGGGACCGTTCCCACCGGCCGTTCGCGAGTCACCAGGGCTCGCGGACGAGTGTATCCGTCCGGCCGAAGGGCGTTCGGTTACCGTGCAGGACGTGACCAACCAACGACTCTCCCCCGGCGATACCGCCCCCGCGTTCACGCTGCCCGATGCCGACGGCAAGGACGTCTCGCTCGCCGACTATCGCGGCCGCAAGGTGATCGTCTACTTCTACCCCGCCGCGAGCACGCCCGGCTGCACCAAGCAGGCCTGCGATTTCCGCGACAACCTCGCCGAACTGAACGAGGCGGGCATCGACGTCCTCGGCATCTCGCCGGACAAACCCGCCAAGCTGACCAAGTTCCGCGACGCCGAAGGACTGACCTTCCCGCTGCTGTCCGATCCGGACCGCGCGGTGCTCACCGCGTGGGGCGCCTTCGGCGAGAAGACGATGTACGGCAAGACCGTCACCGGCGTCATCCGCTCCACCTTCCTGGTGGACGAGCAGGGCAAGATCGAGGTCGCGCAGTACAACGTGCGCGCCACCGGCCACGTCGCCAAGCTGCGCCGTGACCTGTCGGTCTGACCGTCAGCTCTCGAAGGAGCGGACGAGGCTCTCGTAGCCGTCCAGCATCCGCGCCAAGCCGAACTCGAAATCCGCCTTCTCCCAGTCGATGTCGTCCTGGTCGAAGGCACTGTGGGCGAGGGCGGAGAGTACCGCGGGAAAGCGCTGCGGATCGAGCACGCGCCGCAGCGCCGCTGTGAAGTCCTGCTCGCCATCCGCCCCGCCGACCACATTGCTCGCCGCCCAGCGCCTGCCGATGACGTAGAGCGACAGGTTCATCACCAGTTGCAGCCGCACCGGCTCGGGCACCGCGGTGTCGGCGAGCGTCGCGAGTCCGGCCTCGAGCCAGGCCATGTTGTTCGGCCCCATCGGCGGCGCCTTGAGCGGGATGTCGAGCCACCACGGATGCCGCCCGACCACCTCGAATTCGCTACGGGCCCAGTACTCCAGCCCCGTCCGCCACGGCGTGCCGGGCGGGATGTGCGGCGGCTCGCCGATCACCCGATCCAGCAGCAGCTCGACCAGGGTGTTCTTGCTGTCGACGTACCGGTAGAGCGACATCGCGGTGAAGCCGAGCTGCTGGGCCACCCGGTTCATCGACAGCGCCGCGTAACCCTCCGCGTCGGCCACCTCGATCGCGGCCTCCAGGATCTGGTCCAGCGTCAGCCCGCGTTTGGGGCCGCGGCCGCCCGGCTGATCGAGCCGCCACAACAGTTCCACCGACTTCGGTAGCGCCGCCTCGTCCGACGTCGTCATCTGCCCTTCAGCCTCCTTCGCTCGCCTCGACCTTAAGCCTCGCTCCGCCCGTCATCTCTTGCGCCCATGAACTGTTTACTCTATAAACTGTGTTTATTCCATAAACAGTTTCCGGATCGGAGCTCCCATGTCCCCCGAACCACCCCCCGCACTCGCGGTGCACGGGCTCGGCAAGTCCTTCGGCACGCACACCGTGCTCGCCGACATCGATCTGAATGTCGCCGCGGGAACGGTCTTCTCGCTGCTCGGGCCGAACGGCGCGGGCAAGACCACCCTGGTGCGCATCCTGGCCACGCTGAGCACGCCGGATCGCGGCGAGGCCCGCGTCTTCGGGCACGATCTGGCGGGCGAGCCGGACGTCGTCCGCGGGCTGATCGGCGTCACCGGCCAGTACGCGGCCGTCGACGGCGTGCTGACCGGCACCGAGAACCTGCGCCTCACCGGCAAACTGCTACACCTCGGCGCGGCCGAGACGCGCCGCCGGACCGCCACCCTGCTCGAACGTTTCGACCTCACCGACGCCGCCGATCGGCCGGTCGACACCTACTCCGGCGGCATGCGCCGCCGCCTCGATCTCGCGATGAGCCTGATGGGCAGACCGCGCATCGTCTTCCTGGACGAACCGACCACCGGCCTCGACCCGCGCAGCCGCCGCGACTTGTGGTCGGCCATCCAGGAACTCGCCGACGACGGCGCGACGATCTTCCTCACCACGCAGTATCTGGAGGAGGCCGACCAGCTCGCCGACCGCATCGCCGTGCTCGACGGCGGGCGCATCGTCGCAGAAGGCACGCCCGAGAAGCTCAAGCGCCTCGCCCCCGGCGGACACATCCGGCTCCGTTTCGCCGACCGGCACCTGCTCGCGGCCGCCGCCCGCGCCGTCGACGATCGCGCCGTCCCCACGGCGGGCAGCCAGATGGACCCGGAACAGCTGACCCTCCAGATGCCGTCGGACGGCAGCGCGGCCGAGGTGAAGCGCCTGCTCGACCGGTTCGCCGAGTTGGACATCGCCGTCGAGCGGCTGACCGTGCACACCCCCGACCTCGACGACGTCTTCTTCGCCTTGACCGGCCACCAAGGCCGCACCGAATCGGCCGCATGAGAAACGAGACAACGACGATGACGACCCCCTCCCCGGCCCTCCGCGCGCTGCGCACCGTCCAGGACTCCGGCACCATGCTGGACCGCAACCTGCGGCACACGCTGCGCAGTCCCGACACCATGATCATGACGATCGCGCTGCCGGTCATGATCCTGCTGATGTTCGTCTACGTCTTCGGCGGCGCGATGGACGTCGGCCCCGGCGCCTACATCGACTACGTGGTGCCCGGAATCATCCTGCTGTGCGCGGGTTTCGGCGCCTCGACCACCGCCGTCAGCATCTCGACCGACTTGGCCGAGGGCATCATCGATCGGTTCCGCACCATGGCCATCGCGCGGTCCGCGGTGCTGACCGGGCATGTGGCCGAGAGCCTGATCCGCAACCTGATCACCACCGGACTCGTCATCGTGGTCGCCGTCGCGCTGGGCTTCCGCCCGACCACCGAACCGCTGCGCTGGCTCGGCGCGCTCGGGGTGATCGCCATGTACGTGCTCGCGCTGTCCTGGCTGTCGGCCGCTCTCGGCCTGGTCGCGCGAAACCCGGAGGCGGCCAACGGTTTCACCTTCTTCTTCATGTTCCTGCCCTACGTCAGCAGCGCGTTCGTGCCGACCGAGTCGATGCCGAGCTGGTTGCACCGGTTCGCCGAGAACCAGCCGGTGACGCCGGTGATCGAGACGATGCGCGGTCTGTTGATGGGAACGCCCATCGGTGACAGCGCCCTGCTCGCGGTGCTGTGGTGCGCGGGCATCGCGGTGGTCGGTTACGTCGCGGCGGGCGCGCTCTTCCGGCGCCGCACCCGCAACTGATCCGGGACCGACCCGACCGCGGCCGAACCGGACGTGGGGGTTGCGCAGAACAGGCGAAAGGCCCGGCGCCGATGCGGCGCCGGGCCTTTCGTGCTCTGTGTCAGGCCTCCGACAGCTGCTGCGAGGCCCACTGCGCGAGCAAGCGCAAATGGTTGTCCCACCACTCGTAGGACTCCGGGGTGAAGGCAGGGGGCGGCGGCGCCTCGCCCGGGAACAACATGACGTCGTTGGGCGCGCCGACCTTGGTGGTGGACGGGACGCCGGTGCCGGGTACGACCGACGCGGCGGCGGTGTCGGACTCCTGCAGCTCCTCGGACTCCTCCAGCGTCAACGGACCTTGCCGGCCGCTGCCCCAGCGCTGCACCACTTGCTGCGGTGCGACGGCGGGCATGCCCGCGGTGACCGCGGGCGACTGCCGCGGAACCGACGCCGCACCTTTGTCTTCGCTCGCGATGATCTCCGGCTGCACCGACGAGCCAACGGCCATCCCGCTTGGCGACCCGGTACCGGGGACCACGTGCGCGTCGGCGGTGTTCCGCGAGTCGGCGACGACCGACCGAATGGAGTAGTCGCCGACCGTGTAGACACCACCGACGACCAGACCGGCCGCGACCACGCTGGCCGCCACGAACAGCGCCGACGAGCTCCGGCTGCCGCGCGGCTCTTCGACGGTGTCCACCACTTCCGGCACGTCGGCCATGGCGAACAGCGCGGCGCCGATGGCCGCGGCCGACGACGCGATCTTGCAGGGCAGCACGGGCGCACCGAAGCGATCAACGGCCTCGCGCACCGCCGGTTCGTCCGCGGCGGAACCGATCAACACGACCCCGTCGGGGCGGACGGCGGCCGCTTCGAACTGGTCCCACGCGGCCGTCACCGCGGCGCCGAGCGACGCCTCGTTGATGCCGCCGGTCTGCGCGACCGCCGCGAGCACCCGATCGCGGCCCTTGTCGACCAGCGTGAACGCCTGGTAGCCGGGAACGGCCTCGCAGACGAGCAGGTCGTCGAACTCGCCGAGCCAGGTCATCGCGCCCGCCGCGCTCAGGTGCGCGGATTTCGTCGAGAGCAGCGATGCGGTGCGCCACGGTCCGGACGCGAGCCGGGTCACGATGGCCCGCCGCTCGGCGGCATCGCGGTACGCGACCGCGGCGCCCGCGATCTCCCGTCCCTGTCCGACCTCCGCGGCGACGTAGTCCATCGCGGCCTGGACCGCTGCCGCCACATCCGCCTTGTTGTCGCCGTGCGTCTTCGCCACCCGGTGAACCAGCACGCGCTCCACGAGCTTCTCGCCGGTGTCGGCGAGCGCTACCGCGTGCACGGCGCCACGTTCGGTGGAAACGCCGAGAGTTACCACAGATCGAGCTACCACAGATACGCCTTCCCAGTGACTGTCCGGACCGGATCGCCCCGCCCTACGGACGCGGACGAAGTCCTTCCTCAGCCCGCGCACGCGCCGGAGCGAAGGCGGAGGTGCGCCGAGGTGGGCGAACACCCTTGGCAACGTGCCCGCGGATGCACGCACGCTTGGTTAGTGTTCGCGGCCACAACCGTCACGGATGGGTCGTGAAATGTGACAGACCTGAACACGCTGACCAAGTGCGCGTGTCGCGTGCGTGTCGGTACCGCTAGCCTGGATACGTGGAAGTACACACGGAGGCCAGGGCGATGCCGTCCAAGCGACACCTGGACCCCGCGTTGGAACTGCAGGACGATCCGCAAGAGCTGATGCCGCGCAAGCGGCCGACTCAGGAACGCAGCAAACGCAAGTTCGACGCGCTGCTCCAGGCCTCCCGCGAGTTGCTCGTCGAGGTCGGCTTCGAATCGTTCACCTGTGAAGAGGTCGCGGCGCGCGCCGAAGTCCCGATCGGCACGCTGTACCAGTTCTTCGCGAACAAGTACGTCATCGTCTGTGAACTGAATCGCCAAGATCTCGTTGCCGTTTCCCAGGAACTGGCCGACTTCCACGGCGAGGTGCCGTCGCTCGATTGGCTGCGGCACATGAACCAGTTCGTCGACCACCTGGCCAACCTGTGGATGACCGACCCATCCCGGCGCGAGGTGTGGCTGGCCATGCAGTCCACGCCGTCCACCCGAGCCACCGGCGCCATCCACGAGAAGCAGTTCGCCGAGGTCGTCTCGCAGATGCTGCGGCCGCTCACCCCGCGCACGCCGCGAGTCCGGCGCACCATGATGGCCGAGGTCCTCGTGCACGTGGTGTACTCGATGCTCAATTTCTCGGTCCAGGACGAGCAGTCGCACGCCGAGGCCGTCGCCGAACTCAAGCGCCTGATGGTCGCGTATCTGCTTGTCGCCGAGAAGGAATCCCGCACCGCCAGCGAGCGCTGACGGCGCTCACGCGGTCGTTTCGCGACCCTCGATCAGGTCGGCGAGTTCGCCGGGATCCTCCAGCACGACCATCGCCGCCGCCGTGTCCCCGTCGTGCGTCAAGGACAGGTGCACCCTGGCGCGCGGCAGGAATTCGGCCGCGAGACCGTGCAATTTGATGCTCGGCCTGCCCCACGCGTCGTTGACCACCTCGATCAGCGGGTACGGGTTGTCGCCGATCTGCGGGCGGCGGGCGAAACGCGACGACGCCCACGCCTTGAGCACCGCCTCCTTGGCGGCCCAGCGCGCGGCGAAACTGCGCGCCGGATCGGTGCCCTTGCTCTGGCAGTAGCGCCGCTCGCCCGCGGTGAAACTCTCCCTGAGCATGGTGGTTCCGGACCGCTCGAGTTGTTCGGCGAACTCGGAGATGGTCACCAAGTCGAGGCCGATCCCCAGAATGGTCAATGCGTCGCAGCTCCTCACCCCTAGGTGGAGTGCGGCCGTTCGCGCGGCCGCACTCCGCTCACCGGACCCGGCGTGACCGCCGGGTCCCGGCCGCCCGCGCCGGACGGCCTGAGTGAAGGGTAGTGGCCTGAGTCACCGATCCAAAGAGCCATCGCCCTCGAGTTGCCCGGCGACGACCGCGCCCGTGCCGCAACCGAATCCGTCGGCGCGGTAGGCGCCGTCCGCGCCGAGGCGAGCCTGCGGCGAGAGCAGCATGTCCGCCTCCAGCTGGCGAATCCGCTTGGCGGGCGTGCCTTCTCCGCCGAGCCGCCGGTCCGCGGGCCGCTCGTACAGCGGCGCACCGCCGCACATGGCCTCGACGAACCGCTGCCGACCGGCCAGCTGCCGCTGTTCGGCCTGACGCTGGTACTCCTCGCGCCGCGCGGGCTCGATGGCACGCAGGAACGCCTGCGGGTGCACCACCGCGAGCAGGCCGGAGACGTGCCCGAAGCCGAGCGAGGTCACCAGACCGGCCTTGAGGGGGAACCGCTCGCCGAAGCGCAGCGGCTCGCGCGGCCACACCAGGTGCGGGTAGGCCTGCATCTTCTCGTCGACGCAGTCCAGGCTCCGGTTCGGCGGTACCACACCGGTTTCCAGCACCTGGCACAGGCCGATCAGCTGGAACGCGGCAGCGCCGCCCTTGGCATGTCCGGTCAGGCTCTTCTGCGAGACCACGAACAGCGGCGCGCCTTCCGAACGCCCGATCGCCGCGGCCAGCCGCTCGTGCAGCTCGGACTCGTTGGGATCGTTGGCCGCGGTGGAGGTGTCGTGCTTGGACACCACCGCGATCTCGTCCGGGGTGACGCCGAGCTTGCGCAGCTCCGCGGCGAACCGGGACTCGCGTCCGCCGCGACCCGCGCCGAGCGCGCCGAGGCCGGGCGCCGGGATCGAGGTGTGCACGCCGTCGGCGAAGGACTGCGCGTAGGCCACCACGCCCAGCACCGGAAGACCCATCTCCAGCGCCACGTCGCCGCGGGCGAGCAGCACGGTGCCGCCGCCCTGCGATTCCACGAAGCCGCCGCGGCGGCGGTCGTTGGCGCGGGAGAAGTACCGGTCGCTGATGCCCTTGGCGCTCATGGTCGCCGAGTCGGCGGTAGCCGACATGTCACCGAAGCCGACGATGCCCTCGATGCCGAGATCGTCGTAGCCGCCGGCCACCACGAGTTCGGCCTTGCCGAGCCGGATCTTGTCCACGCCCTCCTCGACGGACACCGCCGCCGTGGCGCAGGCGGCCACCGGGTGCACCATCGCGCCGTAGCTGCCCACGTAGGACTGCACCACGTGCGCGAGGGCCACGTTCGGCAGCGCCTCCTGCAGGATGTCGTTCGGTCGCGGCTCGCCGAGCAGGTTGTCGACGTAGAGCGAGCGCATCGAGGACATGCCGCCCATGCCGGTGCCCTGGGTGTTGGCGACCAGCGAGGGGTGCACCCAGCTCATCAATTCGGCGGGGCTGAAGCCGGAGCCGAGGAACGCGTCCACCGTGCAGACGATGTTCCACAGCGCGACCCGGTCCACCGAGGCGGCCATGTCGGCGGAGATGCCCCAGATGGTCGGATCCCAGCCGGTCGGGATCTGGCCGCCGACAGTGCGCGAGAGCTTGGCCTTGCGCGGCACCCGGATCTCGGTGCCCGCCTTGCGCGTCACCGTCCAGTCGCCGGAGTCCGGCACCGCCGTGATGACGGTGTGCTCCGGATCGGCCGCGTGGAAGGCGCGGGCCTCGGCCTCGCTGCCGACCGTGAACGACAGATCCTGATCGAGGAAGACCGAGGTCATCAGCGGCGCGGTGTTGTCGAGCATGGCGCCGTCGTCCTCGTAGCGGCGGATGCCGCAGCGGGCGACCACGGCGTCGTGGTAGCGCTGGGCCACTTCGGATTCGGGAACGTAGTCGCCCGATTCCGCGTCGTACCAGCCCGGCTTGGGATCGTTCTCCCAGGTCACCATGCCGGTGGTCCAGGCGAGTTCGAGCACGCCCGCCGCGGAGAGCTCGTCGGAGACCTCCATCTCGAAGCGGGTGCGCGACGAGCCGTACGGGCCGAGCTCGGCCGCGCCGACGATGACCACCATGTCGGCCAGATCGGCGGTGACCTCACCCCACTCGGGCACCGGCAGTGCCGAGGTCATGGTCGGCGGGGCGGGCAGGGCCGGAATAGTCGCGGCCGCAGCGGTTTCCGCGGACTCCGCCGCCTCCTGCTCCGCCGCTTCCTTGGCCAGCGCGGGCAGATCCAGCTTGGCCCTGGCCAGTCCGCCGGTCAGGTCGATCTGCTGCGGACCGGTGGCCGTCACCTGACGGGCCCGCGAGGTGCACCACTTGAGCAGTTCGTCGGCCATCTCGGTGGTGGACCAGGTCTGCACGCCCGCCTTCTCGACGGCCTCGACCATCGGGTCGTTGTGGCCCATCAGGCCGGTGCCGCGCACCCAGCCGATCAGCGCGTGCACCAGGGTGACCCGCGTCGACCAGGACTTCTCGGCCCGCCACTTGGCGACCACCGCGTCGAGCGCCGCCTTGGACTCGCCGTAGGCGCCGTCACCGCCGAACATGCCGCGGTTCGGCGAACCGGGCAGGACCACATGCAGTTTCGCGTCCACGTCGTGATCGGCGCCGAGCTTGGACAGCCCGCCGATCAGCCGCTCCACCGACCAGAGCAGCACGCGCATCTCCATCTCGGCGCGCGCGCCCGCGTCGGCCAGGTCGCCCGCCACCCGCGGCGCCGCGAACGGCAGCAGCATGGTCGGCGTCATGGCGTCCTTGATCTTGACCTTCGCGCCGCCCGCGTTGTCGACCTGTTCGCTGCCGACCCAGTCGATCAGCGCGTCGACGTCCTGGTAGGAGGCCATGTTCGCGGGCACGACCCAGAGGGCGGCGCCGTGCCTGGCGTTCTCGCGGTAGAGCTTCTTGTAGAAGCCGAGACGGTCGTCGTTCAGGCTCGAGGTCGTGACGATGACGGTCGCGCCGCCGCCGAGCAGGCGTCCGGTCACCGCCGCGGCGATGGAACCCTTGCTCGCGCCGGTGATCACCGCGATGTCGTCGGACCACAGGCCCGGCTCCTCGGTGCTGCGCGCGGCAACGGCGATGCGCTCGTACAGGCCCGCCAGCACCGAGCGCGCCTGGTGCTTGGCCTGCTCGCGCCACCATTCGGCCTGCGCGGCAACGGCTTCGCCCGCACCGAGGAACCCGATGACCGATCCGTCGGCCGTGTCCGCGTCGTCGACCAGCCACAGCCGCGCCAGATCCTCGCGCGCGGTCGCCCAGCGGTCGTCGATCAGCACCGCCTTGCGTCCGTCGAACGCGGGCGCGACCAAACGCGGCCAGTCCGAACCCAGTTCGGCCGAGACCAGGTCGACAAGCGTGTCGTCGGTGGTTTCCGGCGCGGACACCTGATCGGTGAGGCCCAGCTGCTCGAGGATGACTCGCGCCGCCGAGGCGAGCACGCCGTCGCGGCCGGTGATCTGCTCGGTGAACTCGCCGAGCGCCGCCGCGTCGACCGTGGCGCCGCCGCCACCGCCCGCCGTGGGCAGCGACACCGCGACACCGCGCCGGGCGGCGACGGCCTGCACGGCCGCGTCGATGGCGGCGTCGACCGAGGCCGCGTCGTTCAGCGCGCCCGAGACCAGTCCGCCGAGATCGCCGCCGCGCACGCTGGTGCCTTCGCGGGTGCCGAGCGAGACTTCGGCGGTGACGTGGCTGGCCCAGCCGTCGCCGAGCTCCCACACCTTCTTGACGCGCTCGGCGATCGCGGCGGGCCGCTTGCCGGACGGGCCGAACACCTTGCGCAGGTGGTCGTTGATCGAGTCGGAGAGCACCGAGCCGAACGGCTTGTAGGTGCGCGCCAGCCGCTCGACCGTGGCCGAGAGCGCGCCCATGTCGGCGTCGGCCGCGCCGTCGATGGCGCCGAGCGAGAGCTCGGAGCCGAGGTCGACGAGCAGCTGGTTGCGCCGCGAGGAGACGCCGTCGCAGAGGCCTTCGATGGTGTCCACCGGGCCGATCTGGTCCAGCCGCAGCTTGGTCCACAGGGCGATGAGCACGCGGGTGGCGTCGGCGGCGGTGAACAGGATGTCGTCGGGGCGGGGTCCGCCCGAGCTCGCGACAGGGGCCGGGGCGGCCACCGCGGCGGGCGCGGCGGCGGCCGGGGCGGCGGTCTCGGCCGGGGTCTCCTCGGGCTCGTCGACCGGGGCGGGGTCGGTGTCGGTCGAGTAGACGACCGCGGCCTCGCGCTCGATGTTGAGCACCTCGACGGTGGCGGTGCCGAAGCTCGGCAGCTTCAGGGTCTGGCTGGCCAGGTTCGCCACGGTCGGCGTCGCGCCGAGACCGATCTCGACGAACCGCTCGACACCGAGCCCGCCGTTCTCGGCGTCGGTGAACAGCAGGTCCTGGGTCTCGATCCAACGCACCGGGCTGGCGAACTGCCAGGCGAGCAGCTCGATCAGCACCACCCGGCACAGCTCGGCAGGCTGGGCCGCCCAGCTGTCGAAATCGGCGAGCACCGCGGTGAGCGGTTCCGAGGGCACCAGGTCCGCGATCTCCTGGACGAAATCGCGCTCCAGCGAGAACGGCCTTGGCACCAGGTTCGGAATGTAGCGGCCGACCAAGACGTCTGGCCGCAGGTCCGTTGGCAGCAGCTGCTCGAGCTTCTGCCGGAACTCCGGCACGCCCTTGCGCAGCACGGTGGAGTGGAACGGCACGTCGATGCCGGGCACCAGGATGAACGCCCGCTTGCCGCCGAATTCGGCACGGCGGCGGTCGATCTCGGTCTCCAGCGCCTCCAGGCCCGCCACCGTGCCCGCGATCGCGTACTGCGAGCCGCGCAGGTTCAGGTTGACGACCTCGAGGAATTCGCCGGTCCGCTCGGAAACGCTCTGGACGAAGCCGATCACGTCCTCGTCGGGCAGGCCGATCTGCGAGGGCCGGATGGCGGCCATCCGATAGTCGCTGCGGCCCTGGGCATCCCGCGGAACCAGCTCGTGCATCGCCGAACCGCGCTGGAACACCACCTCGAGCACCGCCTCGAGCGGCAGCACCCCGGCGACCGCGGCGAGCGCGTTGTATTCACCGACCGAGTGGCCCGCGAGCATGGCGCCCTCGACGAAGGCGCCCGCCTCGCGCAGCTCGGCGACCTGCGCGACACCCAGGGTCGCCATCGCGACCTGAGTGAACTGCGTCAGGTGCAGCACGCCGTCCGGGTGCCGGTGCTCGACGCCGCGCGCCTTGAGGTAGGTCGGGTTGTCGCGCACCACGGCGAGGATCGAGAAGCCGAGCGCCTCGCGGGTGTGCTTGTCGGCGCGCTCCCAGATCTCCTTGGCCGCTTTGGACCGCGACCGGGCGTCCAGACCCATCCCCTTGCGCTGGATGCCCTGCCCCGGGAAGGCGTACACGGTCTTCGGCGCCTTCGTGCGGCCGGTCGCGGTCATCACGAGATCACCACCCGTGCGGCAGGAGACCTCGACGATCTCGCTGCCCGCGTCGACGGCGATCCGCTCGACCCGCACATCGATCTCCGCCCCCGGACGCACCATCCCGAGGAAGCGAGTGGTCCATGCGGTGAGAGTCCGTGCGGGAACCGAGCTTTCGGGATCCACGGCGGACACCGCGTGCTGGGCGGCGGCCGACAGCCACATGCCGTGCACGATCGGGCTGCCCAGCCCGGCGAGCTTGGCGGCGTTGTCGCTGGTGTGGATCGGGTTGTGGTCGCCGGACACCGCGGCGAAAGCGTGCATCGCGCGCGGCGCGACGAGAGTGACGTCGCGGCGACGGCGGCGGGGGGTGTCCGTGGCCGACGCGGCGGTGCCCGCGGCCCGCGGCGGGTCGGCCAGTTCGCCCGCGCCGTTGCGGCCGCGGATGGCGAAGCGCTCGCTGAGCCGGGCCAGCGGCACCACGTCCAGGCCCTGGTCGCGCATCTCGCCGACGGTGACCTCCACCTCGACGACGCGGCCCATGTCGGTGTCGAGCACCGACTTCGACTCCGCGCGCACCACGAGAATGCTTGTGGTGTCGGGCAGTTCGCGCAGCAGCTCGATCTGGTGGTCGAGGTGCACCAGGTCCAGCATGCCCTCGATGACCGAGCACGCGTCGCCGGTGCGGGTGGCGCCGAGCACCGCGAACACGGCGGGCCAGCAGGCGCCGACCAGCACGTCGGGCGCGGTGCGGCCCAGCGTGCTGAGCGAGGCGGGCAGACCCGAGCCGGTGACACCGGCGTGGTCGGCGATCAGATCGGGAGTCCAGGCCAGGTTGACGTGCGCGACCGAGCCCTTCACCTCCGGCAGCGACTGTCCCGCCGCGACCGCGAGCAGCGCGGCCATGGCGGCTTCGGCGTCGGCCTCGGTGACGACCGGCGAACCGCCGTTGTAGATGGAGACCGGCACGGTGATCCGGATGCGCACCGCGTCGCTGCGCAACAGCGGGACGGTCAGCTCGACGTAGGAGTTGTCGGCCTCCGGACCGGTGGTCTCGACGAGGGTGGCGCCGGTGCGCGGGTGCACGGCGCCCTTGCCGTCCACGGTCCATTCGGTGTGGTCGCCGAGCCGGTGCACCGGGTTCACGGTGGTGCGGCCCGCCCACTGCACATCCGGCGCGGCGAGCACCGCGTCGATCGGGCCGCTCGTCACCCCCGCCGTGCGGCGCGCGTCGATCGGGGCGGGCACCACGCCCGCGCGCACCAGCGAGTAGGCGGTGTCCTGCTCGAAACGGTCCAGCAGCTCGCCGACCGGCTCGTCCACCCGGGTGATACCCGCGACGGACACGGTGCCGGGGATGACGCACACCTGATCGGCCGAGTAGCGCGGATCGTGCGCCTGCCACAGGGAATCCGAACGCCACCAGCGCCGTACGTCGGCGTCGACGACCGGGACGAAGTTGACGGGCTTGCCGGGCGTCTTGCACAGCGCGATGAAGAACGGCACGTCGGCGGGGTGCAGCAGGATCTGCTCGGCGGCCGGGTACTGCTTCTTCAGCGTGCACAAGGCGTCGACCGGGCGCTCGAACGCCTCGTCGTCGGCGAACAGCGTCGGGATCTCGCCGCGGTCGGCCGGGTGCAGGCGGGACTCGGTGCGGCGCACCATCTCCGCGAAGCGGTCGCGCCAGGTGATGTCGAGCCACACCGACCGGGTGGCCTCGAGGATGGCGTCGCCGAGGTCGCTGCCGCAGTCGAAGTCCTTGCGGCGGTCCAGGCCGACGGCCAGCTCGACGTAGCGCTCCAGCCATTCCAGGTACGTCATGGTGCCGAGATCGCCGAAGTAGGGCTTGGCCGTGCCGTCGAGCGCCTCGATGATCTCCGCGCGCCGGGCGGCGACCGCGTCGGCGTCGCCCGCGACCTCGTCGAGCAGGCGGCCGGTGCGCGAGGCGGCGTTGTCGATCTCGTGGATGTCGGCGCCCAATTGGCTACGGCCCGAGGCCATTCCGCCGGACGCGGTGCCCGCGCCGACCCAGTCCGGGGTGCCGGGGGTGTCGACGAGCAGCTGCTTGACCTCGGGTGCGGTGGTGGCCTCCAACGTCGCCATCGCCGCGGTGCCGACCAGCACGCCGTCCAGCGGCATCACCGGGTAGCCGTGCGCCTGCGACCACACGCCGGTGAGGTACTCCGTCGCGCGCTCGGGGGTTCCGATGCCACCGCCGACGCAGACCACCACGTTGGGGCGGTTGCGCAGTTCGGCGTAGGTCTCCAGGAGCAGGTCGTCCAGGTCCTCCCACGAGTGGTGGCCGCCCGCCTTGCCGCCCTCGATGTGCATGATCACCGGGTAGTCCGGCACCTCGTCGGCGATCCGCAGCACGGCGCGGATCTGCGCGACGGTGCCCGGCTTGAACGCGACATGCGAGATGCCGACCTCGGTGAGCTCCTGAATGAGTGCGACGGCCTCGTCGAGCTCCGGGATGCCCGCGGTGACGATCACGCCGTCGAACGGAGCGCCCGCGCTCCGGGCCCGCTGCACGAGGCGCTTACCGCCCAGCTGCAGCTTCCACAGGTAGGGATCGAGGAAAAGTGAGTTGAACTGCACCGCGCGACCGGGCTGCAGCAGCTGCTTCAGCTCGGCGACTCGGTCGGCGAAGATCTGCTCGGTCACCTGGCCGCCGCCCGCCAGCTCGGCCCAGTGGCCCGCGTTCGCCGCGGCCGCGACGATCTTGGCGTCCACGGTGGTCGGCGTCATGCCCGCGAGCAGGATCGGCGAGCGACCGGTCAGCTTGGTGAACGCGGTCTCCACCACGATCCGGCCGTTCGGCAGCCGCACCGGGCGCGGCGCGTAGTCCGACCACGGCCGCGCCTGTTCCGGAGCCGCGCCGGGGGTCAGCAGGCTGCGCTGGCCCGGGCGGGTCGCGGCGGCGACGATACCGACGCCGGTGCCCTTCAACGTGCCGCCGGTGAGACGGCTGAGCAGATCACCGGGGCCGAGATCCAGAATCCACTGCGCGCCCGCGGCGACCACATCGTCCACGGACTGCACCCAGTCCACCGGGTCGACCAGGATGGCCTTGGCGAGCGAACCGGCCAGCTCCGCGTCCAGTCCGCACTGGGCGGCCCAGCCCGCCACCATTTCTTCCGTCTCGGCCAGGGCCGGGTGGTGGAAGGCGACGTCGACCGACACGTCCTCGAAGACCGGGGCGAACACCGCACCGCCGCGCACCTTCGCATCGCGGGCGCGGGTCTGCTCCTCGGAGATCTGCGCGCAGCGCTGCCGCACTCGCTCGAGCTGCGTCGGGGTGCCGGAAAGCACCGCCCTGCGCCGCCCGTTGCGGATCGAGACCACAGCTGCCGCATCGGGATTCACGCCTTCGGCGACCTCGGCGACCACCGCGCGCAACTGCTCAGGGTCCACGTTCGACACCGCGACCATCGGCGAACGCTCGCCCACCGGCATCAGCCCGCGCCTGCGCGCCACCAGATTGCCCGCGGCGCCGATCAACTGCGCGATCGCGAGCAGCTCCGCGTCCCGCGCACCGGCCGACCGCACCGCCGCGGCCGCCAGCTTGCCCTGCGAGTGTCCGACGACGGCGACCGGCGCGTGCTCGGCGAAATCGAGACCCTGCAAGCGCAGCGCCCGCAGCGCGGCCAGCTGCGTCAGCAGCACGCCCGGCATCGACACGGCCGCGGACCGGAGCACCTGCTCCGAAGGCGCCGCCGAGGTCTCACCTTGCTCGGTGTCGACCAGCTCGTCCTCGAGCATCCACGCGATCGGGTCGAACCCGACCGGACGGACCACGAGCAATTGTGCCGCAACGGGTTCCAGCAGCGCGGCCGCCTCGTTGACCAAGGCGGTCAGCTCCGGCTCCAGCGCGCTGTCGCGCCCGATCTCTTCCAGTTCGCCGAGCCATTGCGCGCCCTGCCCGCCGAAGGCCAGCGCGTACGGCGTCCCGTTCAGCAAACGATCGAGCAGCGGCGATCGCACGCCGGCTGCCTGCCCGGCAGTCCTGACCACCTTCGCGCTCGCTCCGGTTCCGGTCTCGGTGCTCTCGTTGATCGTCAAGACGCTTCGACTTCCTTCTCCTGGCGACATGCCCGTTGTCGACACGCCGCTTCCTATAGGTGCGCGGGTCGTCCTCGACCTCTAGGCCTGATACGGGCGAGGATGGCACAAAATCATGAGGAAATCCTCACGTTTGGCTCGTCGGCGAGCCCTTACCGCTCGGTATTTACGTACGTGCGTGCCAGAATGACGAAAAACATGACCAGTCCTCATGTTTGAACGCACTGGTCCACCCGGTTACTAACACGTATGAAACATGAGTGCCCCTCATGTTGACCGTTATGGAATCGTTATAATCCCTGGTGGTGTTACCGGCCAGTACGACACTCGCCACAGTTGCTTCGCGATCTCGGTCAAGCCCGGTAGAGTTTGGACGGTCGTACCATCAAGCGCGAGTGGCGAAATTGGCAGACGCGCCAGATTTAGGTTCTGGTGTCCACGGACGTAGGGGTTCAAGTCCCCTCTCGCGCACAGTTTTCGGGGCCCGAGGCCCCGCGTTCGGATCAGTAGTCGATGACCGCTTCTCGGCCGACATAGAACCGACCGGCGCGGCGAATCACTCTTGCTACTCGGTCGATGCGGCTGCGGTCAGAGTGAGGTGCTGGGTCAAGATCTCGGCCGCGGCGTCGGCGTCGCGGGCCAGCGCCGCTTCCTCCAGCCGACGGTGTTCGTCGGCGCCATCGCAGCCGGGGTCGCGCTGTGCCGACCAGCGGCGTGTCAGTTCGCTCGCGGTCCACATTCGGTCGAAGGTCTCGAGCAGGACGGGGTTTCGGCAACCCTCCAGCAGCGTTCGATGGAAGGTCCGATGGGCTTCGAACCATGCCTCGCTGTAGTGCCTACCGTCGTCCGGGACGAATGCCGGGGTCCGCGCCAGCCGGTGGTGGGCGGCTCGCACGTCGGCCTCCCAGTCGACGTCGCCGCGATCGATCGGCATGCGCAACACAACCGGTTCGATGGTTCGGCGTGCCTCGGCGATCTCCTGCCAGCGGCGGTCGGAGAACGGCGGGACCGCGAAACCGCGGTTGGGCAGCCGGTCTGCGAGGCCATCGCCGTCTACGATCCCGACGCCCCGACCGGGTCCGGGTTCTGGCACTGGGCGGTCGCCGACATCCCCGCCACAGTCACCGAACTGCCTGAGGGTGCGGGGGACGACATCGGGTCTGGCTTGCCAGAAGGGGCCTTCCAGCTCCCCAACGACGCACGCGAGACCCGCTTCCTCGGCGCCGCCCCGCCCGCCGGGCACGGCCCCCACCGCTACTTCTTCGTGGTGCACGCACTCGACGTCGAGTCCATCGGCGTCCCCGCCCCCCTCAAAGCGACCCTCGGGATCCTCGAACGCACCGTCCGCCGACGCACGGCGGGCTGATCAGACACCACCGCTCACCTCTCGATGACCATCGTCGGGTGGCGCGGTGGTGTCGTGCAACGGGCGATGCGCCCGCGCGTGTCAGTTGTAGCTGTAGAAGCCGCGTCCGGTCTTGCGGCCGAGGCGGCCCGCGTCGACCATCCGGCGCAGCAGGGCGGGCGGCGCGTAGTGCGGTTCGGCGAACTCGGCGTACAGCGACTCGGCCGCCGCCAGTGCGATGTCGAGGCCGACGGTGTCGAGCAGGGTGAGCGGACCCATCGGGTAGCCGCAGCCGCCCTTCATCGCCGCGTCGATGTCCTCGGCGGAGGCGTAACCCGACTCGAGCATCCGGACCGCCTGGCACAGGTACGGGATGAGCAGCGCGTTGACGATGAAGCCGGAGCGGTCGCCGGCCTGGACGGTGGTCTTCTTCAGGGTGTTCTTCGCGTAGTCGGTGACGGCGGCGGCCGTCTCCGGGGAGGTCACCAGGGTGGAGATGATCTCGACCAGCGGCATCACCGGCACCGGGTTGAAGAAGTGCACGCCGACGACCTGCTCGGGGCGCTGGGTCGCGCCCGCGACCTTGATCACCGGGATCGACGACGTGTTGGTCGCGAGGATGCCGGTCGGCTTCACGATCTTGTCGAGCTTGCCGAAGATCTCGTACTTCAGCGACTCGATCTCCGGGGCGGCCTCGATGACCAGGTCACGATCGGCGAACTCCTCGATATCGAGGGTCACGCGCACCCGCGCGAGCACGGCGTCGGCGTCCTCCTGGGTGATCTTGCCCTTCGCCACCCCGCGCGCGATCGACGAGGCGATCCGCTGCTGCGCCGCGTCGGCGAACTGCTGCGTCGTCTCGAGCACCAGGACCTCGCTACCGGCCTTCGCACACACCTCGGCGATGCCCGCACCCATCGTGCCGCCACCGATCACACCGATCAACTTCACAGTCTTGTCTCCTATCCGAATCGACACCCATTCCTAGCAGGGCCCGAAATCGAGCGCCGAACAGGAGGAGGGTCCTGCGGCGGGTCGGCGACGAGGCGGTCCGCTCGACATCAGCGTCGCCCGAAACCAAGGACTGTGTTGCCGCCGATTCGAGACACGATCCTCGTCGCTGGTCGCGACGCCGAAGCCGGCGAGTGACGGCCGTACCCGATGATGGGGGTCATGATCGACTACACGCGTCTGCTGAACCGGATTTCGGCTCGGGCGCGAGACGAAGGTCTGCCTCTACTCGCGCCCATCACCGATACGGAATTGGTAGAAGCGGAATCTCGGCTCGGCTTCGCCCTCCACCCCCTTCTCGCCGACGTATACCGGCAGATCGCGGACGGCGGTTTCGGCCCCGAATACCAGTTGCTCCGGCTACTCGACGGTGACGCAGAGACCGTGGTCTCGGCCTATCTCGCGAACCGGGCCTCCGGCGCGGGTACCGAGTGGGCCTGGCCGGAGGGGGTCGTACCGATTCTGACGTGGGGATGCGGCATGTACGCGTGTGTCGACTGTCGCAGCGATGAGGGCACGGTGCTGCTGTTCGAGCCCAACCCGGGCGATCCAGACGCCGCGTGGTTCCTCGATACGCCGAGCCTGGCGCAATGGTTCGAGGACTACCTCGACGACACCGGCTGGTGGGTTCGACTCGAAGACGGCGAAGACGTCGACGACATGCCACTGTGGCCGCACGCCCGAGCACGCGCGAGCTGACCGGCCCCGCTCAGACGCCACCGCCTCCGCTCAGTCGTGGCAGCAACATTCACGGCTGGTATTCCTGCACGAACACCGTGTCGACTCCCAGCGCGCCGACGCCCGCCGCGGCACCCGGCTGGCCTAGTGGCGTTTGCCGTCCGGGTAGCGGTTCGGTGAAGAAGCGGGCGTTCTCGATGACGAATTGCTCCTGGCCCGCGGGAATGTCGTCTTCGAAGTAGATCGCCTCGACCGGGCAGACCGGTTCGCACGCCCCGCAGTCGATGCACTCGTCGGGCTGGATGTACGCCATCCGATCGCCGATGAAGATGCAGTCGATCGGGCACTCCTCGACGCAGGCCCGATCCAGGACATCGACGCAGGCAGCGCCGACCACGAACGTCACAATCTTCTCCTCTGCCGTTCGGCACCCCGCGACTCGCGGATGTTCCGATCCTGGCGCCCGATCGTGGGCGCGGGTAGGGGTCCGATACCGACCACCTCATAAGTTGGCCTTATGGGACCGCGTCAGATTTCCAGCACGAGACGCGTACCGCGCAGCCGCTCCGTCTCGATTCTGCGATGCGCCTCCGCGGCGGCGGACAGCGGAAGCAAGTCGATCGCCCGGGGCCGCAGCGCTCCGTCGAGCAGGTGGCGGTTGATCACCGTCGCGGCCTCGCGCAATTGGGTGACGGTCGCGCGGGAGATGACGAAACCGCGAATCGAACCGTCCTTCAGATACAGCGTCCCCGTGGGCAGCTCGCTTCGGGAACCGGTGCCTGCCATGACGACGACCCGGCCCCCGACCGCGAGCATCGCCACGGCATCCACCATGTCGTTCCGACCGGAGGTGTCGATATAGAGGTCGACGCCGCTGCCGACGATTCCGCGGACCTCGTCGACGATGTTCCGCTCGCGATAGTCGATGGTGTGCGCGGCGCCCACGCGCCGGCAGTAATCGTGGTCGTCGGGATCAGCGGTCGCGATGACCGTGCCCCCGGCGCGGCTGATCAGGGCCACGAGTGCGCTGCCGACGTTGCCTGCGGCGCCCGCGATCAGTGCCGTATCACCCGGCCGGAGATGCCCGTGCGTGAACGCGGCGAGGTAGGCGGCGGCCGCCGGATGGACGATCGCCACCGTCTCGGTTGGCGATGCTCCGTCGGGCAGATGGTAGAGGCGATCGACAGGAACGACGGCGAGCTCGGCGGCCGCTCCCTGCCGCCCTTCGTGCCCGAGGCTGTTGCACCAGACCTGATCGCCGGGAGCGAATTCGGGCGAAGGTGATTCGACGACGTTGCCGACCAGGTCGCGGCCGATCACGAACGGAAACTCCATCGCGGTCGGGTATCGCCCGGAGCGCACGAAGGTGTCGACGGGATTCACCGCGGTGGCCATGACTCCGACCAGAACGTCGCCCGGACCGCGTACCGGCGGCGGCAGCTCGCCGTAGACGATCGATTCCGACGGCCCGAGTCGTTCGATGTAGGCAGCTCGCACGCGATGGCCCTCCGATATTCCATTCGAATGGGCAAGCGGAGTGGGCCCAGTCTGTCATGCCGTTTCCGGGCGGGCAACGACACAGCAGCCTGCGCGCGGTGACTCGGAATCAGCCTTGGCGTGCGATGCCCCGGACGGCCACTACGGCCTGCGAGCCTCTGGCCGGCGATTCGAACCAGCCCTCCCGGGCGACGCGCGGGTCAAACGATCGACGCACTGGTCACGGAGTTCGGCGACGGTCGAATTGCTGAGCGCGCGGGCGGCAGGCGAACCGAGCAGGCGCATCAGGCGAATGTGGAACTCCCTGGGGCGGAGGCCGAATCGTACGAAGGCTTCGTCGTCGTTGCCGCCGTAGGGCGCCCACGCGGCGGCGAATTCCAGTATTTCGTGTTCGAACGGGCTCATTGTCGACCTTCGGGCGGGGATGTGACGCTGCCGGCTTGTGTCGCGTCGCACAGCGGTACCGGCGTGGCTATTGACAGTGCCCGACCCGCCCGACAAAGTCAAACCAGATTCGAATTCGAAAACAAGCATGCGCGCACGCTCGCGGGCGGGGACGGCTACACGCTTCGGCTCGGTGGACCGTGCGTCGCGTACGCGAATCTACGTACGAGCCCGCTGTTTTCGACGGACGCGGAGCGCACCGGTCCGGCGCGACGATCGGCGGTGTGCAGAAGCGATACATGGTTCTGGCGGCGCTCGCCGCCCTGTCGTCGGCGACCTCGATCGGCCCGGCGTCGGCCCAGCCGGGGACGGGAACGGAGGCGGGCGCGATCGTGTCGTCACGGGTCCTTGCCGAAGCCGAACTGATTCCCGAAGCGGCCGAAGGTTATCGGCTCGTCTACCGGACCACGGGACAGAACGGCGAACCGGCGGTCAGCGGCGGCACCATCTATGTGCCGTCGGGGACTCCCCCGGCGGACGGCTGGCCGGTGGTGTCGTGGGCCCACGGCACGAGCGGCATGACGCAAGGCTGCGCGCCCACCCTGAACGGCGGTATGGCCGATACCTTCGACGAAACGCCGCAGCTGTCGAGCTACCTGGCCCAGGGCTACGCGGTGGAGGCCACGGACTACATCGGCCTAGGCGCACCTGGCACCTACGAGTACCTGGCCGGCCGAGCGGCCGGCCACGCGGTCCTCGATATCGTCCGCGCGGGTCACGCTCTCGATGCCGCGTTGTCGAAATCCTTCGTGGCGGCCGGGCATTCCATCGGCGGCCAGTCCGCGCTCGCCGCGGCGCAGATGTGGCCGAGCTACGCCGCCGAACTGGACCTGCGAGGCACGGTGGCCTACGCCCCCACGAGCAACGTCGAAGACGTGATCGCCGCACTGGGCCGCCCCGGCACGCCCGCGCTCCCGTCACTCGACGGCCTGCATGCTCGCCTCGTGATGATCCTGGCCGGCCTCGACCACGCCCGCCCGGATGTGCGGGTCACCGACTACGTGAGTCCACACGGTCAACGTGTGCTCGCGATCGCGCGAGCCGGGGAGGAGTGCCTCGGCGCCTTGGAAGCCGCGGTCGCCGGGCAGCCGGTCGGACTGCTCTTCTCCGCGCCGCTGGCCGATCCGCCCCTGATGGCGGCGTTGCGCGACTACCTCTCGGTGCCGACCACCGGCCACCACCGGCCGGTGCTGCTGCTGCAAGGTGCGGCGGACAAGGTGCAGCCCCTGCCGACCACGGTCCTTCTGCACCAGCAACTCCAGCGGGGCGGCGCCGACAGCCGACTGGTGCTGCACCCGGCGGCCGACCACTTCACCCTCCTGCCGACCGCCGCCTCCGACACACAGACCTTCCTCGCCGGTGTCCTTCCCGCCCATTGACGAAAGCCCTGATACCGCTGGCGTTTCGCTCGTTCACCCGATGCGGAACCGCTCGGCCAGCTGACGACCGGTGTCCTCGGCCGAGGTGTGCAGCACCCCGGCGATGCCGAGTCGCGCCGCGCCGTCGAGGTTCTGGCGCAGGTCGTCGATCATGACCGCCCGATTCGGCTGCACGCCCAGACCGTCGCAGGCGATCTGGTAGATCCGCCTCGACGGTTTGCGTATGCCCACCTCCGAGGAGATGACGACGACATCGGCGAGGGCGGTCAGATCGAATCCGGCGTAGCAGTCACGCCCGAAAGCGTTCGACACCAGCGCGACGGGAACCCCGGCGGCGCGTATCCCCTGAATCAGCTCGATCGTCGCCTCATCCCTGGCAAGCGCGCTCTGCATCCTGGCGCTCAACGCGCCAGGATCGACATCGGCGCCGTGCGCACGCAACCGTTCGGCGAAACCGTTGTCGAAGGCATCGGCATCGATGCGGCCGGATTCGTGGTCGGCGAGCAGCTTTCGCGCGATCTCGTCCGTGCTCAACAAGGTGATCGGCAAATCGGGATACCCGAATGTCGCGCCGAACGCGCGGAACGCGTCGAGCACGCTCGTAGTCATGACGCCGCCGAAATCCACCAGGACCGCGTCGCGCGGGTCGACCGAGGGCGCGGTCATGGCTGGAACACGATTCGTCCGACGGTGCTGCCGTCGCCGAGGCGGCCGAGTCCGTCGGCTACCTCGGTCAGGGCGAGCCGCTCGCTGATCAGCGGCTTGATCGCGCGGTTCGCCGCGAGCCGGGTGAGCTCGTCGTGGCAGTCCTGGATGGCTTGCGGATCGTGGTGCTTGTACAGCCCCCAATGCAGCCCGATGATCGAATAGTTCTTGATCAGCGCGTGATTGAGCGCGGGCTGGGGAATCGTGCCACCGGCAAAGCCGATCACCAGGATGCGGCCTTCGAAGGCGATGCATTTGGTGGATTTGGCGTAGGCGTCACCACCGACCGGGTCGTAGACGACGTCGACGCCGCGACCGCCGGTGAACTCCTTGACGACCGGAAGGAAGTCCTCGGCGTGCCGATCGATCACGAGGTCCGCGCCGAGAGCCCGGCAGTACTCGGCCTTCTCCGCGCCACCGACGACACCGATCACCGTCGCTCCGGCCGCTTTGCCGAGCTGGACGGCACAGCTGCCGACACCACCCGCGGCGGCGTGCACCAGCAGGGTCTCCCCCGGCAGCAGGCTGGTCCGCCGGTGCAGTGCGAACCAGCCGGTCTGGTATCCGATGCTCAACGCCGAGGCCTCGGTGTCGTCCAGCGCGGCAGGCGCCGGGAAGGCGTTGGCCTCCTCGACGACGGCCAGTTCGGCGAACGCGCCGCCGGGCAGGTTCGGGGTGCCGATCACCCGGTCACCGACATCGAACCGGGTGACTCCGGCGCCGATCGCGACGACCTCGCCGCACAGCTCGACACCGGGCGTGAACGGCAGCGGCGGCTTGATCTGATACTCGCCGCGGCACAACAGCACATCGGGGAAGTTCGCCGGTGCGGCGAGCACCCGCACCAGCAACTGCCCCGTGTCGGGCTCCGGGTCCGCGACTTCTTCGAACCGCAGCACCTCGCGCGGTTCGCCGAGTTCGTGTACTCGCCATGCTTTCACCGTCGAACTCCTTGTGGTGGTTCCTGATACGCCGGATCGGTCAAATGCCCGCGGCGTCGGCGATCTCGATCGCCTTGTGCACGATCGCGTCGATGCGCTCGACGGTCGGCGTGCCCGCCGCGGCCTTGTTCTGCGGTTCGTCCATCGCCCGGCGCATCACGCCCTCGGCGATCACGGCCAGCTTCCACAGGCCGAGCACATGCCAGTACCGCAAGGCCGACAGATCGCGTCCGGTTTCGGACAGGTACACCTCGGTGAGCTCGGCCCGGCTCGGGAAACCAGGCAGTGCCGAGGCGGGGAAATCACCGCCGGTGTCCTCCCCCGGTTCGGTCCAGTAGGCGAGCAGGCTGCCCATATCGGCCAGCGGTTCACCCAGCGTGGACAACTCCCAGTCCAAGGCCGCGACGAGCTCACCGGATTCGCGATCGGCGATGATGTTGCGCAGATGGAAATCGCCGTGCACCAGCGTGATCTCGCGCTGTTCCGGTATCGCCGCGACCAGCCTGCGGGTCAGGTCGTCGAGCTCCGGCAGTTCCCTGGTCTTGGACTGCTCCCACTGCCCCGCCCAGCGTTTGAGCTGACGCTGGGCATACGGCTTGTGGCTGGCCAGGTCCGCGAGACCGACCGCGTCGATGTCGACGGCGTGGATCTTCGCGAGTGTGCGCGTCAGCGACAGCGCGATCTCGCGACGGCGCTGCGGTGTCAGCGACCGCGCGATCTCCATCGTGTCGACGACTTGACCGTCGACGAACTCCATCAAGACCAGCGGCACGTCGGAGATGGCCGGATCCTTGGCGACCCCGAGGATGCGCGGCGCGGGCACCGCCGTGTCTTCCAGCGCCGCGATGATCCGCGCCTCGCGCGCGACATCGTGCGCCGAGGCGAGCAGATGACCGAGCGGCGGTCGGCGGAGCACCCACCGCCGGTCGGCGTCGTCGGTGACCAGATAGGTCAGATTGGATTGGCCGAGGCCGATTCTGGTGAAACGCAGCGGCCCGTCGACCTCGATGCCGAGGGAATCGAGCCAACCGGCCACGGCCACCGGATCGACCGCCACGGCGTCGGAAACCTCAGGCACCGGCCAACCCCCCGCGGAACATCGTGGCGTCGCCGAGCCGCTGACCGCCGTCGATCACCATCGTCTCGCCGGTCATCCAGCTCGCGGCGTCGGAGGCGAGGAAGACGATCGCGGAGGCGATGTCCTCCGGCTCGCCGATCCGGTTCAGCGGCGTCTGCTCGTTCAGCAGGTTCTCGTGCTCTTGCCACAGCGCCGCGGCCAGCCGCGTGCGCACCACGCCCGGCGCGACCGAGTTGACCCGGATCTTCGGCGACAGCTCCAGCGCCATCTGCTTGGTCAGGTGGATCAGCGCGGCCTTGCTGGCGTTGTAGAGGCCGAGGTTCGCTTCGAAACCGAGTCCGCCGATGGACGCGGTATTGATCACGCTGCCGCCGTGCTCGCCCATCCACGCGCTGGTGGCCAGCGAGGTCCACATGATCGGGGCCCATAGATTCACGTCGAAGGTCTTGCTGAACCGCGCGTGGTCCTGGCCGATCACCGGGCCGTAGGCGGGATTGGTGCCCGCGTTGTTGACCAGGATGTCGACGCTGCCGAACTTCTCCAGCGTCAGGTCGATGCAGCGCCGCGCCGCGTCCTCGTCGACGGCGTGCGCGGCGACGCCGAGCGCGCTGCCGTCCACCTGCGCGGCCGCGGCGTCCGCGGAGTCCTGCGAGCGGGAGGTGAGCACGACATTGCCGCCCGCGGCGGCGATGGCCTGCGCTGCGGCGAGCCCGATGCCGCGGGAGGCGCCGGTGACGATGGCGGTGCGGCCGCTCAGATCGATGGTGGTCATCAGGCCTTCACTCCATTGCTCGCCGCGGTCTCGACGGTGCGGTACTTGCCCAGCTCCTGCCGGGCGATCGCCCGCTTGTGCACTTCGTCCGGGCCGTCGGCCAGGCGCAGGGTGCGCAGATGCGCCCAGGCCATGGCGAGCGGGAAGTCGTCGGTGACGCCGGCGCCGCCGTGCACCTGGATCGCGCGGTCAACGACTTTCAGCGCGATCCGCGGAGCCGCGACCTTGATCGCCGCGATCTCGGTGCGCGCCTCCTTGTTGCCGACGGTGTCCATCAAGTGCGCGGCCTTCAGGGTCAGCAGCCGGATCATCTCGATCTCGATCCGCGATTCCGCGATCCAGTCCTGGATGTTGGCGTTCTCGCTGATCGGCTTGCCGAAGGTGGTGCGCGAGCGGGCACGCTTGCACATCAGTTCCAGCGCGCGCTCGGCCATGCCGATCGACCGCATGCAGTGGTGGATACGGCCGGGTCCGAGGCGGGCCTGACTGATGGCGAAACCCTCGCCCTCACCTTTGAGCACGTCCTTGGCGGGCACCCTGACGTCGGCGAAATCGATCTCGGCGTGGCCCTCGCGGTCCTGGTAGCCGAAGACCGGCAGGTTGCGCATCACGGTGATGCCGGGCGCGTCGATCGGGACGACCATCATCGACTGCTGACGGTGCGGCGCCGCGTTCGGATCGGTCTTGCCCATCACGATCAGCACCTTGCAGTTCTTGTGCAGCGCGTTGGAGGCGAACCACTTGCGACCGTTCAGGATGTAGTCGCCGCCGTCGCGGACCATCGACAGCTCGACATTGGTCGCGTCCGAGCTGGCCACGCGCGGTTCGGTCATCGCGAACGCCGACGCCATCGTGCCGTCGAGCAGCGGCTTCAAGTACTTCTGCTTGTGCTCGTCGGTGCCGAAGAGGGTCAGTACCTCCATGTTCCCGGTGTCGGGCGCGTTGCAGTTGCACGCCTCCGAGGCGATGTGGCTGCGACCCATGATCTCGGCCAGCGGCGCGTATTCCAGGTTGGTCAGCCCCGGACCCCATTCCGGATGGGGATGGAAGAGATTCCACAGTCCGCGCCGACGGGCCTCGGCTTTGAGCTCCTCCAAGATCGGCGGATGGAAATGCGGATCGCCGGATTCGCGCATCTGCCGTTCGTAGACGGGTTCGGCGGGATAGATGTGCGAATCCATGAAGTCGAGCAGATCCGCCTGGTATTTCAAGGCGCGTTCGGACATGTCGAACAAGGACATCCTGGCTCCTGACGGTAGGACGGGTGTCGGCGATGCGATCGGTGTGATGTCCGGGCGATACCTCGGCACGGCCGAGCCGACGGCGGGGTGACGAGCTGCGATCCATACCCCACCAAAGGATATTCTGAAGTCGGCGTCAATTTCAAATATTGCCGCCGAAAGGGCCCGCTAGCTGCGCATCTCCCGCCTAGGAGGCGGTCAGGAGGAGATGCGCAGAGCGTTGACCCACAGCCGGGTCGCGGTGTCGATCACCTCGTCGAGCGGCGCCCGATCGACCTCGTCCGCACCGGCGACGAAATGGTTGAAGGCGAGTCGGCTGACCATGCCGGACAGAGCTCGCGCCGCCAGCATCGGATCGAGCTCCGCATCGGCGAGCCCCCGCTCTTGCAGGTTCTCGATGCTGCGCGCGTTGCGGACGACGAACGCCTCCGCGCGGTTGCGCCGCAGCCGGGCGAACTCGGGGTCGATATTGGCGACCTGTTCGAGCAGCCCCATCAGTTTCGCGTTGCGCTCGTAGGCCAGGAAGTAGGCGCGGTTGCTCGCGGCGATGATCCGCGCCGGATCGGCGTCCTCTGCCACCCGGGGCATGCCCGGATGCATCATGTCCTCCTGGGCCACTTCCAGCACGGCCGCGAAGATCTCTTCCTTGCTCGCGAAGTAGGTGTAGAAGGTTCCCGACGAGCATTTGGCCGCTTTGGTGATGTCCACCAGCCGCGTTTCCAGGTACCCGTGCCGTTCGAACACCTTCCGCGCGGCCGCTACCAGCGCCGCCCGCGTCCGCAGACCGCGCTGGGTCGTCGGCAACTCCCGCAGCAGCGACGAGCGCGCCATGGACGGTGGCGCGTCATGGTCGTCGACGTCGGTGCCAGGAATAGTCATGTCGCATTTATACGTCCGGCCGATGGCGTTCGTGGCCTCGGGCGGGGATTCCGGACGCTGTCGACGGCCCGCGCGATCCGGCGAGCCCGGCCGGGCCGCCGCGTTTATTGAACCTGACGCCGAATTCAATTACGCTCCGCGAGAGCCGCCACCTGAATCGAGGAAGCCGGGCCGCGCTCGGACTTCGGTCCACTGCCGAACCTCCGGTTTCGACGCCATCACGGAACAGAAAGAGAACACGCATGCCGAAGACACAGCAGGTCCGTCTCGCGCAGCGCCCGACCGGGCTGACCACCGACGACACCTGGAACGTGACGACCGAGGAAACCCCGGCCCTCGCCGACGGGCAGCTGCTGGTCAAGGTCGACTACATCTCCCTCGACCCGGCCATGCGCGGCTGGCTCAACGATGTTCGCTCGTATGTCCCGCCGGTCCGCCTCGGCGAGGTCATGCGCTCGCTCGATATCGCGACCGTCGTCGAATCCACCCACCCGGACTTCGCGGTGGGCGACACCGTGAGCGGCACGTTCGGGGTGACCGAGTACGCCGTCAGCGACGGCCGCGGCGTCCAGCGTGTCGACCTGAACGTCGCACCCGGACCCACCTGGCTCGGCGCACTCGGAATGCCGGGGATGACGGCGTATTTCGGCCTGCTGGAGGTCGGGAAGTTGCAGGCCGGGGAGACGGTGGTGGTCTCAGCGGCGGCCGGAGCCGTCGGCAGCGTCGTCGGTCAGATCGCGAAAGCGAAAGGCGCGCACGTCATCGGCATCGCCGGTGGTCCCGAGAAGTGCAGGATGCTCACCGAGGAGCTCGGCTTCGACGCGGCCATCGACTATCGCAACGAATCGGTGCTGAGCCGGTTGCGGGAAGTCGCGCCGAAGGGCATCGATATCTACTTCGACAATGTCGGTGGCGAGATCCTCGATGCGGCGCTGGCCAACTTGCGCCGCGGCGCGCGGGTGGTGCTGTGCGGTGCGATCTCGGCGTACAACGACGAGACGCTCGCGCCCGGGCCGTCGCGCTACATGTCCCTGCTGGTCTTCCGCGCGTCCATGACCGGGTTCGTCGTGTTCGACTACGCCGACCGCTACGGCGAGGCCGTCCAGCAGATCGGGCAATGGCTGGCCGAGGGCAAGGTGAAGAGCCGTGAGCACGTCGTCGAGGGTGGGGTCGCGCGCTTCGGCGAGACATTGAACATGTTGTTCACCGGCGCGAACCACGGAAAGCTCGTGCTCTCGGTCTGATTCGGCCGACGGCGCGTCCCGCTCACGCCTGTTCGAACGCTACTTCGACACCGTTGATCTCGACGGCTCGATGTCGCTAATACGAGCCTGCGGCACTGCTCTTTCCGCGGGCGACCGGCGATCCGGTACCGCGGCGATCCGGAACGCGCTCGGCGGCATGATCGGCTCCGGTGCGCGGATCGAGTTGCGGACGCGCCAGGTGCACGTGGTGGGCGAACTGGCGCTGATCTCCAACGATGCCACCGTGTCGGGCGTGCGACCCGACGGCGACCCGGTGATCTCCAGTTCCACCGAGGTCGCCCGGCGCGGCCGCGACGGGTCTTGGCGGTACGTGCTGGACGACCCGTACTTCTCGCTGTGATCCATGGGAGGCGCCTCATGACCACATACGGAATCCTCGTTTTCGACGATGCCGAGGAACTCGACTTCGCCGGTCCCTGGGGCGGCCCGAGCCACCCGCCCAGCCCCGAATCAGCACTCGCCCGGGATCACTCCGTCGGCGATGACCATGCGCGCGTCGATCGAGATCTTCCTGATCGCCGCGGCCTGTCCGTATTCCGCTGATCCGCGCCACCTTTCGAGGCACGCGCGGTCGGGGAATTCGATGACGGTGAGGACCCTGCCGTCAGGCCAGTCGCCCTCCACCGCGACAGGCGAGGCGCCGCGCACGAGGTACCGGCCACCGTATCGATCGATCGACGCCTGCGCGACGGCTCGGTATTCGTCCGCACGCCCGTCGGCGCCTCCGCTTTCCACGACCAAGTCTTCGGCGTCGACGATCAAGTAGGCGGCCATAACGACTCCTATCGGTTACTAGATTGCACTGATGAGTGCAGATTAGCGATCAAGACGGTGCACCTCAAACCGGCACGACTATCCAAGTGCACTACCCAGTGCAGTCAGTGGTCCACGCAGGTACACTCCCGAAGTGCCCGAAGCAAACGTCTCGACGCCGCGAAATCCCACCCGCGGACGCATCGACAAGCGGCAGGCGATCTTGGATGCGGCGTTCTCGGTCTTCGCCCGCGAGGGTTACGCACAGTCCTCGGTGGATGCGATCGCGGCCGAGGCGCGAGTCGCCAAACACACGATCTACAACCACTTCGGCGACAAGGCGAGCCTGTTCCGCGCGGTCCTCGTCGCCGATGCGGAGCTCTCGGTCGCGAACAATCTGGCCGCGGTGGACCAGTTGCGCGATCCCGACGACGACATCGGCGCCAGCTTACGGGCGGCGGGATTGCGTCTGGCGCAATGCTATTGCGACGAGCGTTCCACGTCGTTGCGCCGACTGCTGCACGCCGAGATCGTCCAGTTTCCCGATCTGCTGGACATCGTCCGGGGACGCGCGATGGATCGGGTGAACGATGCCCTCGCGGATCGCCTGGCCCGCCTCTCGCTCGCGGGCCGCCTCGACATCGGCGACCCGGCCGAGGCCGCCGAGCAGTTCACGGCGCTCCTCACCGGCCCGTTGGAGATCCGATCCCATTTCGGTACGCGCCGCGTTCCCGATGCCGAGCTCGAGGCGGTGAGCGAGGCGGCGGTGCGCACCTTCTTGCGGGCATTCGGCGTCGCGTAACAGCTCACGGAAACTGGCCTCAGCTCAGGCGGTGCTCGGCGAGAAGGGCAGTGTCCCGGAGGATTTCGTCGATCGGTCCGTCCGCGACGATTCGGCCCGCGTCGAGGATCACGGCGCGTTCGCAGACGCGCTGGGCGTAGGGCAGGTCGTGGGTCACCATCAGGATGGTTGTGGGCAGGGTCAGGAGAATGTCGGCGAGTTCGCGGCGGGCGACCGGGTCGAGGTTCGCGGCGGGCTCGTCGAGCACGAGCACCTCCGGTCGGCACGCGAGGACGGTGGCCAACGCGGCGCGACGGCGTTCGCCGACCGAGAGGTGTGTCGGGGTGCGATCGGCCCGGTCGGTCATGCCGACGGCCGCGAGGGCGTCGCGAACATCCTCGGCGAGGCGTTCGCCCCGGACACCGAAATTCGCCGGGCCGAAGGCGACGTCCTGTTCGACGGTCGGCATGAACAGCTGGTCGTCGGGGTCCTGGAAGACTACGCCCACGCGTTGGCGGATGGCACGAACAGTGGTGCGGTCCAAGCGTGTTCCGCCGATGCGCACCTCCCCCGATGCCGCGGTGAGGACACCGTTCAGGTGCAGCATCAGGGTGGATTTTCCGGCGCCGTTGGGGCCGAGGACGGCCACCCGCTCCCCGGTCGCGATGTCGAGATTCACGCCGTGCAGTGCGCCGGTTCCGTCGGGATAGGCGAAAGTCAGGTCGACCAGGCGCACCGCGGGTGTCGTCGGCTCGGTCACCGGACCGCCCACGCGCTCAGGCAGACACAGATCGCGCCGATCGCCGGCAGCAAACCGAACAGCCACTGCGCCCGGGTTGCCGGCTGATGCCCGAAATCGACCGCGCTGCCGTCGAATCCGCGCGACACCATCGCCAGATGTACGCGTTCCCCCCGTTCGTAGGACCGCAGAAACAAGTGGCCCGCGCCGCGGGCGGTCGCACCGGCTTGACGCAGTGTGCGCGGGTCGTCGCCGCGCGAGATTCGGGCTACCCGCATCCGCGCCGCCTCGTCCACGAGCACATCCACGTACCGAAGCATGAGCACTACGATCATGACGATCACGCCCGGCACGCGCAGCCTGGCCAGCCCGGCGGGCAACTGGCCGACGCTCGTTGTCGCGGCCAGGGTCAGCGATATACCCACGCCGAGCGTTCCTTTGGCGACGATTCCCCACGCGGCATACAGACCGTTCGTCGACAGCGAAAGCCCCGCGAATACCGTTCTCGGTTCGCCCGCGGCGAATGGCAACAGTATCGCCAACACGACGAACGGCGCTTCGATCAGCAGGCGCGGCGCGATCCACCGTAGCGGGACACCGATCCACGACCACACCGCGACGAGGCCCAAGGCGTAGCAACCGAACGGCCAGAACAATTCTCGCGGTGTCGCGACGACGGCGAAGATCGCGCCAACCGCGCAGACGATCTTCACTTCGACCGGCGTCCGATGGGCGGGCGAATTCCCCGGCAGATACAGCCAGTGACCGCTCACCTCAGGCCGTCTCCGACCCGGCGATCGCGGCATCTCCTGCCGCCGCAGCGGTCCGGTCTTTCCGTCCCGCCCGGATCGTGCGAAGCAGAGCGAACAGCGCGGCGAACGCGGCGGCGACACCGAGAACGCCTGCGATACCGGTCAATTCCTCGTTGCCACCGATCGTGTAGTCCGCGAGCGGAGAGTTCGCGAGCCGATGTTCTTCGGCGCTCCGAGCGATGCATTCGCCGTGCAGTTCTTCGGCGCCGCCGACTTCGACCACCGTGCAGCCGCGTTGGGTTGTGGCATCGAGGCCGTCCGGCTGCGAACTGGCCACGTACGACAGCGCGCCCGCGGTGATCACCGCGACCGCCGCGAACGTCCACAGGAATCCGGTCGTCGAGAGTCTGGCGCGGAGCGGCGTCGTGGCGGTTCGGCGTCGACCGATGACGCGGAACAGGTAGACGAGATCGGGTCGCGCCTTCACCACGGCGACAACGGTGATCGCGGTGATGATTCCCTCTCCGACACCGATCAGCGCGTGCGTGATCGACATGTATCCCGCGACGGCCCCGACGGTCGATCCCGCCGCACCGCCGATCGCGTACTCGGCGACGAAACCCATTGCGGCGGCGACGGTTGCGACAAGTGCGGATGTGAAGGCGGTGACAGCGATCCCGGAATCGGCTCGGTCGACCAGCATCGGCAGGATCAGGCGTGCGACCGCGTATCCCACCGCGACGCCGATCAGCGCCATATTGGTGATGTTGGCGCCCAACGCGCTCAGTCCGCCATCGGCGAAAAGCAGCGCCTGGACGACGAGCACGATCGCCACGCACAGCGCCCCGACGTACGGTCCGACCAGGATCGCGGCGAGCGCTCCGCCGAGTAGATGCCCGCTCACGCCCGGCAGGATCGGAAAGTTGACCATCTGCACCGCGAAGATGAACGCGGCCACCAGACCCGCCATGGGAGCGGCACGTTCGTCGAGCTCGGCGCGCGCCCGCCAGGCGGCGAAACCTGTTCCCGCGACGGCGATCAGAGCGAAGACCAACGAAGTGGGAGCGTCGACGATGCCGTCACTCATGTGCATGGCCACTGTGTAATCGCTCACCTCCCAAGACGATACGCTCGATACCTGCGCATGTGAACACATGTGAAGTCATGGGCCGGGAGACTGGCCCTGCGCACCCGCGACCGGCAGAGTGGAGACGTGGCAGTCAGTCTTCCGCTGGATCCCGATCACGCCAGCCGCGCCGCATCGGGATTGGATATCGTCGGCATCGACCAGTGGGCCGATCGTTTCGACCTGCTCTCCGATGCGCATCGGCTCCGGCTCCTGGTATGCCTGCACCACGCGCCCGATATCAGCGTCAGCGATCTCGCCGCCGCGGTGGGGAAGTCCGGAACCGCTGTCTCCCAAGCACTTCGGCTACTTCGCCAGCAGGGCTGGGTGACCAGCACCAAGGACGGGCGCATCGTCCGATACCGCCTCGCCGACGACACGATCCACGAGTTGCTGCATTGGATCGGAGCCACCCACGCCGCGGACACGGTTTCGTCCGAGACGTCGTGAGCGCCGCGCTGGTCGTTTCGGTGCGACGGCGGGATCAGCGCACCGGCGCCAAGGGCTGGAACGGCCGGATCTCGTCTTCGCCCGGCCGGATTAGACCGGCGTGCGACTCGGGGACCTCGTTCCACGCACCTTCGAGGTCGCGGAGCGGTTCGGAGACCACGAACCGGGTCTCCTCGCCCAACCGGTGCAGCACTTCCACCTCCGGGTGCAGGGCGCGGATCTTCTCCACGGCGGTCGAGAAGAACAGCGACCGGGTCCGGCCCTCGCTCGAGTACCGGAAGACCCACACCGAGGCGCCGTCCGTGGTCGCGACCGTCATCTGCACCGGGTTCTCGACGCCGTGGCGGGCGCCGACGTCCTCGACCAGCCCGACCGCCCGCGCGACCGCGGCGAACGGATCCTCGGTGAGGCCGAAGGTCAGCGCGAGGAAGAAGAGGGTCTCGGAGTCCGTGGAGCCTTCGATGGCGCGGTAGAGACTCGGGTCGACGGCCATCGCGAGGTCGCGCTTGACCTCGGAGAAGCCCCGCAGTGCGCCGTTGTGCATCCACAGCCAGTTGCCGTACCGGAAGGGGTGGCAGTTGCTGCGCTGGACCGGGGTGCCCGTCGACGCGCGCACATGCGCGAACAGCAGCGGCGTGCGGATCTGCCGGGACATCTCCTGGAGATTTCGCTCGTTCCACGCGGGTTCGGTGCATTTGAACACCGCGGGTGTGGGGCCCTCGCCGTACCACCCGATGCCGAAGCCGTCACCGTTCGTGGTGGTCGCGCCCATGCGCGAGTGCAGGCTCTGGTCGATCAGGGAGTGGACAGGCCGGAACAGCAGGTCCTCGATGAGGATCGGATCGCCGGAGTATGCCATCCACCTGCACACCTCTTCATTCAAGTCCCGGAACGCCGCGCGTGTGTCGATTTTCGGGAATTCACCCTCCCGCGCGGGGAGCCTTCCAACGTCGGGAACCGCGGCGGAGGGGGTCGCGTTTGCGCGAGCGAGTTCTGACTTTTTCGTCATTACCCGCATCGACGTGCAGCAGCACCTGATCCCGCCCGGCTACCGCGAGGCGCTCCTTACCCACGGAATCGACGCACCGGGTGGGCGTGAGCTGCCCGAATGGACGCCGGAGACGGCGTTGCGGTCGATGTCGGCGACAGGCATCGCGTCCGCCATCCTGTCGGTGTCGACTCCCGGTACCGCGTTTCTGACGGATCCCGCCGAAGCCGCGGAGCTCGCTCGCGCGGTCAACGACTACGCCGCGAAGCTCAGCGCCGATCACCCCGACCGCTTCGGCTTCTTCGCACGGTGCCGATGCCCGATGTGGCGGCGGCCGCCTACGGCAACGCGCCTTCCGCACCACCGCCCGCGCCGCGAGCTGAGCCCCCGCTCAGTGGCGCGGCGGCTCGCCGCACCGATGCCGGTGTCCTCGACGTCCAGGCGTTTCGCCCCGCGCTGCTCGGCGGACGGGTGCACAGTCGGCCGATCGGGCCGGGGCGGTCGGCCGCAGGCGCTACTGCAAGAAGTTCTTCAGCGTTTACCAGGTGCTGGCGTCGTAACGTCCACGGTGCCAACGCAATCTGGGGAGGTCGTCGTGAAGAAGCTGTTGTGTGTGCTCGCCTTGTTCGCCGCCGTCGTGGTCGCCGTGGCGGGGACGGCGCAGGCGAAGTCGTATCGGGTGGTGGGGAAATGCAAGGGGGACGTGGCCGGGTACGGGTGGTTCGAGGCCGACACCGATCTGGAGGTCGAGTTCGACGACGGGGAAATCGACCGCGAATACAGCTACCTCTACTTCTACGGATTCCTGACCGATGTGGACAACCAGTCGGCCCGGATCACCTGGGACGACAAGCACATCGTCTACCGCGAGGGCCGCTACGACGTGGCGGTGCCCTACATCTCGGGTGCCGGTCTGTGGTTCAAGGACACCAGCCGCAAGAACCGCTGGATCAAGCTCTGCGACTACTGAGCCGCCGACGATGCTGTCAGCCGGTTGTCGGTGGGCTGTCAGCGGTGCGCGTCATCGTCTTTCTTGTCAGCCGGAACACGGGCTCCGGCACCAACAGGAGGAGAAGGACAATGTCGCAGAACACGCTGTCGGATCTGGTCGCCGCTCGCATGGAGACCGCTCGCGCGAAGGCGGATCGGCGGATGGCGGCGGCCGAGGCGGCGCAGGTGCGGGCCGGGCTGCGGATCGAGGAGGCGAACGGGTTCGTTCGGCCGAGCAAGGAGGAGCTCCAGCAGGTGTGGGCGGAGGCGCGGGCGCTCGGCAAGCAGATGGCCGACGAGCTGAAGGCGCGCGGAGTCGCGGTGAAGGCCGGGCGATAGCCGGGGGCGGCGGGATCGGGTGGTCGTCCACGCCGATCCCGCCGAGCAGGACTCACAACCAGGTCCGCAGCGCCTCCGCGATCTGCCGGAGAGCCGAGTCGGTGGTCATCCGCCAGTGCGTGGCGTCGACCTGGTGGTTGTGCACGGGGCCGGTGACCGCGGCCGTCCAGGTCGCCGCACCGGCGGAACCGGTCGGATCGCTCTGGGCAGCAGTGAAATACACCAACCGGCCATCGAACACGCGGGGGCGATAGACCGCGTCGAGGTCGGCCGAAGCCACCGCGGCGTCCACAACTCGTCCGATCCGCTCGGCTCCGAAGGACGCGAACGGTTCGGGGAGCGTGCTCAACCTTTTGGCCAGCTCCGGCAACTCCACGGTCTCGTCCAAGCCGAATTCCGCGACTCGATCGCCGAGCAGTCCACCGAGCAACTCCGGTACCGAAACGTCAGCGTGCGAATCGGCGGCCGAACGCAGATGGCTGTCCATCATGCCCAGCAGCGCCACCTCTTCACCCTCGTCCTGGAGCTGGACCGCCATGGCGTGCGCGAGCACACCGCCGAGCGACCAGCCGAGCAGGTGGTACGGCCCCTCCGGTTGCACGGAGCGGACGTGCTTGACGTAGAGCCGCGCCCAGTCCTCGATGGAATCCGGAAGCGGTGCGGCCGAACTCAAGGCGGGCGACTGGAGGCCGTAGACGGGCCGCTCCGTGTCCAGGTGCGCGGTGAGCCCGGCGAACGACCACGCGATGCCACCGATCGGGTGGACGCAGAACAGCGGCTCGGCGGCGCCGGACGTGCGCAACGGAAGCAACACGTCGAAAGCCGAGTCCGTGCCCGCGCTTTCGGAGCCACCCGCACGGAGCTGGGCGACGATGCCCGCCGGGGTGGGCGCGGTGAACACCCACACGACCGGAATCGCCTCGGCCACCGCCTCGCTCAGCCGCGCCGACAACTTGGTCGCGATCAGCGAGTTGCCGCCCAGCTCGAAGAAGTTGTCGTCCAGGCCGATTCGATCGACGCACAAGACTTCCGCGAAGACCCCGCAGACCGTGGTCTCCAGCGCCGTCGACGGAGCGCGATAGGCGCCGGCGGCGAATTCCGGTTCGGGCAGCGCCGCGCGGTCGAGTTTGCCGGACGAGGTCAGCGGGAGCTCGTCGAGGACCACGATCGCCGCGGGCACCATGTGCGACGGCAACGTCCGCGCGGTCCACTCGATCAAGAGACCGGTGTCCAGGCCGGGCGCGCCCATCACGTACGACACCAAAAGCGTCGCACCGGCGGCGTTTTCTCTGCCGACCGTGACCGCGAAGTCCACCTCCGGATGCTCGGCGAGTACGGCGTCGATCTCGCCGAGCTCGATGCGGAATCCGCGGATCTTCACCTGGAAGTCGGTGCGGCCCAGGTACTCCAACTCCCCCGCCGCGTTCCATGCCACGAGGTCGCCCGTGCGGTACATCCGGGTGCCCGCGTCGAACGGGTTCGCCACGAATCGCTCCGCGGTCAGATCCAGCCGGCCGAAGTAGCCTCGCGCCAGCTGCGCGCCCGCCAGATACAGCTCACCGGGGACACCGACCGGCACCGGCCGCAGGCGCGAATCCAGGACGTACACCTGACTGTTCCAGGCCGGGACGCCGATCGGCACCGCCACCGCGTCGACCGCTCGCACCGGATGACTGGTGATCGACACGGCGGCCTCTGTCGGGCCGTACACATTGAACAGCTCCGTATCCGGCGCGGCCGCGGCGAACCGGCGAGCCAGCGCGGCGGGCAGCGCCTCGCCGATGGCAAGCACCCGGCGCAGGGATTCCGCCAGGCGACCCGTCAACAAGGCGTCCAATATGGACGGCACCGTGTGCAGCGTCGTCACGCCCTCCCGCGCCATGAGCTCGTTCAGATACGCCGGGTCCCGATGACCGCCGGGTGCGGCGATCACCAACCGGCCGCCGCGCACCGCGGGCGACCAGAACTCCCACACCGACACGTCGAACGTCGCCGCTGTGTTCAACAGCACGACGTCATCGGCGCAGAGACCGAATTCCGCTGTCTTCCAGAGCAACTGATTCACGATCGCGCCGTGCGAAACCGCGACGCCCTTCGGGCGGCCCGTGGAACCCGACGTGAAGATCACGTACGCCGGGTGCTCGGCGCGCAACGGCGCGAGGCGATCCAGGTCGGTGAGCGCCGAAGGGTCCACCGCCGAAAGGTCCAGCCGATCCAGGCGCACCACCGGCGCGGCGGACGTCGTGAAATCCGCGTCGGCGTCGGTCAGCACGCAGACCGGCGCCGCCGTCTCGAGGATGTACTCGGTCCGCTGCGCGGGCTGATCCGGATCCACCGGCACGTACGCACCGCCCGCCTTGCTCACCGCGTACATCGCGACAACCAGATCCACCGACCGCCGAAGGGCCAACGCCACCCGCGACTCCGGACCGGCTCCCAGCGAAATCAGGTAGCGCGCAAGGCGATTGACTCGCGCATCCAACTCCGCATAGCTCGTCGGCTCGCCGTCCGCGGCGACAAGCGCCACGGACTCCGGCACTGCGGCGACCGTCGCGTCGAGCAGGGACACCAGCGTGGCGCTGGTATCCACCGGGTGCGCGGTGTCGTTCCAGGCCGCGAGAATCCGCGTGCTCTCCTCGGGCGCGAGCAGATCGATGGCACCGACCGGCACCGCCGCGTCGGCGGCCACCGCGTCCAGCACCCGGACGAACCGGTCCGCGAAACCGCGCACCGTCGACTCGTCGAACAGGTCGGCGGCGTAGGTGAAGACGCCGCCGATACCGGCGGGCGCGCCCGCCGCGTCGTAGCTGTCGGCCACGATGACGTGCAGATCGAACTGCGAGAGCTGCCGATCCGTCTCCCACGCGGCGACCGTCAAGCCCGGCAGTTCCATGCGGGCCGGGGCCAGATTCTGGAACGACAGACCCACCTGGAACAGCGGATGCCGCGCGGTCGACCGCGCCGGATTCAGCACTTCGACCAGGCGCTCGAACGGGACGTCGGCGTGGGCGAAAGCCTGGAGATCGGTGTCGCGCTGCCGCGCGAGCAATTCCGTGAAGTCCGCGTCCGGATCCACCCTCGTGCGGAACACCAGGGTGTTGACGAACATGCCGATCAGATCGTCCAGGCTCTCCTCGCCGCGTCCCGCCACGGGCGTGCCGATCGCGATGTCGTCGGTGCCCGAGAGCCTGGCGAGCAGCACAGCCAGCGCGGTGTGCACGACCATGAACAGTGTCGCGCCGTTCGCACGGGCCAGCTCCGCGAGCGCCGCGTGGGTGGCCGCCTCGACGCGCAGCGGTACCCGCCCGCCGGCGAACGACTGCACCGCGGGCCGCGGCCGGTCCCTCGGCAGTTCCAGCTGATCCGGGAGATCGGCGAGCGCCTCCCGCCAGTAGGCGATCTGCTCGGCCGCCATCGACCCCGGCTGATCCTCGCTACCGAGCAGCGCTCGCTGCCACAGCGCGTAGTCCGCGTACTGCACGGCCAGCGGCGTCCACGCCGGAGCTCGCCCCGCCGCGCGGGCCACGTACGCCGCCGCCAGGTCACGGGTCAGCGGGCTGCCGGAAAAGCCGTCGGCGGAGATGTGGTGGACGACCATGGCGAGCACGAATTCGCGTTCGGCACAGAACAGAGCGGCGCGAACCGGCACCTCCGCGGTGACGTCGAAGACCGTCGAAAGAACCTCTTCCACAGCGGATTCGACATCGACCACGTCCCGTACCCGCAGCTCCGGCACATCCGGGTGATCGGGAGGCAGCACGACCTGCACCGGACCGTCCTCGCGCTGCGGATACACCGTGCGCAGGATCTCGTGCCGCGCGACGAGATCGGCGAACGCCCGCCGCATCGCGTCGATGTCGAGTTCGCCGGTCAGACGGATCGCGACCGGGATGTTGTAGGCGGTCGATCCGGTGTCGAACCGGTTGAGGAACCACATGCGCTGCTGCGCGGGTGAGAGCGGAACGCGTTCCGGTCTCGGCCCGGCCACCAAGGCGGGACGGCCGCCACCGGTGAGCTTCGCGAGGTCGCGCGCGCAACCCGCGACCGTGGGCGCGGCGAACAGCAGACGCACCGGAACCCGGGCGTTCACCGCCGCGCCGAGGCGCGCGGTCACCCGGGTGGCCAGCAGCGAGTTACCGCCGAGCTCGAAGAAGTGGTCGTCGGCGCCGATCCGCTCGACCCCGAGCACCTCGGCGAAGACCTCGGCGACGATCCGCTCCGAGACCGTGGACGGCTCCCGGTAGGTGCGCGCCGCGAATTCCGGTTCCGGAAGGGCGTTTCGGTCGAGCTTGCCGCCCGCGGTGAGCGGGAGTTCGTCGAGCACGACGATCGCCGCGGGCACCATGTGCGACGGCAGTGCCCGTGCGGCCCATCGCGTCAGCTGGTCGGCATCGACGCGGCCGGTCACGTACGACACCAAAACGACTACCCCGTTGGAGTTCTCGCGTCCGACGGTCACCGCGTAGCCGACCTCGGGGTGCCCGGCGAGCACCGCGTCGATCTCGCCGAGCTCGATGCGGAAGCCGCGGATCTTCACCTGGAAGTCCGTGCGGCCCAAGCACTCCAGCTCCCAGCCGTTCGATTCGGCGTCCGGCACCCACCGGACCAGATCACCGGTCCGATACATCCGCTCGCCGGGCATCCAGGGGTTCGCGACGAAACGGTCCGCCGTGGCGCCGGCGCGGCCGTGATAGCCGCGCGCGAGCGCCGGGCCCGCGAGGTACAACTCACCGGTGACGCCCACCGGTACCGGATGCAGCCGCTGGTCGAGCACCGCCGCCCACACTCCGGGCACCGGTCGGCCGATCGTCACCCGTTGTCCCGCGAGGAGGGTCGTATAGGTGGCGCCGATCGTGGCCTCGGTCGGACCGTAGCCGTTGATGAACCGGCGTCCCGGCTGCCACTTGGCCAGCAGGTCGGGTGTGGTGGCCTCGCCACCGGCGGACACCACCGCCAGGTCGTCCAAGCCGGACGGATCGACGGTGCCCAGCAACGCGGGCGTGATGATCGTGTGCGTCACCCGCTCGGCGCGCAGCAGTTCGTGCAATTCCGTGCCGCCGACGGTGTCCGGCGGCGCGATCACCAACGTCGCCCCGCTGTAGAAGGCGCTGGACAGCTCCTCCACCGATTGGTCGAAGCTGGGCGAGCACACATGCAGCATCCGGTGTTCCGGCGCGAGCCGCAGCATGTCGACCGTGTGGCCGACCAGTCCGCCGAGACCGGCGTGGGTCACCGCGACGCCCTTGGGCAGACCCGTCGATCCCGACGTGTAGATCACGTACGCGGGATGCGTCAGCCGCAGGGGCGCAAGCCTTTCCGCGTCGGACACGGGCGCGGAAGTCTGAGCGGCACATCGCGCCCCCACGGCGGGATCGTCGAGGACGAGCCAATCCACCGCGCCGGACAGACCGGCCGCCTGCTCCGCGACGGTAATGCCCAGCGCGGCACCGGAATCGGCGATCATGTACCGCACCCGGTCGACCGGATAGGTCGGATCGACCGGCAGGTACGCGCCACCGGCCTTGGCGACCGCCCACACCGCTACGATCAGCTCGTAGGAGCGCCGCATCGCCAGCGCCACCACCGTTTCGGGCGCGACACCGCGCTCGATCAGGACGCGTGCCAGCCGCGAGGACTGGTCGTCGAGTTCGCCGTAGGTGTAGGCGCGTCCCGCGTCGCGCACGGCGACACGGTCCCGGCCGAAACGCACACCTCGCACCAGCAGTTCGGCCAGCGTTCCGATCTCGACGGCGTCACCGCCGCCCATCCGGATCAGCCGCTCGTACTCGTCCGCGGCCAGCAGCGGCAGGTCACCGACGGCCGTGTCGGGCCGGTCCGCGGCGGTCGTCAGGACGCGAACGAACCTCTCGGCGAATAGTTCCGCGTCATCGTCACCGAAACGACCACGGGCGAAGGACATTTCGCCGCGTCCATCCTCGGTGAACGAGATCGCGATGTCTCCCACCGCTTCCGGTTGTCCTTCGAAGGACAACGCGACACGGAACAGCGGTTGCCGAGCCGACCGTCCCAGCAGCTCGACCAGCTCGTCGAGCGGAATACCGGCGTGCGCGAACCCTTCCAGCTCGACACGGTGCGCGTCCGGCAGGACATCGGCGAACCGCGCGCACCGATCCACCCGGGTACGCAACACCACCTCGGCGCGGAGACCACCGGGCATGGGCGACCCGATCGCGATGTCGTCGGTGCCCGAAAGACGTGCGAGCACAACCGACAACGCCGTGCGCACCACCGATGACCAGCTCACCCCGGCCGTGTGCGCGAGATGGCGCAGTCCCCTCTGCACCTCCTCCGAAACCGAGAACCGCACTCGCCCACGGTCGTTCGATGGCACGGTGGGCCGCTCTCCCGGCAGCTCCAGCTCGGGCAGTCCCGCCAAAGCCGTACGCCAATAGCGGGATCGGGTGATCGAGTCGTCCGATTCGACGTCGAGCAGCAGCACGGTCTCGGCGGCGGTCCGGTCCGGCGTCGCGACGAGCTCGCCGAGCGCGCGCTGCAGTCGATCGGCGACGGCGCCCGCCGTCGCGTCGGCGACCAGGTCGCGCCGGTACTTCACCTGCACCAGCGTTCGGCTGCCGAGGAAGACCAGCACGGTGATCGGATAGTGCGTGTAATCGCCCCCGCCGAGGTCGTCGACCCGCAATCCGTCGAGCGCGCCGCTCGCCTGCCGAAGGCCCTCGACGTCGACCGGGTACGACTCGAAGACCAGCATCGTGTCGAACAGCTCACCCTGCCCCGCGACGCGCTGAATGGCGCCGAGCCCGAAGTGGTGGTGATCCAACAGCGAGACCTGCTCGGTCTGCACCCCGTCGACCAGCGCCCGGACCGTCGTGCCGCGATCGAACCGGATGCGCACCGGGATCGCGTCCACGAACAGGCCGATCATCTCGCCGATGCCGTCGAGTTGCGGGGGTCGCCCGGAGATGGTCGCGCCGAAGACGACGTCGTCGCGTCCGGTGGCCGCCGCGAGGACCAGACCCCACGCGGCCTGCAGCACCGTGTTGGCGGTGACCTCGGCCCCTGCCGCGAAAGCGGTCAGCGCGGTGGTCTCCTCGGTCGACAGCTCGAACTCGCGGAGGCCGAATCCGCCATCCGTCGGCGCGGGCCAGGTGAGCTCGGGCGCGAGCATCGTCGGGGTGACGCCCGCCAGCACCTCCGACCAGGCCCGCTCCGCGACGCCACGGTCCTGCTGCGACAGCCACCGTAGGTAGTCGCGATAGGGCCGGACCGGTGGCAGCGGCGACGCGTCGCCACCGGTCGCGTACAGGACGAGCAGCTCCTTCATCAGCAGTGGCATCGACCAGCCGTCGAGCAGGATGTGATGGCCGGTCAGCACGAGGTGGTTGCGGCCGGAGTCGGTGCGGTACAGCGTGAATCGCAGCAGCGGCGCCACCGCGGGATCGAATTCGGTGCGCTGCTCGGCGGCCAGCAACCCGGGCAGGTCGGCGTCGGCGACGCGGTCGACGATGCGCCACGGCATGTCGAGGTCGTCGACCACCAGCTGGACCGGGGTCCCGTCGGCCGCGGTGACGAAGGCGGAGCGGAGGTTCGCGTGCCGGTCCAGAATGGTCTGCGCGGCCCCGCGCAGGCGGTTCGTGTCCAGGTCGCCGGTCAGCTCGGCAGCCAACTGGATGATGTAGGCGTCGACCGATCCGGCGAGCAGTTCGATGAGCACCAGCAGCGAGGACTGGAGCGGCGAGAGCGGCAAGACGTCCGACAGCCCCGGGTAGTCCCGCCGCCAGCGGTCCAGATCGGCTTGGGTGACTCGCACCAGCGGCACATCCGAGGGCGTCAGTCCGCCCGCGGCCGGGTGCCGTACGTGGTCGGCGACGGCGGTCAGCGCGGCCGTCCACTCGTCGGCCAGTTCCCGCACCGCCGCCTCGTCGAGGATGCCGCTCGCGTAGCGGAAGCTCGCTTCCATGCGCGGGCCGGTCGCGGTGTCGGCCACGATCGCGTTGATGTCGATCACCGCGCCGACGGGCAGGGCCGGATCGTGCTCGATCTCGATCTCTCCGAGATCGGCTGTCGGCAACCAACTTCCGTCGGTCTGGTCGATCTGGCCGCCCGCCGAAGCGCGGCCGAGATAGTTGAAGCCGATCTGGCCCATATCGCCGGTGAGCAGTCCGGCGGTGTCCGGATTGAGATGGCGCAGCATGCCGAAGCCGATGCCCTTGTCCGGCACCGCGAGCAGTTGCTCTTTGACCGATTTCAGCACGTCGGCGAGCGCCGCGCCGTCGGTGAGCCCATGCGCGGTGTCGATGCCGGACAGGTCGATCGCCACGGGGTGGACGCTGGTGAACCAGCCGAGGGTGCGCGTGAGATCCGCTCCGGGAACTACGGTTTCCTCACGTCCGTGGCCCTCGAGGCGGATGCGGGTCGTCGGGGAGTCGACACCGCGCCGCGCACGCCACGCGCGCACCGCCAGCGCGAGCGCCGCGAGCAGGCCGTCGTTGACGCCGCCGCGATACAGCGCGGGCAGCGTGGTCAACAGCGCCTCGGTGACCTCGACCGGCACCCGGACCGTGATCGACCGCATCGTCGGCTCGGTGTCGAGCGCGCAGTCGACGGCACGCGCGCCGAGCAACGGATCCGGCGTGGCGAGCACCCGCTGCCAGTGGCCGACCTCGGCGGCCCGCTCCGCGCGGGTGGCGGCGTCGGAAAGTCCGTGCGCCCAGCGCCGGAACGAGGTGCCGACCGCGGGCAGCGCGACCTCCTGTCCCGCCGCGCGCTGCGCCCAGGCCACCGCTAGATCGGGAATCAGGATGCGCCAGGACACCCCGTCGATGACGTAGTGGTGCGCCGCGACCGCGAGCACGTCGCGCGCGCCGGACCTGCGCAACCAGGTGAAGGCGATCATTCTCGCGGCCGCCGGATCGAGGGCGGCCATCGCCGAAGCCATTGCGGCGCTGCCGATCCGGGTCAGCTCGGCGTCGTCGACGACGGGGACGTCGACCTCGGTCACCAGTGCGTCGGCATCGACCGCGCCGCTCGGCAGCGCCTCGAACCGCCACCGGCCGCCGTCCTGCCACACCCGGGAACGCAGCACATCGTGCCGGTCGAGCACCGCCGCGACGGTCGCGACGAGACCGGCGCGATCGATCCCCTCGGGCAGCGCGAGCACCGCGGTCTGGGCGAAGCGGTCGCAGGAGCCGTTGGCGAGGAATTCGGCGAGCACCGGCGTCAGCGGAATTTCGCCGACGCCGCCACCGGGCAACTCCGCCAACACCATTGGCGACGCGTCGCCGCCGACGGTCGCGATGCGCGCCAAGCCCGCGACGGTCCGGTGTTCGAAGACGTCGCGCGCGGTGAAGACGATTCCGGCCGCCTTGGCCCGCGACACCAGCTGGATCGACATGATGCTGTCGCCGCCGATCGCGAAGAAGGAATCGTGCACCCCGACCGTCGCCACACCGAGTACCTGGGCGAACAGTTCGGCGAGCCGCTCTTCGACGGGACTCGACGGCGCGTGGGTCGGCGTCGTCTCGAAAACGGGTTCCGGCAGTGCCTTTCGATCCAGCTTGCCGTTGGTGGTCAACGGGATCTCATCCAGGACGACGATCGCCGACGGCACCATGTGCGCCGGGAGAATCTTTGCCGCGTGCTCGGTGAGGCGCGCCGTGTCCACCGTGCGGCCCGGCGCCGCGAGCACATACGACACGAGCGCCGTCGATCCCGACGCCATCTTCCGTCCGACGGTGACCGCGAACTCCACGTCGTCGTGCCCGCCGAGCACCGCGTCGATCTCGCCGAGTTCGATGCGCAACCCGCGCACCTTGACCTGGGTGTCGGCGCGGCCCACGTACTCGAGCTCCCACGGTGCCGAGGGCGAGGCGACGTGCCAGCGCACGACGTCACCGGTGCGGTACATCCGCGCGCCGGGAGCGCCCCACGGATCGGCGACGAAACGTTCGGCGGTGAGCCCCGCGCGGTTCCGATAGCCGCGGGCCAAGCCGCCGCCCGCCAGATACAGCTCACCCGCGACACCCGGCGGCACCGGATTCAGCCGCGCGTCCAGCACCAGCGCGGACATGCCGTGCAGCGGCGAACCGATCGTGATGCGCTGTCCCGCGGTCAGTTCCGCGTACGACGCGGCGATGGTCGCCTCGGTCGGACCATAGGCGTTGAGGTAGCGGCGGCCCGGCTGCCACTTCGCCAGCAGTTCCGAGGTCGTCACATCACCGCCGACGCACAACAGCTCCAGCGCGTCCAGGCCCTCCGGATCGACGGTACCCAGGACCGCCGGGGTGAAGATCGCGTGCGTGACCGCCTCGGTGCGCAGCAGATCGCCGAGCTCCGCGCCGCCGACCACGGTGTGCGGCACGATGACCAGCGTCGCTCCGACCGAGAACGTGCACAGCCACTCGAGCACCGAGGGGTCGAAGCACGGCGAGCAGAGGTGCAGGAACCGGTGGTGTGGCTCCAGCCCGTAGCGGCGCACGGACTCCTCGCGCAGACCCTCGAGGCCGCTGTGGGTCACGGTGACGCCCTTCGGCACGCCCGTCGAACCCGACGTGTAGATGACGTACGCGGGATGCCGCATACGCAGTGGCGCAAGGCGATCCGCGTCCGTCACCCGCTCCGCGGACTGCGCGCGGCAGATCTCTTCTGTCGCAGGGTCGTCGAGAACAAGCCAGTCCACGCCTGCGGGGAGCCGATCGGCGTATTCCGCGACGGTGATGCCGAGCATCGCGCCCGAGTCGGACACCATGTGCCGCACCCGCTCCACGGGATAGCCGGGATCGATCGGCACGTGCGCGCCGCCGGCCTTGGCGATCGCGAGGGCCGCGAGCACCATGTCGGCGGAGCGCGGGAGGGCGACGGCGACGAGACGCTCCGGGCCGACGCCGCGCTGGATCAGCGTGCGCGCCAATCGCGAAGTGCGCTCGTCGAATTCGCCGTAGCCGATCGACCGGCCACGGTAGCGCACCGCGATGCGGTCGCGGCCCAGGGCGACGCCGCGGGTCAGCAGATCGGGCAGCAGGGCGGCGCCGATGGCGTCGTCGGCGGCGACGCGGGTCAGCAGCGCGTGTTCGTCGGCGTCGAGCAGCGGGAGGTCACCGACGGAAGTCTCCGGTCGGTGCGTCGCGGCGGTCAGTAGCCGGAGGAAGCGCTCGGCGAAGACGCGGATGGTGTGCGGATCGAAGAGTGCGCGGGAGAAGGTGAAGTTCGCGGCGATGCCCGCGTCGCGCTCGCGAATATGCAGGGAGAGGTCCGGTTTCGCTGCGGGGGTGGCGTCCCCGTGGTCGAGAGGCAGTCTCGCCGTGTCGTTTTGGTACTCGATAGTGCGGTCCCCCGCCGAGAACATCGTTTGCACCAGCGGATGACGCGCATCCGACCGGTCCGGGTCGAGCAGTGCCACCAAGGCGTCGAACGGTAGGTCCGCGTGTCGGAAAGCCTGTAGGTCGACGTCCTTCGTCTCCGATAGCAGATCCGCGAAGGACATGCCGCCCTGGACTCGGGTGCGCAGGACCAGCGTGTTGGCCGATCCGTCGACTCCGGGTGTACCGATCGCGATGTCGTCGGTGCCCGATAGTCGGGCCAGCAATACCGCGAAAGCCGCGTGGACGACCGTGAATACCGTCGCCTCTGCCGCACGCGCGACCTCCCGCAGTCGGTCGTGCAGCTCGCCATCGATCTCGAAGTCGATCCGGCCCTCCGCGACCGCTGGGCCGGCGAGCCTCGGGCGATCCGTGGGCAGATTCAGCTCGTCCGGCAGTCCGGCGAGCGCGGTGCGCCAATACCGGGTCTGCGCGATCAGATCGTCGCGCTCATCCAGCGACTCCATCGTCGCCGCCAATGTGCGCTCGGGCGCCGCGACGAATTCGCCGAGCAGCGAACGCAATCGGTCCGCCAGCGCCCGCGCGGTGGCAGGAGTGACGGCGTCGTTGCGATGCTGCACCTGTAGCCGCAGCTCGGCGCCCAGTTCGACCTGGATCGCCACGGGGTAGTGGGTGAAGTTGACCCCTTGCAGGTCGACGATTTCCAGCCCGTCGATCGTCCCGTAGGCCGCTCGCAAGCCGTCGGCGTCGACGGGATACGACTCGTAAGCCAGGATCGAGTCGAACAACTCCCCCGCCGCCGCCGCGCGCTGGATGTCGGCGAGTCCGACGTGATGCCCTTCGAGCAGCGAAGCCTGTTCGGACTGAACTTGTTTCAGCAACTGCCGCACCGAGATGTCGGAGTCGAACCGGATCCGGACCGGGATGGTGTTCGCGAAAAGGCCCACCATCGCGTCGACGCCGTCGAGCTGCGGCGGCCGCCCGGACACCACCGCGCCGAAGACCACGTCCGTACGCCCGACGCAGGCGGCGAGCACCAGACCCCACGCCGCCTGCACCACCGTGTTCACGGTGACCTCCGCCGCCGCGGCGAACGCCGTCAGTGCCGCCGTCTCGTCCTGCGACAGGTCAGCGGCGCAGTCGCCGTAGCCGTCGGCGGGACGCACCGGCGGCGCGAGGGACGCGGCGAGCATGGTCGGTGTCGTACCGGCCAGCGCGTCGCGCCACGTGCGCAGCGTGGCGTCCCGGTCGTACCGCGCCAGCCAGGCGAGATAGTCACGGTACGGCCGAATCCGCGGCAGCGGCGTCGAATCACCGTCTGTCGCATAGAAGATCAGCAGGTCCTTCATCAGCAACGGCATCGACCAGCCGTCCAACAGGATGTGGTGGGCGGTCAGCACCAAGTGCGTGCGCCCGGAATCCGTGCGGTACACCGTGAATCGCAGCAGCGGCGGCGTCGCCGGGTCGAATCCGAGGCGCTGTTCGGCCGCGAACAGCGTCGCCGCGTCAGCGTCGGGTGTGTCGAGGACCCGCCACGGCACGGCGAGTCCCTCGCTCACGAACTGAACCGGTGCGCCTTCTTCCGAGGAACCGAACGCCGAGCGCAGGATCGCGTGCCGATCCAGCATCGCCTGCGCCGCCCTGCGGAGTCGGTCGAGATCGATGTCGCCGGACAGTTCCACCGCCAGCTGCAACAGGTAGGGATCCGCGCCGGGCGAAAGCTGGGTCAGGAAGAGCAATCCGAGCTGAAGGGGCGAGAGCGGCAGCACGTCGACCAGTCCCGGCCGCTCCCGCCGCCAAGTGTCGAGTTCCGCCTGGGTGACCCGCACCAGCGGGACGTCGGCCGGAGTCAGCCCGCCCGCGGACGGGTCGTGCGCGTGCCGGGCGAGCACGGTCAGTGCGGCGACCCAGTATTCGGTCAGCTCACGAACGGCGGCCTCGTCGAGGATCTCGGACGCGTAGGCGAAGGACGCGGACAGCCGCGCGCCGGAGTCGGTGTCGGTGACGAGCGCGTTGATGTCCACGACGGCGGCCGCGGGCATGTCCGGATCGTGCGCGGCCTCCGGGTCGCCCCATTCGGCGGTCGGCAGCCAGCTCCGGTCGGTCAGGCCCTCCGGCGTATCGCCCGCGGAGATCCGGCCGAGATAGTTGAAGCCGATCTGGCCGAGCGCGCCGCCCAGTTCCCCAGCGGTGTCCGGGTTCAGGTGCCGGAGCATGCCGAAGCCGATGCCCTTGTCCGGCACGGCGAGCAGTTGCTCCTTCACCGCCTTGAGCAGCGCCGCGGTCGCGTCGCCACCGCGCCAAGCCGCCTCGGCGTCGATGCCGGACAGATCGAGCGCCACCGGATACATGGTGGTGAACCATCCGACGGTGCGGGTCAGATCGGCTCCGGCGACAGTGGTTTCCTCGCGGCCGTGCCCCTCGAGCCGCACCCTGGTGGCCGCGGCGTCGACACCCCTGTTCGCCCGCCACGCACGAGTCGCCAGCGCCAACGCCGCGAGCAGTCCGTCGTTGGTTCCGGCTCGGTACAACTTCGGCAGCTCGGTCAGCACCGCGTGGGTGACCTCGGCGGGCGCCGCGACGGTGAAGCGCCGCACGGTGTCCGCCGTGTCGACGGCCGGATCGAACGCACGGGCACCCAGATTCGGATCGGCGATGGCGAGAGTTCGCCGCCAGTAAGGCAATTCGCCGACGCGGTCCGCGGCAGCATCGACCAGACCGTGTGCCCACCGCCGGAACGACGTGCCGACACCGGGCAAAGAGATCCGCTGCCCGGCGGCGTGCTGTGCCCATGCGGTCACCAAGTCCGGGATCAGGATTCGCCAGGACACGCCATCGATGACGTAGTGATGCGCGGCGACGATCAGTGCGTCCCGGCCGTCCGGGCGGGCCAGCCAGGCGAAGGCGATCATCCGTCCCGCCGTCGGGTCCAGCGTGTCCAGCGCGGAATCCAATGCGGTGCTGGCTGTTTCCCGCAACTCGTCGATGTCCAGCTCCGCGGGAACGTCGACGCGGGTCAGCAGTGCGTCCACATCCAGCGAGCCGGGCGGCAGGGAGTGCAGTCGCCACTGCCCTTCGACGGACCGGATCCGGGCGCGCAGCATGTCGTGGTGATCCAGCACCGCGCCGAGTGTGGCCACCAGGGCCGCTCGATCGATGTGTTCGGGCAGCGCGAGCACCATGTGCTGGGTGAATCGGCGGAAGGGCTCGCCGCCGGACAAGTACGCGGCGAGCACCGGCGTCAGCGGCATCTCACCGACGCCGCCGCCCGGTAGCTCCGCGAGCACGAGGGCGGACTCTCCGCCGAGCACCGCGACCCGCGCCAACCCCGCGACGGTGCGGTGCTCGAACACATCCTGGGGCGTGAACGAGATTCCCGCCGCCCTTGCCCGCGACACCAGCTGGATCGAGAGAATGCTGTCCCCGCCCGCGGCGAAGAACGAATCCTCCGCGCCGACCCGCCGCACACCGAGCACCTGCGCGAACAACTCGGCGATCCGGGATTCCACCGGACCCTCCGGCGCACGCGAGACGGCCGCCTCGAACACCGGCTCGGGCAAGGCCTGCCGGTCTAGTTTTCCGTTGGCGGTCAACGGAATCGCGTCGAGCGCCACGAACGCGGACGGCACCATGTGACCGGGCAGCGAGGTTGCGGCGAAGCGGGACAGTTCACCGAAGTCGAGCGAAACACCCTCGCGCGGAAGGACATAGGAGACGAGGACGGTCGCGCCGGAGGGCGCGACCTTGCCGAGGGTCGCGGCGTAGTCGATATCGGGGTGCGCGGTGAGCGCGGCGTCGATCTCGCCGAGTTCGATCCGGAAACCGCGGATCTTCACCTGGAAATCGGTGCGGCCCAAGTACTCGAGGTCGCCGTCCGCGGTGCGGCGCACCAAGTCGCCGGTGCGATACATCCGCGACCCCGGCGTGGCGCCGAAAGGATTGGCCACGAAGCGTTCCGACGTCAGCCCGGGCCGCCCGAGGTAACCCTGGGCCAGCGCGGGGCCCGACAGATAGAGTTCGCCGGTCACTTCGGCGGGCACCGGACGCAGCCGCGCGTCCAGCACCACCGCGCCGATGCCTGGCAGTGCGGCGCCGATGGTGATCGGCTCGCCCGGCGCCAGCGCGGCGCTGCCGGTCGCGAGGATGGTGGCCTCGGTGGGGCCGTAACCGTTGTAGAAGGACCGTCCCGTGTCCGACCACCGCTCGACCAATGCGGGGCCGAACGCGTCACCCGCGACGACGACGGTCCGCAGGTGGTCCAGCCCGGCCGGATCCACCGACTCCAGTGCGGCCGGTGTGATCAGCAGATGCGTGACGCGCTCCCGGCGGAGCAGGTCGGCCAGCTCCGGGCCGCCGAACACCGTCGGGGGCGACACCACCAGCGTCGCACCGGACCCGAAGGCGAGCAGCAGTTCGAGCACCGAGACATCGAAATTCGGGGAACAAACATGCAGTACCCGGGCGCCGCCATCCACTTGATAGCGCTCTCGCACGGCGGTGACCAAGCTCGCCAGACCCGCGTGGGTCACGGCGACGCCCTTGGGCCGACCGGTCGAGCCGGAGGTGTAGATGACGTAGGCGGGATGCTGTTCGGTCAGCGGGCGGACGCGGTCGACATACGAGATCGGGTGTGCAGGCCGGGCCGCGATCCGCTCCCGGTGCGAGGGGTTGTCGAGCTCGAGCCAGTCGATGCCATCGCCGAGGCGCAGGCGGTGCTTCGAGTCGGTGAGACCGAGCATCGCTCCGGAGTCGGCGACGAGGTAGGCAATGCGGTCCGCGGGCAGCGTCGGGTCGACCGGCACGTAGGCCGCTCCGGTCTTGGCGACGGCCCAGACGGCGAGCACGGATTCGATCGACCGGGTGAAGCCGATGGCGACGACGTCGCCGGGGCCGACGCCGCGCTCGATCAGTTCGCGCGCCAGTCGCGACGAGGATCCGTCCAGTTCGGTATAGGTGAGTTCGCGCCGGGCGCCGGGCTCGCCGGTCGGGTCATAGCTGATGGCGATCGAGTCGGCCGCGGACTCGACCGCGGCGGTCAGCAGCTGGACGAAAAGCGGGTTACTCGACCTCCGACGAATTCGACCCCGAACAGCACGACGAACTCCATCCATCCGAGTACTACATCCCTCTCGCGTCCAGCCCGCAGATTTCGTCGAGACCCACGAACCCGGTCGGACGACCCGCCTGCGAACGGGCCAGTGTCGAACAAAGCGAGAAGGAATCGATTTACAGGGGGCAATTTCGGCAAATCCGGCCCCTATCAGACCACAGGTCGCGGCGTGATGAGATGTCAGCCACATCGGCCCAGGCAGGAGCACACCCGAGCGATTGCCAGAGCTTAGCCACAGAGCCACGTGACCCAGACACCTGGCCGCAGCCGGTTCATCACCGAGGGGCCTGCCGATACCACATCGCGGCGCGACGCGCTGGCATTCGGACGCGTTCGAGACAACTTGTGCGGGGTGTACCAAGATCGCTTGGCGATTGCTTCGGCGGGATTCCGCGACGGTTTCGCGGTGGATCACCAGCCGGGCGAGAGGTGGATCACCCGCGGGGCGCGGGGCGAATCACCTCCGAATAGCGCTGTCGGACGCAGTCCGTCCTCGGCCCGCACACGGCCGCAGCGACGGCGGAGGTACGCCTAAATGGGCGCTGCCCGGATGAAGTCCGCCCGCAGCCCGCACACGGCCGCAGCGACGGCGGAGGTACGCCTAATGGGCGCTGCCTGGACGAAGTCCGTCCTCAGCCCGCGCACGGCCGCAGCGAATGCGGAGGTACGCCTATGGGCGGACGAAGTCCGTCCAGGGCCCGCGCATGGCCGGAGGGGATGCGGAGGTACGCCTATGGGCGGACGAAGTCCGTCCAGAGCCCGCGCATGGCCGGAGCGGATGCGGAGGTACACCTAATCGACGCGGTATCGGGTGACGAATCGGCGCAGAATCTCCGGCGGGACCGTGATCGATTCGCGGTGGCCGAGCTCGGTGAGGTAGTCCGCCTCCTCGGGCGCGAAGTACCCCGCGTGGCGATAGGCATCGATGCGGATGGCAAGCCCGTTGCCGTCCAGTTCGGGGTGGAACTGGGTCGCGTACACGTGCTGGCCGGTTCGGATCATCTGCACCAGGCAGCCGGACGACCCGGCCAGCAGCGTCGCGCCGGGCGGCACCTCTTGGCAGGCCTCCTTGTGGCCGACGAACGCGCGGAACGACCGCGGCAGGTCGCGTAGGAGCGGGTCTTCGTCCGCGTGGTCGACCAGTTCGATGGTCTGCGCGCCCGCGGTCTCGCCGTATCGGTCGCCGCTGACCTTCCCGCCGAGCACGTCCGCCAGAATGCCCAGGCCGTAGCAGGCGCCCAGGTACGGGAAGTCGCGGCCGACGATCTCGGTCATCAACTTCTTCAGGCGGGGCTCGAAGCGCCGCTGGTAGGGATACTTCTGGTCCTCCGGGCTGCTGACGTTGCTGGGACCACCGCCGACGATCACCGCCGAGTAGTCGTCGAGGTCTATGTGCGGGAATTCCTCGTCCATCTTCACCCGCACCACGTCGTCGGCTTGGAGCTCGCCGGCGCGCAGGATCGCGCGATACTCGTCGTCCGCTGCGGCGCGCTCGGGCCGCAACTGCAAGAGCAGGCAGGGCTTGGCCATATACCGATTGTGCAAGATCGGTGACGACCGGAGGGGGAGGTCCGCACGGCCCCGAGTTTCGGTGGCCCACCTTTCCAGGTCTGTCCGCGGACTCGGAGCCATCGATAGCGTCGTCGGCGGCGGCCACCCGTTGCCGCCCGAAAGGAATTCTCGATGCGTAAGCACCTTCGCGCCGGAATGCTCGCCGGCGCCCTTCTGCTGGCCCCGTTGGCCGGGGTTGTCCCGGCCTCGGCCATCCCGCTGGAGCCCGCCGAACCGGCTTCGCAGTCGGAGCAGGTCGCCAACCCAGGGTGCCCGGGCGGCGCTCCGCACTGGGACTGCCTGCTGTCGTCGCTCTCGGCGAGCGGTTCGGCCAAGTAGGAATTTTCGCCGCTGCCTCGCGGCGGCAATCTCGCGAACCCCTTCCGACCGGTCGGGAGGGGTTCGTTCGTCGGCGTGGCGCAGGCCGACGCGGCCGGATTGGTTGCGACGTAGATCACATGCCGCTACCCTCCATTCATTCTGAGTCGAATTGGTCTCAGATGTGGGCTTCGGCCCGCGAATGCTGAGGAAGAATATGGACTCTCCGCTCGTATCCGTCGGTCTGCCAATAGCTTTGGCCGTCATCATGTTCGGCCTGGGATTGTCGCTGACGGTCGCGGACTTCACCCGCATCGCCCGCAACCCGAAGACCGTGGCGATCGCGCTCGCCTGCCAGCTGGTGGTGTTGCCGATCGTCGCCTTCGGACTGGTGCTGCTGTTCGATCTGCCGCCGATCCTCGCGGTCGGCATGATGCTGCTCGCGTCCTCGCCGGGCGGGACGACCGCGAACCTGTTCAGCCATCTGTTCCGCGGCGATGTGGCGCTGAATGTGTCTCTCACCGCGGTCAATTCGATCATCGCGGTGGTCACGGTGCCGCTGGTGACCAACTTCGCTATCGACTACTTCGATCCGGACGAGGGGGCGGGCACGGTCGGCCTGCAATTCGGCAAGGTGGTCCAGGTGTTCGCGATCGTGCTGGTTCCGGTGGCGATCGGGATGGTGGTGCGGCGGCTGTGGAGCGGGTTCGCCGACCGGATGGATCGGCCGGTGCGCATCGGCTCGGCGCTGACGCTGGCGCTGGTCGTCGTCGGCACCATGGTCGCCGAGCGCGACAACCTGGTCGACTACGCCCTCGACGTCGGCGCGGTCACCACGCTGTTCTGCCTCGCCAGCCTGACCGCGGGCTACTTCCTCCCCCGCTGGCTCGGCGTCCCCGACCGCCAAGCCATCGCCTGCTCGATGGAAGTGGGCATCCACAACAGCACCATCGCGATCACCATCGCCATCAGCGTCCTCGACAGTACCGAAATGGCCGTGCCCGCAGCGGTTTACGGCGTCCTCATGTTCCCGCTCGCCACCGCCGTCGGCTGGCTCCTCACCCGCGGCCAACCCCGCCCCGCCCTCGCCGAAACCAGCTGAACGCGGTCAGCCGGTGGTGTCGTTCTCGTTCGACCGCGCCGGGGCGGACAACCGGACTACGCCCGCGTCCAGATCCACGTCGACGCGCGGCTCGTGCAGCTGTCCGTCGCTGTCCTCGCTGCCCTCGTCGTTCAGCTTGTTGCCGAACAGCTCGCCGATGATGCCCACGCCTCCACGATAGCCGCGCGTCGGCGCACCCGGCGGTGAGGTTCCGAGGCCAGACCCATCACTCTGTGGATGCCGCGGCCTCGGACTGCACTTGCTCCGGCTGTTTGGGTGCGGCGGGCACCCATCCGCGCAACGGCTGTACCACCGACCCGTAGAACGCGTCGGTCGCCGAGGTGACGCTGGAGATGAAACTAGCCGCGGTACCGGCTCTCCGGTTGCCCATCGGGAAGGTCTGCTCCAACGAGAACGACACGATCGCACCCGAACGACCGTCGGTCAGCACTTTCGGATTCGCGCGCACCGTCGCGAGGTGCTCGCATGCCTCGTTGCCGCGCTCCGAGAACACAGCCTCGACCTGCACATCGCCAGGGGCATCCTCGAGTTGCCTGAGCAACCACGACATGCGGCGACCGGACGACCCCTCGTTCGGCGCGTCGAGAACCGTGCGGCACCGAACCTTGTTCGTGCGCACGTCGGCGATCACGACCAGATCTCCCGCGGTATCGGGGATGCGCAGCACGGCTTCGAACGTGCCATCCGCCGCGAGCCGCTCCGCGACCGCGGCGTTGCGGGCAGCCGGGTCAGAGCGGTGACGCCGGGGCAGTATGTGCTTGACCGTGACACCGAGTTCGGCAGTCAATCGCAAGGCGAGGTGCCTCGACAACGACACCCATGTGTCCGCGACCGTCAGTGCCTTCTGATCACCCGCACGCAAAGTACCCGCCGTCACCGAATCCCGAACCGCCACCCAGTGCCGACCCATGTCGACGAACTCGGTTGCCCCGGAGCGGGGGTGGTCGAGGTAGCGCAAGAACTCACCGAGTATCCAGGCCTGCAATTCGTTGTCGATGCCGCCGTGCGAGAGCAACATTCGGGCTTCGTGCGCCACTTCCGCCCAGGACAGATGCCGCAAAGCCACTTTGGCCAGCTTGCGGCGGTCGACTTCGACCGGGAGCTCTCCCGGGCTCGCGGGAACGTCGTTCGACAAGCTGACTACCGCGTCGTACTTCTTTTTACGCGCCACATCCAGATAGCTCTCGAGCTGATCACGTTTGAGCTTGCCGTTTCCCGTCTTGACCTCGAGCAATCCGGTCCACACCCGGCTACCTCGCGAAACCTTCAGGACGGCATCCGGTATCACCTTCGATTCACCGCGTTCGTATTGCACCTCGACGTACCCCTCGAATGCGCCGACCGGGGCGCCCATCCTGGCGCACACCGCACGTGCGAATGGCCGGACAGCTTGCATCGTGCCGATCAGTGCCGATGTGGCGCGACGCTCCTGCTCCTCCCCCGCTCCGACGCCGACTACCGAGAACAATCGCGCCGGTTGCCAGGTGTCCAGTTCGGCGAGCCTGAATTCGAGGGGCTTGGCCTTCTTCAACGCCCGTTTGGCCGTTCTGACACCGCGACCCTGTCCGCTTGCTCGGGCACCTGATGCGGGCGCCTGCTGCGGCTGGCCATCGGGCTCTGCGGCAACTGGTTCTACGGGCGCGGCAGGATCCGGCTCACTCGCTGGTGCGGAATCCGGTTCTGTACAGCCTGTTTCGGGTTCGGCGTCATCGACGTCGACGCCGAAGTCCTTGGCAAGACCCGCCAGCCCCGACTCCCACCCCTGCCCGACAGCACGGACCTTCCACGCCCCGCCGCGACGGTAGATCTCGCCGAATACGAACGCCGACTCCATGGTTGCGTCCGCGGTTACATACTCGGCCAGCGACAATCCGGCAGCGTCGACGACCCGGAGCGCGAGTTTGCCGAGATCTCCGAACGTCCCGACTCCGACGCTGCCCGCGAGTGCAACCGTGTGGACGCTGTCCGGCACAGCCGACAGATCGATCGCGATCCGAGCTTGTGCACCCTCCTCGGTCGCACTGGTACCGAGGAACCGGACCGATCCGTCGGTCGATTCAGGTTGGTTGTAGAAAATGAAGTCGGCATCGGACCCGACCCGTCGATCGGCTCCGAGCAATAGCGCTGACGCATCGACTTCGATCTCCGATTCGGTCCATCCGATGACGACATCGATGCGATCGACATCGTCCGGCAGCGGAACGTTCTGGCCCTTGGACAGCATCGGAGACGTCACAGCTGACAGCCCTTTCTGGTTCGGAACATGCGTCACAGACAATCGGGTTCAGCTGATTCGGATACCGACCCCCATTGCATCGCACCGCAATCCAGCGGTGCCGCAGAACTATTCGGCCGGGAGCGGACGTGTGTTACACATCTCACATTCGAGTAGAACTCGTATCACTACCTTGGGCCGACCCTGCGATTCGCCGTCGGCGGCGGGTGGCTGCGGGAAAGCGTTGTCGGGGGTGTGGGGGGCGGGCATAGAGTTCTCGCATGACGAGCAACCCGTTCTTCGAGCGCAGTGCGCTGCCCTACGAGCTGCCGCCGTTCGCGGAGATTCGCGACGAGCATTATCTGCCCGCGTTCGAGCGGGGGATGGCGGAGCAGTTGGCCGAGATCGGGGTGATCACGGCCGGTGCGGGGAAGGCGACGTTCGAGGATACCGTTGTGGCGCTGGAGCGTTCGGGTGCGCTGCTGACGCGGGTGTCGAATGTGTTCTTCAATATCGTCGGTTCGGATTCGAACGAGCGGATCGAGGCGATCGAGGCGGAGATCTCGCCGCGGCTCGCCGCGCACCGGGACGCGGTGTATCTCGATCCGAAGCTGTTCGCCAGGATCGACTCGCTGTACCGGGAACGCGAGCAGCTCGGGCTGGACGCCGAGGAAGCTCGGCTGTTGGAGCAGTACCACATTCGGTTCGTCCGAGCGGGCGCGCGACTGGATGCCGAAGGGCAGGCGCGCTTACGCGAGCTCAATGCGGAATTGGCTACGGCGGCAACCGAGTTTGGGCAGAACCTGCTGGCCGCGACCAATGCCGCAGCCTTGGTCGTGGAGAGCGAGCAGGAGCTGGCGGGCCTGGGTTCCACTGCGGTGACGGCCGCGGCCGAGAACGCCCGCTCGCTGGGCCGGGAGGGCGCGTGGGCGCTGCGCCTCCAGAACGTGTCGAACCAGCCCGTCCTCGCCGAGCTGGCCGACCGGGAGGTACGGCGCAGGATGCTCGAGGCCTCGCTCGAGCGCGGATTCGGCGCGGACGGCCGCAACGCTCACCTCGCCGTCCGAATCGCCGCACTGCGAGCCGAGCGAGCGGCGCTGCTCGGCTACCAGGACCACGCGGCCTACGCGGTCGAAGACCAGACCGCGAAAACCGCTGGGGCGGTGGAGGAGATGCTGGGACGGCTGGTCCCGCCCGCCGTCGCCAATGCCGAACGGGAGGCCGCGGAGCTCGCGGCGGCCATGCGCGCCGACGACGCGGACGCCGAGCTGCGCGCGTGGGATTGGCAGTACTGGTCGGAAAAGCTGAGGGCGGAACGCTTTTCGCTGGACACCGAGGCGCTGCGCCCCTACTTCGAGCTCGAGCGGGTGCTGCGGGACGGCGTGTTCTTCGCCGCCGAGCAGGTCTACGGAATCAGCTTCGTCGAGCGCACCGATCTGGTGGGCTACCACCCGGAGGTCCGCGTCTTCGAGGTGTTCGACGCGGACGGCAGCGCGCTCGGATTGTTTCTCGGCGACTTCTTCGCCAGGCCGTCCAAGCGCGGCGGCGCGTGGATGAACGAATTGGTCGGTCAGTCGCGGCTGCTGGGGACGCGACCGGTGGTGGTCAACAACCTGAACATCGCCAAGCCGCCCGCGGGCGAGCCCGCCCTGCTCACCTGGGACAACGTCCGCACGCTCTTCCACGAGTTCGGGCACGCGCTGCACGGCTTGTTCTCGGACGTCCGGTTCCCCTTCTTCGCCGGGACCGAGGTGCCGCGCGACTTCGTCGAATTCCCCTCGCAGGTCAACGAGATGTGGATGGACCGGCCGGAGGTGCTGGCCAACTACGCCAAACATGTCGAGACCGGCGAGCCGATGCCCGCCGAGCTCGTCGAGCGGATGGCCGAGGCCGCACGGTTCGGCGAGGGTTTCCGCACCGTCGACTACCTGGCCGCGGCGCTGCTGGACTGGGCGTGGCACCGCGTGCCAGGGCCCGACGCGCTCGCCGATGTCGACCCCGAGGCGTTCGAGCGGCAGGCGCTCGAGAAAGCGGGAGTCGCCATGGACACGATCCCGCCCCGGTACCGGACCGGCTACTTCGCCCACGTCTTCGCCGGCGGCTACGCGGCGGGCTACTACTCCTACATCTGGAGCGAGGTGTTGGACGCCGACACCGTGCAATGGTTCGAGGACGGCGCCGCACCGATCCGCGAGAAGGGCGAGACCTTCCGGCGCGAACTGCTCTCCCGCGGCGGTTCGGTGGATCCGCTCGCGGCCTTCGAATCCTTCCGGGGGCGCGCACCGGAGATCGAACCGCTGCTGACTCGCCGAGGGCTGGTGAGCTGACCCGCTCGCGACCGGACGACGCGCGACTGGGTGCACAACTGTACACTGAGTGGCGCCAGGTCGGCGCCGCGGCCCAAGCGGTCTGCACCGCGACCGAGCGCGCACCGTGCGACGCGCTCGGCGACGCCAGCCGCTCGCGGCGCCGACGGCCGGTCCCACGGAGCTATAAGGGGTTGTGCACATGGGTTCACCAGCACGAGTGACGATCTCGTACGCGTCGGCGGCCGAGATCGAGGTCAGCTACCCGCGGTGGTGCGCACTGGCGGGCATCGGCGACACTCCGCTCGGCGGCTACGGCCAGGAACTCGCCCAAGCGCAGCGGCGCGGCCTGCTCGCCTCCGCCATCGCACCCTCGGGCGTCCGCGCGATCTCGGCGGCCGCGGGCAAGGGCGGGCTGGCCGGTGCGGTGGCCGCGCGCAGCCTGGTCCTGGTGGCCCAACGCGATCGCGAGGTCATCGGCGGCCTCTACGCCGGGCCCGAAGCCCTTGTGCTGCACCGCCTCGAGCCGTGGGGCACCGCCGCGCAGACACGCGCGCTCGTCGGCCTGATGAAAGTGGGCGTGCTCGCGGTGGAGCCGGAGTTCCGGGGCGAGGGCGTCGGCGCGAGCCTGCTGCGGTACGCGGCGGATCGCGCGGCCGCCGGTCGAGTCCGGCTGATGTACGGGTCGTGCACCGCGGACACCGACGTCGACCGCCTCTGCAACGACCGCGGCTTTCGAGTTCTGGGACCGGGCGAGAGCATCGACCTCTCCCCCGTTCTCGGCGTGCCCGCGCAACTGGACCCGGCCAACGGTGAACGGCTCGTCGCGACCACTATCGGCGACGGTCCGCCCGTCGGCGTTTCCCGGGGCGGGAGCGATAGCCCGCCCGCGCCCGCCGGCGACGCGCACCACACGGCCTCGTAGCCGGACCTCAGACGTCCCGCACGCCGACGTGCACACCTTCTGCGATACGGAACAGGTCCACCACCGCGAGAATCTCTTCCATCGTGGCCTCGGGAAGCCCTTCGACGGTCTGGGCGAAGCGGCGAAGGGCGCGGTCGGTGAATCGCGCGACGACTCCGGCGTCACCGCCGTGGCCGAGCAGGTCGTTGTCCGGACAGGGGTGTGCGAGCGACATGTCCACTCCGTTCCGCCAGCAACGTTGCCGTGCAGTAGCCATCAACCGATGCTGCGAGTATCGGGCGGCGGAGCGGGCGCTGTCACTGGGCAATCTAGAGAAAGAACGACCGAAAGTTGGTCGCCGGATACAAAACGCCTCGTTGCGGTCGGCCGCGCGGGACCTGACCAGCAGAATACGTCGTTTCCCGTTGCGGCACAGCCCTTTTCATGCGTGACGAGGCCAACAACCGGAGCCGGCGCCGCCCGCGTCCGAATCGGCCGTCCGGAACCGAACGTGAAAAAGTTGAACCCGAACCGACCACCCGGTGTTAATGTGGTGGCCGTCACATAGCTGCTCGGCAGCATGCGACCCGCGTGAAGGTGAACGGTTCTCTCCGGAAACCCTGGGCGGCGGTTCTGAGAAGCCCAGGCGCGCAACCGTTCACGCCGCCACCGGTCGAACACCGGTGGCAGGCGCCCGTTCGGGGGACGGGCGATGCGACGCTGCCAACGCGGCAGCTGCACAGGTGGTCAGCAAGTCGGCGCGTCCGGAGACACCAGCAGGTCGGCCCAGTGGGCCCTGCCGCCGGTGCGCGCCGTGGAGTGAGGTGTCCGAATGCTCGATACCCGACCCATCACGACGAATTTCCCCGGTTCAGTCACCCTTTTCCCGAACAAGCCCTCGGCGATACCCGCGCAGGCCGCCGCGAACATAGCGCGCCTGCTGCCCAATCACCCCTTGGTCGGCATCACGGCCTGGGGACTCGACGGCCTCGAAGTCGTCGGCTGCTCCGATCAGCAGGCCGCGATAGTGGAGCAGGCCCTCCTCGAATTTCCGGATTCGCCGGGCATGGACGTCATCCGGCGGCACAAGAGGATCTTGATCGCCGACCTCGCCACGGAATCGCGCTGGCGCGACTATTGCGCCCACCTGCGCGAACTCGACGTACGGTCGCTGTACTGTCACCCACTCGTCTCCGACGGGCAGGTACTCGGCCTGTTGAACATGTACTCCCACCACACCAACGCCTTCCGCGCGAAGGAGTGACGTGGACGCGGGGAGGGGCGCACCCTCCCCGCGTTCGGGAACTCGTTCACGCCGAGCCGGTGGCAATGGCGATGAGATCCGTGACGACTTCGAGCACCGTTTCGACCAGGTCGAACACGGCGGACCCGAGATCCAGGATTTCCATCGTGTCTCCTCTTCCGTTGGGAACCCCGGCAAGCCTCGCACGAGATCGGTGACAAAGATCACATCAAGGCGATGACACGCCAGTGCGTCCTGAGCGGGACGCTCGAATATCCGGAGCATCTGGGCATTTCCGGCGCGCACGCCTTTACGATGGCAACCGAACGATCACAGATTCCTGAGCCAAGCGCGAAAGATGTCGTCAGTCGGTCCAGGAGGCACCGTGACAATCTCGCACGGCCCCGATCTACGTTCGACCTCCGCCGGCGGCGGAATTCCCCCGGAAATGCCGTCGTTCTCGTCCGCGCCGATTGCCAGGACGACGCTGATCGAGCGACTCGACGCCATCGTCGACAGTGACGAGCACCGAGTGCTACTGATTTGCTCGCCCGCCGGAAGCGGCAAGACCGTCCTGCTCGCAGACTGGGCGAGCCGACTGCGGGCGCGGACGTCACGCCGACCCGCGCTCGGCTGGATCTCGGTGTCCGAGCATCCCGAGCCAGGGCACTCGCTGTGGCAGGCGCTGCGCGATCAGCTCGGGCTGCCGAACCCGCCGCAGCCCCGAACCGTCGACGCCCCCGGTTTCGACGCGGCCCACCTCGTCACAGCTCTGACCGCGCGCGGAACGCCGACGGTGATCGTCATCGACGACGCCCACCTCGTCGCCGAGCCACTCGCTCTGGCCGGGCTGGAACACTTCCTGCTGCACGCGCCGCCGACGGTCACCACCGTGGTCTCCGGTCGCTTCGACCCGCCGCTGCACTGGCACCTGATCGGGCTGACCGAACGATCGACGCGGTGGGGCGCCGCCGACCTCGCGATGACGAGCACGGAAATCGCCGCGCTGTGCCGCGAACACCATTGCGAACTGGACGACGCCGAACTCGCCACGGTCCTCGACCTGACCCACGGGTGGGCGGCGCTGGTCCGCATCACCGCGATGTACCTGGTCGCCAATCCCGATCGCGCAGCAGCGCTCGGCGTCTTGGCCCGGCCGCCGCGCGCGGTGTCCGACTTCCTGGTCGGCGAGCTGATCGGCGCGCTGCCGCCGTCCATCCGCCTGTTTCTCACCTACACCAGCGTCCCCGCCGCGTTCACCGAGAAGATGGCCGACGATCTGATCGGCGGCGGCGCCACGCACACGCTCTACGAGCTGGACCGGATGAACTTCCCGGTCAGCTCGATCGCGCGCGGCGGCGACGTCTGGTTCAGCTACCACCCGATGCTGCGCGCGTACTTCCTCGCCGAGGTGAACCGGCTCGGCGCCCAGGCCCGCGCCGCACTGCACCTGCGGACCGCGAACGCGCTGCGCCGCGCCGGACTGCCGCGCCAGGCGCTGACCCACCTGCTCGCCGTCGGCGACCCGCGGCACCTGCGCGACCTGCTCGTCGAACACGGGACGACGATGGTCCTCGACGGGGACGGCGCGGCGCTGTTCGGTGAGCTTCAGCGCGCGCGGCCGAGCATGCTGGACGACCCCTTCGTCTGGTTGCTCCGCGTGCTCGACGCGCTGTTCCACGGCAGCGCCGCCGACGCACACGCCTACCTCGACGTCGTCGATTCACGCGGCAGCCGCCCCTCGTTCGTGCCCGCGCACTGGATCGACGCGCTGACCGCGGCCGCGACGGTGGACACGGCGGCAGCGACCGGGACGGTGTCGGGTGACCTCGCCGTTGCCGCCGTGCCGCCGACCGGCAACCCCGATATCGACTGCTATCTGGCGATTCAGTCGGCCACCGCGCTGGTGGTCGGCGGACAGCTCGGCCGAGGCGAGGAGGCGCTGTCTCGCGGGCTCGCCTTGGCGCTGCACGCGGGCCACCCGCGCCTCGCGTTGCGCGCCCTGACCCGCCTGACCTTCATCGCCTGCGGACGTGAGGCCACCGCCGCGATGCGCGACCGGGCGGGTCGGGCGCTGGCCCTCGCCGCCGAGCACGGCCTCCTCGACACACCGGACGCGGCGCAAGCCATGACGGCCGCCGGTCTCGCCGCCTATCTGCGCGGCGAGGAACCGGACCCGAGCCACGTCGCGGCGGCACTGACCCATCACGCGGTGCAGGACGGATCCGAGAGCCCGATCGCCGGCTGGCACGGGTACGTGGTCGGGCAGCTGCTCGCCGTCGAACAGGCCGCCGACCGACGCGCGGCCGTCGATGACTTGCGCCGCGCCACGCAACTGCTACTCGACAAGAACACCGTGCCCGCCGCCACCGCCACCGTCGTTCCGCACGTGGTGTGGGCGCTGCTGAGCGTGTGCGAGCCGCTGGCCGCCCAGCTGCTCGCCGAACGGGCGCAGCGGCTGCTCGGCGACCTGCCCGACATCACCGTGGCACGAGCGGCGGTCGCGGAGGCGGCCGGGCACAGCCAGGCCGTGCTGGCGCTCGTCGAGCCGTTGCTCGACGGTGCGGACGACGCGCGTCCCTCCACCCTGGTCACCGGCTGGTTGCTGTACGCGTCCGCGCAGCACGCGATCGGCAACCGCGCGAAGGCGCGCACCGGCCTGGAGAACGCGTTGCGGCACGCCGCCGCGGAACACCTGGTTCGTCCATTCCTCGACGTGCCGAACGCGATCGAACTGCTCGACGTATACGCGGGCCGATTGGGTCGGCTCGACGCGTTCGGCGATCTCGTCCGGCAGAATCGCAATACCGCCCGGCGCTCCACTCACCCGGCGCTGACGGATGCCGAATTGACCGTGCTCAAACACCTTCCGTCCGGCCGGACCGCGCAACAGATCGCGGGGGATCTCGGGGTCTCCATCAATACCGTCAAAACGCATCTGCGTTCGATCTACGCGAAATTCGGCGCGAATTCCCGCGTCGCCGCGCTCGATTTCGCACGGCGCAGCGGCGTGCTCTGAGGACACCGTCGAATTCCGGAAATCTCATCCGCGGCGTGTGAGGCGAGCCGCGCGCTCGGCGCGCCAGACTCGACCATCGCGCAGTCACGGGAAGGAGAGCCATGGCGGTCCCGACCAGGTACCAGTTCATCATCGACGGCGAACTGTCCGACCGCGCGCTGGCCGCCTTCCCCGACCTCGAATCCGCGCCGTCGCGCAGCGGCACCACCTCGCTGTTCGGACCCGTGTCCGATCCGGCCGCGATGCGCGCGGTTCTCGCCATGATCGACAACCTCGGCCTCACCCTGCTGGAGATGCGCCAGCTGCCGGACTGAGGTGTCAGTCCTCGGCGCTCTCCTCGCCGGACCGGAACTGCGCCCGCTTCCAGTCGCCGTAGGGTTCGTCGCGCTCGCGCACCGCCTCGCGGAAGCCGACGGTGGCCGAGCGCAACTGGAAGGCGTAGCCCTCGCGGGTGTGCCGGGAGATGCCGTCGAACACGGTGCTGACCATTCCCGAGTTGGCCACGCCCTGCGCGAGCAGCGCGCTGTTGAGCGCGAGCTTGGCCATGATGAGCTGGTTGATCGGCATGCGGGCGATGCGGGCGACCAGCGCTTCGGTGCGTTCGTCGAGCTCGTCGGCCGGACAGGATTCGACGGCCAGGCCCCATTCCGCGGCCTGCTTGCCGCTGATGCAGTCGCCGGTGAACAGCAGCCGCTTGGCGAGCTGATCGCCGAGCCGGTGCGCCCACATGCCCGCCGCCGGGATGCCCCAGACGCGGGTTGGCGGGTAGCCGATCTTGGTGTCGTCGGCGCAGATGATCTGATCGGCGAACAGCGCGATGTCGGTGCCGCCCGCCACCGCGAAGCCGTGCAGCTTCGCCACGGTCGGCTTGTTGGCGTGCAGCAGGCTGGAGAAGCCGCGGTTGAAGCGGCTCATCATCTGGTAGTCGACCATCGGATCCCAGGTGCCCCATGGATTGTGGTTGCGGGCCTGCACGGCGGGATCGAGGACCGTGCCGTCCACCGGCGCCGCGCCGCCGTCCGGCGTGAAGCCGTTCTCCGCGAAGATGGACAGGTCGTAGCCGCCGCAGAAGCCCTTGCCGCGCCCGGACACCAGGATCACGTGCACGCGCGGGTCCAGGTCGGCCCGCTCGACCGCCGCCGCGAGTTCGATCGGGGTGTCCGCGGTGATCGCGTTGCCGCGTTCGGGGCGGTCGAAGGTGATGCGGGCGACCCGGTCGGTGACCTCGTAGGTCAGCGTCCGGTACCGGATGTCGGCGGGCGGCTGTTCCCGGTCGGCGAACAGCGAGTCCTTGCCTTCGGTCAGGCCTTCGTACCAGGCGGCGGGGCGGGTACCCGCGTGATCGGTGTAATCGGACAACGGGAAAGTCCCTTTCGATCGGATGGAGTCAGAGCTTCGGCGTCACGCGTTCGATGATGGCCCCGGTGTCGACGCCGTGCGGCAGAGTTCCGAAGACATCGCCGTGATCGCGGCCGAGCCTGCTGGCGGCGAAGCCGTCGGCGACCGCGGGATGTCCGTAGCGCACCAGCAGCGAGCCTTGCAGCACCCGCGCCATCTCGCCGACGACGCGTCGGGCGCGGTACTGGATCGTGTCGAAGTCGGTGAACTGATCGCGCAACGCGCCGATCGCGGCGTCGAGCCGGGCGTCCGCGCCGCGGGCCTGCTCGATCTCGTCGAAGAAGACGCCCAGCGTCTCCGGCTGTTTTGCCAGCGCGCGCAGCGTGTCGAGCGCGGCGACGTTGCCCGAGCCCTCCCATACCGACATCAGCGGCGCTTCCCGGTACAGCCTCGGCATCCGCGATTCCTCGACGTACCCGTTGCCGCCAAGGCATTCCAGGGCTTCGGCCGCGTGGATCGGTCCGCGCTTGCAGACGTAGTACTTGCTGACCGCCAGTGCGATCCGGCGCAGTCGGTCGGCGGTCTCGTCACCGGCAACGGCCCGATCGGTCACCTCGGCGAGCCACAGTGCGACCGTGGTCGCCCCCTCCGCCTCCATCGCCAGGTCTGCGAGCACATTGCGCATCAACGGCTGGTCGATCAGGTGCGCGCCGAAGGCACGGCGATGGGTGGCGTGGTGCACCGCCATGGCGACGCCCGCCCGCATCCCGGAAGCCGACCCGAGCGTGCAGTCGAGGCGGGTCAGGTTCACCATCTCGATGATCGTCGGGACGCCGCGGCCTTCCGCGCCGACCAGCCAGCCGACGGTGTCGTCGTACTCGACCTCGCTGCTCGCGTTGGAGTGGTTGCCGAGCTTGTCCTTCAGTCGCTGCAGGTTGAAGGTGTTGCGTGTCCCGTCGGGCAGCACGCGCGGGACGAAGAAGCACGACAGTCCGCCCGGTGCCTGGGCGAGGACGAGGAAGAAGTCCGACATCGGCGCCGAGGTGAACCACTTGTGCCCGGTGATGCGGTAGGTGCCGTCCGGATTCGGCGCCGCGGTCGTGGTGTTCGCGCGGACGTCGGAGCCGCCCTGCTTCTCGGTCATCGACATGCCCGCGATCAGTCCGCGCTTGGTCGACGGCACGCGCAGGCCGGGGTCGTATTCCTTGGCCACGAGCAGCGGCTCGTACTGCGCCGCGAGCTCCGGGTTGGCGCGCAGTGCGGGCACCACGGCGTAGGTCATCGAGATCGGGCAGCCGTGCCCCGCGTCGACCTGGCTCCACACGCTCATCTTCGCCGCGCGGACCAGGTGCGGGCTCGGCCCGCTGTCCGCCCACGGCGCAGCGTGCAGGCCGAAACCGACCGCGTACTCCATCAACCGGTGGTAACTCGGGTCGTACTCGACCTCGTCGATCCGGTGCCCGTAGCGGTCGTGGGTCCGCAGCACCGGCGGGTGCGCCTCGGCCAGATCGCCGAGCGCCTGCGCCTCGGCGCTGCCCGCGACCTTGCCGACCGCGCGGACGTCGTCGATGGCCGATTCGGCCCCGGCCCTGCGCAACGCCTCCAGGATCACCGGCTGCTCGGCCGCGTCGAAATCCACCAACGGCGGAACCTGATTCGTCACCTCGTGTGTGGGCATAACAATCCGTCCTCCCGGCTCTATTACAAGACTGCGTCACGCGCCGGAGAATTGCAATAGCCCGACTCGGGCGACGGCCGTGCGGCGAGCGGAATCGGTGTCGGTGGCTACCATCGGGGCATGGATTCGCGTGCTGCGCCGGTGCGGAAGCTGACCGCGCGGTCGGCGATCCTGAGCGCGCTGCTCGGCGCGCATCCGGCCGAGGCGCCGGTCAGTTGGATTGTGCGGGTGTCGACCGGGCTCGGGCTCCAGGAGTCGGCGGTGCGCGCGGCGCTGACCAGGATGGTCGCGGGCGGCGACCTGGAGCGCCGCGACAGCGCCTACCGCCTCGCGCCGCGGCTGATCGAGCGGCAGAACCGCCAGGACGAGGCCATGCATCCGCCGACCGGCGAATGGGACGGCACCTGGCGGCTCGCCATCGTGACGGTCGGCGCGGACGACTCCACCGACCGGGCCGCGTTCCGGGAAGTGCTGCGCGCCAAGAAGTTCGGCGAACTGCGCGAGGGCGTGTGGACCCGTCCGGACAATCTCGGCACCGAGTTCCCCACCGCCGCGGCGCGCCGCCTGACGATCTTCACCGGCCGGCCCGGCGAACCGGACCGCGAGCTCGCCGAACGGCTCTTCCAGCCGGACTCCTGGGCCGAGAACGCGCGGCTGCTCTTGTCCGCCATGTCGGCCGCGGACTCCATCGGCGACCGGTTCGAGATCGCCGCCGCGACCGTGCGGCACATCCTCAACGACCCGATGCTGCCCGCCGAACTACTGCCCGACCGCTGGCCGGGCCGTGAGTTGCGCGCGGCGTACCTGGACTTCCGCACGGAGTTCGCGGCGTTCGCCGAGGCGTTGATGGGCAGCGCCGCCGCGCAGCGAAGCTGATCGCCTGCGGCTCCGAAGTATTCACGGTCGGCTTCTCCCAGCAGCGTTTTGACGGCGCGCGGAAAACAATGCGCTGGTCAGCGTGTGTGAGTCCTGGCATGCTTGCCGGGTGGGCACCGGGGAGATCACGGTCGACTTCGCGACCGAGCTGGAATTGTTCGTGGCCGCCGGGCTGCGCGGGGGTCCTTCGACCGTGCGGATCGACGGGGTGTCGACCGTGGGGCATGTGGTGGAGGCGCTCGGAGTGCCCCTCACCGAAGTGGGTGCGCTGGTCGTGAACGCGCAGACGGTGGGACCGGCCTATGTGCCCAAAGACGGTGATTCGCTCGCGGTACGCGCGGTGACCCGTCCGCAAAGAATGCCGGATCCGGTGCGCTTCCTGCTCGACATCCACCTCGGCACCCTGGTGCGACGGCTGCGCCTGCTCGGCATCGACGCCGCCTACGAGAACCCCGACATCGGCGACGCCGCGCTGGCGGCGCGATCGGCGGCCGAGCGCCGCATCCTGCTGTCCCGTGATCGCGGACTGCTGCGGCGACGCGAAATCTACGCGGGCGCATACATTTACAGCCACAAGCCCGCCGAGCAACTCGACGACGTGCTGTCTCGCTTCACCCCTCCGCTCGCCCCCTGGACCAGGTGCACCACCTGCAACGGCGTGCTGCGCGAGACCGACAAGGCGACCGTGCTCGAGCGGCTGCCGAACCAGACCGAACAGACCTACGACACCTTCGCCCAGTGCGTCGATTGCGGCCAGACCTACTGGAAGGGCGCGCACCACGCCCGGCTCGACGCGATCGTCGCGCACGCGCAGCGAAAGTTCGGTTCCTAGAGCGGCACGACCTCAGGTGGCGCTCGCCTCGCCGCGGTAGTCCTTCCCCGCGATGAGCAGATCCCGCAACCGCGCCGCCGGATCGAGTTCGATGCCGAGGGCGCGCAAGCGATGGTCGATCAACAGCCACGCCTCGGCCGTCAGCTGGTCGACCAGCGTCTCCCTGGTGCTCTCCCGGTGCGTCAGCCACCAGCGCACGGAGGCGTCGATCAGCCCGAGCAGCGCGATGATGAGCCGTTCCGCCGCGGCCCGGTCCGAACCGAAGCGCGGAATGTATCGCGTTGCGGCGGCGAAGATCTCGGAGGCGAAGGCGCTGCCGCCGATGCGCGGTTCGTCGTTGCCGCTGCGATAGTTGCGTTCCACGAGGAAGCGGTACAGATTCGGGTGCTCCCCCGCCCAGGCGACGTGTTCGGCGATGGGCGCGCGGATGACGTCGATCGGCGTCCCGTCGACGTCGAAGGTGGCGCGGATGCGCGCGGTGAGTTCGGCGTGCGCGTGCCGCGCGACGGCGCGATCGAGTTCTTCCTTGCCCGCGATGTGCCGGTAGACGTGCGTGCGCACCAGCCCGGCTCGGTCGGCGATCTGCCCGATCGAGGCATCGGGCCCGTGTTCCTCGATCGCCGCGACGGCGGCCGCGACGAGCGCGCGGCGGCGTTCGTCGCCGCCGGGTCCGCGCGCGCCCGAGCGGCGGGTTTCGGCGGTGTCGGTCCAGCGCTGTCGTCCCACGCGGCTCACCGTATCCGACCTCCACGGGCGCTGTATCCGGGTCACGCGGGCGCTCGAGATTTCCGTCTTGTCCCAGCGCAACCGATGGTACACACTGTACCCGTAAACACTGGTCACAAGTATTGCCAGTAATACGCCGAGCCTAAGGAGTCTCGAATGGCCGCCTACCGGTCGTGTTGGATGAACGACGACCTGGACGCGCTGCGCGAACTCGCGCGCGCCTTCTTCGAGAAGGAAGTCGCGCCCAACGTCGACAAGTACATCGCCCAGCACCACGTCGACCGCGACCTGTGGAACAAGGCGGGCGAACTCGGGCTGCTCTGCCTGTCCATTCCCGAGGAGTACGGCGGTGGCGGCGGCACCTTCGCGCACGAGGCCGTGCTTATCGAGGAGCAGGCCAGGGTGGTCGACACCGCGTGGGGCCAGAGCCTGCACAACGGCATCGTCGCGCACTACCTGCTCGCCTACGGCACCGAGGAGCAGAAGCGGCACTGGCTGCCGAAGATGGCCAGCGGCGAGGTGGTCGGCGCGATCGCGATGACCGAGCCCGGCACCGGCTCGGACCTGCAGAGCGTCAAGACCAAGGCGGTCCGCGACGGCGACGAGTACGTCGTCAACGGCTCCAAGACCTTCATCACCAACGGCGCGCAGGCCGACCTGATCATCGTCGTGGTCAAGACCGACACCTCCCAGGGCGCGGCGGGCATCAGCCTGGTGCTCGTCGAGGCGGATCGCCCCGGCTTCCGCCGCGGCCGGGTGCTGGACAAGATCGGCCAGAAGGGCCAGGACACCTCCGAGCTGTTCTTCGAAGACGTGCGCATCCCCGTGAGCAACCTGCTCGGCACGCAGGAGGGCCAGGGCTTCGTCCAGCTCATGCAGCAGCTGCCGCAGGAGCGCCTGATCATCGCGGTCGGCTCGGTGGCGGGCATGGAGACCGCGCTGGAGCACACGCTGCGCTACACCAAGGAGCGCGAGGCGTTCGGCCGCCCGGTCTTCGGCTTCCAGAACACGAAGTTCAAGCTGGCCGAGGTCGCCACCGAGGCGAAGATCGCACGCGTCTTCACCGACGACTGCATCGCCAAGCACATCGCGGGCGAACTCGACATCCCGACCGTGGCGATGGCGAAGTGGTGGACCACCGACAAGGCCATGTCGGTCGCCAGCGAGTGCCTCCAGCTGCACGGCGGCTACGGGTACATGACCGAATACCCGATCTCGCGCATGTGGGTGGACAACCGGGTGCAGATGATCTATGCGGGCACCAACGAGATCATGAAGGAGATCATCGCCCGGTCGCTGTGAGCCGAGGGCGCTCGGCCGCGAGTTCCGGCACGCGCGGCGCGTCCGATCGGCGCGCCGCGATCCGCCAGGCGCCGCGCTGGGATCCCGCGCCGAGGCGTTTGGCCCACGAGGAACCGGTGGCGGCGATCTCGGCGGCGGTAGCGGGCGCTACCTCCGTGATCGTGAGACCCTGTGCCGCATAGGGTTCCGCGAGACCGCGCAGGTCGTGCTCGCCGATCGGCGGCAGACCGGAACCGCGATCGTGCTCGGTGACCGATACGAGGATCGACAGGGCCGCGCCGGGCTTCAGCAACCGGGCGAGGCCCGCGATGACGACCGGATCCGCGGTGACCAGGCCGCGCAGCAGCGAACCCCATGGGAAGTACACGGTGACCGCGTCGGCGACGCCGTCCAGTTCGGTGGGCAGGCGCTCGGCGGCGGCCGCCACGAACAGCGCGTTCGCGAGCTTGCCGCGCGTGGCCTTGCGGGAGGCTTCGATCATGCCCGCCGCGTTGGCGTCCACGCCGATCACCAACCGGCGCGCGTCGGCGGCGGCCGCGGCGAGCACCGCGCGTCCGTCGCCGGTACCGAGGTCGATCCAGACCGCCGAATGGCGTCCGATCAGCTCTCGGGCTTAACCGATGTCCACATCGCGAGTCTTCTTGCCGATGACGATTCGCATGGGCGCGACAGTAACCGGACGCGTCCGGCGGCGCATCCGATTTTCCGGCGGGCGGCTCAGCCCCGCGCGGCGATCCTGGCTTGCACCTCGGGACGGCGCAGCGGCGGCACCGACTTCGGCGGCACCTTGCGGTCCGGCAGCTCGGCGAGCAGGCGGGTCGTCACCGCGGCGATGTCGGCCACCGCGGCCTCCACAACCGGACGCGTCGCCGCGGAGACGCTGGAGATGCCCGCGACCTTGCGCACGTACTGCAGCGCCGCCGCCTCGATCTCCTCCGGTGTCGCCGCGGGCTCCAACCCGCGCAGGGCTGTGATGTTTCGGCACATGCTTCGAGGCTACCGAGACGGGGTGACATCGTCCCCTGCTCCGCCGAGCGCTCCCGCGTAAGGTCGGAACGGTCGGTTCGGGAGAGGGCGTGACCCGCCTCCGCCACGGCCATGCGCGGCTGTCGGCGAACTCCGTTCGGTTGTGTCGAGAGGGCTGCGCGGTGGTCGTTGTGGTGGTGCTGGTCGGCGTCTTGGTGCTCGCCGTCTTCGCCGGACTGCACTGGTATCTGTGGCGACGACTGGTACGAGACACGACCGCGCCGGGGTCGGTGGCGCGGCGGGCCGGGACCGCGGCGCTGGTGGCGGCTCCGCTGCTGCTGCTCGGCGCGTTCTTCGCCGAATCGGCCGGACTGCCGTTCCCGCTGGTGCGGGCCATCGCGTGGCCGGGCTATTTCTGGGGCGCGCTGTTCGTCTACCTCTTGCTGGCGCTGCTGGCGGGCGAGGTGCTGCGACCGGTGCTGCTGCGCTTGTTCGCGCGCGAATCCGCGACCGCCTCCGCAGCAGCCACTTCGACCGAGCACCTCAGTCCTGGCGGCCAACTCGCCGCGCCAACCGATGCCGAGACCACGGTCGACGAAAAGCGCTCGGCAGAAAGTCCTTCGGCGGCGCGAGGCCGAGAACCCGAACCGATCTCGCGACGAATCTTCGTCTCCCGCGCGATAGCCGGAACCGCCGCGCTCACCGCGGCGACCACCGTCGGCGTCGGCGCCTACGGCGTGCTGAACGGACCGCAGGTCAAACGGCTGACGATCCCGCTGGCCAAACTCCCCCGCTCGGCCGACGGGTTCCGGATCGCCGTGGTCAGCGACGTGCACCTCGGCCCGATTCTCGGCCGGGGTTTCGCCGAGCGCGTCGTCCGCACGATCAACGACACCCAGCCCGATCTCATCGCGGTCGTCGGCGATCTGGTGGACGGCAGCGTCGAGGACCTGCGCCCCGCCGTGGAACCGCTGGCCCGGCTGCGCGCGAGGCACGGCGCGTTCTTCGTCACCGGCAACCACGAGTACTTCTCCGGCGCGGAGGAATGGATCGAGCACGTGCAGGATCTCGGACTGCGCCTGCTGGCCAACGACCGGACCGAGCTGCCCGGCTTCGACCTCGCGGGCGTCAACGACGTGCAGGGCGAACGCGTCGGGCAGGGACCGGATTTCGGCAAAGCGCTCGGCGACCGCGATCCGTCCCGTACGGCGGTGCTGTTGGCGCACCAGCCGATCCAGATCCACGACGCCGTCGAGCACTGCGTGGACCTCCAACTCTCCGGGCACACCCACGGCGGCCAGCTCTGGCCAGGGAATCTCCTTGCCGCACTGCCGAATCCGACCGTCGCGGGACTCGAGCGCTACGGCGACACCCAGCTGTACGTGACGCGCGGCGCGGGCGCGTGGGGTCCGCCCGTGCGGGTCGGCGCGCCTTCCGACATCACCGTCGTGGAGCTGGCCGCCGCCCGAGCCTGACACGCCGCCGTCCGGGATGGCGCGTCGCCGAGGAAACCCGGCATGCGGCACGGGCGAGGTATACGATTCGGCAGGCGCCGCGAAAGGCACGCGGCCCGCGGATCGATGGAGGACCACGTGTCCGATGTATTCGACCCCGTCGCGACCGATCTCGGCGCGAACGGTGGCGGAGCAGGACTGCTCTCGGAGCTGGTGGAGCACCTCAGACAGAACAGGACGGCGCTACGCGAGGAGTGGGCGCGGCTGATCACCGAGGCTCAGCTGCTGACCGCGATGACCGCCGAGGAGATGTTCTCCGAGGTCACCTCGGTCTACGACAATTACGTGGCGGTGCTGGAGACCGGTTCGGTCGAGGCGCTACAGGATTACGCGCGCGACCTGTCCGAGCGCATCATTCCGCGAGGAGTGGAGACCGACGAGGTCCTCGGCATCGTGTTGTTGCTGCGAGATGTGCTGGCGCGCTCGCTGTTCGAGAAGTACCAGTCGGATTTCGACCTGCTGAACCGGGTGCTGGACGCCTACGAGCCCGCGGCCAACCGCATCGCGAGCACGGTGGCGATCTCGTTCGTCGAGGAGCGCGAGCGCATCATCCGCCAGCAGCAGGAGGCCATCCGCGAGCTGTCCACCCCGGTGCTCCAGGTGCGCGAGCAACTGCTGATCCTGCCGATCATCGGCGTGCTCGACGGTCAGCGCGCCCGCCAGCTCACCGAACAGCTGCTGCGCGCGATCAGGAACAACCGCGCCAAGGTCGTCGTCATCGACATCACCGGTGTGCCGACGATCGACTCCACCGTCGCCAACCACTTGGTGCAGACCGTCGACGCCTCCGGCCTGATGGGCGCCAGCGTGATCATCACCGGCCTGTCCTCGGAGATCGCGCTCACCCTGGTCACCATCGGCCTGGACCTGCGCAAGATGAACGCGGTCGGCGACCTTCAGGGCGGTATCGAGGAGGCCGAACGCCTGCTCGGCTACGAGGTGAGCCGCAGCGGCGAGCAGGCGGCGCCCGCGAACTGACCGGTCGCGGTCAGTTCTCGCCGTCGCGGCCGTAACCGAGCCGCACGTCGTGCACGACCTCGCCGCCCGACACCGCCACCCGGCTGGTCACCGGCGGATATCCACGCGCGACGACGGTGTACTGCCCCTCCGGCAGGTCGGGGACGAGGTACCGGCCGTCGGCGTCGGTGCGCGCGGTGGCCGTCAGATCGCCCGCCATGTCCAGCAGCATGATCTGCACGTCCGGCACCACCCGGCCGTCGGCCAGCGCCGATCCCGCGAGCACGGCGTTCGGTTCCATGTCTATGTCGTGGCGTAGCAGGCCGCTGTCCGGCACGGTGAGCGTCGTCGCGTGCGGGCGCATGTGCTCGGCGAGCGCGACCATCGTGTAGGTGCCGGAGACCACCCCGTGGCAGACGTAGGCGCCGTCGTCCGCGGTGACCGTCGCCCCCACGACCTCGCCGTGCCGATCGGTCAGCGTCACGGTGGCGCCGCCGAGCGGTTTGCCGCTGCCCGACGATCTGACCGTTCCGGAGACGGTGCCCGATCCCATCAGCTTCACGTCGAGTTCCTGCGGCCACGAGCCCGCCACCACGCTGACCGCCGTCGGCTGGTGCCCGGCCGCGGCCGCGATCAGCACGTAGGTGCTCGCGTCGGGCACGTCGATGGAGTAACCGCCGTTGGCGTCGCCCACGGCCCTGGCGACCTGACGCCCGCCCTTGTCGATCAGCGTCAGCGCGGCCTCGGGCACCGGGTGCCCGTCCTCGTGCTGGATGCGGCCGAACAGCGAGCGGGATTCCGCCGCGGCCGCGAGCACCGGTTCCGGTTCGGAGAAGACCTCCGCGGCGCCCGCCCAGACCTGCGACTCCGCCCAGCTCGACGCACTGTCCGAGCCGTCCGGACCCGACTCCGGCACGATCGGATCATCCTGCAGCGGAATCTCTTTCATGAACATCAGCACCACGCCCGCGAGCACCGCGACCGCCGCCGCGACGTAGAACACGCCCGCCATCGCGTCGGTGAAGCCGATCAGGATCGGCGCGCGAATGTCCGCGGGCATGGCGGCGAGCTCACCGGTGTCGCTCTGCAGCTCGCCCAGCCGGGCGGTGTCGAAGCCTTCCGGCAGCTGCCCGCCGAAGGCGTCGACGATCCGGCCGGGCAGCAGGTTGAACAGGATGGTCAGGAAGATCGCGACGCCGAGCGTGCCGCCCATCTGACGGAAGAAGGTGGCGGCCGCGGTCGAGACGCCCATGTCGGTGCGCGGGCCTGCGTTCTGCGCGGCGATGATCAGCGTCTGCATGCACGCGCCGAGGCCGCAGCCGATCACTCCGCCGTACAGCAGCGGCTCCCACAGCGGACTGTCGTAGTGCACCCTGCCGTGCAGCGCCGCGCCGAGCGCGATCAGGAAGCAGCCGGCGACCGGCAGGATCTTGTACTTGCCGGTGAGCTTGGTGATGATTCCGGCGATCTGCGCGCCGATCATGATGCCGACCACCAGCGGCAGCATCAGCAGACCCGCCTTGGTCGGCGAATAGCCCCGCGCCACTTGGTAATACAGCGGCACGAGCACGATCGCGCCGAACATCGCGATGCCGACGATGAAGCCGCCCACGATGGACACGCTGAACGTGGAGTTGCGGAACAACCGCAGCGGGATCAGCGCCGCGTCCTTCATCAGGAACTCGACGAGCACGAACAGCACCAGCCCCGCCGCGCCGACGCCGTAGCAGATCAGCGCCCGGTCCGAGGTCCAGCCCCATTCGCGACCTTGCTCGGCGACGATCAGCAGCGGCACAACGCAAATGGTGAGCGTCAGCGCGCCGAACCAGTCGATGCGGTGCCGCTGGCGCTGGTGCGGCACGTCGAGCACCTTGGCGACGACCACGAACGCGAGCAAGCCGATGGGCACGTTCACCAGGAACACCCAACGCCAGCCCTCCAGGCCCGCGAGCTGGTCGTAGCCGGAGAACAATCCGCCGAGCACCGGGCCCAACACGGTGGAGGAACCGAACACCACCATGAAATAGCCTTGGTACCGGACCCTTTCGCGGGCGGGGACGATGTCGCCGACGATGGTGAACGCCAGCGACATCAGGCCGCCCGCGCCGAGTCCTTGGAACGCTCGGAACGCGGCGAGCTCGTACATCGAGGTGGCGAACGTGCACGCCACCGAGCCGGCCACGAACAGCCCGATCGCGATGAGGTACCACGGTTTACGGCCGTAGATGTCGGCGAGTTTGCCGTAGAGCGGCGTGGTGATGGTCGCGGTGATCAGATAGGCCGTTGTCGCCCAGGCCTGTTCGTCGAATCCGTTCAGGCTGTTGGCGATCGGCACGATCGCGACGCTCACGATGTTCTGGTCCAACGCGGCGAGGAAGATGCCGAGCAGCAGGCCGGAGAGGATGGTGAGAATCTGCCGATGCGACAGTTGCGCGCCTGCCTCGGCCGCCAGGTCCGGCTTCGGCGCCGGAGCCTGGGTGGTCGTATTGGTCATGTAGATGCCCTGGTTCTGATCGTCCAACGGTTGCGATCTTGCGTTCGGAACAAAGCGCATCCGGCGGCCGCGCGCGACCAAGCCATGCGCCACAAGCGATCTGCTGTGTCGTACTGATAGATCAAGGGGATGCTGCGACCCGGCGAGCTTACCGGTGGGCCGCTCGGCCTCGCCATCGAGGCCGAGCGGACGCGGGACGACGCGGGCGCGGCGATTGCTGTTCATTAACCGCAGGCGGTATCCTTGACCTTCGATACCAACGAGTCTCATAATCTCGCTCTCGGCTAGTGGATGGCAGCACCAAACCCCGTTCGGATCGGCAGGGTGGGCGATCGCTGGATTCGGCGGGTTCCAAGCAATGTGGACACCGACCGCGCGTCGTTCGTCGAACGGGGATTCGCATGGACGAGAACAACACCATGGTGGGCGATCCGGAGCAGGCGGCCGAGCGGTACCGATCGCTGGTCGAACACTCCCCCGATGCCATTTGCGTACACGAAGGCGGCGTCGTCGTCTATCTCAATCCGGCCGGGGTTCGCCTGCTGGCGGCCGGGTCCGCGAACGAGATCGTCGGACGCCAGGTCAGCGACTTCGTCGCACCCGATTCGGTCGCTTCGACGCTGGCCCGAATCGAGGGTTTGCGCAGTACCGGCGACGCCTCCCAGCGGGCGGTCCTCACCTTGCTGCGCGCCGACGGTGCCCGCATCCCGGTGCAGATCGTCTCGGTGGTCACCATCTGGCAGGGCAGGCGCGCCTACCAGGTGGTGCTGCACGATCTGAGCGCCCAGCACGCGGCCGAGCAGGCCCAGCGCCGGGCCGAACAGCACTTCACCGCGATCGTCTCGCAGCTGGAGGAGGGCGTCGTCGTGATAAGCAGGCAGGGCATGATCGAATCGATCAACCCGGCCGCGCTGCGCATATTCGGTTGTCGCGGTGTACAACTCGTCGGCGCCCGGTTCGACGCGCTGCCGCTGCGCATGGTCGACATCGACGGCGTTCCGCTACCCGCCACCCGGCATCCGGTCGCGCGCACCATGGCGACCGGCGAGCCGATCACCCGCTTCGTCTTCGGCGTGGACGGCACCGACCATCACCGCCGCTGGCTGGCGGGCAACTGCTGTCTACTGAATCCGACCGACCGGAAATCGCCGGTGGTCAGCTCGTTCACCGACATCACCACCACCAGGGCCAGCCAGCGCGAGTTGCAGTACCAGGCCACGCACGACGGGTTGACCGGGCTGCTGAACCGGCCGACCATCCTGTCCGATCTCGACACGGCCCTCGCCGATCCGGCGGGCGGCCCGCTGTCGGCGGTGCTGTTCGTCGACCTCGACGGGTTCAAGGCCATCAACGACTCGCACGGCCACGTGGTCGGCGACGTCGTCCTGCAGATCGTCGCCCAGCGTCTGCTACGCGCGGTGCGCCGCGGCGATCTGGTCGGCAGGCTCGGCGGCGACGAGTTCCTCGTCCTGCTCGGCGGGCACGCGGCAGGCCCGGAGGCGGTCATCCAGCGGCTGGCCGCCTCGGTGGCGGAACCGATTGTCGCGCAAGGACATCGGCTCGCGGTCCGGGCGTCGATCGGGGTCACGCTGATCGTGCCCGGCGATCCGCGCACCGCGACCGAGATCCTGCACGACGCCGACACCGCGATGTACCACCAGAAGGCCAATTCCACGCAGCTGGACGCAGTCCACCCATAGCCCGCGCACGGCCGGAGCGAAGGCGGAGGCACGCATCGCCAGCGGCTAGGCGGTGTCGTTCGCCGGGTAGAGCCGGTGGATGGTGAGCGCCGCGGCGAGCATCCGCGAGTTGGTGGGGTCGGCGGGATCGATGCCGGTGAGCTCGGCGATGCGGCGCAGCCGGTAACTGAATGTGTTCGGGTGCACGTGCAGGCGCGCGGCGGCGGCCTTGCGGTCCGAGCCGTACTCCAGGTGCGCCTCCAGCGCCTCGAGCAGGTGCGGGTTGCTCAGCAGCGGGGCGATGCGCTGGGCGAGCCGGTCGCGCGCCGGGCCAGGCCTGGTGAGCTGGTACTCGAGCAGCAGGTCGTCGAGCTGGTAGCGGCCGGTCGGGCGGTTGAGCAGCCGAGCGAGGGTCGCCACCTCGGCGGACTGCTCCGCGGAGCCGGGCAGATCCGCGCGCAGGACGCCGCGGGATTCGGCCAGATACACCGGGGTGCCGAACTGCTCGGCGAGCTCGGTGGCGAGTCCGCGATGGCGCGCGGCATCGGGCGCGGCGGACTCGGAGTGGTTGGGCAGCAAGGCGATTCCGGTACCGCCGTCGAAGGTGACCAGCGCGGTGCCGTTGCTGAGCGCGTCCAGCGTGCGGTGCAGGATGCGGATGCGGCGGCGGGCGAGCAGGTCGGCGACCGAGTTGTGCTGGTCGTCCGGACGCAGGTGGATGGCGAGCACGGTGTAGCGGTCGGTCAGCGGCGTGTCCGCGCGGGCGGCGAGCTCGTCGGCGGGTTGACCGCGCAGCAGTGCGGCGCAGAGTTCGCGGCGCGCCTCGCGCTCGGCGTTGTAGATGGACTGCTCGACCTCGGTGTAGGTCTCCACGACGGTGATGTTGATGTGCATCAGCAGGTCGAGCAGCCGCGAGCCGACGACGACCAGGTCGTCCTTCTCGTCGGCCCTGGCGAGCGCGGCGGCCTCGGCGAGCACCGACTGCGCGGAGCCGTGGATGGCCTCGATGAGGATCGCCAGCGGGAAACGGTCCTCGGCGTGCCGTTCGGCGACCGGCACCACGAACGCGGCGACCTCGGCCCTGCTGAACACGCGTTCTTCGCCGATGGCCTGGAGCACGGCGCGCCCGCAGGCGTAGATGGTGGGCAGGACCTCGGCGGTGAAATGCCCCGCGGGCAGCTCGGCGGCGGGCGGTGTGGCGCCGAGACCGGCGGCGAGCATCCGCTCGGCGATCTGGGGCCATCTGGTCAGCAAACGGGCAACCAGTGGGAGGTCCCCGGTCACCGGGGGTGAAGCGACAGCCATGGGCCGATTGTTGCCGACGACAGGGTTCACGACAACGCGTCGGTCGCGACCGCCAAGAACTTTGTCACCGACGACAAGGGCCTCTCGATTTTCTTCGTCCGGCCGTGTAGTGACGCCCCTGACCATCCGGTATTGAATTTTCTGTACCGCCACCGCGAGATGGCGCACGTCACATCGTGCGTCCAATTGTGTTCTGCGCCATATCGATTCACGGGGGGCGGATTCGAGCGGATGGGAAGTACGGAAATGTTTGCAACGAGGCAACGACGCATGCGCGCGCTCGCCTGCGCCGCGCTGATCGCGGGGCTGGCGCTGGCGCAAGGATCCGGTGCGGGGGTGACGAGCGCGGACCCGGCCGTGGCGGGGACCGCCGAGCCCGCCGCGCAGGCACTGGCCGACGCCATCACCGCCGGGTTGCTGCCGGCCGCCGACGGACGGCAGCCGAAGGCGATCGTGGACACCGGCAGCGGCGGTTCCGGTTGGGCCAAGAGCACCGCTTCGGCAGCTGTCGGCGAGGGACCGGAGATGACCGCGGCGCTCGCCGCGTTCGCCTACGGACTGACCCACCCCGACGCCGCGCCGCCGGGCGCCAACCGGTGGGACTGCAAGCCGAGCGCCGCGCATCCCCGTCCGGTGGTGCTGCTGCACGGCACCTGGCTCAACGCCTACGACACCTTCGCCTACATGTCGCCGCGGCTGGCCAAGGCAGGCTACTGCGTCTTCGCCTTCAACTTCGGCCGCTCCGGGCTGATGGAGGGCGGCGGCATCGGCACCGTCCTGCCCGGCCGCTTCGGCGTGGGCCCGATGGAGGAATCCTCGCGCCAGCTCGCCGAATTCGTCGAGCAGGTGCGCGCGGCGACCGGCTCGGAGAAGGTCGACATCGTCGGGCACTCGCAAGGCGGCACCGTGGCCAACCGGTACCTGAAGTTCGACGGCGGCGAGGGCAAGGTCGACAAGCTCATCACCTTCGGCGCTACCCACCACGGCACCTCACTGATGGGCATGGCCTCGCTCGGGCGCGCGATCAACAACCTCGGCGTCAACATCCTGGGCTTCTACGAGCCGATCGTCGGGCTCTCCAACATCCAGCAGGCCGTCGGTTCCGCGTTCTACGCGACGCTCAACGCCAACGGCGACACCGTCCCCGGGGTGGCCTACACCTCGGTCGGCTCACGCTACGACGAGGTGACCAACCCCTACGACTGGACCTTCCTGCGCGCAGGCCCGGACGCCACGGTCGACAACATCACCCTCCAGGCGGGTTGCGAGCAGGACGTCTCCGACCACCTGACCATGATGTACTCGCCCCGTTCCGCCTCGATCGCGCTGCGCGCACTCGACCCGACCACCCCGACCGAACTGGCGTGCACCTTCAACCCGTGGCTGATCGGTGGCGGCGGCGGCCTCTGAGATTCAGGACTGGGCCAAATCCCTGGCGATGACCAAGCGCTGGATCTGGTTGGTGCCCTCGAAGATCTGGGTGATCTTGGCCTCGCGCATGTAGCGCTCGACCGGGAAGTCCTGGGTGTAGCCGTAGCCGCCGAATACCTGGACCGCGTCGGTAGTGACCTTCATGGCGGCGTCGGTAGCGACCAGCTTGGCGACGCTGGCCTGTCGCGAATAGGGCAGGCCGGCGTCGCGGCGGCGAGCGGCGTCGAGGTAGGTGGCGCGGGCGGAGTCCACGGCGGCGGCCATGTCGGCGAGGACGAAGCCGAGGCCCTGGTGGTCGATGATGCGGCGGCCGAACGCCTCACGCTCCTTGGCGTAGGCCACCGCGTCGTCCAGGGCGCGCTGCGCGAGGCCGGTCGCCACGGCGGCGATGCCGAGACGTCCGGAATCCAAGGCGCTGAACGCGATCGACAAACCCTGACCGTCGGCGCCGATCAATCGTTCGGCGGGCAGGAACGCCCCGTCGTACGCGGCGGTCGTGGTCGGCACCGCGCGCAGGCCCATCTTCTCCTCGGGCTTGCCGAAGCTCAGGCCCTCGGTGCCGGCGGGGACGAGGAAACAGGAGACGCCGCGAGACCCCTCGCCGGTGCGCGCGAACAGGGTGTAGTAGTCCGCCCGTCCGCCGTTGGTGATCCAGGATTTGGTGCCGTCGATCCGGTACCCGCCCTCGACCGCGGTGGCCTTGCAGCGCAGCGCCGCCGCATCGGAACCGGCGTGCGCTTCGGAGAGGCTGTACGCGCCGATCATGTTGCCGGACAACATCTCCGGCAGCCATCGCCGCTGCTGCTCGGACGTGCCGAAGACGAAAAGCGGGTGGCAGGAGAGGCTGTGCACGCTGACCGCCACCGCGACCGCCGCCCACCGCGCGGCCAGTTCCTCCAGCACCTGGAGGTACACCTCGTAGGGCTGACCGCCGCCACCGAACTCCTCCGGGTAGGGCAGGCTGAGCAGCCCGGCCGCGCCCAGGGCGCGGAACGCTTCCTCGGGGTACTTCTCTTGTTTCTCGAACTCCGCCGCGTTCGGCTCGAGCACCTTGTCGGCGATCTCCCTGGTGAGCTCGATCAGATCGCGCGCTTCCTCGGTGGGCAGCAGTCGGTCGACAGGCATCTCATCATCTCCGCGTGCGGGGTGGTCGGCTTGCCAACACATTATGGCCAACATCCAATTGCATGCAAGACAGCATGTACTTTCCGCCCGCTATACTGCACTGATGGTTTCCGATCTGCCGCCGAACAAGCACCAGGAGAAGAGTCTGCGGACCCGCGCGCAGCTGCTGGACGCGGCGATCGACAGCCTCGCCGAGGTGGGCTACGGCGGCGCCTCCATCGCCGACATCACCGCGCGGGCCGGCGTCACCCGTGGCGCCCAGCTGCACCACTTCCACACCCGCCAGGAGCTGTTCGCCCAGACCATCGGACATCTCACCGAGCGCCAGCGCCAGGCGCTGCACCGCCGCCTGCGCACGCTGCCCGAGAACTCCGCCGCGGGGGCCGTGCTGGTCGAGCTGGTGACCGCCACCTTCGCGGGCAAACTCGGCCGCGCCTGCGTCGAGCTCTACGTGGGCATCGCCAACGACCGCGAGTTGCGCCGCGAAATGCTGCGCGTGCAGCACGATCTCACCGTCGAACTGCTCGACCGCTGCGCCGAGCTCGTCGGCCCGGAAATCCCCCGCGCCCGCCTCGACTCCGCCTTCTGGCTCACCATCAACCTCGTGCGCGGCGCGACCCTCGACGAGATGGTCGGCCGCGACCGCGCCCGCCGCAAGCAGGTGCTCGCCGACTGGACCGAGCTCGCGGACCTGGCCTTGCGCCGGATGTGAGGCTCGGACCGGCGCCACCGAGTGGCCGGAAATGTGGATTTCTTGGCCGCAGGTCTGTCCTGTCCTTGGGCCGCCCGCTCCTAGCGTTGTTCCACGACATCGGCGGGAGCGGAAGGCGCAGGTCCATGACATTCGACTACGACGTGGTGGTCGTCGGCTCGGGGTTCGGCGGCAGCGTGACCGCGCTGCGGCTGACCGAGAAGGGATACCGGGTCGGGGTGCTGGAAGCGGGTCGCCGCTTCACCGACGAGGAGTTCGCCGAAACCTCTTGGCGGCTGCGGAAATACCTCTGGGCGCCGCGACTCGGCTGCTACGGCATCCAGCGCCTCGCGCTGCTGAAGGACACCTTCGTGATGGCGGGCGCGGGTGTGGGCGGCGGCTCGCTGGTCTACGCGAACACCCTCTACGAACCGCCGGAACGGTTCTTCACCGACCGGCAGTGGGGTCACATCACCGACTGGCGCGCGGAACTCGCGCCGCATTACGACCAGGCCGCGCGCATGCTCGGCGTGACGACCAACCCCGCCACGACCCAGTCCGACCGGGTGCTGCGCGAGGTCGCCGAGGACCTCGGCGTCGCCGGCTCCTACCGCAGCACGCCGGTCGGCGTCTTCTTCGGCGGCCCCGGCATCCGGCCGGGACAAGACGTGCCGGACCCGTTCTTCGGCGGCGTCGGTCCGGACCGGCGGGCCTGCACGCACTGCGGCGAGTGCATGACCGGCTGCCGCCACAACGCGAAGAACACCTTGGTCAAGAACTACCTGTATCTGGCCGAAAAGGCCGGGGCCACAGTGCATCCCCTGGCCACGGTGACCGACGTGCGACCACGCGAGGGCGGCGGTTTCACGATCACCACGCAGCGCACCGGCCGCACCGTACGCAAGCAGCGCCGCGAGTTCACCGCCGAGCAGGTGGTCTTCTCGGCCGCCGCGCTCGGCACCCAGCGCCTGCTGCACCGCCTGCGCGACACCGGCTCGCTGCCCGGAATCTCGGGCATGCTCGGGCAACTCTCGCGCACCAACTCCGAGGAGCTGCTCGGCGCGCGCAGCCGCCGCGCCGACGCCGACTTCACCAAAGGCGTGGCCATCACCTCCTCGATCCACCCCGACGCGGACACCCACATCGAGCCGGTGCGCTACGGCAAAGGCAGCAACGCCCTGTCCCTGATGGCCACGGTGCTGGTCAGCGGCGATACCCCGCGCGTCGGGCTGTGGCTGCGCGCGCTGTGGCGCGGCCGCCGCGACGTGCTGCGCGCGCACACCCCGCGGCGCTGGTCCGAGCAGACGATCGGCCTGCTGGTGATGCAGTCGGTGGACAACTCGATCACCACCTATACCAAACGGAACTGGTTCGGCCGCCGCACGATGACCACGAAACAAGGTGCGGGCCAACCCAATCCGACTTGGCTGCCGGCCGGGCACGAGGTGGCGCGCCGGGTGGCGAGCAAGATCGACGGCTTTCCCATCGGCACCTCATCCGGCGTACTGAACATCCCGATGACCGGGCACTTCATCGGCGGCTGCGTGATCGGCGACTCGGCCGAGACGGGCGTCGTCGATCCGTACCACCGGCTCTACGGTCACCCCGGCCTGCACGTCATCGACGGCTCGACGATCTCGGCGAATCTCGGCGTCAATCCATCGCTGACCATCACCGCGCAGGCCGAACGCGCGGTCTCGTTGTGGCCGAACAAGGGTGAGGCCGATCCGCGCCCCGCACTCGGCGCACCGTACCGGCGACTCGACCCGATCCCGCCGCGCCGCCCGGTCGTCCCACCGACCGCTCCTGCCGCCCTGCGTCTTTCGGCTACGGCACGACAGCTGCCGATCGAACCGGTGCGCTGATCCGCACCGGCGACCGTAGCAGCGACTAACGTCAGGCGAGCTTCTTGGCGAGCGCGCGACCCGCGGCGCGGCCGGAGAAGATGCAGCCGCCGAGGAAGGTGCCTTCCAGCGCGTTGTAACCGTGCACGCCGCCGCCGCCGAAGCCGGCGACCTCGCCCGCGGCGTACAGGCCGGGCAGCGGGGTGCCGTCCGGGCGCATCACCTGGGAATCGAGGTTGGTCTGCAAGCCGCCGAGGGTCTTGCGGGTGAGGATGTTCAGCCGCACCGCGATCAGCGGACCCGCCTTGGGATCGAGGATGCGGTGCGGCTTGGCGACCCGGCCCGCCTTGTCCCCGAAGTACTGGCGCGCGTTGGTGATCGCCATCAGCTGGGCGTCCTTGCCGTACTTGTTGTCGATCTCGCGGTCGCGGGCGACGATCTGTCGCTCCAGGTCGTCGTGGTCGAGCTGGGGTCCGCGCGCGATCTTGTTCATGCCGTCGACCAGCTCGCGCAGCGTGTCGGCGACGACGAAATCGACGCCGTGCTGCTTGAACGCCTCCACCGGGCCGGGCGCGCCCTTGGCCACCCGGCTCTTGAGGGTGAGTTTGAGGTCCTTGCCGGTGATGTCGGGGTTCTGCTCGGAACCCGACAGCGCGAACTCTTTCTCGATGATCGACTGGGTCAGCACGAACCAGGAGTAGTCGTAGCCGCTCGCCAGGATCGCCTTCATCGTGGTGTTGGTGTCGAAACCGGGGAAACACGGTGCGGGCAAACGCTTTCCGTTGGCGTCGAACCACAGCGAGGACGGCCCGGGAATGATACGGATGGCGTGATCGGGCCAGATCGGATCCCAGTTGTGGATGCCTTCGGTGTAGTGCCACATGCGATCCCGGTTCACGATCGCGCCGCCCGCGCTCTCCGAGATGGCGAGCATCCGGCCGTCGACGTGCGCCGGAACGCCGGAGATGAGCGTCTCCGGGCAGGGACCGAGCCGCTCGGTGGGCCAGTTGCGCCGGATCATCTCGTGGTTGTGACCGATGCCGCCGGAGGTCACCACGACGGCCTCGGCCCGAAACTCGAACTCCCCCACCTCGGTCCGCGACGACGCTTTGCCGCGCTCGAGGTCGGTATCCTCCAGGACCGCGCCGCGCACGCCGACCACCGCGCCGTTCTCGACGATCAACTCGTCCACCCGATGCCGGAAGCTGAAGCCGACCAGTCCGCGGCGCTCACCCTCGAGCACCGGCTCCTGGAAGACCCGCACGACCTCGGGGCCGGTACCCCAGGTGAGATGGAAGCGCGGCACCGAATTGCCGTGGCCGTCGGCGGCGGCACCGCCGCGCTCGGCCCAGCCGACCAGCGGAGTCACCCGCAAACCCAAGGCGTGCAGGTAATCCCGCTTCTCGGTGGCCGCGAAGCGCACGTACGCCTCGGCCCACTGGCGCGCCCAGAGGTCCTCGTCGTCGCGGTCGAAGCCGGCCGAGCCGAGCCAATCCTGCAGCGCCAGTTCGTAGGAGTCCTTGATGCCGAGGCGCCGCTGCTCCGGGCTGTCCACGAAGAACAACCCGCCGAGCGACCAGAACGCCTGCCCGCCGAGGTTGTTGCGGTTCTCCTGGTCGAGCAGATGCACCTTGCGGCCCGCCTTGACCAGCTCGTGGGCGGCGACCAGGCCGGCAAGGCCCGCGCCGACCACGATGACATCGGCCTCGCGCGCGAATTCGGGACTGCAGTTGGTCATGTTCATCCTTCGATTGGCGTGCTGTAGGCCAGCACGACGTGACAGAAGAGGTCGGTGCGCCGCCGCAGCGCGGTGCGGCTGCGCGGTTCCATCAGCACCTGCACGGCGGTGCCGTCGTGCACGGCCACCATGGCCTGGCCGAGCGCCTCCGGGTCGGGCACGCCGCGCCCGACCCGGCCGAGCGCGGTCACCACGGTCGGCATCAACGCCGCGACGATCGCCTCCTCGCGGGCGGCCATCACCCGGCGCAGCGTCGGTGTGCGCAGCGCGTGGCTGGTGAACTCGGCGGTGATCCGGTACCACGCCTCGTCCAGCGGGACGGCGCGCAGCAGCCGGTCCACCGCGTCGCGGAGGTCTGCGACGCCCTCGACGGAGATGTCGTCCAGGGCGGTGCGGACATCGGCGAGCATCGCGGCCGAGCGTTCTTCCCACATGGCGAGAAACAGCTCGTCGAGCGAGGTGAAGTTCGAGTAGAACGCGCCGCGGGTGAAACCGGCGCGCTCGCAGACTCGCTCGACCGTGGCCCGGCCGAACCCGTCCTCGGCGAAGACCTCGTACGCGGCGGTGAGCAGGCGTTTGCGGGTCGCGACCCGTCTGCGGGTCGCCGGGCGCGCCGGCGTTCCCGCGGTGGACGACGCCATCGTGGACTCCTCTCGCCGGACCCCCGGTTCGATACACCCGTGTATTCGATACAGGAATGTATCAGAACTTGGGCGCGCCGGAACCCGAACGGCACCGAAGTCCGGAGTTACCGGTCCGGCGGTGCGATCTTGCTGATCAGGACGTCCCCGTCGCGCGGGGTCACGGTCACGAACTGTCGATAGGTGCGCACCGCCGCGTCGGGTCGGGTCTCGGTGATCACGACGTCGAAGCGGCCGTCCGGCAGCGGCAGCACCAGCACGCAGTGGCTGGTCCCCACCGGGACCGAGGCGATGCCCGCCTCGATGACGTCGACACGCGACACCGCCGCGTCGGGCGTCGTCGCCGCCCGCGCCGCGACACCGGACTTGGTCACGTAGTAGGCGTGCTGAAAGGCGAGGATGGCGTCGGGTCCGCTGGCGAGCGAGCCGGTGCCGTTGCCGCGCACCAACTGGTCGGAGCGGGTCGGCTCACAGCCGGGTCCCCCACCGAGCACCGGGTCGGCGACCGTCGCCGACTGGCGCGGTTCGGTCACCTCAGCGGCGTACACCAGCACCACCGCCACCGCCGCGAGCGACGCGCCGACGGTCGCGCCGCCGACGAGCCAGGGACTCCGCCGGTTCCGCGGTCGCCTGCGCCGCGACGGCCGTTTCTTCCGCTGCGCGGGGAGCGGCTGTCCGACTTGCTGCGGCGGGATCATGCCCGGCCACAACGGCACCGTCGCCGCGTCTCTGCCGCGGCGCAGGGCACCGCGACGCGCGACAGTGCGGCTGCCGAGATCGAACGCGTTCGACGCCATGACTCCGCCGCACCCTCCGTATCAATGCCATTGCGCAATAACAAGATTGCACAAATGCGCCGAAGATGACGGATGAATGGCGCAGAGAGGATGAAGACCACACGGCATAATGTCGCCCGGGTGGGACCCGAGGCGACACGATCGGCGGGGCCGTGTCCGATCTCGATCGTTCCGACAGAGAGGCACACATGCGCCGAGAGCAGGCGACCATACGTCCGATGGCGTTACCGAGAACCGGTTTCGCCGAGCGGCATCGCGCGACCCGCGAAGCGGTGCTCACCTCCCAGCGCGGCAGGCTCATCACCGCGATGGTGGAAAGCGTGCGGGCCAAAGGCTATTCCGCGACCACGCTCTCCGACGTCGTCGGACGGGCCAGGGTGTCGCGCAGCACCTTCTACGAACACTTCGCCAACAAAGAGGAATGCTTCGTCGAGGCCGTGCACACCGGCATCGACATCGTCGCCACCCGCATCGCCGAGGAGCTCGCCCAGCTCCCGACGGATGCCGACGCCCGCGCCAAGATTCGCTCCATCGTGCACACCTATTGCGAAATGATCGTCACCGAACCGGATTTCGCGTACGTCGTACTCGTGGAGTCGTTCAAGGTCGACCAGGCGGCCGTCGCCTACCGCGACCTCGCCGTCGACCGTTTCGCCGAGCTCTACCGCGTCTTCTACCGCCAGGAGCGCGCGGCCGACGCCACCCTGCCCGAGCTGGCGGACGACCTGATCGCACTGATTCCCGAGGCGATCGGCGAGCGGACCCGTCGCACGCTGGTCTCGGACGGACCGGCGAAGGTGCCCGAATTGGCCCCGCTGTTCGTGGATTTCGCGTCGACGGTGCTGGGTTTGAGCTGCTGAACGCATGTTTGAGTCGCTGAACGCGGGTTCGAGCTACTGAATCAGAACAGCGTCATCGGCTCGTCCGCCACCGGTTCGGGCAGCGGGTCGAGTTCCGGGATCCGGGCGCGGACCTCGGCGTGGAAGCGGCGGGCCAAGTCCAGCGCGCCCGCGTTGTCGGGGGTGTGCAGGAATACCGTCGGCGAGCGTCCCTCGCGCAGCCAGACGGTCACCGTGTCGAGCCAAGGACGCCACCCGGCGACGGTGCGCTCGACGTCGTCGCGACCGTGGTACCGCACGATCGGGAATTCGGTCAGCGCTTCGGTACGCCGCGGCACGCGCGGCTTCTTCGACCGCGCCTCCTGCTCCGCCGGGCCGGCCGCGATACCATCGAAAAGCACTGTGGTGTCGAAGGTTATCCATTCCGCGCCGACCCGCGCGAGCACGCGCTCCAGCGCCTGACCCGCGCGCCGGTCCTCGAAGAAGGCCGGGTGCCGCACCTCGACCCCGCACCGGTGATCCGCGGGCAGCTCGCGCAGGAACGCCGCGAGCGCGCCGAGATCGGCCGGACCGAAGGAACCGGGCAGCTGCACCCACAGGGTGTGCAGGCGCGGCCCGAGCGGCTCCATCGCGCCGAGGAAGGCGCGCAATTCCTGGTCTGCGCCGGTGAGCCTGCGCTCGTGGGTGATCGGCTTGGGCAGCTTCACCACGAAACGGAAATCGGGCGCGGTCTGCTCGGCCCAGGATTCGACGGTGTGGCGCGCGGGAGTCGCGTAGAACGTGGTGTTGCCCTCGACCGCGGTGCAGCGCTCGGCGTACCAGCGCAACCGTTCCGCGGGTCCCAGCTGCCGCTCCTGCCATGCCGCGTGCGTCCACATCGCACATCCCACGTGAAGCCGCATGCCCGCGACGTTAGCGCGCGACGGGGCGGGAGCTGTCGGCGGACTCGGTCTCGGGCTTCTCGGGCCGCAGCCTGTACAACAGCACCACGGCGAGTGCGCAACCGCCGGTGATGAAGATCGCCGTGAGGCCGGGCACCGCGGCGAGCAATCGGTCGGGATCGACGTAGCGGCGCTGGATGTCCAGCTCACCGCCGAAGATGCGCCCACGCAGCGCGACGACGACGCCGGGCACGTACAGCAGCGAGAGAGCCAGCACCTTGCTCGGGCTCTGGATCGGCTGCGCCGTACCGAAGCAGTATCCGGTGATCAACGCCAGCAGCAGACAGCCTGTGATGGTCGCCGCCGGAGTCGGGCCTTCGGGCCGCGCGGTCGCCGCGGCGAACGCGCTGAGCGCGGCGGTCGCCGCGAGCCCGACCAGCGGCAGCGGACGGGCCATCCCGAGCAGCATGCCGCCCACGGTGGCGCCGAGCAGCAGCGGCACAGTCCATCCCGACAGCGCGGTGACAACGATCGCACCGCCGGACGCCGCGATGGCCGTGCTGAGAACGACGATCACCCCGTCGCGTCCGGGCAGCAGCAGCGCTCCGACGAGCACCGTGACCACCGTGAGGGCGGCGATGAGCAGCACCTCGATCAGCGTCGTGCCCCGGTGCGCCAGCCACTCCGAACTACCGAGCGTGATGAGCAGGATCAGCAACGCCGCGAGGATCGGGCGCAACGGCAGCTCGACCCCGATCACCGACTCACGGCGTCGATGCCTGTTCAGCAGCGCGCACACCAGCACCAGCGCGACGGTCGGCCAGAGCAGCCAGAGCGGCGGCGAGTCCGTCACGAAGCCGGCGGGCACGTCCGGCGCGATCGGGTGACCGATGCCGGGCACGCTCAGGTCGCCGATCACGATGCTGGTGAGCGCGCCGAGGGTGGCCGCGCCCGCGTACACCATGTGCCGCCCCGCCGCGGTCATCAGCCCGCCGAGCAGCATCCCGCCCGCCAGCGAATCGATGTCGTTGAGCGTGGTCAGCGGGGCGAGCGCGGAGAAACCGCGGCTTATCGTGTGGTTGATAAGCAGCACGACCGTGCCGAACAGCGCCACCAGCCACGCCACCACGGCCGAGTCGGCGGTGCAGGTGAAGACCGCGGCGATCACGGCGACGATGAAGCCGATCGCGGTCGCCCTCGGCAGGTTGTGCGCCAGCAGCTCCATTTCCAGCGTCGCGGTCCCGCGGGTCCAAGCCAGCGAGATCGGTGTGGTGAGCGCCAGTCCGCCGACCACGGCGGCGATGAACGCCGTGATCAGCTCGACCGCATCCGCGGAGCGTCGCACCAGGTCAAAGGTAGTTCAGTAATCCCGTCATGGGTCGAATATGAGGATGTGAGTGTCATAGGGTTGGCCACGCGGCCCAAACCGGACTCGTTTCACACGGGCGCCGCAGGCTGGAGAGACCATGGACACCCGAGCGACGCCGCTGCTGCACGAGCGTTTCCCCGAGGTCGCGGACGACCTCCCCTTCCAACGGCTCGGCACCGCGCCGACACCGGTGCGACCGCTGCACGGGCTCTCCACTGGCGTCGCTCCGGTCTGGCTGAAAGACGAGAGCGGCTACGGCGACGGCGGCTGGGGCGGCAACAAGGTGCGCAAGCTGGAATGGCTGCTGCCCGAGGCGGTGCGGGACGGACGCCGAACCTTGCTGACGGTTGGCGGCATCGGCACCAACTGGGGTCTCGCCGCAGCGCTGTACGGGCGCGGCCTCGGGCTGCGCACGGTGCTCGCGCTGATCGACCAGCCGATCGACGAGCACGTGCGGACGCAACTCGCGCGTCTACGGGCCTCCGGCGCGGAGATTCACCGCACCCGCACCAAATTGCGCACCGTGCTCGCCGCTCCGCTGCTGTACGCCAAGCACTGGCGCCCGGGCGCGGCCCCCTACTACCTGCCCGCGGGCGGTTCCGCGCCGCTCGGCGTCCTCGGTTACGTCGAGGCGGGTTTGGAGATCGGCGCGCAGGTCCGCGCCGGCGTCCTGCCCGAACCCTCGCATGTCGTCACCGCGATCGGCTCCGGCGGGACGGCGGCCGGGCTGGCGCTCGGACTGCGGCTCGCCGGACTCCGCACCCGGGTGTTCGGCGTCGTCGTCAACGACACCCTGCGCCTCGACGCTCCGACGCTGCTGCGGTTGGCGGACCGCACGGTCGCGCTGCTGCGCGAGCGCGGCGCGGTCTTCGATCCACCGCGGCTCACGGCCGACGATCTCGAGATCACCAGAGACTGGCTCGGCCCCGGTTACGGTCACCCGATCCCCGCCGCTTCCGAGGCGGCCGCGATCGCGCGTGGACGCGAGGGTCTCGTCTTGGAGCCGGTCTACACCGCCAAGGCGCTGGCCGCGTTGCACTTCCGCAACGCGGAGGGCGGTTTCGGTGCGGGTCCCGTGCTGTTTCTGAACACCAACGGGCCGCGCTGAGGTTTCCTCGGGTGGCGCAAGGCGGTCGAGCGCGACTCGGGTAGCCAACTACCCGAATCGGCGTCGGCTCGCCGTGCCGCGAGGCACGATCCACTCGGCGGGCCGGCCTGCGAGCTCCGCGAAAGCCGAAATCGCGCGGCGCGATGCCACTCAGCGGATGCGCAACACGGTCAGGCGCCAACCTGACGCGCGGGTGTGCACGATGCGGCCCGCGAGGGCGAATCGTCGCGGTCCGCGGTCGTAGCCGGCGAAGACTTCCGCCGTGCGCGCGTCCACCGGTGTCACCGCGACGCGCGCCAGCACGGCGACACCCAGACTGCGGCCCGGCGCCAGATCGCCCGCGATCAGGGTGCGCACCGCCGACACCACCGCGGCGTCGGCGACGGACGCCAGCTGTCCGATCGGCCTGCGCTGGTCCAGCACCTCCAATGTGAGGCGCAGCGAGCGCTCCGCGAACTTGCGCGCCGAGACGAGCAGCTCGTCCTGTACCGCGGTGGCGTGCGATTCCCGGACGACGCGCTGAACGCCCGCACCGGCAGTCGCCTCTCCGCGCGGGCGCACCCGGCACGGCTGGTACCGCCGCGGTGCGTGAAAGCCGCGCAGCGGCGGCTCGTTGTGCGGAGCGGGCGACAACGCCTTGCGCTCGTCGGACAATCTGGCACCCCCTTGAACTCGGCTTGTTTGCTCGCCGATTCTGCCGACCGCGAACCGGATCGCGCGAGTAGTCGACTACCCGAAATCGGACCGGCCGGAATGATCCGCGGCCAGCAGCGCCACCAGCGCGCGCCGGACGGCGGCGGAGGCGGCCGCACGGGAAAGTCCGCGCCGTTCCACCAGGTGGTGCCGGAAGGGCCAGCCGACGGTGGCGTCGATCGCGTCGAGCAGCTGCTCGTCGCGTTCGCCGTCGCGCGTCAGTTCGGCGCCGAACGCATGCGCGAGCGCGGCGCGAATCCGCCTGTCGGTCAGCCGCATTCGCGCGTCGACGGCGGGCAGGCTGTGCGATTCGAGCAGGCCGAGCACGCGGGGATTGCGCTGGAGCGCGAAGATGTCGGCGCTCTGCTCGACGACCAGCTCGATGCGCCGGTCCAGCGGCAGCGCGGGGTCGATGGTCCGGATCAGCGCCTCGACCTGTTCGGACTGCCGGTCGACGGCGGCGATCCGCAGATCGTCGATGGCCGGAAAGTGCACGAAGATGCTGCGCTCGGAGGCCCCCGCACGCTGCGCGATGTCCTTGGCCGTCGGCGCGAAGATGCCCTCCTTCACGGCGGCGAGCAGGGCGTCGATGATCGCGCCCCGGGTCTGCTCCGGATTGCGGCGCCGTCGCGCGCCGGTCGTGCCCTCAGCCATGACCGCATCCGATCACAGACCGCGCGGGCGAGCGCTGACCGGCCCGTGTCCGGCCGACATCCGGAGGTGGAATCACTATTGCAGTATCACTGCAATAGTGCGTATCGTCGACCGAAACCGCCGATGGGCGGCAACTACGGGGCGAACGCCCGCGACGAGCTAGGAGCGCGCATGGTCGAGCGGGAGAACGGCGACACGACGAGCCCGCGGGTGTCCCGGCGCGGCGTCTTCGGCGTCGGCGCGGCGGCGCTGGCGGCCGCGGGCGTCGGCGTCGGACTCGGCGGCTGCGCGGACGACGACCAGGTGCGCCCCTCGGCGACACCGACCGACCCGAGCGAGCACATTCGCGCCGCCAACCAGCGGGCCGCCGAAACCCTGCCCTTCTCCGACACCGCCGACTTCGCCGACGCCGACCGCGGCTTCCTGGCCGCGCTCGAACCAGGCGTGGTCACCGACGAGCGGGGAAAGGTGGTGTGGGACAACGACTCCTACGCATTCCTGCGCGAACCCTGCCCGCAGTCGGCGCATCCGAGCCTGTGGCGGCAATCCCAGCTCACCGTGAAGCAGGGACTGTACGAGATCGCGCCCGGCTTCTATCAGATCCGCGGTCTCGACCTGTCGAACATGACGCTGGTCGAGGGCGACACCGGCGTGATCGTGATCGACCCGCTGATCTCGGCCGAGACCGCGGCCGCCGGACTGGCGCTCTACCGCGCGCACCGCGGGAACCGTCCGGTCACCGGTCTGATCTACAGCCATTCCCACGTCGATCACTTCGGCGGCGCGCTCGGCGTGACCACCCAGCGGGACGTCGCCGAGGGTCGCTGCCCGGCGCTCGCGCCCGTCGGCTTCCTGGAACACGCTGTCGCCGAGAACATCTACGCCGGGACCGCGATGGCGCGCCGCGCGGCGTACATGTACGGCGCCGCCCTGCCGCGCGGTCCGAAGGGACAGATCGGGGCGGGCCTCGGACAGACCACCTCGCTCGGCACCGTCACCCTGATCGAGCCCACCGTCGACATCGTCCGCACGGATCAAGAGGAGACGATCGACGGCGTCCGCATGGTGTTCCAGCTGACGCCGGGCACCGAGGCGCCCTCGGAGATGAACTTCTACTTCCCCGACCGCAGGGTGCTGTGCATGGCCGAGAACGCCACCCACACCATGCACAACATCCTGACCCTGCGGGGCGCGCTGGTCCGGGACCCGCACGTGTGGTCGAAGTACCTGACCGAATCGATCAACCGCTACGGCCGCGCCAGCGACGTGGTGTTCTCCTCCCATCACTGGCCGGTCTGGGGCACCGACCGGATCGTGGAATTCCTTTCGGCGCAACGTGATCTGTACGGCTACCTCAACGACCAGACGCTGCGGCTGCTCAACAAGGGTCATGTCGGCGCCGAGATCGCCGAGCTGATCCAGCTGCCGCCGGAGCTGACGAAAACCTGGTCGGCACAGGGCTATTACGGTTCGGTCAGCCACAACGTCAAGGCCGTCTACCAGCGCTACATGGGCTGGTTCGACGGCAATCCCGCACACCTGTGGGAACATCCGCCGGTCGAGTCCGCCAAGCGCCACGTCGAGGCGATGGGCGGCGCGAAGGAGGTCCTGAAGAAGGCGCAGCGCGCCTACGACGCGGGCGACTATCGGTGGGTGGCGCAGATGGTGAACTACGTCGTCTTCGCCGACCCGGCCGATACGACGGCAAAGCATCTGCAGGCCAGCGCCTTCGAGCAGCTGGCCTACGGCGCCGAGAACGCCACCTGGCGCAACTTCTATCTCAGCGGTGCGCACGAACTGCGCAACGGCTCGTTCGGCACACCGACCCAGGCGAATTCGACGGGCCTGCTCGCCGCGATCAGCGTGGAGCAGGCGTTCGACGCGATGTCGCTGCGCGTCGACGGACCGAAGGCGTGGGACACGCGGCTGGTCACCGACTGGCGATTCCGCGACGAGGGCGATCGCACGCACCGCGCCGAACTGCGCAACGGTGTGCTCGTGCACTACGACCGCCGCCCCGGCGACGGACTGCCCCCGCCGGACGCCACGATCGTCCTCACCCGCGCCGCGCTGTTGCGGGCTTTTCTCGCGGGCGGCGATCTGCGCGCGGCGGTGCGCGACGGCGAGATCGCGATCGAGGGCGACGCCGCGGCGCTGGCACGGCTGCCCGGCCTGTTCGACAAGCCGGATCCCGGCTTCGCCATCGTCACCCCGTGACGTGCGACCGGATCACTCCCCGTCGACCACGCCGAGGACTTCCTTGCCGATCACACCGGCGAGCACCTCGGTCGAATACGCCATGAGCTGACCGGCTTCGGCATCGCGCAGGTGCCGCTGGATGGGCGAGCTCTTGAGGTATCCGGAGGCGCCGCCGACCCGCACGCCGAGTTGCGCGACGTCGACGGCGACCTTGTTGGCGAGGTACTTGGCCCGCCCGAGCGTGGGCAGGAACGCCGGAATCCCGTTGTCCGCCTGCCACAATGCGCGCTCGTACAGCGCATGCGCGGCGGCCAGCCTGGTCTGCGCGTCGGCGACCTCGTGCTGCACCCACTGCTGGTGCGACAGCGGGGCGCCGAGGATCAGCCGCGACGACGCGTGCTCGACCAGGGCGTCCAGCGCCGCGTCGGCGATGCCCAGCGAGAGGGCTGGCAGCCCGGCGGGGATCACCGCGAAATCGCCCGCGTCGGGCCGTCTTCCGCGGTACTCGGCGCGCAGGAGAGTTCGCTCGAACGACAGCAGCTGACTGCGGGTGGCGCGCAGCCCGAGGGTGTCCCAGATCGGAATGATCGACACCGTCGCGTCCGGCGCCACGCCGAAGAAGGTCGGCACGCCGTCGACCAGGGCGTTGACGAAGAGGTAGTCGGCGATCTCGGCGCCGGAGACGAACCGCTTGGCGCCGGTCAGCTCCCAGCCGCCGGGCGCGGGCAGCGCCTCCTGCTGCGGCTGGAGGAACCGATTGCCGCTGGCGGGTTCGGAGAGCGCGTTAGCGAATCGCTTGCCCGCCAAGAATTCCTCGGCGAAGAAGGGACCGAGCGTCGCCGCGGTGATCTCCGCCAGCGCGACGCCCGCGCCCGCGTGCATGGTCCAGATGGTCGCGGTGGAGGGGTCGGCCTTCGCCAGCGTGCGCACCAGCTGTCCGAACACCTGATAGCTCAGGCCCGTGCCGCCGACGCGCTCCGGCAGTACCGCGCGATCGACCTCGGCATCGCGCAACGCGGTCAGGTGCTCGACGGCGATCTCGGCACGTTCGTCGTAATCCGCCGCGACAGTACGGAATTCCGCGGCGAGTTCGCCGACGCGGTCGAGCGCGCGGCGCTCGCTCGCGCGTACCGGGAAGGGACTTGGTTCGGTCACGGGGCGCTCCGGTCGCGGCTCGGCGGACGTGTCGCGACAAGACTACGCAGCACGCACGGGACGGCCGCGCGCTTCACGGTAAGAGGGTGACCGGCGGCGGCTGCCAACGGCCGGCGATCGCCTCGGGGCGCGGCGCGAACAACCGCATGGCGAGCGAGAACGGGCCTTCCGACGGAATCGGCAGCCAATTGCCCTGTGGGACCGCGGATCCCGGATCGTCGTGCTGAATCGCCAGCTCGATCGAGCCGTCGAGGCCGGGCACTACGGGCACCTGATGGCCCACCGCGTAGATACCCGCCGGGTTGGGCACCAGGTAGTCGTCCTCGCCGTACGCGGTGAGCGACCAGAACGCGTCGACCGGTGGCGTCTGTCCGGCGGCGAAGCGCAGGCGGAACCGGGCGGGCGTGCCGTTGTCGTCCGCGGTGCCGTAGTAGGTGGGATAGATCGCGTCCTCGGCCAGGTTGGCGCCGAGGTTGTGTCGCGCGACGGACGCGCGGTGCAGGTAATCGGTGCCGTACGTGCCGATTCGCGGATCGAAGGTCCAGTCGTTGATTATTCGGGTCTGCGGGTCGACGTAGACGTCGATGGTGTGCTTGGCATCGGTTGCCGCGTCTGCCAAGTCCGCGTCGGAGAGGCCGCGGACGCTGCCGCCCGGCGCGATCCCGATCTCGGCGAACCGTGCCATCGCGGGTTCGTCGGCGGGCGCGGGTGGATCGGTGTCCATGAGGACGCAGAGCTGGTCGAAGAAGTCTCTGGCGTCCATGTCGTCGACCTGCTCGGCGGGCGGCTTCGACGGTTCGGCGGGTTCGACCGGGTCGGCGGGCGCGACGCGGCGCGCGACCCAGTCGTCGAGCGGCGCCAGCCGTATCCCCCGTTGGATGTCACGAACGGCGGGGATGTCGGCGGCGCCGTTGACCTGGATGCGACCGAGTATCCAGACGGTGGGGGTCGGCGTCGGCAGCGGTGTCAGATCCTCCGGGAGGGCGCCGGACCAGTTCGGGCCGGTGATCACGTAGGTGAACGGCGGAGTCGGCACGCCGGGCCGGACTTGGGGGCGCACGCTGCTCGGATTGTGGATGGTGTTGGTCCAGGCATCCATGATCTGCATCAGCCAGTAGCGGCCGGGGTCGGTCGCAGGAACCTGAAGCACGATCGGCCCGCGCGAAAGATCGAGCCACGCGGTGGAGTACAGCGTGTCCAGGTTCATCCGCACCACGTCGCGCCGATCCGGCGTCGGCAGCGACTCGGCGTGCTGGAAGCGGTTGATCGGCGTGCTCTTCAGCGCGGCGTCCCGCGTCGCGTGCATCAGCACCAGCGGGTAGCCGAAGACGTAGGCCTCGTTCGCGATGAGGTCGGCTTCGCTCCGGACGGCGGGATCCTCCTCGGCCGCCCGGTCGCACGCGGCGAGGCCGACAGCGGCCGTCGTCGCCCAGCCGAGCACGGTGCGGCGCGTGATCTTGCGTCCCGCACCCGATGAATGCGCACCATCCCACTCGTTCATGAGTCTCCTCGCGAGGATGTCAGAGGGCGAGCCTCGCGAGTATAGCGACATATTTGCCGATGACAATCAATCCGCCGCCCACCGTAACGCCTGGACAGGACAGCTGTCGACTGCCAGCGCCACCACCTCGGCATCCGGCGGCGATACCGACTCGACGAGCGGCTCGACGACGCCGTCCGCGCCGACGCGGAACAGCGCGGGCGCCAGCGCCTCGCACATGCCGTGCCCCTCGCACCGGCCGCGGTCGGCCGCGAGCCTCACGGCCGGATCCGTTCGAGCCGGATGGGCAGCCCGTCGGCTGGTGTGGGACCGGTCCCCGCCACCAGCGGCACCTGGTAGTCCGCGGGCACGGTCCAGCGGTACCGGAGCAGCATCTGGTGCAGCACGGCCTTCACCGTCATCCCGCCGAAGTAGAGCCCGATGCACTTGTGCGCCCCGCCGCCGAACGGCGACCAGGCGAAGCGGTGCGACTTGTCCTCACGGCGCTCCGGCGCGAACCGCTCGGGGTCGAAAGCGGTGGGATCGCGCCAGAATTCGTCGGTGCGCATCATCGTGTACGGGCCGCACATGATCAGTGTTCCCCGCGGCACGTAGTGGCCGAGGATGTCGGTGTCGCGCAGGGTCTCGCGGGCCTGCTGCGCGACCGGCGCGTACATCCGCAGTGCCTCCTTGAACGCCATGTCCAGCGCGGGCAGCCGGTCCAGATCGTCGTAGTCGAGCGAATCCTTGCCGAGCGCACGGGATTCCGCGCGCAACCGCTCCTGCCACTCCGGATGCCTGCCCAGCTCGTGCACCAGCATGGCGGAGGCGATCGTGCTGGTGTCGTGTGCGGCCATCATCACGAAGATCATGTGCTGGACGACCTCGTCGTCGGTGAAGGTGTGCCCCTCCACGGTGCTGGCCCGGCACAGCACGCTGAACAGGTCGTTGCCCTGGCCCGCGCGTTTGACGGGAAGCTCGCGGCGGAAGTACTCCTCGAGCACCCGGCGACCGCGCAGCCCGCGCGCCCACACCCCGCCGGGCAGATTGGCGCGGACCAACGCCGTGCCGCCGTGCACCGCGTCCTCGAAGGCGTGCTCGAGCTTGGTCCCCTCTGGTCCGAGCGCGGCGCCCGCGAACACCTCGGTGGCCTGTTGCAGCAGCAGCTTCTTGATGGCGCTGTAGACGGGAAAGTTCGCGGCGGGACGCCACTTCTGGATGCCGTCGCGCAGCAGCGGCGTGGTCAGCTCGAGATAGCCGACCAGGCGCGGCCGGGTGAACGCCTGCTGCATGATCCGGCGATGGAACAGATGCTCGTCGAAGTCGCGCAGCAGCAGGCCGCCGCGGAAGAACGGGCCGATGAGCCATTCCCAGCCGCGCTGCGCGGAGAAGACCTTGTCCCGATCGAGCATGACGACCTCGAACGCCTCCGGGCTCCCGACGGTGACCACCGGCCTGCCGAGCACGCCCATCCACTGCACCGGGCCGAACCGCTCGAAGCGGTCGCGCGCGAACTCGATCGGATCGGCCAGGGTGTGCAAGGTGTATCCGATGCCCGGCGGTCCGAAATCGCCGACCGTCGGGCGCAATCCGCTGCCCGCCGGTGGTTCGGCCAGTGGACGCACCCTGGTCGGATAACGGCGCACGAAACGGACGCCGACGCGCTGGACCCGCCAGGACAGCTGGGTCCGCAGCTGCCTGGCCCCGTCGGACACCGCACTGACACTTTGTGGCACGAGAAGACTCATGGCCCATCCCTTCGCGACGCTGCGATGAGTCGACGATATCGGAAACGTACGTTTCCGTACACGTTTGTTTCCCAACTTGTGCTGTGCCAAGCTGGCCGCGTGACTCGCGCATTCACCGGCACGTACCGCGGGGTGTCCAGCGCCGAGCGTCGCGAGGATCGGCGCAGGCGGCTGCTCGACGCCGCGCTGGCCATCGTCGGCACGCAGGGCCTCGCGGCGCTCACCGTGCGCGGGGTCTGCGAACAGGCCAAGGTCGGTCCAAGATTCTTCTACGAGGCGTTTCCCGATCTCGACGCGCTGGCCGCCGAGCTTCTGCTCGAGGTGCAGCGTTCCGCGCTCGATCGAGCCCGCACGGCCATCGCCGAGACCGAAGGCTCGCCCGCGGAGCGCATCCGGGCCGGTGTGGCGGCACTCATCACCGAACTCACCGACGACCCGCGCCGAGCGAAGATCGTCTTCGCGCAGGCCTACGGCAACGAGGCGCTGATGCGCACCCGGTTCGCGGGCATGCGCACGGTCGCCGCCACCATCATCGAGCAGACCCGCATCGTCCTGGATCTCCCCGAGGGTCAGGAAACCGCGGTCGCCGCGACTTCCCAGCTCATCACCGGCGGCGCCGCCGAACTCGTGCTCGTCTGGCTGGACGGCGGACTCGACGTCGACCGCGACGGCCTGATCGATCTGCTCGCCGATTTCACCATCGCGATGATCGATCGGCTGCCCGAGGTGGCCGGACGGCTCAACGGCACCGCCTGATCGCGCACGATCGCGCAGCCAATCGAACACATTCGATCAGTGGCAGCGATTGCCTGTGATTTGCGAGTGCGGGCACTTCACGCCTGGAGGTAACGCTCCGCAGCGCCGCGACGGTTGAATCATGATGCTGGGGAACGTGATTCACCACGTCGACCGGACGGTTCGGTCACAGCGGCCGCGTCGGGGCTATACACTGTTTTGCAGGTCAGTTCTCCTCGTAATTGCCGAATTGACCTCGGACACAAGTTGTCCCGACCTATGACCGGCTGTTCTCTTCTGATTACGTTGGGAGGCAAGATGATCGATCACAGCTCACCGGTCCGGCCGACCCGCGTCCCCACCGGAGGTGCAGGATGATCGAGAACGCGTACGCGGCCGAGGCGGCAGACACCACCGAACCGCGTCATCGCACCATTACCGACCCCGACGGACCCGGCGGGCGTTTGCCGGGCAACCGCATGTGGGCGGTCTCGGCGGTCGTCGTCGAGGCCGACGGCCCGAGTCCGCGCCACGGCGTGGTGGCGGGCGCAGATCTCGGCGACGCGGCCGAGCAACTGTGCGAATACCTGCCCGAGACGGGCTCCGACGAGGACTACTACCTGGTGGCCAGGCAGGTCCCGTTGGTGACGCACGGCCCGCGCAGCGGCGGCCAGATTCCGCGCCGCACCTGGGTCAGCCCGATCCAGCGCGACGACGATACGGGCCAGGCGACCTACGGACGCTGGACGCGCGCCGAGGAGCACCCGCACTTCCAGCTGCATGGACCGCTCGTCACCAACTGAGTTCGGCCCGGCGGGGTCACGCCGAGCGACGCATCCGGTGGTCGGCGACGTGCACCCGGTTCGAGCAGCGAGTCGAACAGAAGCGGCGCCGACCGTTGCGGGAGGTGTCCACGAAGACCATCGCGCAACCCGGCCGCGCGCAGCGGCCGATGCGCTCGGGGTCTTCGCAGAACAGCGCCGCGAGCCCGGCCGCCGTGTAGGCCTTCACCCGCTCGTCGGTCGGCGCGTCCTCGTGGGCGTAGTGCAGGTGCGGCGGACGACCGTCGTGGGTGGAAATGTAAGGGCGACTGGTCGTTTCGGCCAGCAGCGCGTTGAGCTGCGGCACCGAGGGCGCGTCGAAGACCTCCGCGAGCCGCGCGATCCAGCGGCGCAATTCCGCGGTCTGCGCCGCGTCGAGCGAACCCAGCGGCTTGTATCCCGCCGCGTCGAGCACCTCGAGCAGGTCCATTTCCGGGTCGGCGTTCACCAGGCGGGCGGCCAGCTCCGCCGCCGTGCCGCCGTAAGGGTTGAAATGCACAAAGCCATTACATCAGGCTGAGATCATGTCCGCCACTTGCCCTTCCTGCGCCTGGCCCTCCCCCACCGTCGTGTCCGCGCACGGCGCCGTCCGCTATCTGCGCTGCGTGTGCGGGCGCTGGTTGATCAGCCAGGACGGCGCGGTGATCGCCGCGGCGGGCGACAGTTCGCTGGCCGAACCGGTCCGGTGATCGGTCAGGCCGACTGCGGCCCGCGCGACGAGCGACCCGCCTTGTCTCGGTACATGGCGGTATCCACCGCGTGCATGAGCGCGTCGACAGCGCTCGGCCGGTCGATTTCGTAGACGATGCCGACGCTGGCGCCGACGTGCACGGGATGCCCGGCCACTCGCAGCGGCATCGCCAGCGCGGCGCGCAGTTCGTCCGCGACCGCCGCCAGCTGCGGCTCTCCCGCACAACGCTCGATCAGCACGATGAACTCGTCGCCGCCGATGCGGGCCGCGAGTCCGGCGCGCGGCTCGGCGGCGGCGCGCAGGCGCTGGGCCACTTCGTGCAGCACTCGATCACCGACGGTATGCCCCCACTCGTCGTTGACGGCCTTGAAACCGTCCAGGTCCAGGTAGCACAGGCCGATCGGCGGCACGGCGCCCGCGAGCCGATCGAAGAACAGCAGCCGATTGGGCAGGCCGGTCAGATCGTCGTGGTGGGCGTCGTGCCACAGCCGGTCGGCCAGCTGCTTGCGTTCGGTGACGTCGACGGCCACGCCGATCAGGAATTGGATCCGCCCGTCGGCGTCGCGAACGGCCGACATCGACAGGTCGATGTGGGCCAGTTCCCCGTCCGGGCGCATGTGCGGGGTCTCCAAGCGGAACCGATCGGTTTCCCCGGCCAGCATGCGACGGAACTGGCTGTAGGCGTGGCCGATGTTGGCTGGCCCGAGCAGATCGGCCACCGAGCGGCCGGGCATGTGTTCCTGCGGCAGGCCGAGCATCTCGGCGAAGGCGGCGTTCACGGCGAGAACGCGTCCGGTGACGTCGACGGTGCCGATGCCGACCGAGGCGCCGGCGAACACCGCCTCGAAACGGGCCTCCGAGAGTTGCCGCCGCGCCTCGGCGTCTCGTGCCGCGGCCAGCGCGGCACCGAGGGTCGTCTCCTGTTCGACGAGCGCGGCGGCGCGCAACGCACCGGTGCAGCCCGCGGCGAACTCGGCGGCCACGGCGACGGCGCGATCGCGCACCCGTTCGTAGCCGAGGTCGCCGGGGGCGCAGATCTCCTCGACCATGTCGTGGCAGATCATCGCGATCGAACGGCTGACGACGAGCGGGTCGCGATAGTTCGCGGCCACCAGCACCACGGCCGCGTCGTGCGCGTTGCGCAGGTCGGCGTCGCCGCGGATGGCCGCGACGAGGAGTTCGGCGAGATCGGCGAGCATCGCTTCCGTCTCGGTCCGCGTGAGCGTAGGGGCGACGACGCCGTCGAGCGCGTCCGCCCATCGCAACGCCAGCTCGCGCAGACCCACTACTCTTTCCGCCTCAGCCCTTGCGACCCACGCCCGCGAGGCCGAGCGATCGGCCGGGCGCCTCGTGATGATCGCGCTCGGATTCCGGGCGCCAAGCGGGTAGCTCGACCACACCCGGTTCCACCAGGTCCCATCCGTCGAACATAGCCGTGATCGCCGCGGCGGGTCGGAAGTGAATCCCGATCTTGCTCTGCTGGGCCGCGTTGGCGCCGAGCTGTGCGGCGTCCTCGGGCCGCAGCTCGGAGGTCAGGTGCGAGATCGCCAGGTAGGAACCGCTCGGCACGGCGTCGCGCACCGCGGCGACCCGCTCGGCGGGCGCGTCGTCGTCGGAGAGCAGGTGCAGCACCGCGACCATCAGCACACCGACGGGCTGCTCGAAGTCGATCAACCCGGTCTCGCGGACTTTGCCGAGCAGTTCCTCGGGCTTGCGCAGATCGGCCTCGATCGCCGCGGCGCGGTCGTTGCCGTGCAGGATCGCCTTCGAGTGCGCGACGGCGACAGGGTCGATGTCGGCGTAGAGGACGCGGATCTCGGGATCGATCTGCTGCGCAACCTCGTGCACGTTGCCCGCCGTGGGAATGCCCGAGCCGATGTCCAGGAACTGGCGGACGCCCGCGTCGACCAGGAAGCGCACCGCCCTGCGCAGGAAGGCCCGGTTGCTCAGTGCGACTCGCGGCAGGTCGGGAACGAGCTGCTTGCCCAGTTCGGCAGCCTTGCGGTCGACATCGAAGTTGTGCGAGCCGCCCAGCAGCGCGTCGTACATCCGTGCCGGGCTCGCCTGTTGCATATCGACGCCCTCAGGCGCCCACGCCGGCCTGTCCATCGAATACCCCTTTGTGTCGGGCCTTCCGAGTGACCGGAAGGCGCGCACCGCGCGGATGGTTCGGTCGATCACCCACGAGGTGCGTCCGCATCGTAACCGCAGGTCCGAACGACAGTGCACCGCAGAAGATCACAGTTGCGCAGCGCAGTAGCGCGCCCGGATGCGGGTACCCGCCCGGCAACCGTTCTACACCCACGAATGCAGACATGCGCATGTCTGCAAGATAGGTTAGGCTATGCGGCGGCAGCCGTCCGAAACGGAAGGAACGTTCGACCATGGGAGATCAGTGCGGGTCGCCGCGACCGACGAACACCGCGGCGGAAGAGCCCGAGTGCGCCGGGGATCGTCGGCATTCCCATGATCACAGCCACGACCACGGCAACGGGCACCACCACGACCACGGCGTGTCCGCGGACTCCGACCCACGCTGGCTGAGCATCGCGCTGGCACTGATCGTCGCGTTCATGGCGGCGGAGGTGGTGGTCGGTCTGCTCGCGCAGTCGCTGGCACTGATCACCGACGCCGCGCACATGCTCACCGACGCCGCATCGATCGTCCTCGCGCTGATCGCCATCCGCCTGTCCAAGCGGCCGGCGCGCGGGCAGTACACCTACGGCTACAAGCGCGCGGAGATCCTTTCGGCGCAGGCCAACGGCATCACCCTGCTGCTGCTCGCGGCGTGGTTCGTCTACGAGGGCGTCAACCGGCTGATCCATCCGCCGGACGTCGAAGGCCCACTGGTGTTCGTCACCGCGCTGATCGGCATCGTCGTCAACATCATCGCCGCGTGGTGCATCAGCCGCGCCAACCGCACCAGCCTCAACGTCGAAGGCGCCTTCCAGCACATCCTCAACGACATGTACGCGTTCATCGGCACGGCCATCGCGGGCGCGGTGGTGTGGCTGGCGGGCTACCCCCGCGCCGACGCCATCGCCGCACTCGTCGTCGCCGCGCTGATGGTGAAGGCCGGGTGGGCGCTGGTCCGCGAATCGGGGCGGATCTTCCTGGAAGCCGCGCCCGCCCACCTCGATCCCGACGCCATCGGCGCGCGAATCGTCACCCTTCCGCAGGTCAGCGAGGTGCACGATCTGCACGTGTGGGTGATCACCTCGGGCGAGCCGTCGCTGTCGGCGCACATCCTGGTCGACGATCGAGCCGACTGCCACGCCGTGCGGCTGGAAATCGAGCGGGTATTGCTCGCGGAGTTCGGGTTGGAGCACACGACGTTGCAGGTCGACCACGTGTCGGAGTTGGATTCGGTGGCGGCGGATCTGCATTGCGCGGAGCCGCACGGGCGGGTGCATCGGTCTTGAGGTGGGTCGGCGTCAGTGGTCGGGCAGCCAGTTTCCGTGGAACCCCGTCGGAATCCGGACGGGCAGGTGCACTTCCGCGATCGGTCGGGCAGCCGGGTCGGCGGCGTCGAGGATCGCCAGGTAGCTGGTGCCGCGGGAGCGGTCGTGGACGAAAGTCATCAGGTATCCGTCGTCGCTGTCCGCCGCGCCGGCGCGTGCGACGAAAGCCGCTTCACCGCAGGTGTGTCCGGCGGGCAGTCGGTGTACTCGGCGCGAGACCGCTCCGGCGAAGTCGTATTTGTAGATTTCCGAGTGGTCCGGTTCGGCCTCCATCGAGAAGCTGGTGACGTACCCGAAGCGGTTGCACTGTCCGACATCGGCATCGGCGACTCGCGGGTATTCGATCGCCGCGTCGTCGAGTGCTTGCTCGGTGGCGGAGCCCGTGCTCGGATCGAGCCGCCAGCGATGCAAGCGCGGGAGTCCGCCACCCACGTCATCGGAACCACCTCGCCACAGCGTGGGTACCCGGCAGCCGGTGACCGTGATGGCGCCGTCCGTCTCGAACGCGTTCATGGTGTGCCACACGTAGCAAGGTTCGACGTCGAACCAGCGCACTTGCCCGCCGTCTCTGCGCATGACACCGAAACGGGCGCCGTGCCGGTCGTCCCATCGCCAAGGCATCCCGGACGAGGCCGGGTCGAACACCACGGGAAGGTCCATGAAGATCGCGTAGGTTTCGGTGATGGCGAAGTCGTGCATCATCGTCGCGCGCGGCACGGGCACCACCTGCGTCTGGAGCAGCTCACCGGTCGCCGCGGCGCGGTAATAGGTCAGAAACGGTGGACGCTGTCGGACACCGAAGAACAACAACTCCCCGGTCCTCGGGCAGATCTTGGGATGCGCGGTCATCGGAGTGTGCAGCGCGTCGGCGAATGTGAAGGGTCCCACCGTCTCCAACTCCGGCGTGATCTCGTACGGGAACCCGCCTTCCTCGAGTGCCAGCAACCGACCCGCATGCGCGACCACGTGGGTGTTCGCCGTGGTAACGCGGTAGTCCACCTTTCCGCTGTCGCGGTCGAAGGCCAGGGCGAGCCGGGACTGCCCCGGATGCGCGAACAAGGGGGTGCGCACATACCGGTTGCGGTACCAGCGAGCACGTCCGCCGCGCAACGCCACCGCGTGGACCATGCCGTCGCCCGAGAAATAGTGCGGCGACCAACCCGTGCGCGGGTTGGGTCCGTTACGCAGATACACCCCGTTCAGGTCTTCGGGAATCGCTCCGATCACCATGGCCGGTTCCACCGTCACCTCCTCGGTGATCGGCGCGTTGTTCCCCGAAAGGTGCAGGGGCGCATCGGCATTCTGCGCGGTCGACATGAGCTGTTCTCCTGTTCGCCCAATGGGTCGCCCCAGGATGCGGTGACAATTCGTGAAGAAACAGTCTTGTTCTTGCCGCCGGCGTCAGCCGGTTCGAGAACACGCAGCACAATGCGGTGCGAAAATTTCGGATCGTGACCCCTCATCGAGCCGAATTGCTCGGGGAGCGGTTTTGCCACACCCCGGAGATCGCGGCTCGAAGCCGCGACTCGGTGGCCGGACACCGATTGGTTGGCGGGAACGGATGGTGTCGCTCGCACCGCTCGTCGGCTGTTACGCCGCGGCATCGTCCACTCGGCGTGCGACGTTGCGCGGTGCTGCGCCGGCGCGTCTGCGCATCGTCCGCCGAGCCAGCGGTAGCACGAACCAACGGACAGCCGGGTTGTCGTTGCGTCTGAACATGCGCCAGTGGATCGCGCACGTCGGCGGTCCCGTGGCTTCGCGGATCTACGAACTGGAAACACGCACCGGCGTGGGCAGGCACACGTTGCGTTACTACGAACGCCAAGGCCTGCTCGGCGACGTGCACCGCTCGAGCAACAACTCCCGCGAGTACCCCGAGTCCTTGGTCCGGGAAGTGCGGCTACTGCGCAACATGCAGTCGCTTGGCTTCTCGCTCAACGAGATTCGGCAGATCTCGACGGAGTACGCGCCCGCGACATCGACTGCGCCGACGGCGCTCGCCTGCCGGCCGACAAACGAGTCCGCGTGGAAGAACAGATCACCGCCCTGCGCGGAGTGAGCCGCGTCCTCGCGCGAGAACAGAAACGCCTCGAGGACAACGCGCGCCTCCACGGGAAACTGCCCGGGTAGCGTGTGGTCACCACTCGCGCCCTGCGGCTGCCCGCGAACTCACCTCACAGCTGATGCCCGCACCACCACACCCCTTCGCTCGCCCACCCGAAATCGACGGTAGTCAAATGGTGGCTAACCAAGATCAACTAACCACCATATGACTACCGTCGAATCCATTTCACTATCGACGGTAGTCAAATGGCGGAAGCCCCCTAGACAACGCAACAGAACAACCCACCCGAACACCTCGAAACGCAACCACAGCCGGTCGACCACGCCGGAACCCGAACCCACGCTCGACAACTGCGGAAGGTAGGCCGGGTACGGCACCCAACGCGCCCAGCACTGCTCAGAGGTAAACCTTGGTAGGCCAGGCTATTTGGACCCGCGGACCGGGGTATCACGTCCCCCAACGCGACCCGCCACCGAACAAGCCGTACCCAACGCACCCCGCTCAGAGGAAAACTTGGGTAGGCCAAGCTATTTGGACCCGCCGACCGGGGCATCACGTCCCCCAACGCGACCCGCCACCGAACCCGACGTCCCCAACCACGCGTCTCACCGGATTGCCGATCACTCGAAACCCGAGCGCTGTACATCCGCCCCGATAGCCAGTCCAACATTTACCCAGCCGTACAGGCTACAGGCCACCAGGAGCACGATTCAGCGCGGAGCGGACGCCCTCGGCTCGGTGCGCCCATCCCGGATCGCCTCCGCCACTTCCTCCACGGCGGTGCGCAGCATCCTGCCGTACTGGTCCTGTCCCAGCGTGTGCAGACACTCGCGAGCGGCCTCGATCTGCTGCCGGGCGGCTTCGAAGGAGCCGAGGCGGCGGTAGTTGTCGGCGAGGTTCAGGTGCAGGGAGGGGTAGAAGCCGCGCACATCGAGCCCCGCGTGGTGACGGTGGACGCGTTCGTCGGTGAGGCTGTCTGCGGCGTCGAGCGCGCGGATGTCCCAGGTGAGGGCCTGCGCGGCGTCGTCATGCAGGTCGGCGAGGTAGTGCGCGAGGGTGCAGCGGTGCAAGGGATCGCCCTGCGGGCCGAGTTCGGTCCAGAGTTCGGTCAGCGTGGTGCGAGCGGCATCGCGGTCGCCCGCGCGGCCGAGTTCGACAGCGCGGGAAATGGCATCCATGGTGGCGTCGGTCTGATCGGTCATCGGGTGTGGTCCTCCGTGCTCGGTACGAATGTGGGCATGACGAGAGTGGTGAGATCACCGTCGGTCGCCGACCGGACAACGACGGGCTGGTCGGCTGCGGCGAGATCGAACATCAGATCCGGCCCGAGGGCGCTCGCCACAGCGGAGCGCAACACCTCGGACCGGAACGCGAGCTTCATCGGGGCTCCGGTGACGACAGCGGGTAATCGAGTGACGGTGACGGCCCCCGCCACCCCCGGGCCGGGCTCGTCGCTGGCGCACGCGACGGTGTCAGCTGCGCCGGTGACGACAGCAGGCAGCTGGTTTTCCATGGCGGCGGCCGAGACGACGAGGCCGGAGCCGTCGGTGGCGCAGGTGGTGGCGTCAGCTGCGCCGGTTGCAACGACAGGTGGGCGGGCCTCCGTGATGGCCCGCGAGTTTGCGAGGCTGAAGCTATCCGTGGCGCACGTGGTGGCGTCTGGTGCGCCGGTGGCAACGGCGGGCAGCCGGGTGCCGATGACGGCACTCGAGACCGCGAGGCCGGACGCGTCGATGGTGCACACGACGGTGTCGGCAGCCGTTTCCAGCAGGTCGAGCAGGGCGGTGCGGGCCACCAGCATCCGAGTACGGACCGGGGACAGCCCGTCGAGGACGGCACGGTAGTCGGGGAATGGTTGCTCGATTCCGGTGCAGCGGTGCTCGATTTCTCCGCTGGCGAATGCGATTCCGGAGTCGCTCGGCGCGAGGACCACTTCCTCGATCGAGTCCAGCCATGGGCGCAACGGCGCGAGCGTCGCGGCTTCGACTACCACCGACCACTCTTCGCCGCCGTCCCGCAGCGGTGCGAGGGTGCGTGTCGAAAGCCGGTAGCGGTCGGTGGCAGTGAGGGTGAGCGCGGTCGAATCCGCTTCCACCAGTATCCCTGCGAGCGCCGGCACGGTGTCGTCGATCGCCGCGGCGGTGCCGACTTGCCCGATGGCGCGCGCCAAATCCGCAGCGGGTACCGCGATGCCGTGCCCGGCGCCGAGGGCTCGCTTGACCTGCGCCGCTACCCGAGCGGCGGCGTCGGCCCGGCGCGCGAGCTCGGCGACGTGCGCGTCGAGCAACCGTTCGGCGCGGCTCGGATCGCCCGACAAGACCTCGGTGATCGCCTCCAACGACAGCTCGATGCCCCGCAGTCGCCGAATCAGCACTGCCCGCTCGCACTGCGACCGCGTGTAATACCGGTATCCGGTCACCGCGTCGACCTCGGCGGGGACCAGCAGTCCGCAGTCGCCGTAGAACCGCAGGGCGCTCGCCGTCAGCCCGCTGGCCCGCGCCAACGCGCCGATGGTGATCAACTCCTCGATCCTGGAACTCCGCACCGAGCCATCATGGAGTCTCAACCAACATGAAGGTCAACCGTGTCGGCTACCGGGTGGGCCTGGAGTGCCGATGCGCCGGTGGGCGTGGGATGCCTAAGGGGTCGCAGCGCAGCATTCGGTTTCGTGACACGCAGATCGGGGCAGGGAGCCAGGGCGGCGTTGGGTGACTGCCGGTGCGGCGTTCGGTTCGCGCCGATAGCGCGGTCGGGGTGCGCCTGGGGGTCGGGGTGGTTGGGTCGGCTTGTTCGGTGGCGGGTCGCGTTGGGGAACGTGATGCCCAAGGTTCACGAGCCCAAATAGCCTGGCCTACCAAGGTTTACCTCTGAGCAGTGCTGGGCGCGTTGGGTGCCGTACCCGGCTTACCTCCCGCTGTTGGGGGGCGTGGGTTCGGGTTCCGGCGTGGTCGACCGGCTGTGGTTGCGTTTCGAGGTGTTCGGGTGGGTTGTTCTGTTGCGTTGTCTAGGGGGCTTCCGCCATTTGACTACCGTCGATAGGGAAATGGATTCGACGGTAGTCATATGGTGGTTAGTTGATCTTGGTTAGCCGCCATTTGACTACCGTCGATTTCGGGTCGCAATTTGGCCTGCGGCGGTTTCGGGTCGCAATTTGGCCCGCGGCGGTTTCGGCTCGCAATTTGGCCCGCGGCGGTTTCGGCTCGCAATTTGGCCTCCGGTGGTTTCGGGTCGATGTCAGGGCTGCGCCGGGATCTGGAGAGGTAGGCGCGCCCACCAGCTCAGTAGGTAAAGCAACATGCTGTGGCGCACAGCCTCAGAGCGGTCGACACCTACTCCCACTCGAACCGCAACCTCTCATCCCCGGTCAACCCAACCGCATCCCCTTCCACCGCTTTCCGGCGCCCACGCCTCAGCTTCTCGAACGCACTCACCACCATCCGATGCTCCCCACGCCGGTACCGCCAAACCCCCACAACCTCCCCATCGACCAGCACCGCCCCCGGTGCGGACAACGCCCGCCACACCTCCCGCCGCCGAGCACTATCCGGAACCAGCAAAGCCCGATCGGCTTGCCGCAGATACGGATCCCCGGGCGGAACCAGCACCACACCTTCCGGCGCAACCGCCCCCAACACCGCGTCGACGAGCGATTCCGGCATCTCGTACCGCCGGTCGTCCACCTGCACGCGCACCAGCGTGCCCGCAACCTCGCCCCACGCCTCGTCGACGCCGACGCCGAGCCAATCGCGGAAGAGGGGGCGGGTGGTGGGGCCGTTCACCCGGAAGAACGCGCGCAGCAAGGCGAGGCGCGGCTGTTGGACGCCGACCGCCGGGTGATCCGGGGTCGGGTACAGCATGGTCGCGCGGTTCACCTCCGGGCCGAGCACGATCTGGGCGTGGCAGCCTGCCGCGCGAAACAGACCGTCCGGCACGTGCGTCGCGCGGCAGCGGTCGCACCAGCGCGTCAGCCCGGGTGACACGCGCGCGGTCACCGCGGTGCTGGCGGCGGATTTCGGGGTCGGTCCGGTGACGACCGCGCGCAGCGCCGCGGCGACCTCGGCGACGGCCTCGACGTGCGCCGCGCCGCCCTCGTCGGAGGTGCGCGGCGCGAGTGCGTCGCGCAACACGTCCAGCTGGGCGAGTCGGTGCGCGTGCGGGGCGCCGCGCAGCGACCACCAGGTCACCAGCGGACCGGCCGGGTCGATGGCACGGGCGAGCGGTGTCGACCCGATGCGGTCGGTGCGCTGGCGCAGTGAGTACGCGGCGCCGCCGAAGCGGCCGTCCTGGAAGCCGAGTAGTAGCAGGTCGTCCAGCAACCCGCCGTTGGTTCGCCCGTTCAGGCCGTGGCCGCGCCAGCGGTAACCGAGCCACTGCGCGCGGCCGACGGCGATCGCCTTGGCCATGGCCCCACCATAGAGACCGAGCCGCGGCCGTCAGTATTCGTCGGTACGCCAGGTCGACACCGCCCAGATCACGACGATGCTGAGGGCGATGATCAGGATGGACCAGTACGGGTAGTAGGGCAGCGACAGGAAGTTCGCGATGATGGCGAGCGCCGCGATGACGATCGCCGCGACCCTGCCCCAAGTGCTTCCGGTCATCAGGCCGATCGCGCAGATCACCAGGATCACGCCGAGCACGATGTGGATCCAGCCCCAGGTCGAGATGTCGAACTGGTACACGTACTCGGCACCGACGACGAACAGTTCGTCGTCGACGACGGCCGAGATGCCCTCCAAGATCTGCAGTACGCCCACGGTCAGCAGCAGGATCGCGGCGCCGATGGAGGTGCCCGCCGCGATGCCCTGGCGAACCGGGTGTCGGGTTTCCGGTGTGGTCATCTGCATTCCCTTCCGCGAAGGAGAAACCTGAAGGTCCATCCCAGCGGCTGCACCGGCGGAATACCTCACCCGTTTCGGGTGAGGATTCCGATCAGCGTGCCGCGGCAGGCACCGGCACGCGGTGGGTGCGCGGCGTCGGCTTCAGCGTCTTGTTCAGGTTGGTGCGCAGAGTAGTGGCCGAATCCAGCAGATAGTTCTGCCGGACCTTCCACGGATGCCGCTCGCCTTGGCGCGGGAACTCGTCGATGGAGCGCTGGATGTATCCGGAGGCGAGATCGAGCAGCGGATGCTCGGTGAGCACGTGATCCGGCTCGGGGACGACGGCCGCGTAGTCGTTGGCGTCCATGTGCCGCAGCACCTTGCAGACCAGCCGGGAGGTCAGGTCGGCGCGCAATGTCCACGAGGCGTTGGTGTACCCGATGCAGACCGCGAAGTTGGGTACGCCGGTGAGCATCGCGCCCTGCCAGACGAACTGCTCGGACAACCGCACCGGAACGCCGTCGACGTGCGGCGTGATGCCACCGAAGGCGAGCAGCCGCAACCCGGTCGCCGTGACGACGATGTCGGCCGCCAGCACGCGCCCGGACTTCAGCCGGATCCCTTCGGGCACGAAAGTGTCGATGTGGTCGGTGACCACTTCCGCCTTCCCCTTCTTCATCGCCTTGAAGAAGTCGGCGTCCGGCACCGCGCACAGCCGCTGGTCCCACGGGTCGTAGCTGGGCGTGAAGTGCTCGGCCACGGCCCGCTCGTCTTTGAGGATGCGACTGGTGAGACCGGTGAGCAGCTTGCGCGCGGATTCGGGGCGACGGCGGCAGTACTGATAGAAGCCGATGCCGAACAGGATGTTCTTGGTTCGGATCACCCGGTGCGCCGGGCGCGGCGGGAGCAGTTCGCGGATCTTGTCGGCCAGTTTGTCGCGGCCGGGAACCGCGCTTATCCAGGTCGGGCTGCGCTGCAACATCGTCACCAGCTCGGCCTCTTCGGCCATCGAAGGCACCAGCGTGACCGCGGTCGCGCCGCTGCCGATGACCACGACCCGCTTGCCCGCGTAGTCGAGGTCCTCCGGCCAGAGCTGGGGATGCACGATCCGACCCGCGAAGCTGTCGGCGCCGGGGAACTCCGGCGCGTGGCCGCGGTCGTAGTCGTAGTAGCCCGCGCAGGTGTAGAGGAAGCCGCAGGTGAGGGTGCGCTCGACGGTGTTGCCCGCCGCGTCGCGTTCGGCGAGGGTGAGGGTCCACCGGGACTCGGCGCTGGACCAGTCGGCCGAGATCACCTTGGTGCGGAAGCGGATGTGCCGGTCGATGCCGTTCTCGGTCGCCGTCTCGCGAATGTAGCGCAGGATCGAGGGCCCGTCGGCGATCGACTTCGCGTCGCGCCAGGGCTTGAACGGGTAGCCGAGGGTGAACATGTCCGAATCCGAGCGAATTCCCGGATAGCGGAACAGATCCCAGGTGCCGCCGAGCGCATCGCGCGCCTCGAGTACGGCGTAGCTCTTGCCGGGGCATTCGGTCTGGAGCCGGTACGCGGCGCCGATGCCGGACAGGCCCGCGCCGACGATCACGACATCGAGGTGGTCCGGTGCGACTGCGGTGTCGGTCATGGCCTCCAGTGTGCGGATCCGATCGACCGTCTTCTTGACTTCACGCGACAACTATTTGATTCTGAACGACATGTCCGTCATCCGGTCCGCAGGCCTGCGCGGCTTCCGCGCCACCGTGGCGGAGCTGGGCGGCAATGCCGAGGAGTACGCCGCGGCGGTGGGCCTACCCGCTGCCGCCTTGGACGCGGACGATCTACTCGTTCCCGACCAGGCCGTTGCGGCGGTCCTGGAGTTGGCCGCCCATCGACTCGCCTGCCCGGACCTCGGGCTGCGCATCGCGCACCGCCAGGATTTGGACATGCTCGGCCCGCTGGCGCTGGCGATCCGCAACTCCCCCACCCTCGCCGACGCGCTCGAATGCTCCTCGCGCTACCTGTTCGTGCACGCGCGCTCGCTGAGCCTGGCCCTGGCGGCCGACCCGTACGGCGACCGCGGCGTGATCGCGCTGCGCTACGGCGGCCCGCCGGACCTGCCCGCCCCGGTCCAGGGCACCGACCTGGGCCTCGGCTTCCTGCACCGCGCGATCCAGCGGCTGGCCGAGGAACGCTACGGCCTGCGTTCGGTCGAACTGCCCTACCACCCGCCCGCACCGCTGAGCGCCTACGAGGAGTTCTTCGGCGCACCGGTTCGGGTCGGCCGGTCCGCGGCGATTCTGCGGATGCCGAGCGCCCTCGCCGACCGGCCGCTCTCGGGCGGCGACCAGAACCTGCACCGGCTGGCCATGGCCTTCCTCGCCGAGCAGACCGCCGACACCGGCGCATCGATCGTGCCGAGGGTGCGCGCCGCGCTGCGCCAGCTGCTCGGCACGACACCACCCGAAATAGGCGCGGTGGCAAGGCTTTTCACCACGCATCCGCGCACCTTGCAGCGCAGGTTGGCGGCGGAGGGCACCACCTTCGCCGCCTTGCTCGACGACGTGCGCCGCGACGAAGCCCGCCGCTATCTCACCACCACCGACATGCCGATGAGCCAGATCGCCTCGCTACTCGGCTTCGCCGAACAGGCGACCTTCACCCGATCCTGCCGTCGCTGGTGGGGGCGCACGCCGACCGCCCTGCGCCGTGCGGGCTGACTACGCCGCCTTGCGCACCTTCTCGACGGCGTCGAGGAAGAACTTCTCGAACGCGGCCTCGTCCAGCGAGTCCTTCAGCGCGGCGACGCGCACCACGACGGTGGTGCCTCGCAGCACGGCCATGCCCTGGTAGGCGGTGGACGTGAGCGGCTTGCCCGCGCCGACGGTGGAGGTGCTCACCGACTTGTAGACGATCGCCTCGGCGCCGTTCAGCCCCGCGGGCGCGTCCAGGTTCTCCACCTTGACCACCGAGGTGATCTGCTTGCCCTCCACCGTGGAGGTCGCGCTCACCTCACCGCACTTCTTGTTGCCGTCGGTGATCTTCGCCAGGTCGGCGGTGCGACCCGCGACGAACTCGACGAACATCAGCCCGGCCTTGTCATCGGTGGCGCCCGCGACGGCCGCGTCGGCGAGCAGGTTCTTGGTCGCCGTGCCGAGGTCCTGCTGCGTGTCCGCGCAGTCGGCCGGGGTGATGGTCGAACTCTGTTGGGTGCCAGCGAGATCGGCGGCCGCCGTCTCGAGCCGGTCCTTGGGCAGATCGACTTTCTTTGTACCGGCCGGGAATTCGGACTCCGAGAGCAGTAGCTGGTCGCGCGGGGTGGTCGGCGCGGCCGAATTCGACGCCGCGTCGTCGTTCCCGCCACAACCGGCGAGCAGCAAGACGCCCGCCGAAATCCCCGCCAGCAGGCGTGCCCCTTGGTACCGCAGTGTGATCATGCCGGTCAGCATGCCAGTACCCGTCCCGCGCGGCAGCACCGGTCCGTGCTACGCGCGCGGCGAACAGGCGGCCGGTTCCTTGGGCAACACGTGGGCGAGGACGATGTCGGCCACCCGCGGAACCGGCACCGTGGTCACCACCTCCAGGGTGGCGTCCTCCCGCAGCAGCGGTTCGACCGTATCGAGATAGCCGAGAGCCTCGGCGAGTTCGGCCGGATCCTTGCCGTACGAGTTCGTGGCGCGGGTGGTCAGCCGGTGTTCCAAGACCTCGGCGGGTGCGCTGAGCAGCACGATGTGGTGGAAACGCGGATAGAACAGCGTCTGGTTGCGCGTCGTGCCCTGCACGAACAGCGCGCCCGGTTGCGATTCGGGGGCCGAATCCAGCAGCGCATCGATTCGGCCTGGCCGCCAGAGGGTTTCGCCGTCCACCGTGCGGTGGTATCCCCCGTAGTCGGTGTCGACGGTCCGATAGCCGCGCGCGGCCAGCTCCCGCAGCAGAGAGGACTTGCCTACGCCCGACATTCCGGTGATCAGCACGCGCCGCACGAGAATCGACGGTATCCGTTCGGGGCATCCGTCGTGGGTATTCCGGTCGGCGCGCCGCAGCGCGAAAGAATCCGGCGGCGCGGCACGGACAAGGTCAGGCGGCGGGGATCACCTCTAGGAGACCGGGATCGGTCGGCATAGACTTCGGCGCGAATATCGACTCGGAAGGGGTCGCATGGACACGGTCCGAGAAGTAGCCGAAGAAGGTAAGCGGCTCATCGACCTGGCCTGGCTCGGCGAGCTCACCCGCGACGACGCGGTGCATCGGTTCGTTCAGGTGGGCGACGGAATGGTCTGTCCGGTCACGGCGGGCGAGATCATCGATGACGGCGTGCGCTGGCTGGACGCCAACGCCACGCGACTACGGTTCCTCGGCTGGTGCGCCCTACTCGAACTACCGCTGCTCGGAGGTTTCGCCGTGCTCTCGCTCGCCCTTGGCGACTACGTCGCCGCGCTGCTCGCGCTCGCACTCCTCGGCGGCATGCAGTTCGCGCACCGCAAGCTGATACCGCACCCGGTGCCGATCCGCCGCGCTCGCCGCGTGCGGCACTGAAACACCACCTGACTCCTTCGGCTCCAACACTTTTCGTCGGGTGATCGGCGAGCGACTCGTGCCGTGAACCAGACGTGCGGGATCGTCCGACGGCCCGCCGGTCGGGGTTGCCGGCTTGCTGGAGGACGCCGTGCGGATCGAGGACTTGCGAACGGTCGGGGACGAGGACCTGTCCGCCGACGGGTGGGATCCGGCCCCCGGACTGATCATCTCCACCGAGTCCGGCGAATTCCGCACTGCGCGTGCTGGTCCTGGCGAGCGGGCGCGAATCCTCAGACGCCGCCGCACCTTCCTGCACGGTGTCGCCCTCTCCCCCGAGATCCAGGCAGAGATTGTCTGCTCGACTGCGCGTTGTGGTTACAGGAGGCGCCCGCGCCGGACGATCCGTGGCACTCGGCCGCCCTCGAACCCCGCGCGAAGCTGAACCAACGCGGGAGTACGCATTAGGGTGCGGGACATGGAGGACTCGACGATCAGCGGTTCCCATCCGTACGAGCCGCACGCGGGCGGGTTCGCGACCAGGCTGAACTGGTTGCGCGCCGGAGTGCTCGGCGCGAACGACGGCATCGTCTCGACGGCGGGCCTGGTGGTCGGCGTCGCCGCGGCGACGACCACGACGAGCGCGATCTTCACCGCGGGCATCGCGGGTGTCTCGGCCGGTGCGCTGTCGATGGCGGTCGGCGAGTACGTGTCGGTCAGCACCCAGCGGGATTCGGAGCGCGCGCTGCTCGCCAAGGAACGCAGGGAACTCACCGACGAACCCGAGTACGAGCTCGCGGAACTCACCGACATCTACCGGGCCAAAGGGCTCACGCCGGAGACCGCGCGCAAGGTCGCCGAGGAACTCACCGCGCACGACGCCTTCACCGCGCACGCCGAGGCCGAACTCGGCTTGAACCCACGCGAACTCACCAATCCCTGGCAGGCCGCGCTGTCCTCCGCGGTCGCGTTCACCCTCGGTGCGCTGCTGCCGCTGCTGGCGATCCTGCTGCCGCCCGTCACCGCGCGCATCCCGGTCACGGTCGCCGCGGTACTGGTGGCGCTGGCGCTCACCGGGTCGGTCAGCGCGCGACTCGGCCGGAGCGATCCCCGGCGCGCGGTGCTGCGGGTGGTGCTCGGCGGCGCGCTCGCCATGCTTGTCACCTACGGCATCGGGCAACTGGCCGACGTCGCCGGGATCTGACCCGGTCACAGCGCTCCCACCCGCCGTCGTCGGGGATTCGGCCGGGCGTAGACTTCGATGCTTTCCGAAGTCCGAGTCCGGAGGCCGAACATGCCCTTCCGTGATCGCCGGGCGGCGGGTCGGCGACTCGCCGTGCGGTTGGCCGACTTTCGCGACGCCGACGCCGTGGTGCTCGGGGTGCCCCGCGGTGGCGTTCCGGTCGCCTACGAGGTGGCGCGCGCGCTGGACGCGCCGCTCACGGTGGCGATGGTGCGCAGGCTACGGGTTCCCTACCGGCCCGAATTGGCGTTCGGCGCGATCGGTGAGGGCGGGGTCGGGGTGATCGACGACAAGATCCTGGCGCGCGCGTTCGTCTCCGAGTCGGGGCGGGCCGAGGTCGAGGCCGAACAGCGAGCCGACTTGGCGCGCAGTGCCATTCGCTATCGCGGCGGCACGTCCGGTCTCGCGCTGCACGGGCGGACCGCGGTGATCGTCGACGACGGTATCGCCAGCGGCGTCACCGCCCGCGCGGCCGTCGCGGTGGTGCGGGCGGCGGGGGCCGGACGCATCGCGCTCGCGGCGCCCGTCGGCGCGGCCTCGGCGATCCGGGCGCTGAGCGGGCGGGTCGACCAGGTCGTCTGCCTGGAGGGCGCGGAAGTGGTCACCTCGATCGCGCGGTGGTACGGGGATTTCGCCCCGGTCGACGACGCCCAGGTGTGCGACCTGCTGGACGGCGCGGCGGTCGAATTGCGCCAGCGTTCCGCCGATTCGGGCTAGTTCGCCTTCCGGCGCGCACGCCGATGTCGGCCGAGAGTGCTCTCGGCCGACATCGGCGATCGGTCAGCGCCGGAACGCGTCCCGCACTTTGTTGGCGGCTTGTTTCATGTTGCCGCGGAACTGGTCCCGCCGACCCTCCGACTCCAGCCTCGGGTTATCGGTCGCGCGTCCGAAGAATTTCTTCACGCGACCCCGTGCGGCTTGAATGCGGTGATCGAAGCGACCGTTCCGTCGGGAATTGTCGGCGTTCATGGATGACCTCAGTAATAGTGCCTGCGGCCGCCGATCGGACGGCCGACCGAGCCCGCGATCCAGAGCACCGCGCCGATGATCAGCACGATGATGCCCGCCGTGGTCAGCAAACCGATTCCGAGCAACCAGCCCACAATCAGAAGAATCAATCCGAGGATAATCACGGTCACATCCCTTTCTTTCCGGTAAACCGTTGACGTGTCAGGTGGTAGTCGGCGCCTGTGTCTTGCCGTGAGCGCCCGCCATCGGCGCGGCTCCGGACGGTCGGCGCAGGAATCGGTTCGGGCTCCAGACCGGCTTTCCGGCGGGCGGTGGCGCGACGGGCGGCGCCTGCGGCGGAGTCGTGCTGCGGCGGGCCGCCACAACTTCCCTGCGTGACCTGCGCAGTTCCTTGCGCGCCTCGCTGCCGCGGCGCGAAGTGCGCCAGAGCCCGGTCAGCAGGAGGACCAAGCCGAGCGCGCCCACCGCGCCGATCACCGTGCCGTAGAGGAACACCTCTCCGGCCGAGGCCGTGAACTGATAGTCGAAAACGGCGAAGTCGCCCGTCGACGTGTGTAGCTCGTCGGTATTCGCCGCCACCGCGGCGACGCCGACGACCACCGCGCCGATCAGGACGATCAGCCCTATGAGAATGATCATGACAATCCTGGTGCGCTGAAATGTTCTATGACGAGTCCGCTATTCCCGGTTCCGACGGGCTCAAACAACACGATCGGAAACGTTTGCGCCACATGGTTTCGGTGTATGCGCAGAACTGACCACTATCGGTCGATCAGCACCAAGGAGAGCCGGGCATCATGACCTACACCTTCGACCTCACCGATTACTCGGACGAATCCGCCGTCGTCGCCGAGAACGCGCTGCGCGGACTCGGCGGCGTCGATTCTGTCGACGTGGACCGGGTCGCGGAGACCATCACGGTGAACTCCACCACCCTCACCTACGGCGAGGTCCTGAGCGCGATCAGGCAGGCGGGCGTGCCCGCGAAGTAGTTCGCGCGGCCCCGGCCTTGGCATCTTCGTCGGCCGCCTCGGGGTCGGTGCGGGCCAGACGCCGGCGGAGCTGATCGCGCCGCCGTTCGTAGGCCTCGTCGGGCAGGTCCTCGGCCTCGGCGAGTTGCTTCGGCCTCGTCAGCTCGGCCCGCATCACGCGGTACCGCAGCTGCCGTTCCAGCTCACGCTGCTTGTTCGTGTCGGCGTGCACGCCGGTCAGCCGGACGACCAGCGGCAGGGTCGGGCCTTGTCGCAGCCATCAGCTGCGGCCCATCGCCCAGGTGGTGAGCAGCCACACCAGGCATAGCGCCACCACGGCGTCGACCACCGCGCCCGCGCCGCCGAGCAGGCGCGGCCACTCGCTGCCGGTGGTCTCCAGCACCGCCGCGAGTTCCAGCCCGATGCGGCCGAAGGCGAAGCCACTGACGGAAGCCGAGCGCCAACCCGACCGCCACCGCGATGGCCGCGGCGATCACGAACTTCCTCGCCGCGTGCGCGGTGGAGAACCGGCCGGGTTACCACGGCCACGCTGTGGATGACGATGGCGGTCACGTCGTTGAGCAGCCCTCCTGGCCCATCACTACGACGAGGCGGCGCGGCAGCCCGAGCAGTCGGGCCAGTGCGGTGACAGCCTGCGGGTCCGGCGGGACGACTATGGCGCCGAGCGCGATGGCGGCGGCGATCGGTACCCCGGATACCAGGCGTGGAAGACCGCGGCCACAACCGGCGATCGCGAGGCCGACGGCGCGCAACGCGCGTTTGCCGCCCAGCCGCGCCATAGCCGGGCAACCGTCCAGAACGCCGCATCCTGCCCGCACGGCGCATTCGGCGTGCGCGGAGTACTTTGGTGCGCACCGAGCGTGCCGAGAAGTGTTGGCGGACAAGCGGATGGGGGCTGGGATGCGAGAGATCTTCGATGCCGGTTTCGCGGCGGATCCGTGGCCGGTGCTGGACGCACTGCGCCGCGAGGGCGGCGTGCACCGGATCCGCACGCCCGACGGTCCGCCCGCCTGGCTGGTGACCAGGCATGCCGATGTGCGCGCGGGACTGTCGGACGAGCGCTTGACCGCCGACGTCACCAGGGCCGGACCGGTCGACTACACCGGATTCGCCGTTCCGCCGCCGCTGAACGCGCTGCTCGTCGCCGACGCCGAGGCGCATGCCCGCCTGCGCCGCCTGATCACCGCGGAGCTGACGCCGCGCCGCCTGACCGGGTGGGACGAGCGCGCGGGCGATCTGGTCGATTCGCTGCTGCGGGGCGCCGAGGCGGACCCGAAGGTGGATCTGGTCGCGCGTCTCGCGGTCCCGCTACCCACGGAAGTGCTCGGCGACCTACTCGGACTGGCCGATTCCGAACGGGAAACCCTTTTGGACTGGGCGAATTCGACGCTGGCGCCCGACGGGTCGGCGCCGCGGGCCAGGGACACCCTCGCCGCCATGCGCGCGTTCGTCGACGCGACGATCGAAACGGCGAACGGGGACAGCGCGATCGGCCGGCTGGTCGCCGCGAGCCACGAGACCGGCTCGCCGACCCGGGACGAGCTCGCGGGTGTGCTGTTCTATCTGCTTTTCGTCTGGTACGAGGTGCTGGTCGACCTGATCGCGGGCGCGCTGCTGATGTTCGTCGGCGAACCCGCGCACCGCAGAGCTTTTCTGGCGGCCACCGACCGGCGGCGCGCCGTGGACGAACTGCTGCGCTACCTCTCACCGCAGGTGCTCGCCGGACCGCGTTTCGCGACAACGGATCTGGACATCGGCGGCTACACCGTGCGAGCCGGGCAGACCGTTCTGCTGTGTCTCGCGGGCGCCAACCGGGATCCGGCGGCGTTCGATCGGCCCGACCGGTTCGACCCGAGCCGCGTCCGGAATGCCCAGCTGGGCCTCGGCTACGGCCCGCACTCCTGTCTCGGCACCGCGCTCGTGCACAGCGTCACCGGGGCCGTACTCGAGCACTTCTGCGCCAGATGGCCCGAGACGACGCTGACAACGCCCGCCCGAGAAGTTCCGTGGCGCTGCGGTTTCCGGCACCGCGGGCCGCTTCTGCTGCCGGTCGCGCTCGCCTGAACCCTTCGACTCACCTGCGCGGCAGGCCGATCGATGCGATGCCTTCCGGCTCCGGCTTGCGGATCGGGACGATGCGCCACCAGGTGACGCACCGCCACACCCACTCCAGCGGGCCATATCGAAGCCAGTACATCCACACGTAGCTGACGAACGCCTGGAGCAGCAGGATCGCGGCGGCCAAGCCGAGCAGCGCGGGGTAGCGGGTGGTGCCGCCGAGATGCAGGCGCTCTTCCGCGAGCAGGATCAGCGCCGTCGCGGAGACGTAGTTCGTCAACGCCATGCGGCCCATCGGCTCGAGCACTTCGGCGAGTACTTCACCGAATCCGGTGCGCAACACGAGCAGCAGCGCGGTCGAATAGGCGACCGCGCCGAGCAGACCCGCGATCGGTTCGATCGAGCTGGTCCACAACTCCAGATACGGTGTGCGCCACTGCCATACCGCGGTCGCGATCGCGGCGGGCAGCGCGAGAACGAAAACGGCCGCGATCGGCCAGGTGCGGAGTTCGTCGACGAGGCCGAAACGTTCGGCGGCCAAGCCGAGCAGGAAGAGACCGGGCACCAAGGCCAGCCCGCCGCCCAGGGTGAGCGCCACACCCACCGTGCCAACCAGTCCCGCGACCAGAACGAGCCACGACGGCAACGCGGAAGCGGGCAGCAGGATCACCAATCCCACGACGGCGTACGGCAGCAGCGCCTCGCCCGGCTGAAACATCTGGTGCACGAGTCCGAGCACCGCGAGAGCGATCAGCCTGCGCACCAACACCATTCGCGGACGCGCCGCGTGCTCGGCGGCGCGATCCAGGAACAGCGCGAAGCTCAGGCCGAACAGGAACGAGAAGATCGGGAAGAAGCGCTCCTCGACGACCACCGAGAGCACGTGCCGGACCGGGTCCATGGCCGCACCGGAGGGCACGGTGGCCGTCATGTCGGTGATCTGCCAGATGTTGACCACCAGGATTCCGCATAGCGCGAACCCGCGGACGGCGTCTAGTTCGTGAATGCGCTCGCGCGCGGCGACGTCGTACATGCCCCGACAGTAACGGCGCGGGCGGGCGGAGATGGTGAGCAGCTGTCGCATGGCGTCGCACACATTTACTTCACGCACTAACTATTTGTGCGTTAACCTAGCCGGGACCCGAGGAGGAACCGTGGACACCGAGATCGAGGACCCGCTGCGCCTGGACCGGCAGGTGTGTTTCGCACTCGCCGTGGCCAATCGCGCGGTGCTCGCCGTTTACCGTCCGCTGCTCGAACCGCTCGGCCTCACCCACCCGCAGTACCTGGTGATGTTGGCGCTGTGGGGCGAGGCGCCGATGTCGGTGAAGGAGATCGCCGAGGCCATCCAGCTCGATTCGCCGACCCTCTCCCCGCTGCTCAAGCGCCTGGAGTCGGCCGGACTGATCAGCAGGGGCCGCGACCCGCGCGACGAACGAAACCTGGTGATCGACCTGACCGAGGCGGGCGCCGCGCTGCGCGCGCAGGCCGAGCGCATCCCGCCCGCGGTGGTGCAGCGCCTCGGCGTCACCCTCGCCGACCTCGAAGAACTGCGCGACGTGCTGACCAGGGTCAACGACGCCGCCCGCCGCGCGATGCTCGCCGAACCGCTCACGACAGGAGCCGACGCATGACCCGCGCCCGTCGCCGCCCCAATCCCGTCGAGTGGATCGGCTACGCCTTCGGGCGCAGGCTGCCCGATTCGCTGCACGACTGGGTGCGCGAGGACCTGACCGGAAAGTACGCCGTAGCAAGGCATCTGGTGCGCGGTCTGGTGCCGTTCACGCCGCTGTTCGCGGTGTTCATGTTCTTCCCCGGCGCGCTGTGGCTGCGCGGATCGATGGTGCTGCTCGCCGTGCTGCTCGCGCTGTTCTACACCGCGGCCTTCATGCCGATGAACCGCGCGCACCGGCTGGCCAAGCACGGGCTGCCCGCCGATCTGGAGAATCCGGAGCGGGCGCGTAAGCGCGAGGAGGAGCGGGCCCGCTACGCCGCCCAGTACCCGCACTGAACCGCGGAGCGCCAGCCCCGAGCGACTCAGTGGAGCACGAGTTCCAGCCGCGCGTGCCGTCGCACGAAGATGCTCGGAACCCATTGGGCCGCATCGGGTTCCGGTGCCAACTCGAACGACTCGGTAGTCCCGAGCAGCGTTTCGAGCGCGACCCGCGCCTCCAGCCTCGCCAACGCGGCGCCGACGCAGAAGTGGACGCCTTTACCGAACGCGAGGTGACCGCGTTGGACCGCGCGATCCAGGCGGAGCAGGTCGGCTTCGGGGAAGATCGCCGGGTCGCGGTTGGCCGCGCCCCAGAGCAGCAGCAGGTGCGCGCCCGCCGGCAGGTCGACGCCGCCGAGCGTGGTGTCGGCCACGACGTGCCTGTGGTGGGCCCGGAACGGCGATTCCAGCCGCAGCACCTCCTCGAGGAAGCCGGGCAGCAAGTCCGGCTCGGCCCGAAGCCGTTGCTGGAGACCGGGATCGGTGGCGAGCAACCGGACGGCGTTGCCGATCAGCCCGGCGGTCGATTCACCGCCCGCCCCCACCAGCTGCACCAGCAGCAGCGCCGCGACGTGCGGCTCGAGATCGCCGGAAGCGCACGCTCGTGCCAGGTCCCCGAGCAGATCGTCGCCGGGCGCGACACACGCCGCGGTGAACGCCCGGTGCAGGTAGGCCGCGAGTTCGGTCGCCGCGGTGATCACCACGCCGAGCCGATCGGTGGTGAGGACCCCGCCGAGCAGTTCGGTGGAGCCGTAGCCCCATTCCACCAACTGCGGAATGTCGGCGGCGGGCAGGCCGATCAGGTTCGCGACCATGGTCATCGGGAGACGGTCGGCCATGGCCGCCATCCACTCGACGCGGCCGCCGCGCACGCCTTCCACCCAGAGCCGCCGCGCGTTCGCCGCCATCGCAGGCTCCAGCGCGCGAACGCGTTTCGCGACGAGCGTGGGCAGCACCAGCTTGCGATGGCGCAGGTGCTCCGGGTCGTCGGCGGTGGCGAGCACGTGCACCGCCTGCCCCTCGCCGTCCATGTCGAACACCGCCGCCGACCCGTCGGGCTGCCGCACCAGCGCGGCGGTCAGGTGCGAAGAGAAGTCGGCGAGGCGGGTGGTCGCCTCCACGACGAGATCCCAGCGGCTCACCAAGTAGAAATCGGTGCCGTCGACCCGGTGCACCGGCGCGGTGTCGCGCAGCCGCTGATAGAGGGGGTACGGGTCGTCGAGCGACTCCGGGTCGAACAGGTCGATCTCGTTCACCGTGCGGGTCATCCGCTCCGCCTTTCGCACTCCGACAGCGATGTCCCCCATCAGGTTTCGCCGCGGCGGCGGCCCGCGTCAATGGGTTCGGAAAATTGAGACGCGCGGGCCGAAAGGCCTGGTCGAGCCGTGTCTCACGGATGGGCCGCGAGCTGGCGGGCTGATGATCAGCTCTTGGCGATACGTCTCACCGTGAGACAAAATTCTTGGACCGTATCCGACGGAACGAGGGCGCGATGACCGGACAACCGGACTGGCTGGCCGGCGGCGACCGCCGCGCGCTGGCGATCGAACGCATCCATGCCGCGGCCGCCGACCTGATCGCCCGCGACGGCATGGCCGGGCTCAGTATCGAGCGGGTCGCCGATCGGGCGGGTTGTTCGCGCGCGACGGTCTACCGGTACGTCGGCGGCAAGTCGGCACTGCGCGAGGCGGTTCTCGCCGGAGCGACGGCGCGGATCGCGGAGACCATCGCCGCGGCCGTCGCCGACACGACGGGCGCCGAGCGCGTCGCGGGGGCGATCCTCGCCGCGCTCGACGCGGTGCGGGCCGACCGAGTCGCGGTCGCCTTCCTCAATGGCGCAACCCCCGGCGAGGTCGAGCGGTTTCTGGCGGGCAACCCGCGGCTGGCGCTGGTCGCCTCGGCACTCACCGCCACCGGCGACGACCCCGCCGCCGGGCAGTGGATCGTCCGCGTGGTCTTGTCGCTGTTGTACTGGCCCGCAGGCGATTCCGCCACGGAGCGGGCCCTCGTCGATCGATTCGTCGTGCCGGTCTTCGCCAGAACATAGTCAGCGGATCGACCGATCGGTGTACTGCTCGAGAACATCATTCACCCTTCGAGCATCCCAGCCCCGTCCAGCGATTTTCCCCACCAGGCAACCACCCGGCATCCCACCCATCGGGCACCTTGCCGTCCGGCAGCTCACCGACCCGCGGGCACGCCGGGCGCGATCGGTGGCCCTGCAACGGGACAGTCGCGGCACGACGACGGCGCCGGTTCAGCGAACAGGACAGGCGCGGGCGGAGGCGCAAGCGCAACTGAGGCAGGCGGTGAGGGCGCCGGCTGGCCGTGCGGACGCGGCGAGCCGTGTTCACGCCGCAGGCGACGCAGGCGGCACCGGCGCGACAACCGGCGCCGACGCCCGGCAGCTCACCGGCCGGCGGGCAGGCCGGGGGCGATCGGTGGGACCGGCAACTGGAACAGTTGGGGCACGACCGGCGGCGGGGGTACGGCGGGCGGGGCGGGCGCGGGTGGCGGTGCGGGTCCGATAGGCGGTGCCGGTGCGGCGGGCTGTGCGGGTGCGGGTGCGGCAGGCTGCTCGGGCGCGGGCGGCGGAGCGGGTGCGGCCGGTGGGGCGGGCAGGAGGGGCGGCACCGGCCCGCCAATCCCCTGATCCTGTGGGACGCAGATCCACCGGCCGTCTGGTGAGAGACCCCACTGGGCCGTGATGCCGTCGTGCGAACAATCGTCGCCGACCTGGTGGTCTTCGCGAGCGTGCTCCGGTGGCACGCAGACCCACTCGCCGTCGGGGCCACGACCCCACTGGGCCGTGATGCCATCGTGCGAACAATCGTCACCGATCCGGTGCGGCTCGTGACCCTGCCCCTGCGGCACGCACATCCACTGACCCTCGCGCAGATCCCACTGCGCGGTGATGCCGCCCGCCGAGCAGTCGTCGCCGATCCTGCGCGCGGATTGCGGTGCCGCCGAAGCGGAGGCAGGCGGACGGGCGGTGGTGCCCATCGGCATCGTGCGCGCGGTCGGGCTGGCCGTCGGTTTGGTGGTGAACGAGGGCGTCGGCGGTGTCGGCCCGTTCTCCGGCTCCTGGTTCGAACGCAGCACGAGCCCGATCGCCACCACCACCGATAGCGTCGCGGCGATGGCCGCCGCGATGGTGAGGACGCGAGTGTTGTTGTTCAGGCCATCGTCATCGCCGTAGGGCGCCGGTCCGCCACCGGATTCCACCATCGCACCGCCTTCACTGTCGAACAGAGAACACCGTCACGAGTAGTCGATCTTCTCCGGGAGGTTACCCGAAGGTCGCTGACGAGAAGATCCACTCTCCACAACGAGGTCCGAGCTGCTCAACAGGCATGCCTACGGATTACTACGAATCTGCCCGCAGGCCAACGCAACCCAACTCCGCAGAGCGGCCCTACGCCTCGCACAGGCCGCAGGGGCTGGTATGGATGGATCTATTTGATGGCGACGCGGATCTGGACGGCGTCGTCGTCGGTGCTCTGCAGGGCTTGGCCGATCAAGGCGCTCAGGTCCAGCCGGGGTGCGGCCGAGACCGCCGCGTCCGCGAGGGGCTGAAGCCCGGGGATCAGCGCCTTCAGCTCTGGGCCCGCCTGACGGAGCCATGCCGTCAGCTTCTCCAGGAACGGCACGACGCCATTGCCCTCGAGGTACATCTCCGGGCTGCCCTGCGCGGTGACCAGGCGCCCGACCGCCTCGACGAGTTGGTCCAATGCCTGGCCGAATTTCACCAACCCGGGCGCGCCCGCCGCGGTGGCCGGACCCGCCCATTCGATGTCGGCGGCCGCCAACTGGAAGCTGTTGAGCAGCTCGGCGATCTTCGGAGCCCTGGTCATGATGGTCGAGGCGAGCAGGTCGCCGGACCTGGCGAGCTCGGGCATCACCGACTCCGTGCCGGTGATGGATTTGCTCATGGTCTCCACCAGCGACCCGACCACCGCCGGATCCAGCTGGTTCATGGTCTTGGTGACCATGCGCGCCACCTCGGCGATCGACAGCGGCGTCCGGACGTCCTCGGTGTCCAGGCGCTGCCCGTCACGCAAGTACGGCCCACCGTCGGCCTTCGGCACGAACTGCACGTACGGCTCACCGAGCGCGGACAGGTGCTCGATGGTGACGACGCTCGCGGTGGGCACCTTGTGCTCGGCGTTCACGCGGAAGCCGACCTCGACACCGGCCACGGTGCTGTCCACCGAGGTGACATCGCCGATCTCGATGCCGGTCAACAGGATCGGCGAACCGACGCCGAGCCCGCCGGAGTTCTTCAACACCATGGTGGCGTGGGTGTAATCGGCGAACGGATCGACCCGCACCACGCCGAAGGTCAGGTAGGCCGCGCCGAGGATCATGATGGCGGCGATGCCGCCGAGCGAGGCAAGCGAACCGATCTTCATCGGACGGCTCCGATCATGCGCAGGGTCTGAACGATCCGCTCGACCTGTTCCTGTTCCGCTACCGGGCTCGCGTCCGCCCGCACACCGGTGACGTTCACCTTCGGCCCGCGCTCGACGAACGGAATGACCTTGTCCCGCAACAGCGCGACGAGCATCGCCAGGTTCGACGGATCGCGCAGGTCCAGCGGTCCACCGGTGGCCAGCGGCACGAACGCCTTGGCCGCCGCGTCACCGGACTGCACCAGCGGCGCGAGCCATCCCAGCGACTGGCCGACCGGGCCGAGGCCGCTGAAGATCTCGGTCACGCCGTCGATGGACCGCGTCGCCGCGCCGAGCCGGTCCACCGAGGCCGCGCTGAGGATGTTGTCCAGCTCGGGCTGAACCTTGTGCAGCACTTCGGCGTTGTTGGCCAGGCCGTAGAGCAGCAGGTCGACCTGGTCGAGGTTGGCGGCCAGGTCGGCGGCGTCGGCGCCCATCACGCCCGCGATGCGCGCGGTCTCCTTCGGATCCTGCGGCAGTACCGAATTGAACCGGTTGACGATGTCCTGCAACTGGCCGACCGCGCCGCCCTGCACGAAGAACGCCATCGCCGCCATCGTGTCCTCCAGTTGCACAGGCGGTTTGGTGTGGTCCAGGTCGATGGTGCCGCCCGGCCCGAGCAGCTTGTCGAAGCCGTCCGATGGTGTGGTCAGCGCGATGTGGATGTCACCGAGCACCGTGTTCTGGCGCAGCTCGGCGATCGTGTTCGCGGGCAGCTGTACCGATTTCGAGATCTCGGTGTCCACGACGACGTACCCGCCGCGGCCCTGCGGCGCCTCGGCGGCGGGCACCACGGTGACCTTCTCGACCGTGCCGATCTGCGCGCCGTTCGCGATGACCTTCGCGCGGGCGGGCAGATTCAGCACGTTGGCGAACTGGATCTGCACGCGGTAGCTCGGCCCCGAGATCGACGTGCCGGGGACCGGCACCGAGGACGGATCGAAGGCACAGCCGCCGAGCGCGACCGAAGCCGCCAGCGCCAGCGCGATTCCGCTGCGCCGCAGGGTCTTCGGCCGACCACGCAGCGTCATGGTGCGCCCGGTCGCCCTGCGCCCCGTGACCCGCCCAGTCGCCTGTGTGCTCATGCCCCCGCCTCGCTTACGCTCGGCTCCCGCATCCGCGAGGCGCGCCGGCACATGATTCGCTCATTCATCGCGCACCCGCCAATCCCAGTACCAGCTGGACCAATTCCACGTTCACCATGCCGTTCTCTGCGCCCGCGCACCGGCCGGGCGCCACCGCGTTCACCGCCGCGCACACCGCTTCGGCGTTGCCCTGCGGAACCGCCACCTTGGGCGGGGCGTAGGTCAGGCTCGCCGCGCCGGTCTCCGGATCCGCGACGCTCCGCAATGCGGAGGCGAACACCGGTGTGGTGAGAACGATCTCGCGCAACGAACCGACGTTGGCGCGCAGCAGCTTCAGCATCGGCACCGCGCGGTCGAGCAGGGTGAGGATCTCGTCGCCGAACGAGGTGGTGATGTCGTTGAGCATCGGCAGCACCTCGGCGAGACCGTCGAACAGCTGCGCGCCCGGGATCAGCAGGTCCTCGCTGGCCTGGTTCAGCACCGGTCCGACGCGCACCAGCATGGACTGCAGGTCGCCCCAGTACTGGTTGACCTTCTGCGAGACCGAGGCGAACGCGTCGAAAATGCCCGCGAGATGGCCGATATCGGCGTCGGGCGATTTCAGCGCCGAACCCAGCTTGCGGATCAGCTCGTTGATCTGCGGCCCGGTGCCGGCGGTGGCCCGGTCCAGCGCGGTGAGTCCGTTCGCCAGTGAATTCGGCTGGGCCGGATCGGGTCCGACGATCTGGTCGGAGAGCTGCGCGAGCGCGGTGAGCGTCTCGGTGAGGCTCTTCGGAGTCAGCGTCTTGGTGATGCACCGGGAACTGTTCCAGCGCTCCAGGTTCGTGCCGCTGGCCAGCACCGCGAGTTCCCGGTCGGCGACGACGGTGTCGGACACCGTGGTGGCCGAGGCGTCGGCGTACACCGGATGGTCGGCGTCGACCTCGAAGTCGACCCGCACGTTCGGGCCCTGGTTGCGCACCGAGGTCACGCTGCCGACCGTGATGCCGCGCATGGTCACCTGGTTGCCCTCGTACAGGCCGATGCTGTCGGGCATGATCGCGCAATAGGATTCGGTGCTCTTCAGCGGATCGAAGACGACGACGTAACCGACCACCGCGAGCGACGCGATGACCACGGCCCCCGCGATCGACATGAACGCCTGGGTGCCGAGCAGCTTCTTCAGCATCAGCACTCCTTCCCCGGCACCGGCACGCACACCGACGACAGATCCAGACCCGCGGGCGCGGGCACGGTCCGGCCCGAATGATCCAGAACCACGCCCTCCTCGGGGATCACCAGCGACCGCAGTTTCTCGCTCAGCTGCTGGGCGCTCGCGATCATCGGTTCGAGCTTGCCGCCCATCTCCTCCAGCCGGGGCAGGGCGTCGGCCAGCTGCCGCGCCCTCGGCTTCAGCGTGGACTCCCACGCGGGCGTGAGTGCGGCCAGCCGCTGCACCACGCTGTCGAGCAGGGCGACGGCCTCGCGCAGCTCCGCGCGCTTGTCGATCAGCACGGTCTCCAGCAAGTTGACGTTGTCCATCAGCCTGCCCAGATCGGTCTTCGCGCCGTCGTACATGGTCACGTATTCGTCGGCCACCGCGATGGCATTGGAGACCTGGGCGCGCTGGCGGTCGATGGCGTCGATGTAGCCGCCGACGGTGTCCAGGGTGGTGCGCAGCGTCTCCGGAGCGGACGTGAGCGACTCGTCCAGCGCCGCCAGGTTGCGCCGCAGCGTGTCGCCGTCCAGCTCGTTCAGCGGCGTCGTCGCGTCCTGGAAGGTCTGGATCAGGCTGTAGGGCAGGCGAACTCGATCCGCCGGGATCGGCTTGTCGCCGAGCGGCGCGTCACCGGCGGGGAACAACGCCACATAGTGCCCGCCGACCACGGTCAGCATGCGGATGTCGAGCGAGGTCTTGTCACCCACGAACACATCGGATTTCACGGTGAACTTCATGACCACCCGATCCGGCTTCAGCTCCAGCGATTCCACCGAACCCACCGAGACACCGGCCAGGCGCACGTCGTCGCCCTCCTTCACCGACTGCGCCTCGGACAGTTCGGCGGTGTAGGTGGTCTTGCCGAACGGCACCGCGTACAGCACCGCCGCGGCGAGCATGCCGAGCGCGACGAGCGCCGCGCCGAAGATGCCGAAGCGAATCTCCTTGCGCCGCTTCGCCGCATCGTCCAGGATCGGCCGGTCGCCGCCGAACCAGCGGGAAATCACGCCTGGCATATCGCCACCTTCTGTCCGGCGACGAGGACGCGCACGGGCGCGGGTAGCTCGGCGGCGCCCTTGCTGCACTCCGGCTGCCAGCCCGCGACGGTGCGCGGCAGCGCGTTGTCCACCGACTGGAGCAGGCCGGGCAGCCTGCCGAAGACCTCGACCGCCTGCTGCGGATCGGGGAACAGGCCGCGGATCATCGCGTCGATGTCCTGGCCGCTCTGCGGGTCGAGCCCGAGTGTCGCGAGCAGCCGGTCCAGCGGACCGAGCACCGCGGGCGCGGACATCGCGAAATCGGCCAGCCCGCCGATATTGGCTTGTAGCGATTGGAAGACGTCGCTGAGCCGGGCCAGCAGCGGCACCAGGTAGTGCACGCGTCCGCCGACCCGGTCGGCGATATCGGACATGTTCTTCACCAGCTGACCGATCACCTGCTGGCGATCGCCGACGTACTGGCTGAGCTTGCCGATGGCCTCCATGGCGGGGCCGATACCGGTGCCGTCGCCTTCGATCACCGCGAGCATGCTCTCGGTGAACTGGTTGACCGCCTCCGGCGACAGCGTCGCGAGCACCGGCTTCAGACCGTTGAACAGGCTGGTCACATCGAACGAGGGCACCGTCATGTCGGTGCCGATGACCGCGTTGGCGGGCAGGGGCACACCGGGATTCGGCTGCTGCTGCAGATCGATGTACCGCTGACCGGTCAGGTTCTGGTACCGGATGGCCAGCGTGCTGTTGTCGTAGATCGGCGTCGCCGTCTCGACGGTGAGATGGACCTTCGCCTTCACACCGTCCAGCGAGATCTTCTCGACCTTGCCCACCTGCACGCCGTACATGCGCACGTCGTCGCCGACCTTCAGGCCGTTGGCGTCGGTGAACAGCGCGTCGTGCGCCTGGGTTTCACCGGATACCGGCCGCTTGATCGCGGTGAGCACCAGTGCGAGCACCACCGCCATCACCGCCGCGAAAAGACCGAGGCGCCATGCCGCGCCGCGCACCGTCATCGGATACCTCCCTGGCCGAGCAGCGGCACCGCGATCCCCGGCACACCCTGCAGGTCGACCTCCAGATTCAGCACCGGCCCGTCCGGCGAATCCGGCATCGCCGCGCGCAAACGCTCCAGCAGCAGGCGCAATTCGGCCGCCGACTGCCGCGGCCGCGGCACCATCTGGGCGAGCACGGCGAGCACCGGCGCCAGCATGTCGGTGGCTTCCGCGAGCCGGCCGCCCGCGGTGCTGACCGTGGTGGCCAAGCCGGGCAGGATCTGGCCGGTGAGGGCGGCGACGCCGACGTCGTAGCGGTCCTTGTCGGTCTGCACGATCCGGATGTCGTGGATCTGGTCCAGGATCTGGATGGTCGCGCCCGCGAAATCACCGCCGCCGTCGAAGGCCGGACCCAGTCTGCCGAGCAGTTCCGAGGCGGGCATCGTCTGGTTGTCGGCGATGGTGCGCGCCACCGTGATCAGCGCCTGCACCAGCGGCGTGAACGCCTTGAAGTCCGCGGAGACCTGCGCGATGACGGTCGCCAGTTGCGGGCTGAAGACCGACGCGCCCACCTGCGACAGGCTGCGCAGAATGCTGCCCATCGTCGCGTCGTAGACGCCGACGGCGCGCGGGCCGGTCAGGTCGATCTCGGAGTCCTGGCGCAGCGGCGAACCGCCTGGCCCACGCCGCAGTTCGAGTTCGCTGATGCCGAACAGGTTGGCGGGCGCGTAGTCCACAAGCAGCGAGTCGTCGATGCCGTGCAGCCGGGAATCGTCCAGCCGCAAGGTGATTCGCTGAGTACCGCGCGGAGCGGGGGCGATCGTGGCGACCTCGCCGACCAGCACGCCGTCGAGGCGCACCTGGGTGCCCTCCGTGACGCCGTCACCGATCTGCTCGGTGTGCAAGGCGATGCGCAGCCCGTCCTCCGAGCGCAGGTCGCGGTAGAGCGCGATGGTCAGCGCGACCACCGCGATCAGCGCGACGATGACCGAACCGACCGTGCGCGAACGTTTCTTGTCCGCGGCGACGCCGGGCAAACCGTATTCAGGCAATGTTCACCCCGTGAAGCTGATCGCCGTGTTGAAGCCCCACAGCACGATGGACAGCACCATGTCGATGGCGATGATCGCCACGAAACTGGTGCGCACCGCGCGGCCCGACGCGATGCCGACGCCCTCGGGGCCGCCCTTCGCGAAGAAGCCGTAATAGCTGTGCACGAGGATCACCACGGTGCCGAAGATCGCGACCTTGATCACCGCGGCGATCACGTCGAATCCGGACACGAACTGGAAGAAGTAGTGGTCGTAGACGCCCGCGGACTGGCCGTGCACCAGCGTGATGAGGCCGCGGCAGGCGAGGTAGGACAGGATCAGCGCGATCAGGAAGGTCGGCACGATGGCCAGCGCGCCCGCGATCACCCGGGTGGTCACCACGAACGGCACCGAGCGCAGGCCGAGCGACTCGATCGCGTCGATCTCCTCGGAGATGCGCATGGAGCCGATCTCGGCGGTGATGCGGCAGCCCGCTTGCGCGGCGAACCCGACGGCCGCCGCGATCGGGGCCAGCTCGCGGGTGGTCGCGTAGGCCGAGACGATGCCGGTGACCGGACCCATGCCGAGCATGTCGAGGGTGGCGAAGGATTCGACGCCGACCGAGGCGCCCATGACCAGGCCGAGCACGATCATCATCGGCACCGTGCCGCCGCCGACCACGATGGAGCCGCGACCCCACGTCATATTGGTGATGGCGCGCATGGTCTCGGCGCGGTACCGGCGCAGCGTCAGCGGAATCGCCGAGAGCACCTGCCAGACGAACACCGCGACGAAGCCGAACGAGTCGATCGCGCGCAGGACGCGGCTGCCGCGCCGGAAGTAGCGCGCGACGGGAGCCAGTCCCTTCGGGACATAGGAAGAGACAGCCATTACGCCAGCCTCGTGGGCAGGAACATCGCGGTCACCTGCGTCAACAACAGGTTCACACACACGATCGACACCACCGACAACACCACCGCCGCGTTCACCGCATCAGCCACACCCCGCGGACCACCCTTGGCCTCCAACCCCCGCTGACACGCGATGATCACCACCAAAAACCCGAAGATCAACGCCTTCACCAACGACATCCACACATCCGCGGTCGTCGTGAACGACCCGAACGTCGCCCAATACGACCCCGGCGTCACCCCCTGCCCACCGATCGCCACCGCATACCCCGCCAACACACCCACGAAAATGATCAACACGTTCAACAACGGCGCCACCACCACCATCGCCACCAACCGCGGAATCACCAACCGATGAACCGGCGAGATCCCCATCGTGTGCAACGCATCGATCTCCTCCCGGATCGTGCGCGCACCCAGATCCGCCGCGATCGCCGCCGCCCCCGCACCACCCAGCAAAAACCCCGTCGCCATCGGCGCACCCTGCTTGATCACACCCAACCCACCGGTCGCCCCCAACAACGAATCCGCACCCAACGTGTGGATCAGATTGCCCACCTGGATCGACACGATCACCCCGAACGGAATCGCCATCAAGATCGCCGGCACCGTCGTCACCGTGATCAACCGCCACGCCTGCAAGATCGCCTCACGCCACTGCAACTCCCGCCGCGCGAGATCACCCACCGCCCCTACCACCGACTCCTGCGCCATACCCACCGCACGACCGAACGTCCGCAACGACGACACGACACTGTCGGAGAAATTCTCGCGGACGATCGCGGTCGCGGATTCCCGGGTGGTCGTGTCCAATTCCGGCGTCATAGACGAGACCCGCATGCCGCGCTTTCCGCACGGGAGATGTCGAAATTCATGGCGCTCTCCGAATCCGGCGTCAATGCCAACATCCGTCAAGCTAATCGGTACTCTGCGTCACAACAAAATTGGCATGCTGTGACCCTGGCCACTCGAGATGTGTTCTCGGCACCGGCCCCGGTTATTCGTGAGACACATCACGATGCCTACGGACTCGCGGCCAGGAACACAAAAGCCGAGAACAGAGCCAGATGGACGCCGCCTTGCAGCAGCGTCGCCCGGCCGGGGACCACGGTCAGCACACCGACGACGACCGTCAGCGCGAGCAGGACCATCTGCGTCGCACCCAGCCCGAGCACGAGCGGACCCTGTAGCCAGATAGTTGCCACAGCGATGGCCGGGATGGTCAACCCGATGCTCGCCATCGCGGAACCCAACGCCAGGTTCAGACTGATCTGCACCTGATCGCGGCGGGCGGCCCGCACCGCGGCCAGCGTCTCGGGAAGCAGGACGAGCAGCGCGATCGCCACGCCCACCGCGGCGGGCGGCATGCCCGCGTTGGCCACCGCCGATTCGATGGCGGGCGAGACCACCTTCGCCAGACCGACCACGCCGACCAACGCGACGAGCAGCAGCCCGAGGCCGGTGAGCGTGGCGCGGACGGTGGGCCGCTCGACGGTCGTGTCGTCGTCGGTGACCACGCCGTCGCCCTCCACCGGTAGGAAGTCGTCGCGGTGGCGCACCGTCTGAACCATCACGAAAAGGCCGTACAGCGCGAGCGAGGCGACGGCGGCGAAGGCGAGCTGCGCGGGCGAGAACTCGGGGCCCGGCACGCTCGAGGTGAAGGTCGGCAGCACCAGGCTGAGCGTGGACAGCGTCGCCACCGTGGCCAGCGCCGCGCCCGTGCCCTCCGCGTTGAAGACCGCGAGGCGTCTGCGCAGCGCGCCGACCAGCAGCGCCAGGCCGAAGATGCCGTTGCAGGTGATCATCACCGCGGCGAAGACGGTGTCGCGGGCCAGGGTCGCGGACTTCTCCCCGCCGGAGATCATCAGCGTCACGATGAGCGCCACCTCGATCACGGTCACCGCGACCGCGAGCACAAGCGATCCGAACGGCTCCCCCACCCGGTGCGCGACGATCTCGGCGTGATGGACCGCGGCCAGGACCGCACCCGCGAGAAACACCGCGACCACGATCACCCCCACCGTCGGCAAACTTCGTCCCCAAGTGGCGACCAAAGCGAGCGCGGCCAGGAGAGGGGCGAACACGGTCCAGCGGGTTGTCGACGCACGGATCATGCCTTCCATCGTCCCAGCTATCTCCGCGCACAAGATCGGTATCATCGGGGGGATGCAGCAACGACTCCGCGAGGCCGTCGCCACGGGCATCCTGCTCGCCCCGCTGCTCGCCGCGTGCACCACCGTGCCGGAGGGCCCGACACTCCTCTCCGCGTCCACTACCAGCGAATCCGTGGAAGTCCCCCGGAACCTTCGTGATCGAGGTCGCACCCAGGACCATGCGGTGCACCGGCGTCGCGCCGATGGATTGCCTACAGATCCGCCGCGACCAGAACGGGCCGTGGGAGCTGTTCTACGGCTCGATCGACGGGTTCGAGTTTCAGCCTGGCAACCATTACCGGTTGCGTATCGAGCAGACGCCCGTGGACCAGCCGCCTGCCGATGCGCCATCGGTTGGATGGCGGCTCGTCGAGGTGTTGGAGAAGCAGCCTGGCTGAGGTCGACGCTGGACGCCCTGCGGCGCTTCGATTTCCATTCGCACGCCGGTCTCTCGGCGGCCGAGTCCGATTGCGCCGCTGCACAATCCTCGCGGAGTCGTTTCGACGCTCCGTCATTACGCGAACACACGGCCGTTTCCGGCTCTATCGCAGCAGTCGCGCGGTAGGTTCGCGGGCATGCCCGCCGCCCCGTCGAACCCGCACGACGCGTACTTCCGGCACGTCCTCGGCCGACCCGCCGACGCCGCCTCCGAGCTGCGCGCAGCACTACCGGAAGGCCCGCCGAATCCACTGGGGGATCGCCGTCGAGGTTGCCGATGGTCGGCCAGGGTGGGCGGTCAGCGGTAGACGCCGAGCCGCCCCGCACGCAGGTCGTCGAGCGCGTCGAGGTAGAGCGGGTTGGTCAGCGCCGGGGTGGCGTCCAGATCGAAGTAGCGCACCTCCAGCGATTCCGCGTCGCCGCCGAGCCGTCCGCCGATCGGTGCGCAGCGGAAGAACACGGTGATCGGCTGCACCACATCGCCGTTCGGGTAGACGTGCCGGTACTCGGTGTAGACGCCCTGCAGCGCTTCGATTTCCACCCGCACTCCGGTCTCCTCGGAGACTTCGCGCACGACGGCGGCCGCTGCCGACTCGCCCAGTTCGATGGCGCCGCCGGGCAACCCCCACTGGCCGTCGTCGCTGCGGCGCTGCATGAGCACGCGTTCGTCGGTCACCACGCACGCGGCGGCGTAAGCCAGCTGGATGTGGTCGTGGCCGACCCGCTCGCGCAGCCAGCGGATGTAGTCGGGCACGACTCAGTCCAGGTCGATGCGGACGGTCAGCAGGTCGGTGCCGACGAGCCGGACCGCGGCGCTGTTGGCGCGCGGCAGTTCGCGCAGGCGGGCGCGGGCGTCGTCCTCGGGCAGCAGGTGGGCGGTGCCGGTGTGCCAGTGGCCGTGCAAGCGGACGCGAACCCGATTGTTCGCCTTGATGTTACGGATGTACTGGGAGCGCTCGCCGAACTCCGAGACCAGCCAGAAGCTGTCGCCGACCCGGCGGCCGCCGATCGGGGTGATACGCGGTTCGCCGCTCACCCGGCCGGTCGTCTCGAGCAGTTGCTGACTGGGCAGTCTGCGCAGGAGGGGATTCCCGACCAGGCGCTGGAAGGTGGTCACCAGACGGTGTTGCACATCGTCTTTCTTCGGCATACGCCGACCGTAGCACCGGGCAACGGCGTGCGGTGAGCGAGAAATCGCTGGCCGATCGGGCCGCACGGTCGCTACCGTGGCCACACGCCGGAAGTCGCGCGGTGGGTGTAGCTCAGTCGGTCAGAGCGCCTGGTTGTGGTCCAGGAGGTCGCGGGTTCGAATCCGGTCACTCACCCTCTTCTCCGTCAGCCGACGCGAAAAGCACCGACCGACGCTGCGTCCGACTCTGTTCACCGCGCTGATTCGATTCCGGACAGATCATGCCCGATTGCTATTTGACCCGTGTAGCAGCAGTTTTGCCGATGACGTCCATCGACCGAGCCGATAACGCGTTGGCGGGCAGTGCGAATCGTTTCCCCGCGCGACCCACCATAGGCGAGAATTTGCCGGTGCGGACCCAGTTCACCCACGAGCTCAACGCGTTGACCAATGATCTGACGCTGATGTGCCGACTCGCCCACGACGCCGTCGAGCGAGTCAACGACGCGCTCGCCAGCGCCGACCTCACGGCCACCTACGAGGCCTTCGCCCTCGACGAGCAGCTACAGAAGGTGTACGGCGCATGCGAGGCGCGGACGGTGGTGCTGCTCGCGTTGCAGGCGCCGGTGGCAAGGGATCTGCGCCACGTGGTGACGGCGATCCAGATCGCCAACGAGCTGTCCCGCATCGGCTGGCTGACCAGCCGCGTCGCCGATCAGGTTTACCGAAGTCATCCGAATTACGTTGCGCCGCAACACATCCTGGACGTACTCGCCGAGCTCGGCAAATACGCCGCACACCGCACCGCCCTCGCGGGCGAGGCCGTCGCCACAGCCCACCAGTCCGCCGACGCCGAACCGGTCAGCGCGACGCTCGCCGAACTACGGGGACGGCTGCACGCGGCGTTGACCGATCCGGAGCGCGCGCAACCCACGGGCGCGGCCATCGACCTCGCCCTGCTCGGCAATTATCTGGAGCGCTGCGTCGACCACACCACGCGCATCGAACGGCTGATCCGATTCCTGGACACCGGCGTTCCACCGATGGCGCAGCCCGCGGACGCCGAGCCGGACGAGGACTGAACCGAAACCCGCAGTGCGCCTCTGCGGTCGGCTGCGGTGACGCTTGCCACAAGACGCCATACTCGCTCGCAAGCGTCGCATGTTCGAAGTCATCGTCGACAGGCCGTTTTCCGTAGCAATGTAGTAGATGTATGGACGCACCTCCGAACTTCGCTGGTGTTTGTGCGGTTCCGAGAGGGCTTGCCAAGCACTCGAGCAATATCTACTATCTTGCTCCGTAGACAAAGAGGTCGGGACGGAGGACCCATCGTGGATCGGCCATCGGCGCGGATCGACACGCGACGCAACCGCCGGAAAGCAGCGCGCGACCGCATCCCGACCCGCGGCTCGCGCTGAGCGAGCCGCTAGAACGTCACGAACGAGATTTGCTCGTGCGGAGCTTCACCTCGGGACCTACCCCTCATCAGCCCCGTGGTGTCGCGCGGTGCGACCGTGGCCTGGACAACCGCACGCCCGCACGCACGCGGACGAAATCGTTCGTGACTCGCCACCCCTGAGCCGGCGCCGGCACGGCGGCTCGGGGGTGGTCCGGAGCTTCGGCTCCGCCCTTCGCGCGACCCGAGCGCGGCGAGTGTGCCGAACCTCATACGCGGCGTTTGCATTCCGGCATAGTCGAGACAGGTACCTTGGCGCCCGCGATAATTGGACGAGGTAGGCGTTAGGAAACAACTCGATGAAGCTCACGGCCCGGCAGTCGTTCCTCTTGTGCCCGGTGGCCGGTAGAGCCACATCGGCCGCGTTCTACGGGGGATCGCTGTGAAGTGGAGTTCCTCCCGCAAGGTGATCGCCGTTGTCGCGCCGATCGTCTTCACCCTCTTGCTGACCCTCGCCATCACCGTCCTCGACAAGTGGACCGAGAACGACAGTCGGCCGCCCGCCACACCGGGGCAAACCTCGGCTTCCGCCAAGGACATCCGTGATTTGTTCGCGAAACTCGCTGTGGCGCCTGAGGCTCCGATGACTGGGTACAGCCGCGAGAAGTTCCCGCATTGGGATCCGAACAAGCCCGAGCACGGTTTCGGCGCCGACTTCACGCAATACAGCCGCTGCACCACCCGGGAAGTGATGTTGCTGCGCGACGCCGTCGGCACGGTCCAGCTCGATCCGAAGACCTGTGCGCTCACGGTCGGATCCGACGGCGGCTGGCGTGATCAGTACGGAGTCCTCGACCGCAAGAGCGGACAGCTCAAAGAGTACAAGTGGATCACCGACCCCTCGGGCGTCGATGCCGAGCACATCGTCGCCCTGGCCGAGGCCTGGCGATCCGGCGCCGCCGGACTGGACGAGGACACCCGCCGGCGCATCGCCAACGACGCCGTCAACCTCGAGGCCTCGGACCCTACGGCCAACAGGTCGAAGGGCGATCAAGACGCCGCGAACTACCTGCCGCCGGGAACTTTCCGGTGTGGCTATATCGAGCGCTACCTGACGGTCAAAGTAAAATACGGTCTGACCATTGATCCTGCCGAACAGTCCGCGTTGCGCACCGCGATCGACGACTGCGTCCGCCAAGGAGGGTTCAGATAATCGACGTCATCGAGATCTCCGACAAGGCCGCCGTCATGACCGAGGAGGAAGGGACGGTGTCCGGCGATCTCGATGTCACCGTCGACGACTCGGGCAAGGGACTGGTCCGCTACCGCGGCACCGACACCTGGCTGACCATCGGCAACCTCGACGGCGATCCCCCACGCACCTGGAAAACCGCCGCCGAACTCGCCACCGCCATCGAAGCCGACCTCGGCAAGCGCGACGCGGCCGGCAACGTGCTGTTCTTCGAAGCCTGATCTGTCCATCGACAGAGGAGAAATGGTGGTTGGCGGCGAGTTGCGTTCGGCGCGGCGACCCGCGTGGGCTCAGTCGAGTCCGATGTACTGGTGGTCCAGGCGGATTCGGCCCTCCTCGTCGAGAGCGATCACCTCGTAGCCGCCGCCCTGCGCGGCGCCGTCGGTGCGGGTGACCATTGTCCAGGCGAGGCCGATGAGTTTCGGGGTGAGGCGGACCGGGTGGCCGTGGAGGGTGAAGGTGTGTTCGCCTGCGGCGATGAACATTTCGTAAGCGCGGCTCACTCGGCGGTTCAGGGCCTCGCGGCCGCGCGCCTCGAACGAGGGGATCGGGACGGCCAAGTCGGTCGCGGCGTCGCGGACCGCTTCGGGTGGATCGACCAGCACCTGGGCGCCGTCGAGGGCGAAGAGTTCGTCGATCGCGGTGCGGCGCAGGGCAGGGTCCGGTTCGTTCCAGAGTGCTACGTAGCGTTCGGCGAGACGGGTGAGTTCTTTGTCGTCGTTGGTGCTCATGGGAGCCGAGTCTGGTGAGCGCACGGCCTCGTGGCGATTCCCCGCAGGGTATGGCGCGGCCTCGGCAGGTCCGATATCAAAGACCATATGACCGTGGCGAAGCCACCGACGACACAGCCCGGCGCCTTCGCCCACCAGCTCAAGCGCTGGCGAACCCTGCGCCGGGTGAGCCAGCTGGATCTGGCCATCCGCGCCGACACCACCCAGCGCTACCTCAGCTTCCTCGAGCAGGGCCGTTCCCATCCCGGCCGCACCATGGTGGTGCGCCTCGCCGAATCGCTGGAGCTTTCGTTGCGCGAGCGCAACGGTTTGCTGCTGGCCGCGGGCTACGCGCCGCCCTTCCCCGAATCACGATTGGATACACCGGAATTGGCCCCGGTACGAAACGCGCTGGACCGCATACTCGAAGGTCACCTGCCCTACCCCGCCGTGGTGGTGCGGCCGTACGGCATCCTGGTCGCCGCCAACGCCGCCTTCGATCTGCTCACCGAAGGCGCCGCGCCGGAACTGCTCGAACCACCGGTCAACGTGCTGCGTCTCGCGCTGCACCCCGACGGCCTCGCCCGCCGGGTCCTCAACCTGCCCGAGTGGGGCAGGCACGTGACCGAATCCCTGCGCGGGCGCGCGATGCGCAGCCCCGATCCCGAGCTGGACGCGTGCATCGCCGAGTTGGAGAGCTATCTCCCGGATGCAGCCCCCGGCCCCGACCACCTCGGTTTCTCTGTCCCGCTGCGACTGCGCGACGACGAGGGCGAGCTCCGGCTCATCACCACCATCACGTCCTTCGCCACCGCCGTCGACGTCACACTCTCCGAGTTGCACCTGGAGGCTTTCCTCCCCGCCGACGACCACACCGCCGCGATCCTGCGCCACCGCGCCGGACTCCCGTGACGAGCCACCACTGACGCGTGGTGCGGAAAGCGGCTGAGTCGGTAATGCCGAAGAGCCACCGGATAATTCACCAAGCTCGATGACGTCTACCGGCGGCTGGCTCGGCGGTAGCCGATGACGGCGGGTACGGCGAAGACGATGATCGCGCCGACCGACCAGAGGAAGGTCATGGTGAGTGGACGCGCGAGCGGGCCACCGAGGGAGAGGGCCTTCATGCTGTCCACCGCGACCGACATGGGCTGGTTGCGTACCACGGGCTGGATCCACTGCGGGAAGGCGATCAGCGGGACGAAGCCGGTGCTGAAGAACATCAGCAGCGAGGTCAGGATCGTAACGCTCTCCACCAGCGTGGCTTTCGCGGTGAACACCGCGATGGCGGTGACCATGGTGGCGAACGCCAGCCCGAAGAACACCGGAATGAACACGAACAGCAGCGCCGCCGCGAACCCCTGCTGGAAGCGGAAACCCAGCAGATGGCCGACGATGATCACCACGAGCGTGCCGAGCAGGATCCGGCAGCCCTCGGCGAGAATGCGGGAGATCAGCCCGGAGGAGCGGTGCACCGGCAGCACCCAGAAACGGGCGAGCAGCCCCGCGTCACGTTCCCGGCCGAGCATCACCCCGCTCGCCACCGCACCGCTCAGCGCGCCGACGATGGCGACCATGGGCACCGAACCGTACAGCGCGTCGGTGCCGGAGAACTTCTGGATCTGCCCGCCGATGACGATGTCGAGCATCAACAGCAGCAGGCACGGGATGATCAGCGTCTCCAGCAGCGCCACCGGATTGCGCGACCAGCGCAGCAGCAGGCGTTGGGTCTGAATCGCGGTGTGCCGCAGCAGCGAGACCGGCGAGGTCTCGCCGTGCGCGAGCGTCCCGCGTTCCGTTGTCAGTACCATCACGCCCTCCTCTTGCTCAGCCGGAGCGCGAGCGGCAGGCAGATGACGACGATCGCCCCCGCCCACAGCAGCGGCGGACCCATCAGCGCCCAGGTCACCTCGCCCGCGTTGCCTTTCGTGTCCCCCGCGAGCGCGCGCAGCGCGATGACGAACTGCGAGACCGGCTGGTTGCGCACGAAAGGCTGGATCCACTCGGGGAATTGAGACGCCGGAGCCAACCCGGTGGACAGCATGCCGAGGATCAACGGCGGCAGCACCAGCGCCTGTGTCGTCGCCTCCGGACTCTTGGCCGCCGTCCCGATGACATCGGCGCCCAGCGTGAACACGATGCCGATGAGCAGCGAGAAGGCCAGGAACCCGAGCGTGTGCCAGGCGTCGAGACGGAAGCGGAAACCGATCACGTGCCCGCACACCAGCGCCGCCGCGATCGCGATGAGCAGCCGGAACACGTTGCCGGACATGCGCGCTGCCATCGGTACCAAGGAACCGATCGGCATCGAGCCGAAGCGGCGGTCGAGCCCGGAGACGGCGTCGGTGGCCGAACGGAAGGCCGCGCCGATGGCGGTGAACGCGCAGGCTTGCAGGATGACGATGGGCATCATGAACTGCGCGTAGCTGCTGAATCCAGTACCGATGACGGTCATCACCGTCTTCAGCGGAATGTAGAAACTGGCCGTGAAGGCGGCGGGCGCGACGATGGAGCTGAGCACCTCGCCGGTCTTGATCGACGGCGTCACCAGCCGCGTGGTGAGCACCCACCACTGCTGCGCGCGGACCGGGGTGGCGCGGGTGTCGGTCAGCCAGGCCCCGGCGGTCATGCGACTTCTCCGGTTTCCGCGACGGCGAGGTGGCCGGTGAGCTGGAGGAACACGTCGTCGAGCGAGGGGCGGCGCAGGGCGATGTCGACCAGTTCGAGACCGGACGCGTCCAATCGCCGCAGCGCCTCGGCGAGCGTCTTGGCTCCCTCGGGTGCGGGAATCGCGATGCGGTCGGACTCGGGAGTGAGCGCGGCCCGGTTCTCGTCGGGCAGCAGCGAGCCGAGCGCGGTGGCGATGGCGGGCAGATCCTCCAACCGCAGCGGGACCACCTCGCAGTAGCTGCCGCCGGTGCGCGACTTCAGTTCGTCGGCGGTGCCGTCGGCGATGACCACGCCGTGATCGATGACGATGATGCGGTCGCACAGCGCGTCGGCCTCTTCCAGGTACTGCGTGGTGAGCAGCGTCGTGATGCCGTGTTTGCGAAAGCTCGACACCAGGTCCCACACGCCCTGTCTGCTGCGCGGATCGAGGCCGGTGGTCGGCTCGTCGAGGAAGACCACGTCGGGCCGGACGACGAGCCCGCACGCGATATCGATGCGTCTGCGCATGCCGCCGGAGTAGGTGCCCACCCGCCTGCTGGCGGCTTCTACCAGGTCGAACTCGGTGAGCAGTTCGTCGGCGCGTGCGCGGGCGGCCCCCTTGCGCAGGCCCATGAGCCTGCCGAACATGACCAGGTTCTCGTAGCCGCTGAGCATGTCGTCCAGCGCCGCGAACTGGCCGGTCAACATGATCGAGCGGCGCACCGCCGCGGGGTCGGCGACCACGTCGTACCCGGCGACCTGCGCGCGGCCGCGATCCGGCGCGATGAGCGTGGACAGGATGTTGACCGTGGTGGTCTTGCCCGCGCCGTTCGGGCCGAGGATGCCGAGCACCTCGCCCTGCGCGGCCGTGAAGTCGACGCCGCGCAGGGCTTGTACCTCACCGAAGGACTTCTCCACGCCCTCCACCACAACTCCGCTGTCGTTCACTGCATGCCTCCAAGATGCTCGTCGAGCACACGCGCGATGACGGGCAGCACGTGTGGTGCGGTCAATTCGTCGTGGGTGACCTCGACGTCGTGGTTGGTGATCGCGCCGGTGATGTACGGACGCCAGCCCTCCGGGCCGAAGATGTCCGAAGTGTCCACGGTCGCACTGAAATACACGGCGTCGCCGTGGTAGACGGGACGCTGATAGCCGGTCCTGGTCCGCGCCGAGGCGTTGTAGGAGCCTGCCATCCGCTCCAGGGTGTCGGCGTCCACCAGCGCCACGCCGCCGGTCCGCTCGGCGATCATCGCCGCCGCGTCCTGCGCCGTGGCGTCGGCGGGCACGTCGTCGATGCCGAACACCGCGCCGAAAGTGCTGACGAACGAGCCCGCGGTGAGCGGCTCGATGCTGTCGCCGTCGATGTCGGCGGTGTCGGCGTCGAGCAGGGCGAGCACGCCGACCGGCGCCCCTTCCTGCTCGAGCCGGGTGGCCATGGCGTGCGCGATGAGCCCGCCGAACGACCAGCCGAGCAGGTGGTACGGGCCTTCCGGCTGCACGGCGCGGATCTCGCGGACGTAGCGTTCGGCGAATTCCTCGATGCTGCGCACCGACGGTTCGCGACCGCTCAGGTCCGGCGCTTGCAGGCCGTAGATCGGACGGCCCGGCGCGAGCGCCTCCGCGAAACCGAGGTAGGTCCAAGCCATTCCGGACGACGGGTGGATGCAGAACAGCGCGGGTTCGTCACCGCCGAGCCGGATCGGCAGCAGCACGTCGAGGCCGAGCGCGGTGCCCGGCGCCGGCTGCGCCGCCGCGGCCGCGAGTTCGGCCATCGCCCGCTCCTCCTCCGCGCCGGCGGCGCGCGCTTCCGGCGTGGCGGCGAATTGGGCCGCGACACCGAGCATTTCGATCCAGAGGCGGGAAAGCTCGGCCACATCGGCGCGGTCGAGCAGCGTCTCGGGGAAGCCGAAGGTGGCGCGCAGCCGGTCGCCGAGGACCACGGCGTTCACGTCGATCTCGGCTTGCAGCGGCACGTTCGGGTATTCGGTCGCGGGCAGGTCGCCGAGCTCGTCGGTGGGCAGCCAGCCGAGTCCCTCCAGGCCCGGCGGGATCTCGCCGGTCGCGTAGCGGCCCAGGTAGTTGAACGCGACCCGGCCAGGGAGACGGCGCGGAAGCTGTTCGGCGGTCTCGTGATTCAGGTAGCGCAGCAGACCGAACCCGATGCCCTTGTCCGGCACGGCGAGCAGCTGGTGCTTGATCGCGCGGATCGCCTGACCCAGCGCGGGGCCGCCCGCCACAGCCTCGTCGACGTCCACCGTGCCGAGGTCGAGGCGCACCGGATAGATGCTGGTGAACCAGCCGACGGTCCGGGAAAGGTCCGCGCCGGGGATCACCTCCTGCTGACGACCGTGCCCTTCCAGCCGGACCAGGACGCTGCGGTCCGCGGTGGCGCGCCACTTGTGCACGGCCAGCGCCAGCGTGGTGAGCAGCGCGTCCTCGACGCCGCCGTGGAAGAGGCCGGGCAGCGTGGTCAGCAGCGCCGCGGTGACGTCCTCGGAGACTTCCGCCTCCACCATGCGCAACTCCCCCGCCTGATCGACGGCCGGATCGAGTTCGCGGCCGCCGATCAGCGGATCGGGACCGTCGATCAGGTCACGCCAGTAGCCGAGTTCGGCGACCCGCTCGGCTCGGTGCGCCTCCTCGGTGAGCGCGTGCGCCCAGCGGCGCATCGACGTCCCGGTCTCGGCGAGCACCGGCGTCGCACCCGTGGAGACCTGGGCCCAGGCGGCCATCAGATCCGGCACCAGGATCCGCCAGGACACACCGTCTACGACGAGATGGTGCGCGATCACGATGAGACGACCGGCGCGGCTGCGGTCACCGGCCTCGCCGACCGGGTCGAGCCAGAGGAACTGCAACACCACACCGCGTGCCGGATCCAACCGGTTCATCGCGGATTCCAGTTCGGTGAGCGCGTATTCGCGCAGGTCGACCGTGTCCGCGTCGGCGGCGAACTCGATGCGGCGGATCAACCCCGCCACGTCGACGCTGCCCGGCTCGGCGACCTCCAGCCGCCAGTCGGGCGCGCGGAACAGCCTGGCGCGCAACATGTCGTGGCGGTCCACCACGGCCGCCACGGTCGCCGTGAGTTGCTCGGGACGGATGCCGACGGGCAGCTCGAGCACCGCGGTCTGCGCGAAACGGTCGAAGTCGCCGCCGCGTTCGATCATGTACCGCACGATCGGTGGCAACGGCATATCGCCGACCCCGCCGCCGGGCAGCTCTTCCAGGACCACCAGTTCGCCGGCGGCGTCGGCCGCGGCGGCCAGCCCCGCGACGGTGCGGTGCTCGAACACCTGCAACGGCGTGATGGTCACCCCGCCCTGCCTGGCCCGGGAGACCAGCTGGATGGCCAGGATGCTGTCGCCGCCGAGCGCGAAGAAGGAGTCCTCGACGCCGACCCGCTCGCGACCGAGCAGTTCGGCGAAGATCGCCGCCAGGGTCTCCTCGGTGGGCGTGCGTGGCGCGACGTATTCGGTCCGGTCGTCGGCGAACACCGGTTCCGGCAACGCTTTCCGGTCGAGCTTGCCGACGGCGTTGAGCGGAATCGCGTCGAGTACGACGAAGGCCGAGGGCACCATGTACCCGGGCAGCGACTCGGCGGCGTGCGCGCGCAGCGCCTCGACGTCCAGCTCGACGCCGGACTCGTGGACGACGTAGGCGGCCAGCGCGGTACCGCCGGACGGTCCGCGCACGCCGAGCGTCACGGCGAAGTCCACGCCGTCGGCGCGGCCGAGCACGGCGTCGATCTCACCGAGTTCGATTCGCTGGCCGCGCACCTTGACCTGGAAATCGGTGCGGCCGACGTATTCCAGTTCGCCGTCGGCGGTCCAGCGCACCAGGTCGCCGGTCCGGTACATCCGCTCACCCTGCGCGCCATATGGATTCGCGACGAAGCGGGTCGCGTTCAGGTCCGGCCGGGCGTGGTAGCCGCGCGCCAGCGCGGGCCCGGCGAGGTACAGCTCGCCCGCGACGCCCACCGGCACCGGCCGCAGCCGCCCGTCGAGCACCAGCACCGACGCGCCGCGGATGGGGCCGCCGATGGTGACCGGCGCGCCGACCGACAGCGGACCGGAACCCGTTGCCCAGATGGTGGATTCGGTCGGCCCGTACAGGTTGACCATGGTCCGTCCCCGCGCCCACCGCTCCACCAGTTCCGCGCCGACCGCCTCTCCTGCGACGGCCAGCACCCGCAGGCTCGAAACCCGCTCCGGGTCCACCGTGGCGAGCGCCGACGGTGTGATCACCGCGTGGGTGACGCCCTCGGCCTCGATCAGCTCGGCCAGCGCGTCTCCGCCGAACACCTCCGCCGGCGCGACCACCGAGGCCGCGCCCGCGCCGAAGGCCATGATCGCCTCGAACACCGACGCGTCGAAACTCGGTGAGGCGACCTGCAATACCCGCGCGTGCTCGTCGAGCGTCAGCGACTCGCGCTGCGCCGCGACGAGATCGGCGATGCCGCGGTGCGAGACCGTGACGCCCTTGGGCGTTCCGGTGGAGCCGGAGGTGTAGATCATCCACGCGGGATGGTCCGGCCGGATCGGTGCGCGCGGCTCGTCGGCGCGCAGCGGGGTGTCGTCGGCGCCGCGCCAGCGGGCGGCGAAGGTGGGGTCGTCGAGGACCAGCCACCGGGTGTCCCCTGGCAGCTGCGGCCGGTGCGCGGCGACGGTGAGGCCGAGCACCGCGCCGGAATCGGTGAGCATGTGCTCGATGCGGTCCACCGGATGCTTCGGGTCGACCGGCAGGAACGCCGCGCCCGCCGCGGCGGCCGCCCACATGCCGACCAGCAGTTCCGCGCCCCTGGTCAGCCCGAGCGCGACGACCGTCTCCGGTCCGGCCCCCGCCTCGATCAGCAGACGGGCGAGTTGCGCCGCGCGAGAAGCCAATTCGCGGTAGGTCGTCGTCGCTCCCGCGGCGACCATCGCGTGCCGCTCCGGGTACGCGGCGGCCGTCGCGGCGAACACTTCGGGCAAGGTGCGCACCCCGGCGGACTCCGGGCCGTTCGCGGGCACCAGTTCGGCGCGTTCCAGCGGCACGAGGAGGTCGATGTCGCCGAGGCGCTGTTCCGGGTCGGCCACCACCGCGGCCAACACCGCGAGCCACCGGCGGGCGAGGGTGTCGACCGTCGGCGCGTCGAACAGGTCGGTGGCGTAGGTCAGCGTGGCGTCGATGCCGGCGCGCTCCGCACCGTCGTACCGCTCCCGCAGGTCGAGGGTCAGGTCGAACTGTGACGCGTCGCGATCCAGATCCTCCACCGCGATGCGCAGTCCGGGCAGCTCGAGCGCGGGCTCGACGAAGTTCTGCAAGGAGAGCGAGACCTGGAAGATCGGATGGTGCGCGGTGGACCTGGCCGGGTTCAGCACCTGCACCAGGCGTTCGAACGGCACGTCGGCGTTGGCGAACGCGTCGAGATCCGACGAGCGCACGGCGGCGAGGAAGTCGCGGAAGGACCGGTCGGGGTCGACGGGCGTGCGCAGCGCGAGGGTGTTGACGAACATGCCGACCATCTCGTCCAGCGCGGCCTCCCCGCGCCCGGCGACCGCGGTGCCGATCACCACGTCGTCGGCGCTGCCGAGACGGGCGAGCAGCACCGCGAGGGCCGCGTGCACGAGCATGAACATGCTGACCTCGGTGTCCGCGGCCAACTCCGCCATGGCCCGGTGCAGCGGCTGCTCGACGGCGAATTCCAGGTCCGCGCTGCGCATGGACTGCACGGCGGGCCGCGGCCGGTCGGCGGGCAGCTCGAGCAGATCCGGTGCGCCGGAGAGGGATTCGGTCCAGAAGCGAATCTGCTTGGCGGCCAGCGACTCCGGGTCGGATTCGTCGCCGAGCAGTTCCCGGTGCCACAACGCGAAATCGGTGTACTGCACCGGCAGCGCGGCAAGTGCCGCTTCCTGGCCCATGGTGGCCGCGGCGTAGGCGGTCATCAGGTCGGTGGCCAGCGGCGCCATCGACGCGCCGTCCGCGCTGATGTGGTGCACCACCAGGACGACTACGTGCACCGGCGTCGCCCGGCCGTTGCCTTCGGCCGTGCGCAAACGGAACAGGCCGACCCGCAGCGGCCGCTCGGTCACCAGGTCGAAGCCGACACCGGCCAGTTCGACGATCCGATCCCGCAGCGGCGCACCGGGTTCGGTGTCGACCGCGCGCAGTTCCGGCGCGGCGACCTCCGCGTCGAGGACGACTTGGCGCGGGCCCTCCGCGTCGGCCGGGTACATGGTGCGCAGGCTTTCGTGCCGGTCGACGACCGCCCGCAGCGCGCGCTGCATGGCCGCCACGTCCAGGTCACCGGTGAGACGCAGCGCGACCGCGATGTTGTAGGCGGGCGAGGTGGGATCGAGCCGGTTGAGCACCCACATCCGCTGCTGGGCGGGCGAGAGCGGGATCCGGTCCGGCCGGATGCGCGGCGCGAGCGCGAAGCGGGCGCGCTCCCCCGCCGCCGCGGGGACCACCCGCGCCGACAGCTGCGCGACCGTGGGCGCGTCGAACAGGTCGCGCAGCGCAATCGTCGCGCCGAGCGCCGCGTTGACCCTGGCCACCACCTTGGTCGCGCTGAGCGAATTGCCGCCCAGCTCGAAGAACGAGTGGTCGATGCTGACCCGCTCGGTGTCGAGCACCTCCGCGAACACCTCGGCGACGGCCTGCTCGACCGGCGTGCGGGGCGCCAGGTACCGACGCAGGAAGGCCGCGAAATCGGGCACGGGCAGCGCCTTGCGATCCAGCTTGCCGACCGGCGTCAACGGGACCTCGTCCAGCACGACGAGGTAGCCGGGCACCATGTAGCCGGGCAACGCGCCCGCGATACGGGAGCGCAGCCGTTCGGTGTCGTATTCCTCGGCATCGCCGACGGATTCGCGTCCAGCGTCGCTGAGCACCACGTAGGAGACGAGCACGGTCTCGCCGGCCGGGCCGGGCATGCCGACGGTCGCGGCGTATTCCACGTGGTCGTCCGCGGCGAGCACCGCGTCGATCTCACCGAGTTCGATGCGCAGACCACGGATCTTGACCTGGAAATCGCTGCGGCCCAGGTACTCCAGCTCCAGCACGGGCCCGCCGGGGCGGTCGGATTCGACCCAGCGCACCATGTCGCCGGTGCGGTACATCCGCTCGCCGCGCGCGCCGTACGGGTTCGCCACGAAGCGGGCCGCCGTCATCCCGAAGCGGTTGAAGTACCCGCGCGCGGTCCCGGGACCCGCCAAGTACAGCTCCCCCTCGACCCCGACCGGTACCGGGCGCAGCCAGGTGTCGAGCACCATGACCGCAGCGCCGCGGATCGGCCCGCCCATGGTGACCGGTTCCCCGGGTTCCAGCTCGCCAGGACCCGTCGCCCAGATGCTGAATTCCGTGGGGCCGTACAGGTTCAGCATGCGCCTGCCGACCGCCCACTGCGCGGTCAGCTCGGGCCCCGCGGCTTCGCCCGCGACCGAGAGGACGCGCAGGTCGGTGAGACCGGCCGGGTCCATCGTGGCCAGCACCGACGGCGTGATCACCGCGTGGGTGACCCGCTCGGCACGCAACAGGCGCTCGAGCTCGTCGCCGCCGTACACCTCCGGCGGCGAGAGCACCAGTTGCCCGCCGACCGCGTGCGCGGTGAGCAGCTCGAAGACCGACGCGTCGAAGCTCGGCGAGGCGACCTGCAATGCCCTCGCCGTGTGGTCCAGGTCCATCGATTCACGCTGCGCCGTCGTGAGATTCGCGACGCCGCGATGGCTGAGCAGCACGGCCTTCGGCTTGCCGGTGGACCCGGAGGTGTAGATCAGGTAGGCGGTCTGGTCCATCCGGATCGCGCCGCCGCGCTCCTCGTCGGTGATCGGTCCATCCGGCACCGTCATCGCCCTGCGGATGGTGTTCAGGTCGTCGAGCAGCAGCCAGTCGATCGTGCTCGGCAGGGTCTCGCCGGTGGCGCGCACGGTCACGCCGATGGGCGCCTTGGAATCGGTGAGGATGTGCTCGATCCGTTCCACCGGGTAGTTCGGATCCAGCGGCAGGAACGCCGCGCCCGTCTTCACCAGCGCCCACACCGCGACCACGGACTCCACCGAGCGGGTCAGCGCGAGCACGACGAAGACCTCGGCGCCGATGCCGCGGCGCAGCAGCACCCTGGCGTAGCGGTTCGACCAGGCGTCGAGCTCGCGGTAGGTCATGGTGTCGCCGTTCGCGCTGACCGCGAGGGCATCGGGATTCACCGCGGCGCCCGCGGCGAGGATCTCGGGCAGGGTGCGCTGCGGCACCGAATCGGGACCGTGCACCGGCAGCAGGGCGGCGCGCTCCACGGCGTCGCAGTGCTGCAACCGCGCCACGCCGATCTCCGGATTCTCGGCGATCTGCTCGAGCAGCATGACGAACCGGTCGAGCAACCTGCGCGCGGCGGGCTCCGCCAACTGGTCGGCCATGTACTTCACCGTGACCCGCAGCTTGTCGCCCGGTTCGCCGGGCATCCCGTGCAGCGGAATCACCATGAGGTTCAACGGGTACGGCGTCGCGTCGGTCCCTTCGATGTCGAGAATCCGCATGCCCGCGATGTCCAGCGACTGCGACAGCGCCTCGCGGTCGATCGGATACGACTCGAAAACGGTGAGGGTGTCGAACAATTCGGCGAGCCCGACGGCCTGGTGAATAGCGGCCAGTCCGACGTGCTGGTGATCCAGCAGCCGGGCTTGCTCGGTCTGCACGCGGGCCAGCAGATCCGCCACCCGCTCCGCCGGGTCCAGCCGCACCCGCACGGGCAGCGTGTTGATGAACAGGCCGACCATGTCCTCGACCCCGGCCAGCTGCGGCGGCCTGCCGGACACCGTGCCGCCGAACACCACGTCGGTGCGTCCGGTCAGCATGGCGAGCAGCAGCGCCCACGCCGCCTGGACGGCCGTGTTGACGGTCGCGCCCGCGGCGCGGGTCGTCGCCTCCAGCCGGGCGACGGTCTCGGCAGGCAGGTCGAAGGAGACCATGCCGGATTCGGTGGACTGGATCCCCGCCAGTGTCGGGACGGCGCGGGTCGGCGCGTCGATACCGGCGAGCGCTTCCCGCCAGGCGGCAAGGGACGCGGAACTCGCGGGGCCGGTGAGCATCTCGGCGGCGCGTTCGAGATCGGTCACCTGCGGCTCGGCAGTCACAGGGGCGCTCTCCGCCGCCGTCGGCTGCTCGCCCTCGGTGACACTCGGGGCTTCAGCGGCAGCGGGAGCGACTTCCGCTTCGGCCGGGGTGCCCTCGGCCGCTTCCTGCTCGGCGAGCCAGGCGAGGAACGAGCGATAGGACGGTGCGGGAGGCAGCACGTCCGCGGGGCTCGCGCCCGCGCCGGAGGCGATGTAGACGGTCAGCAGTTCGCGCACCAGCAGCGGCGTCGACCAACCGTCCAGCACCAGGTGGTGATTGGTCATCAGCAGGGTGTAGGTGTCGTCGGCGGTGCGGATGAGCTCGAAGCGCAGCAGCGGCGGCCAGGTGAGGTCGAAGCGGGTGTTCGCGTCCAGAGCCAGGATCCGGTCGAGTTCCCTTGTCCGCTCGACCGATTCGGCGAGATGCGTGAGATCCGATTCGTGCCAGCGCACTTCGGCGTCGGCGAGCACCAGCTGGCGCGGGCCGTCGGGCGTCTCGACGAACGCGACCCGCAGGTTCTCGTGCCGGTCGACGAGCACCTGCGCCGCGGCGCGCAACCGCGCGGCGTCCACCCGGCCCGCCAGGGTGAGCCGGGTCTGCACCGTGTAGCCGTCGGCGGTGTCGGTGTCGTACCAGGCGTGGAAGAGCAGGCCGTATTGCAGCGGCGACAGCGGCCAGACATCGGCCAGGTTCGGGTAGGTGCGCTCCCAGCTCTCGATCTGCTGCTGGGTCACCGTGGCGAGCGGGAAGTCCGAGGGGGTGTGGCCGCCCGCGCCGGTCGTCCGCGCGTGGTCGGCGAGCGCGGCCAGCGCCGTTGTCCAGTGTTCGGCGAACGCGCGGACGTCGTCCTCGCCGACCAGTTCCGTGGCGTAGGCCCAGGTGACCTCCAGCCCCGCGGCGCCCATGATGGCGTTGACGTCCACGACAGCGGGCAGCGGAGCACGGTCGTCCTGCGTCGCGGCGAATCGCCTCGGCAACCACGGCCCTTCGGGTCCACCCGCGGCGCGACCGAGGTAGTTGAAGCTGATCTGCGGGGTCGGCGCGGCGGCCAGCTCGCCCGCGGTCCGTGGATTCAGGTACCGCAGCATGCCGTACCCGACGCCGCGGTCGGGAATCGCGCGCAACTGCTCCTTGGCCGCCTTGATCGCGAGACCGGCCGCGGGTCCGCCCGCGAACGCGTCGTCCATGTCGATGCCCGCGAGATCGATCGCGACCGGGTAGACGCTGGTGAACCAGCCCACCGTGCGCGCGAGATCCGCGCCCGGCAGCACCGACTCCTCGCGCCCGTGCCCCTCCAGGGTGAACAGCGCGCCGGATCTGGCCCGCCACCGCGCGACCGCCATGGTGAGCGCGGCGAGCAGCACATCGTCGGCTCCGCAGTGGAACAGCGCGGGCACCGTGTCCAATACGGCGGTCGCGATGTCCACCGGCACGGTGGTCCGCACCTCGGCCGCTGTGGCCACGGTGTCCACCGCGGGGTCCGCCGCACGCGCACCGAGCGGGGCGTCCGGCGTGGCGAGCACGCGCCGCCACACGGGCAGTTCGGCGGCGCGCGCCGTCGCCTGCTCGACATTCGCGTGCGCCCATCGGCGATACGAGGTGCCGACGGGCTCCAGCCGGCCGCCGGAGAAGGCGGTGGCCAAGTCGGGCAAAAGAATTCGCCAGGAGACGCCATCGGTGACCAAGTGGTGCAGAACCAACCAGAGCCGGGTCCCCTCGGCGATGCCATGACCACCGTCGGCGGTGTCCATGTCGGCGCCCGGCTTGTCGGCGATCTCCGTCCCACCGGTGATGCCGGGGACGGCAACGCCGACGCCATCGGTCGTGCCGGTGCCCGGTGCGTCGACGATGGACTCACCGGCACCCGCATTCGGTTCCACCAGAACGAATCGGGCGACAATCCCCGCAGGCGGATCCAGCCGGTCGGCGGCGCGCTGCAAGGCGTACTCGCAACTCACCTCAAGGTCGTCACCCGCGACGACCGAATCGATGCGTTCGGCCGCGCGCACCGAACCCGGTTCCGCGACAACCCATTCCCAGCCGTCATCGCCCTTGCGCAACGTGCTGCGCAAGACGTCGTGGTGGTCGATGAGCGTCTGCACGGCGGCGGTCAGGCGCGCGCGGTCGCCGTCCGGCGGCAGCGTGATCAGGACGGCCTGGCTGTAGCGGTCCCACGTCTCGCCCTGATCGAGCATCGCGTGCACGATCGGAGTGATCTCGACGGAACCGACACCGCCACCGGGAAGTTCGAGCACCGCGGTGTCGGCGGCGTCGGTGGCGACGGCAGCCAGCGCGGCCACCGTCTTGCGCTCGAACACGTCGCGCGCGCTGAACCGCAGACCGGCCGAGCGGGCGCGGGAGACCAGCTGGATCGAGATGATGCTGTCGCCACCGAGTGCGAAGAAGTTCTCGTCGACGCCGACCGCGTCCAGGCCGAGCACCTCCGCGAAGAGCCCCGCGATCGTTTCCTCGCGGGGCGTGGAGGGCGGGCGACGCACCACGGTGCGCATGCCGAAATCCGGTGCGGGCAAGGCTCTGCGGTCGACCTTGCCCACCGGCGTCAGGGGGACGCTGTCCAGCACCATGATCACCGTCGGCACCATGTAGGACGGAAGACGTTCTCCGACAGCCGCTTTCAGCGCCTCCGGCTGTACCTCGACGCCCGGCGCGCCGAGCACGTAGGACACCAGCGCGGTGGCCCCGCTCGGGGTGGTCGCGCCGATGGTGAGAGCGAACTCGACCTCCGGCTGCCGCTCCAGCGCGGCGTCCACCTCGCCGAGCTCGATGCGATAGCCGCGCACCTTCACCTGGAAATCCCCGCGGCCCGCGTAATCCAGCTCCAGCCTGCCCTCGCGCCGCCGCCACCGAACCAGGTCGCCGGTGCGGTACATGCGACCGCCGGGCTCGTGCGGGTTCGCCACGAACCGGCTGGCGGTGAGCCCGGTGCGCTGGTGGTAGCCGCGCGCGACCGCGGGCCCGCCCAGGTACAGCTCGCCGATCACGCCGGGCGCGACCGGTCGCAGCCACGGATCGAGCACCAGGCCGACCACGCCGCGGGCCAGGCTGCCGATGCTGACCGGACCGTGCGGCGCCAGCGGCGCGCTGACGGTGACGGTGATCGTCGTCTCGGTGGGGCCGTACCCGTTGAGCAGCGTGCGGCCCGCCCATTTCGCCACCAGCTCCGGCGGGCACGCGTCGCCGCCGACCACCACGGTGCGCAGGTCGGGCAGGGTTTCCGGGTCCAGCGAGCCGACCACGGCGGGCGTCACGTTCAGATGCGTGACCCGGTGCGCCCGCAGCACTTCGGCCAAGTCCTCGCCCGCGTAGGCGGCGGGCGGCACGACGGCGATCGACGCGCCGACCGCGAAGGCGACGAGCAGCTCCTCGACCGAGATATCGAAGCTCGGCGAGACAGCGTGCGCCACAACGGCACTCGCGTCCACACCGAACGACGCGCCGGAGCCCGCGACCAGGTTCGCCAGGCCGCGGTGGGTCACGGTGACCCCCTTGGGCATGCCCGTCGAGCCGGAGGTGTAGATGAGGTAGGCGGGCTGGTCGAGGTGGATCGCGGCGGACCGATCGGCATCCGTGATCGGGGCCGAATCCTGGTGTGCCATCACCTCTTCGGTTTCGGGGTCGTCGAGCGTCAACCAGGTGATGCGGTCGGGCAGCGCCGAACGCGCGCCCGTCACCGTGAGCCCCGCGACGACGCCGCTGTCCGCGACCATGTGCTCGATGCGGTCGGCGGGATACCCGGGATCGATCGGCACGAACGCGGCGCCGGTGCGCGCCACCGCCCAGACCGCGAGCACCGACTCGACGGAGCGTGGAATGGCCACGGCCACCGCGCTTTCGGGTCCCGCGCCCGCCGCGATGAGCAGCCGCGCGAGGCGGTTGGCGTAGGACTCGACCGCGCGATAGGTCAGCGACGTCCCGTCGGCGCGGATCGCGACCGCGTCCGGATCGACGGCCGCGCCGTCCGCCAGGATCTCGGCCAGCGTGCGCGGCGGCACCGAAGCGGGTCCGCGGGCGGGCTCCAGCTCCGCACGTTCCTCGGGCGAGAGCACCGGCACCGCGTGCAGCGGCGCGTCCGGCCCCGCGGCCAGGAAGCGGTGCAGGAAGTCCAGAAATCTCCGGTGCTGCGCGGCGAGTTCGTCGTCGTCGTACAGGTTGGGGTTGGCCTGGAAGTCGATGTGGGTGTTCTCGGCGCCCATGCCCGGATACAGGTTCAGGAAAAGGTCTTCGATCAGCCCCGAGGTCAGCACGTGCATCCGGCCGGTGACCTCGCCGAGCTGAATCCTGGTGTCCACCATCATCAGATTGACGGTCGGGCCGAACGAGGCCGCCTCGTCCAGCGACCAGCCGAGGTCACGGACGATGTCCTCCTGGCGGTACCGCTGTCTGCGCAGCGCCGAGGTCAGCTCGCCCTGCGCGGCCCTGATCAGTCCCCCGACGGTGCTCTCGGCGCCGAGGGGCAGCCGCAGCGGCACCACGTTGGCGATCATGCCGCCGGAGCGCCGCAGTGCGGCGGTGGTGCGGCCGGAGACGGGCAGGCTCAGCGTCACCTCGGGCGCACCGGTCATCGCGCCGATGTAGGCGCCGAACGCGGCCACCACCACGGGCGCGACGCTGGCGGACACCGACTTGGCCACGGCGTCCAGGAGTTCGGCGGTCACCGACGGCAATTCACCGGCCACCAGGGCGGGATGCGCGTCCACGTCGGCCGCGCGGCCGGCCAGGTTGACGGGCTCGGACATGCCCGCGAGGTGCTCGCGCCAGTACTGCGCGTCGGCCTGGAAGCGCTCGGAATCCCGGTAGGCCACGTCCGCGTCCACGATCGTGCGCAGGTCGGCGGCCTTGTTCGGCGGCGCCTCGCGGCCGGCCAGCTCGGCGTTGTACAGCTCGGCGATGCGCTGCAACATGGTCATCGCGCCGAAGCCGTCCAGCAGAATGTGGTGGATGCGCTGGTACCAGTACCAGTGCTGGTCGCCGAGACGCAGCATGGCGTACTTGCCGAGCCGGTCGCGCAGCAGATTCAGCGGCGCGGTGTATTCCGCGCGCATCCAGGCGTGCGCGGCGGCCACCGGATCGGGCTCGTCGCGCAGATCGACCAGCAGCGTCTCGTCCTCGAGCGAGGTATCGATGAGCTGGTAGGGGAATCCGTCCACCTCGATCAGCCGAACATAGCCGCTGCCGAACTCGCTCACGGCTCGGCGCGCGACGTCCGCTAGCAAATCCAGGTCGAGCTGCCCGTGGAACTCCACGTACTGCGCGATCGAGATCGGGGTGTCACCCGCGAAGTGCTGGGCGAACCAGATGCCGCGCTGCGCCGCGGAGAGCGGAAAGGCGCCTGCGGGCAGTCGGTCGGCCGCGGCCACTGGGGTGAGAGACGGCTGTGGCATACAAGGTCCCTGCTGGGCTCAGGAAAGACGGAAGAGAACATGTCGAGACGCGCGCGGTGCCCGTGCGGGGTGAGCGCGCTGTCGCTCGCGACGGGCTTCGACTCGTGTGGGAACGAGCCTTCCCGCGGATGAGTCGACCAGCGTGCGCATAGGAGTACTTCCCCTGGAGAGTCTAGCTCCGCACGCTGGTCGACAATTCGAAATCCGCATGTCAGGAAGGATTTCCCGCAGCGGGATGTCGGCGCGCCGTCAGGACGCGCGCCGCATGGGTTCGCGCTCGGCGTCCGTGATCGGCGCGTCCGAGCCGGTGAGGTAGCGAACCAGCATCGAGCGGTCGTCGAGCAGCAGCCAGCCGATGGAGTCGGTCAGTTCGCCGCGGCTCGCGTGGGTGGTGACACCGAGGGCGGCCGACTCGACCGCGGCCGAACCGGACGAGGCGAGCACCGGGGTCGCGCCGGACTTGGCGATGGCCCAACGGGTGACGGCCGACTCGATGACCGGCTCCACCGCCATGGCGACCGTGGTGCCCGGGCCCGCGCCGTTCTCGAGCAGCACCCTGGCGAGCCGATTCGACCAAGAGTCCAGTTCGCCGTAGGTGAGGTCGCAGTCGGGGGTGGACACCGCGACGGCGGCCGGGTCGAAGTGGGTGACCGACGCGAGCGCGCCCGTCCGGGTCGGAACGGAAGGTGCGATGGTTTCGGTCGGCATTGCGGTGCTCCTCGGGAGTCGGGCGGCGTTTCTGTCTGACTACTAATCTCGCCGTCCCGGGCCTTCCTCGACAGGAACCCCAGTGCTGCCTCCCTCACCTCCGAGGGTGAACGATTCCCCACCCAAGGGGGCACGCGGCAACCGCCGGTCGCGACAGATGTCGCGACCGGCGGTTGCGCGGACCGGGTTCAGGCGAGGACCGGCTCCGACTGGACCGGCGAGTCCCAGTCGATGCGGTAGCGCTGCTCGGCGCCCATGGTTTTCTCGGGGTTCATCACCGTCTTCACCATCAGCGGCATGAGCAGGTTCATGATCTTACGACCTACCGGCCCTGGCGTCTTGCTGTTGTTGATCTTCGCGGCGCGCATCGCGATGCCCTCCACCCGGCCGCGACGCAACCGTTCGTAGGCCGCGAACGCCGCCTCCGGCTCCGGCAGATCCCGCAGGCACCTGGCCAGCTGCACCGCGCTCTCGATGGCCAGCGACGCGCCCTGCCCGGAGCTGTTGGACGGCGCGTGCACCGCGTCGCCGACCAGGACCATGCGGCCGCGGTACCAGTGCGGCACCGGCGGCATGATGTGCAGGCCGCCGGTGACCTCCAGCTGCTCCTCGGTGGTGTTGCGGGCGAGTTCGCCACCGGGGGTGTCCGCGCCGTAGGTGTCGCGCAGGATCGACAACCAGTGCGACGCCGGGACGGCGCGGGCTTCGCTGAGCGTCAGGTACTGCTTGTGCGGCAGGTTGGCGCCCCAGAAGACTTGTCCGTCACCGGTCGACCAGTACAGGTAGTACGCCTTCTGGCCGAAGGCGAAAACCATGGTGTCGGCCGGTATTTCGGCATCGCACTCGGTGGCGGCGCCGAAACCGAGCATGCCGGTGTACCGCGGGCCCGGTGCGTTCGGGTCGATCAGGCCGCGCACGGTCGACCGGATGCCGTCGGCGCCGATCAGCACGTCCGCGGTCGCGGTGCTGCCGTCGGCGAAGCGCGCGGTGACGGCGTCGGCGTGCTCGTCGACGCCGACCAGGCGCTTGTCGAACTCGACGGGAACGCCCGCGGCCACCGCGTGGTCGTGCAACGTCTGGTGCAGTTCGGCGCGGTCCACCAATTGCAGCGGCGGTTCGTCGCGCAAGGTGGGCACATGGTGCCGGGTGCGGCCGACCGAGAGCATCATCTTGGACACGGGCTGCGCGATGCCGCGCACCGGATCGCCGGCCCCGACGATGTCGAGGGCGGCGACGCCGTTCGGTGCGAGCGCGAGCCCGCTGCCGATGCCGTAGGACGGGCCGGGGTAGGCCTCGTAGACGCGGGCGTCGATGCCCGCTTTCAGCAAGGCGGTGGCCGCGACGGGCCCGGCGATGCCGCCGCCGACGACGAGTGCGGAACGGATTCTGGACATGAGGTATCTCCGGATGTGAGTCGGGTTGGTTTCCCGAACCGATCCGCGGACCGCGCACCCAGCTATCCTGTGGTTGCCAGCCTCGTGGCCGGGTGCGCTCCGTGCGGGCACGGTTCGAGACGGTTTCATCGGGCTCGGCGGTGGTGTTGCCGCACCTCCGCCGGGTCCGGTCTCGTGTATCGCCCCCGGGCTGTCGCCGGGCGGCGGTGTCTGGTTCGGCGCTGTCGCTACCGATGCGCTTGGTCTACTCGGGCGCTCGCATCCCCCTCTCCACCATGTCGACGACGTCGGACGGCGCCAGGCCGCCGGCATGCATCTGCCGCCACAGCGCCAGGTCGGGGAAGGTGCCGTCGACCAGCTCTGCGCGCCAGGAGCGGGCCCACGCGGCCTCGGCCTCCAGCATCGCGAGCCCGTATTCGGTCTCGATCACGAACAGGCGGGGCAGCGTACCCGCGAGCCCGTCCAGTTCCCGGCGGATGCCCGCGATGATCGCGTCGAGCGCGGCGATCCGGGTGGCGAGCAACTCGATCACCTCGTCCGGCGGCAGCGCGCCGATCACCGAGAGGCCCGCCGTGAAGGCGTCGTGCTCGGTCACCGGGGTGGCGATCAATTCTCTTGTCCAGTCGGACATTTCGGCCCGGCCCGCGTCGGTGATGCGGTAGATGACGCGCTCCGGGCGCGCGCCCTCGCGTTCGCTGCCGACGGGTTCGAGGAAACCGGCCTTCACCATGTTCTGGACCACCGTGTAGAGCGAACCCCACTTGATGTCCATGTCCTGGTCTTTGCCGCGCTCGCGCAGCTTCGAGGCGATCTCGTAGCGGTGCATCGGCCGTTCGATGATCACCGAGAGGATCGCGAGCGCCAGCAGGTTGTTCACCTTGCGCTTCGGGGCCATGACACCTCCTTACTCGTCTACGAATATACGTAAGCGAGTATTCGTGCACAAGTGCCGGTGGCGTCTGCCTCCGCACACCTTCCTCAACCGACCGTGGCGGGTTCCACCTCGTCCAGGTGTTCCTCCAGAAGCTTGGCGGCGACGCTCATCAGGGCTTGGTCGAGGAGCGCGCGATCGGCGGGGTCGCGCTCGTCGCCGGTGTCGAGGCGCGCGCCGAGCCAGCGCCGCCACGCCGCCGTCACCCGATCGACTTCGGCCGAGCCGGTTTCGGTCAGGTACAGGGTGCCGTCGTCGGCGTCGACATAACCCGCGCCGATCACCTTCCGAAAGACCGGCTCGATCACCTCGACCGGCACCCGATGGGCGCGGGCGATGATCCCGAGCGTGGCAACGCCGCGAACCCTGTTGTGCAGGTATACCTGTCCCACCGCCCAGGCTTGGCCGCGGCTGAGCGGGCTGCCCGCGTCGGCCAGAATCGCCGGGAACACAGGGCCTTCCGCGCGCGCCTTGCGCATGGTCACCGCGACGGCGCGTTCCAGCAGACCCGCCCGGTCGCTGTTGTCGGGCACCGAAAAGCCCTCTCCCACATCGGAAGCGCCCGCGCGTGCGCTGTCACGCAACGGCACCTCCTTCAGGAACCAGGCCACCACGAACCCGGCGAGCGCGACCGGAACGACCCAGCGGAACACGTGGTCGATGGTCATGGCGTAGGCGTCGATGATCGGCGCGGCCTGCGCCGGTGGCAACGCGCGCAGCGCCTCCGGATTCGCCGCCACCTCGGGCGGCACCACCCGCACCTCGGCAAGCGCCCCGGCCAGATTCGGGGTGAGCTGGTTGGAGTACAGCGTGCCGAAGACGGCGGTGCCGAAAGCGCTACCGAGCGTGCGGAAGAAGGTGACGCCGGAGGTCGCGGTGCCCAGATCGGCGTAGGGCACGGTGTTCTGCACGACGATGGTCAGCACCTGCATGGCGAGACCGAGGCCGAGACCGAGGATCAGCATGTACAGCGATTCCTGCCAGACGCTGGTGTCGCGACCCATGGTCGACATCAGATACAGCCCCAGCGCCATCACGGCGGTGCCCGCGATCGGAAAGTACCGGTAACGCCCCGTCTGCCCGACCACCTGACCGGACAGGATCGAGGTGAAGAACAGCCCGGCCACCAGCGGCAGCGTGCGCACGCCGGACATGGTGGCCGAAATGCCGTCCACGTATTGGAGATACGCGGGCAGGTAGGTCATCGAGCCGAGCATGGCGAACCCGACGATGAAACTGAGGATCGAGCACACCGTGAAGACGTTGCCGCGGAACAGGCGCATGGGCAGCATCGGCTCGGCGGCCCGCAACTCGACCGCGACGAACGCCGCGAGCAGGAGCACCGCCGCGACGAACAGCCCGATGACCTGCCAAGAGCCCCAGGGGTATTCCTGCCCGCCCCACTCCAGACCGAGGATCAGGCTTGATACGCCGAGAGCGACCAGGCCGATGCCCGCGTAGTCGATGATCGGCTTGGCCGCGACCTTGACGCGCGGAATGGTGCGCGCCGCCAATGCGATCATGACGATCGCCACCGGCACATTGACGTAGAAGCACCAGCGCCAGCTGGCGTGGTCGGTGAACAGGCCACCCAGCGTCGGCCCGATCACCGTCGTGACGCCGAATACCGCGCCGAGCGCGCCCTGGTATTTGCCGCGGTCGCGCAACGGAATCGTGTCGGCGATGAGCGCCATCGAGGTGACCATCAAGCCGCCGGCGCCGACGCCCTGGACGCCGCGCGCGACGATCAGCAGCAGCATGCCGTTGGCCAGACCGGCCAGCATCGAGCCCGCGATGAAGATCAGCGCGCTGAGCTGGAAGATCAGTTTGCGTCCGAACAGATCGCCGAGCTTGCCCGCCAGCGCGGTGGCCACCGCCTCGGCGAGCAGATAAGAGGTGACCACCCAGGCCATATGCCCGGCGCCGCCGAGGTCGGCGACGATGGTGGGCAGGGCCGTGGAGACGATGGTCTGGTCCAGTGCGGCCATCAGCATGCCGAGCACGATGGTGGCGAAGATGACGTTGGTCCGCCCGCGACCGATCGGCTCCCGGCTGGACTCCTCGGCAACAGCGACTGCACCGGTCATCGTGCCAGTATGGTCCGACGGTCACCGGGTGGCGGGCCAGCGACACGGCAGCGAACGGCGCCGCCGGGCCCGCCTCGCGCGTTATTCGGCGCGCACGGCGTAGTCGCCCAAGCTCGGTTCCAGCGCGTCGAAGGCCACTTGGATGTACCCGGTCAGCGCCGCGGCGATCTGGTCGTTCGATTCGCCCGCGAGGGTGCGTCTCATGGTCTCCTCGAACAGCACCCGGTGCACGCCGCCGAGCTGGGCGGCGGCCACTCGCGGCGCGATATCGTCTTGTGCGGCAGCGGTTTCCGCGGCCAGCGCGCGGGCAAGCGCCGCCTCCCTTTCCTCGTGGAACTCGCGCAAGCGCGCGAGCAGCGCGGGGCTCTCGGCGATCATCCTGGCGAACTCGGGACCGGAGAAGCCGACCACCGGATCCCGCTCGGCGGCCGCGGTGCGATAGGCGCGTCGCAGTGCGGCCAGCGCGGACTGGCCCGCCTCGCGCTCGCGCACGGTCCGAGCGAGCTGGTCGACGAAGACCTCGCCGAGATCGAGGGCGAGGTCTTCCTTGCGCGGGAAGTAGTTGGTCACCGTCATCTTGGCGACGTCGGCCGCGGCCGCGACGTCGGCGATCGTCACCTTGTCGAATCCGCGCTCCAGGAACAGCAGCGTCGCCTGGTGGGAGATGTTCTCGCGCGTCTGCTGCTTCTTGCGCGCACGAAGTCCCTGTTCGGTCATGTCGGGAGCGTATCCGATCCCATCATAAATTTGTAGTTGACATATTTTTAGGTCTGATCTAAGTTTGTCTTCGCCGCCCGAGAAGACGGCACGAACCGAGAAGGAGACCCCCTGCGCATGACCCACGGCCCCCAGACCGCAGCCCCGATCCGCACCAGCCAGACCGACCGCAAGGGAGCAGCCACCGTGGCCGACATCGACACCGCGCACCTCGAGACCGCGATCCGCCGACACCTCGGCGCCGCGCCGATCCGCACCGGCAAGCCGCCGATCACCGGATCGCACAACCTCTTCCACGGCGGACCCGCCCGCCACGGCGGCGTCCAGCGGGCGCAGACCCATCGGGGCAAGCCGCGCCGTCCGCTGCGCATCCCGGGTCGCTGAGCGAAACCCGCCCGGCAATCCCACGGCGGCGGGCCGCGCGCGAACCGCACGGCCCGCCGCCACGGTCCGGCGACCCGACGTTGCCGAACTGCCGCCGACCCCGGACCGCCTCCTCGCTCGACCGAAAGGACCACCCGTGCCCCACTCCGCCACCGCCACCCTCACCGAAGACCCGGTGCGGGACTACCTGCGCCACATCGGTCGCACCCCGCTGCTCACCTCCGGCGAGGAGGTTGCCCTCGCCGTCCGCATCGAGGCGGGCGTGCTCGCGCAGCAGCGTCTCGACGAAAGCGCCGACGCCGGAATCGAACTCACGCCCGCCGAGCGCCGCGAGCTGCGCCGCGCCGCCGCCGACGGGCTCTGCGCCAAGGACCACATGATCCGGGCCAACCTGCGCCTGGTGGTCTCGATCGCCAAGCGCTATCCGACGCCGACCGGGATGTCCCTGCTGGACCTGGTGCAGGAGGGCACCTTCGGCCTGATCCGCGCGGTGGAGAAATTCGATCACCGGCTCGGCCTGAAGCTGTCCACCTACGCCACCTGGTGGATTCGCCAGTCCATCGGCCGCGCACTCGCCGATCAGGGCCGCACCATTCGCATTCCGGTGCACGTCGTCGAGGTGCTCAACCGGATCAACCGCACCCGGCGCACGCTCGCCCAGCGACTTGGCCGCGAGGCCACCGCGGCGGAGGTGGCCGCGGAGCTGGAGATGCCGGTCGCCCAGGTCGAGGAGGTGCTTCGGCACGGGCGCGAGCCGATGTCGCTGCACACCCCGGTCGGCGACGGGGAGACCGAGTTCGGCGGGCTGATCCCCGACGACGCCCCCGACCCGGCCGACGTGGTCGCGGCGAACATGCTGCGCGGCAGGCTGGACACGGTGCTCGCCACGCTCACCGACCGGGAACGGGAAGTGATCCTGCTTCGCTTCGGATTGGACCGCGGCGAGGGCCGCACGCTCGAGCAGGTGGGCACCGCGCTCGGCGTCTCCCGCGAGCGGGTCCGTCAGCTCGAGGCGAAGGCGATGGGCAAGCTGCGTCAGCCCACGCGCGCGCGTCGCCTGGAGGGCCTGCTCACGTGATGCGGTGACGAACGAGTTCCGGTGGCGCTCACGGGCTTTCGATCAACGCGATCGCCACCGGAACCAGCAGCTCGACGAGAGCCGACACCGGCGGCCGCGGATCGCAGAGCAGCCACTCGTGGGTGAGTCCGTTGATCGCGCCGATCAGCGCGCTCGCCGCTAGACCGGGACCACCGCGGATGTGGCCGCCGGGCGCGACGCGCGGCACCACGGCCGATTCGAGCACGGCGGCCCAGGCGTGCCTGCGTTCGCGCCGGTGCCGCTCCATCCGATCGCTGACCCCGACCACTTCGATGAAGGCCACCTTGGCGCGGTACGGGTCGGCGCCGAGCGAGCCGAGGTAGGCCGTGAGCACGGCGGTCAGCGCGGCGCGCGGGTCCCACCGAGGGTCGAGGGTCGCCAGTGCGCCGCCCACGGCGGCGACGGCGTCGTCCTGGATGCGGTCGTAGGCCGCGGCGAGCACGTCCTCCCTGGTCTCGAACTCTTCGTAGAACTGCCGCTTGGAGAGCCCGGCGGCGGCGCACACGTCGGCGAGCGAGCATTCCGTGTACCCGCGTTCGGCGAAGAGGCGCGTCGCCGCCTCCAGGAACCGCAGCCGCCGTTCGGCCTTGCGCTCGGCGACGGCGCGCCCGCCGTATTGCCTCCCCACCGTGGTCGTCACGTCTTCACCGTAGCGAACCCCATAAGGTGTGGACGTCACCGAATCCCGGCGCGGCAATGCCCGTGCAACTGTCTGGGCCGATATTCTCCCCAGCGGGTGTGCGCGCTTCCTTCCCTCCGAACTTACTCCAGAGTAAGGTTGGCCCATGGCGTGGAAACCTACCGAACTCCCGGACCAGACCGGGCGCACTTTTGTCATCACCGGCGCGAACGGCGGCCTCGGCGCGGAGACCACCAAGGTGCTGGCCGCCAAAGGCGCGACCGTCGTGATGGCCTGCCGCAATGCCGCTAAAGCCGAGGAGGTGGCCGCCGCGATCCCCGGTGACGTCCGGGTCGCCGCGCTCGATCTCGCCGACCTGTCCTCGGTGCGCGCGTTCGCCGAGCGGTCCGACGAGTTCGACGTGCTCGTGAACAACGCGGGCCTGATGAACATCCCGTTCTCCCGGACCGCGGACGGCTTCGAGACCCAGTTCGGCGTCAACCATCTCGGTCACTTCGCGCTGACCGGCCTGTTGCTCGATCGCATCCGGGACCGGGTGGTCACGCTCGCGAGCATCGCGCACAAGCAGACACCGAAACTGTGGATCGACGACCTCAACTACGAGAACCGCCGCTACCAGCGCAATCTCGCGTACGCGCAAGCAAAGCTGGCGAACCTGATGTTCGCGCGGGAGTTGCAGCGCCGCCTCGCCGAGTCCGGCTCGAAGAAGCGCTCGTACGCGGTGCACCCGGGTGTCTCGGCCACCGACCTGTTCGCCAGGACGGAGACGCCGCTCGACCGGGTCAGCAAGCCGTTCATCCGCCTGATCGGGCACGCGCCCGCCAAGGCCGCCCACTCGACACTGTTCGCCGCCGGGATGCCTGACCCCGATCCCGACATCTACTGGGGTCCGACCCGGTTGTTCGGCAGCCAGGGACCGGTCCAGCCCTCGCCGTCTTCCAAGCTGTCGAAGAACCCCGAATTGCAGCGCCGGCTCTGGACGGAATCCGAGCGGATGACCGGGGTCACGTACAAGTTCTGAGGCGCGCGCGGCGGGGAGTGCCGAGCGTCGACCTGCTCCTACGCACCCTGTAGTAGACGGGTACCGTAGTAGGCGTGTCCGCTTCTCCCCGCCGCTCGGCACACAATCGCCCGGCCCTGATCGTGCTGGTGGTCGTGGCCGCCCTCGCCTGCCTGGCGCTCGGCTGGTGGCAGTGGGAACGATTCGAGTCCTCCAGCGGAACCGGCCAGAACCTCGGATACGCGCTGCAGTGGCCCCTGTTCGCGGGTTTCGCGGTGTTCGCCTACTTCCGGTTCGTGCGACTGGAGACCGAGGCCGAGGAGCAGCACACGCCGAGCGCCGCGCCGCAGCGGACGGAGACCGTGCGGAAGGCCGCGCCCCGGGAGATTCCGGCAGGCATCCTGCCGGAGCGTCCGAAGGCCGCGCGCGACGACGACCCGGTGCTCGCCGAATACAACAGGTACCTGGCGTCGCTGAACTCCAAGGAGCTCGACGACCAGGTTCGCGAGGCGGGCTTGGACACCCGCGATACCGAGAGGAGCGCCGGTTGAGCGCCAGCGAGAACGAGACCACCGTCGCCACCGAGCCCCAGACCGCTCCCGCGCAGGCCAAGACGGCGAACACCGCCAAGATCGCCTCGGCGCTGCTGCGCTACCGGGTGCTCGCCTGGACCACCGGTCTGTGGCTGCTGCTGCTCACCGGCGAGATGATCGCCAAGTACGGCTTCGACGCCAACCCGCCCAGCTGGATCGCGGTCGTGCACGGCTGGGTGTACTTCATCTACCTGATCGCCACCGCCGACCTCGCGGTCAAGGTGCGCTGGCCGATCGGCCGCACCATCGGCACCCTCATCGCGGGCACCGTCCCGCTGCTGTCGTTCTTCGTCGAACACGCCAACGCCAAGCAGGTCAAGAACGACTTCGGCGTCTGATCGCCGCGGCCCCCAGTGGCTAGTCCTCGGCGAGCGCTGCCAGCGCGGGCAGCAACTGCCGCAGCGCCCGGCCGCGGTGCGAGGCGGCGTCCTTCTCCGCGGGCGTGAGCTGAGCGGCCGAGACCGACCCGCCGTCCGGAACGAAAAGTGGGTCGTAGCCGAAACCGCCCTCCCCCACCGGTTTCCGCGCGATCGTGCCAGGCCATTCGCCCCGCACCACGAGTTCTGTGCCGTCCGGCACCACCAGCGCGCAGGTCGAGACGAAGCGCCCGCCGCGCCGCTCGTCGGGGACGTCGCTCAGCTGAGCCAGCAGCAGCGCGTTGTTGGCGGCGTCGTCGCCGTGCCTGCCCGCCCAGCGGGCCGAGAGCACGCCGGGCATGCCGTTGAGCGCGTCCACCTCGATACCGGAATCGTCGGCGACACAGGGCAATCCGGTGGCGGCCGCGCCGTCGCGGGCCTTGGCCAGCGCGTTCTCCTCGAAGGTCGCGCCGGTCTCGGGCGCCTCGTCGTAGGCGGGCACGTCGTCCAGGCCGACGATCTCGACCCCGGCGACGCCCGCCTCGTCCAGGATGCGGCGCAGTTCCTTCAGCTTCTTGGCATTGCGGCTGGCGACCAGAACGCGGCGGCTCATCACTTCTTCTTCGACGTCTCGACCGGCTCGGGCAGCAGTCCGGGGTACGGCAGCGCCAGCGCCTCCTTCTGCACCGTGAACAGCTGCTCGCAGCCGGCCAGCGCCGCGTCGAGGAGCTTGTCCAGGGTGGAGCGCGGGAAGGTGGCGCCCTCGCCGGTGCCCTGGATCTCCACCAGGGTTCCGGTGTCGGTGGCGACCACGTTCATGTCGACTTCGGCGCGCGAATCCTCTTCGTAGGGCAGATCCAGCCGCACCCGTCCGTCGACGACGCCGACGCTCACCGCGGCGATAGCGCACGAGATGGGCTGCGGATCGGCCAAGCCGCCGGAGGCGCCGAGCCAGGTCACCGCGTCGGCGAGTGCCACGTACGCGCCGGTGATGGCCGCGGTGCGGGTGCCGCCGTCGGCCTGGAGCACGTCGCAGTCGATGGCGATGGTGTTCTCGCCGATCGCCGCCAGGTCGATGCAGGCGCGTAGCGAGCGGCCGATCAGCCTGCTGATCTCCTGGGTGCGCCCACCGACCTTGCCCTTCACCGACTCACGACCGGAGCGGGTGTGGGTGGCCGCGGGCAGCATCGCGTACTCGGCGGTGAGCCAGCCGAGTCCGGAATCGCGCCGCCACGGCGGCACGCTCTCGGTGACGCTCGCCGTGCACATCACCCGGGTCTGACCGAACTCCACCAGCACCGAACCGGCTGGATGCGTGGTGAATCCACGGGTGATCCGTACCTCGCGGAGTTCATCGTCCGCCCTGCCATCGGCTCGTCTCGACACGGGGCCAGCCTAGTGGACGACTACCACGCGCTCCGACCGCAACCCCGGCGACCCGTCAGATGTCGAAGGTCTCCCCCGGCGCGACGGCGTGCACCGGGCCGGTGAACTCGGCCTTGGCCTCCGCGATGACGTCCTCGCGCGAGGTCCACGGCGGAATGTGGGTCAGCAGCAGTTCCTTCACGCCCGCGCGCGCCGCGATCTGACCCGCCTCGGTGCCCGAAAGGTGGATGCCCGGTGGACGATTCGCCGGATCGTGGGTCCAGGAAGCCTCCGACATGAGGACGTCGGCGCCCTGCGCGAGCTCCTGCACGGCGTCGCACATCGCGGTGTCGCCGGTGTAGACGAAGGTGCGGTCCGCCTTGGTGGTGATACGCAGACCATAGGACTCCGGCGGGTGGTACATCCGTCGCGCGACGACGGTGTGGCCAGGGCCGAACTCGATCGGCTCGTCCTCGACCCACGGCCGCATGTCGATCACGTCGGACCAGTCGTCGCATTCGCCGCCGACCTCGGCCGAGGCGTTGCCGATGCGCAGCGCGGCGTCGGAGGGGCCGCGCACGATGGCCCGGCCGACCGGCGGGGTCGGGTGGTAGCGCCGCCACACCAGCAGACCGGGCAGGTCGAGGCAGTGGTCCGCGTGCAGGTGGGTCAGGAGGACGTCGACCTCACCGGGATCGGCGTAGCGCTGCAACGCGCCGAGCACGCCCGGGCCGAAATCGATGACGGTCGGATTCATATCCGGGCCGGTCAGCAGGTATCCCGACGCTGGGGAGTCCGGGCCGGACACACTGCCCGAGCACCCGAGGACGGTAAGGCGCATGCCCTCATGCTGCCACGACGAATTCTCGGTCACGAAATGGTCCCCCAAAATCTCCGACGGGCTGCGCTCTCACCGTGGTGAGCCAAGGATCCCCGCTCGATCCTTCCTACGGCGTCGACGTCCATTGTCAGAGCGTACCCAGCCGCAGGGCGGCTCACGCAGCACCCGCGAAATCACGGTTACACCAAAAGATTCCGGGTGGTCTCAGGCGACCGCGGGCGGCACGGCGCGCCGTTGCCGCGGCGCGAGCAACCACGCCGCGACGACACCGCCGATCGCGCCGAAAAGGTGCCCCTGCCAAGAGATTCCGTTCTGCCCGGGCAGCACGCCCCAGAGCAGCGAGCCGTACAGCACCAAGACGACGAGCCCGAGCACGATCTGCCCGACGCTGCGGGTGAACCAGCCGCGCAGGATGAGGAAGGTGAGCCACCCGAAGACCAGCGAAGAGGCACCGATGTGCACGGTGCCGTCGGCGCCGGTGAGCCAGGTGCCCACCCCAGCGACCACCCAGATGAGCGCCGTCGCCGCCAGTCCGCGTCCGATCCCCGCCGCCAGGACGAGGAAGCCGAGCACGAGCACCGGCACGGTATTGCCGATCAGGTGATCCCAGCCGCCGTGCAGCACCGGAGCCCAGAGAATGCCCCACAGGCCGTCCGCCTCGCGCGGTTCGATGCCCGCTCGGTCGAGCTCGCTGCTGTCGACGGCGTCCACGCCCTCGATGGCGTACAGCAGCAGGACGAACCCGGCGATCAGCGCGCCTGCCCGCAGCCAGAGTTGCCTCAGCGCCGCGAAGTCGCCCGCTCGCCGGGCGGGCTGCGGTCGCGTCGGCGCCGCACCCGGCGTCACCGTGCCGGGATCACCCAGCCGCGCCCGCAAGGCCGCGATGCGATCCGGGTCGAACGAGGGCCCGAGTCCGCCGGTCATGGCAACCTCCTGATCGATGCCACAGCTCGTCCTTCGAGCGTACCGACGCGGAGCCGCCGACCCGGCCGCTCAAGCCCAGAGCTGGCCTTCCAGCCGCTCCTCCGCTTCTTCCAGCGTGCCGTCGTATGCGCCGGTCGACAGGTACTTCCAGCCGCCGTCGGCGACCACGAACGCGATGTCGGCGCGCGTCCCCGCCTTGAGCGCCTTGCGGGCGACGCCGAGCGCCGCGTGCAGGATGGCGCCGGTCGAGACGCCCGCGAAAATGCCCTCCTCGAGCACCAATTCGCGGGTGCGCTTGACCGCGTCGAACGGGCCGACCGAGAAGCGGGTGGTCAGCACGGTCTCGTCGTACAGCTCGGGGATGAAGCCCTCGTCGATGTTGCGCAGGCCGTAGACGAGTTCGCCGTATCGCGGTTCGGCAGCGACGATTTCGATGTTCGGGACCTTCTCGCGCAGGAAGCGCCCTGTCCCCATCAGCGTGCCCGTGGTGCCGAGACCCGCGACGAAATGCGTGATCTCGGGCAGGTCCGCGAGCAGCTCTGGTCCGGTGGTCTCGTAGTGGGCCAGCGCGTTGGCGGGATTGCCGTACTGGTAGAGCATCACCCAGTCGGGGTTGGCCGCGGCGATCTCCTTCGCCTTGGCCACCGCCTGGTTGGAGCCGCCCGCCGCGGGCGAATCGATGATCTCCGCACCGAACATGGTGAGCAGCTGACGCCGCTCCACCGAGGTGTTCTCCGGCATCACGCACACCAGCCGGTAGCCCTTGAGCTTGGCCGCCATGGCCAGCGAGATGCCGGTGTTGCCGCTGGTGGGTTCGAGGATGGTGCAGCCGGGCCGCAGCAGACCGTCGGCCTCGGCCTGCTCGATCATGCGCAGGGCGGGGCGGTCCTTGATCGACCCGGTGGGGTTGCGATCCTCCAGCTTGGCCCACAGCCGCACGTGATTCTCGCCGTCCCACTGCGGGGACAGCGTGCGCAGGCCGACCAGCGGGGTGTTGCCGAGGGTCGCGATCAGCGATTCATAGCGGGCCACGGATTCAGCTGATCCGGTCGACGTGCGTCCGCGCGCCACCGGCGACTGCGGGCAGGATGGTGACGCTCGCGCCCGCGGGCACCTCGGCGGCCAGACCACCGGAGAAGCGGACGTCCTCGTCGTCGACGTAGATGTTGACGAAGCGGTTCAGCTTGCCGTCCTTCAGCAGGCGCTCGGCAAGGCCGGGGTGGTTGGCGTCGAGGTTGTCGATCAGCGCGGACAGGGTCGCGCCCTCGGCCTGCACGCGCTTCTCGCCTCCGGTGAGGCCGCGCATGATGGTCGGGATGGACACGGTTACCGACATGGGTACTCCTCGGTTTTCGTCAGGGCTCGGGGTCAGGCGGTCTCGTAGGAGGCGACGATCCGCACCGGTTCCTCGGTGACCTCGCCGTCCAGGATCCGGTAGCTGCGCAGCTCGTGCTGTTCGGGGTCGCGGGTCGAGACCAGCACGTAGTGCGCGTTGGGCTCGGACGCGTAGGAGATGTCCGTGCGGCTGGGGTAGGCCTCGGTGGCGGTGTGCGAGTGGTAGATCACCACCGGCTCCTCGTCGGCCGCGTCCATCTCGCGCCACACCTTCAGCTGTTCGCCGGAATCGAAGCGGTAGAAGGTCGGCGAGCGTTCGGCGTTGACCATCGCGATGAATCGCTCCGGCCGATCGGATCCCTCCGGGCCCGCGATGACCCCGCAGGCCTCGTCGGGGTGGTCGGCGCGGGCGTGCGCCACCATCGCCTCCACGAGGTCGGCTCTGATCACCAGCACTAGTCGAACCCTTCCGCATATCTTCGCCGACCGGTCACAGCCGACAACGAGCCAGAATATTCGCCTATTCCCGCCGCCTCGTCCCCCGGTCCTCGTTTCCCGGATTCGCCGGAGCACAGGTTCTGGTCAGCGGTACGGCGTGTCGCACGGCGAGTCGTTGTGTGGCAGGGCGGAAGGCGCGCGGGGTCAGTCCAGGAACAGTTCGGTGTAGGTGGGGATGCCCGCGACGGGAGTGGCGGTGCGGATGGCGTCGACGATGGCGCGTTCGACGCACAGCGCGGCGGCGGTGCAGAGGGCGTCGAGGAGCAGCAGGTCGGCCGGGAAGGCGGGCGGGAGCGGGACGGCCGGGATCCGAGCGGTCCCGGTGGACACGGCGAACAAGGTGTCGCCGTCGAGCGGGGAGTGCGCGGGCCGGATCGCGCGGGCGAGTCCGTCGTGCGCGGTGGCCGCCATGCGGCGGCATGCGGCTGGTTCCAGCGGCGCGTCGGTGGCGACCACGCCGATCGTGGTGTTGAGGACCGTGCCTTTCACCGGCAACGCGTTCGCCCTTGCCAATCGCTCCGGACTGGCCGGACGCAGACCGAACCGCTCGGGTCCGTCGGTGCCGACACCCCACGGCAGACCGGTGCGCGGATCGAACACCGACCCGACCGGGTTGGCGACCACCAGCGCGGCGACGGTGACGCCCGCGGCCGGACCGTCGCCGAGCACCAGACTCGCGCTGCCGATACCGCCCTTGATCGATCCGGCGCGCGCGCCGACGCCCGCGCCGACCGAACCGCGCTCGAAATCGGCGGACGCCGCGGCGGCGGCGCGGTAGCCGAACTCGGCGGTCGGCCGGGCGTACCAGTCGCCGACCGGGAGATCGAAGATCACCGCGCCCGGCACGATCGGCACCACGCGGTCGGCGTCCTCGGGGTCCATCGGAATGCCTTCGCCGTGCTCCTCCAGCCACCGCATGACGCCGTCGGCGGCGGCCAAGCCGTAGGCGCTGCCGCCGGTGAGCAGGATGGAATGGACCTGGCGAACGGTGTTGGCCGGGTCGAGCAGATCGGTCTCCCGGGTGCCGGGTCCGCCGCCGCGCACGTCGACGGAGGCGACCGCACCGCCCGGCGCGCGCACCACCGTGCAGCCGGTGGCCGAGCCGGATCCGAGGGTGGCGTCGGGGTCGAGGGCGTGATGGTGGCCGACGAGGAGACCGGCGACGTCGGTGAGCGAATCGCGTGGGCCAGGGACCGCGTTCATGGTCAGGGCGCGAGCGCCTGGAGAAGGGTGTCCTGCATCCAGGTCAGCCAGTGGTAGACGTCCAAGTGCGGACCGCGCGGATCATCGGGATCCAGATGGTCGGGCGTGTCGGCCTCGATCCCCAGCACGGTGCCCAGCGCGAGCCGGACGTCGGTGAGCGCGGTGAGCCACGCGTCGGCTTGTTCCGGAGTGAGCACGATCTTGCCGCCGTCCGGCGGGACGGTGTCGAGCACCACCGAGCCCGCGGCCAGCTTGCTGTCGATGATCTCCGGCTCGTGCAGGCCGCGCAGGGCGCTGTTCAGGTCGGCGCGCTCGGCGTCGGGGGAACCCGGCTCGGCGCGATGAAAGTCCGGCAGCAGCCGCAACAGCCTGGGATCGTCCGGCGGGGCCGTGTTGCCCGTGCGCAGGCCGGTGAGCGCGGCCAGTTCGTCCTCGGGCGCGGACTGCGATCGCTCGGCCAGCAGCCCGGACACCGCGCCTACCAGGGAGCGCAGTACCCCGGCCTCTCTCGCGTCCATTTCGGTCCGCAATTTGAGGCCGCTCAGCGAGTTCTTGCGGCTCCACTTACGCACCGCGCCTGCTCCGTTCACGCACGAGCGCCAGGGTAGTCGTACCGATCAGTCGTCCCGCTGCATGGTCGCCCACAGGCCTGCCGCGTGCAGTCGACGGACGTCGTGCTCCATTTTGTCGCGCGATCCGGACGACACCACAGCCTTCCCTTCGTTGTGCACCTGCAGCATCAATTCGGTCGCCTTGGCTTTGGTGTACCCGAAAAGCTTCTGGAAAATGTAGGTGACGTAGTGCATCAAGTTGACCGGGTCATCCCACACCACGGTCACCCACGGACGGTCCTCCGCCTCCAGGATCTCGGTGTACTCGACCGCTTCCGGAGTCGCCTGTGCCGCCGACAGTGTCGAGTTCGTTTCGCACAAGCTCATAACGTCCAGGGTACGACTCGACTCCGGAGATACAACACCCGCGCACCGCCCGCCCCGCGAGTCCCGCTGGCTACAGTGGCCGGTGTGGACCACCGCGACGGCGTCGCCAGCACCGCGCTGCTGACCGACCAGTACGAACTCACCATGCTGGCCGCCGCGCTCGCCGACGGCTCCGCGCATCGCACGTGCACCTTCGAAGTATTCGCCAGGCGCTTGCCACACGGCCGCCGCTACGGCGTCGTCGCCGGAACCGGACGTTTGCTCGACGCGCTCGCGGACTTCCGGTTCGGCGAATCGGAGCTGGCGATCGTCGCCGAATTCCTGGACGAGCGGACCCTGAACTGGCTGCGCGACTATCGGTTCACCGGCGACATCGACGGCTACGCCGAGGGCGAGCTGTATTTTCCGGGTTCGCCGGTCCTTTCGGTGCGCGGCAGCTTCGCCGAGTGTGTCCTGCTGGAGACGCTGGTCCTTTCGATCCTCAACCACGACAGCGCGATCGCCTCGGCAGCGGCGCGCATGGTGAGCGCCGCCGCGGGCCGCAGGATGATCGAGATGGGTTCGCGGCGCACCCACGAACTGGCCGCGCCCGCGGCGGCGAGGGCCGCCTATCTCGCGGGCTTCGACGCCACCTCGAACCTGGAAGCGGTGCGCCGCTACGGACTGCCTGGCGCGGGCACCAGCGCGCACGCCTTCACGCTGTTGCACAGCGGCGCCGACGGTGCGCACGAGGCCGCCGCCTTCCGCAGCCAGGTGCAGACGCTCGGCGTCGGCACCACCCTGCTGGTCGACACCTTCGACATCACCAGGGGCGTGGCCGCCGCGATCGAGGTCGCGGGCACCGAACTGGGTGGTGTCCGTATCGATTCCGGTGATCTGGGCGTGCTGGCCAGGCAGGTGCGCGATCAGCTCGACCGGCTCGGCGCGAAGAAGACCCGCATCATCGTCTCTGGCGATCTGGACGAGAACGCGATCGCCGCCCTGCGCGCCGAACCCGTCGACGTGTACGGCGTCGGCACCGCGCTCGTCACCGGATCGGGTGCGCCGACGGCGGGCATGGTCTACAAGCTGGTGGAAGTGGACGGGCTGCCGGTCGCCAAGCGCAGCAGCCACAAGGAGTCGCGCGGCGGCACCAAGAAAGCCGTTCGGCTGGCGCGCGACACCGGCACCGTCGTCGAGGAGATCGTCTATCCGGCGAGCGGTCCCGCGCCCGCGTCCGGGGAGTTCGAGGCGCGGCAGTTGCTGGTCCCGCTGGTGCGGGACGGCAAAGTCGTCGACGGGCTGCCGACCTTGGCCGAGGCGCGCGCGCTGGTGTCCAGCGGGCTGATCAGCCTGCCGTGGGAAGGCCTCAAGCTCTCCGACGGCGAGCCCGCCATTCCGACGACGTTCGTGGGCTGATCAGACTTCCGCGAGCCGATCAGGGTTGCGCCGAGCTGGCCAATGCTCCGCACCGACCCGAGGTGACCTTCACCGTGTCAGGCGCGGTGAAGGTCACCTTGGGTCCGGTTGGCGCGCCGGCTGGGGAGCGGCGGCGGTTGCCGGGTGATCAGCGCTTCGCGGCGGTGAACGTGGCGAGCAGCAAGACGATCAGCGCCGCGATTACGCCGACCAGGATTCCACCGGCCGCGACGACGGCCCATTCGAGACCGCTCGGCCAGTCTCCGTTCATGGCCAGCGACGCGGCGGTGTAACCCGCGCCGGACCCGATGCCTATCCCGGCGCACCTCTTCACTACAGGGCTCATGATTCCTCCGTACGAACCGAATTCGCCGCGTGAGACGAGGCGGCAAGAGGTAATCACCGGCGGGGTAGTCTTCGTTTACATCACGCGAAAGGTGTCATGAGATGAACCGGGCGTTGATCATCGTCGACGTGCAGAACGACTTCTGCGAAGGCGGTTCGCTGGCCGTGGACGGTGGCGCCGCGGTCGCCGACCGCATCAGCGACCACGCGGCCACCAGCGATTACGCCGCCGTCGTCGCGACCCGCGACTATCACGTCGACCCGGGCCCGCACTTCTCCGCCGACCCGGACTTCGTGGACAGCTGGCCCCCGCACTGCCGGGCGGGCACTCCCGGCGCCGACTTCCACCCGAATCTGGACACCGCGCCGATCCAGGCGGTCTTCTCCAAGGGCGAATACTCCGCCGCCTATTCGGGTTTCGAGGGCGCGACCGCCGAGGGCGTCATCCTCGCCGAGTGGCTGCGCGAACACGACATCGACACCGTCGACGTGGTCGGCATCGCCACCGATCACTGCGTACGCGCCACCGCGCTGGACGCCAGGTCGGCCGGATTCCAGACACGCGTGCTGCTCGGGCTGACCGCGGGGGTGGCGCCTGCGACGACCGGCAAGGCCATCGACGAGATGCGGACCGCGGGCATCGAGATCGCCGGGGAGCTGCCGGTCTAAGGTCCACCCCCGTGGATTACCGATTTCCGGCGAGCGCTCGCGCCGCCGTCGCCCGTGCGCTCGCCGATGCCGACGACATCGCCCGCGCCGCGGATATCGTCTTCTGGTCCAACCCGGCGACCGAGGAATTGCGCGCCGATCCGGTCCGTCACCGCACCGCGCTGCCGCCCGCCTTCGCCAACCTGATGGTGCTCGCAGCGCTGGACGACCACGTCGGCGAAGGCGGCTTCGGTCACTACCTCGCGCGGCGAGCCGACGAACTCCCCTGGCTCCCCGGCGCGCTGCGGGCCGCGGGTATGCCGGGGCTCGCGGCAGCGGTGGTGGTCGCCGGATACGAGGCGCTCGCGGAATCGCACGACGACGCCGAACTGGATCGGCTCTGGGACGACGAGTACGCCGTGCTCGACAACCCCGACCAGATCAGGCAGCCGCCGGACAGCTCTCGGAAGAACCGTGCGGACGCGCTCTACGACGCCAACGAGCCCGCCGATTTCCAGCAACGCGTGCTGGAGTACGCACGCGCCAACCTGGACGACTTCGTCCGGCCCGACCGGTGAACCGTGTCGGTGGCGAGCAGTAGGCTGCACGCGTGCCCGAACTCCCTCCAGTCTCCGATCTTTTGGCCACCGCCGTGCGCGCGCTCGGCGGCAAGGAGCGGGCCGGGCAGGTGACGATGGCGGCGGCCGTCGACCACGCGATCGACACCAAGGAACACCTGGCCGTGCAGGCCGGGACGGGCACCGGCAAGTCGCTGGCCTACCTGGTGCCGAGCCTGCGGCACGCGGTGCGCACCGGGCGCACGGTGGTGGTGTCGACCGCGACGATCGCGCTACAGCGCCAGCTGGTCGACCGGGACCTCCCCCGCCTCGCCGAGGCGCTGGCCAAGCCGCTCGGCCGTCCGGCCCGCTTCGCGATTCTCAAGGGCCGCAACAACTATCTGTGCCTCAACAAGATCAACAGCGCCATTCCCGACGAGCCCGCCGAAGCGGAGCTGTTCGACGCGTTCGCCATCTCCCGCCTCGGCCGCGAGGTGCAGCGCCTCAACGACTGGGCTTCCAACACCGAGACCGGCGATCGCGACGAACTCGCGCCGGGCGTGACCGACCGTGCCTGGCGCCAGGTCAGCGTGTCCTCGCGGGAGTGCCTGGGCAAATCACGCTGCCCGTTCGGCCAGGACTGCTACGCCGAGCGCGCCCGCGCCGAGTCGGCACAGGCCGACGTGGTGGTGACCAACCACGCGCTGCTCGCCATCGATGCCATCAGTGGCATCCAGGTGCTGCCCGAACACGATGTCGTCGTCATCGACGAAGCGCACGAGCTCGTCGACAGGGTCACCGGGGTGGCCACCGCCGAGCTGGCGCCGACCGCGATCAGCGCCGCCGCCCGCCGCTGCGCCAAGCTCATCGACGAACGCGAGCTGGACCGGCTCGAAGGGGCGGCCGAGGCCTGGCACGAGGTACTCGACGCGTTGCCGCCCGCCCGCTGGGACACGATGCCCGACGGTGTCGCGCAGGTGCTGGCCCTGGTGCGCGATGCCGCGTGGAACGCCCGCACCGAGCTCGCGCCGCCCGGCAGCAGCACCGCGCAGGGCGATCCCGACACGGCGGCCGCCCGCACCCTGGCGGTTGCCGCGATCGATGAGGTGCACGACAGCGCCGTCCGCGCGCTCACCGCGTTCGACGAACCCGATCCGGCGTCCCGGCGCGACGTCATCTGGCTGGCGGCCGAGGACGCGCGCGGCGGCGTGCCGCGCAAGACGCTGCGCATGGCGCCGCTGTCGGTGGGCGGGCTGCTGCGCTCGCGGCTGTTCGGCACCGCCACCGTCGTGCTGACGTCGGCCACCCTGCAAATCGGCGGATCCTTCGACGGGCTCGCGGTCACCTGGGGCCTGCCCGCGCAGTCCGCGAACCGCCCCGACACCGGGACGGCCAACGGCGCGCAAGCGCCGTCCGACACCGAAACCGTGCGCTGGAGTTCGCTCGACGTCGGCTCCCCCTTCGACCACGCCAAGTCGGGCATCCTCTACGTCGCCAAGCATCTGCCGCCGCCGGGCCGCGACGGCCTGCCGCCCGCCTACCTCGACGAGATCGAGCGCCTGATCGACGCGGCGGGCGGACGCACCCTGGGCCTGTTCTCCTCCATGCGCGCCGCCCGCGCCGCCACCGACGCGCTGCGCGACCGCTTGAGCACCCCGGTGCTGTGCCAGGGCGAGGATTCGACGGGCGCGCTGGTGCGCAAGTTCGCCGACGATCCGGAGACCTCACTGTTCGGCACCCTGTCGCTGTGGCAGGGCGTCGACGTGCCCGGTCCGTCGCTGAGTCTGGTGATCCTGGACCGCATTCCGTTCCCACGGCCCGACGACCCGCTGCTCGCGGCCCGGCAGCGCGCGGTCGAATCCCGCGGCGGCAACGGCTTTCTCACCGTCGCGGCCAATCACGCGGCGCTGTTGCTCGCCCAGGGCACCGGCAGGCTGCTGCGCAGTGTGGACGACCGCGGCGTCGTCGCGATCCTCGACTCCCGGTTGGCCACCGCGCGCTACGGGGGTTATCTGCGGGCGACGCTCCCGCCGTACTGGGAGACCGCGGACCCCGAGGTGGTCGTGAAGGCGCTGAAACGGCTTACGGCGAGCGCAATCTGACGGCACGCAACCAAACTGTGATACCGCTCACAAACAGCCGACGTTGATTCCGCGTGGAAGTAAATTGGTCGGTGGTACTTCGGTGAACCCCAATTCCCGCACCGAATGTATCGGCGATCCCCGCGCCAAGCCCTGCACGCGGCGCGGGGATATCGCCAAAATTCCCGTCCGGCGCAAATTCGGTCTCGTGCTACCTCGGCGTATGAGACGGTTTCCAGATGAAGCACCCCACCGAAACCGACGCCCTCGGTGAATTCTTGATCAGCGCAAGATCTTTGGCCGAGTATCGCGCCATCTTCGAACTCACCGACACCGACCTGCGCGGCCGCCGCGTACTCGACTGTCCCGGCGGCGCAGCGAGTTTCGCCGCCGAAGCCGCCGCGCTCGGCGCCCGGGTCACCGCCGCCGACCCCATCTACGCCAGACCCGCCGCCGAACTGCGCGAGCTCGCCCGCTCCGAGACCGAACGCGGAAGTGCTTACGCCGGAGCACATCAAGGCCGCTACCGCTGGGACTTCTACGACGACCCGGACCACCTCCAGGCCGTCAGGCTGTCCGCCGCAACTCGCTTCGGCACCGACCTCACCGCTCACCCGGACCGCTACGTCGCCGCCCAGCTACCGGCACTCCCTTTCCACGACAACAGCTTCGACCTCACCCTGAGCTCCCACCTGCTCTTCACCTACGCCGACCGCCTCGACGCCGACTTCCACCTCGCCGCCCTACTCGAGTTCTCCCGCGTCACCCACGGCGAAACCCGCCTCTATCCCCTCGTCGACCACACCGGCCGCCACCAAGACGACCTCGTCGCCCACCTCCGAAACGAACTCCACGACAAGGGAATCCCAACCACCCTCCGCCCCACCCACTACGAATTCCACCACGGGGCTACCACGATGCTCGTCCTTCAGCCGAACCAGAATTGACCGCTGCCGAACGAATCCGCTCGATTCGGCCGGTGGGTGTCGAGCCTGCTGGATCACCGATTGGCGGACCTCACCAGCGACGGGCGACCGGGCGGTGTGTCGACTCGATCAGGGTGGTCAACTGACGCTCGATCTCCTCGGGGCCACCGGGCGTGACGGTGAAATCCTCACCGCCCTGGTGATAGAGCAGGTACCTGCCGTCCGCGGGAAGGTAATCCAGCCAATGGAACCCACGGCCGTCGTTCGTCGGCCTGCTGTCGTACGCCGCGCCCCGATAGACGGTGATCTCTCCGAGACCGGACCGGGGACGCCGCAGAATGCGGTTCAATTCCTCGGTGTGGGACAAGCGGGTCGGGTGCTGCGCGTAATCCATGCGGCCCAGATCGGAGCGGCGTCCCCGGATCGGGGAATGCCGACCTTCCGCGCATCTCGGTAGATTGGCCACGATATGCCGAGGGACGGCTCGAGCGGGACAGTGCCAGAGCAGCACGTCGCGGCCGTACTGCTGGGTCGGCCCCGGCAACTGAACCGCGACGGTCGCCCAATCACCGTCCACGCCTGCGTGTATGCGAACGACCTGAGCGAAATCGCGCCCGAAGAAGCCGTGCACTTCGACGCGGACTTGCGGCTCGAGCAGTAGTTGCAACGCGCCGTGCAGGCGATGATCGGCGATCCGGCCGAGTCGCTGCCCGGCTTCGGCGCGCGCACGTAGGTAGTCGTCGTGCGCCTCGACGCCCTCGACCGTGTAGCGCAACGGATACGGCAGCCGGTCACGCCCGAACGCCTCCAGCGCCAGCTGGAACATGAAACCATCCAGACGCCAATGGTTTTCGTTCATCCGCCGATCACTCCACCCGGCGGAAGCGCGGGCGGCTGAGACCCGAGCAATTCGTCTCCATGGTCGTAGATCAAATAGTCGGGCGTCTTGTGTTCATCGTCGTCGTCACCCTTGCCGCGAGCCGTCGGCGCACCCATGCCGGGCATACCCGGCCGACCGCTGCCCGCCGGGCGGCTATTGGCCAACCCGCCCGACGGCCCCGACTGCCCCGGCACGTTCCCACCCGGCACCGACCGCCCGGGCGACGGGATCGTCGGCACACCCGGCCCGGGAGCCCCCGGGCCCGGGCCCGGCCCAGAAGGCGTCGGCAGACCCGTATTCGGCAGCTTGGTGTCGGGAACCGTCGCGGCGGGCGTGGTGGAGGCCGGCGTGGTCGAGGTGGGAGTCGTCGGAGTCGTGCTCTGCGGAGTCGTGCTCTGCGGGTCGTCCGTCGTCGGGTACTCGGGGGTTTCCGTGTCCGTCGGGTCGTCGGTGCCCGGATCACCCGGTCCTGGTCCCGGGCCGGGACCAGGACCTGGACCGGGGCCCGGACCAGGTCCGGGGATTACCGGTTCGTCCTTCTTGTCGTCGACCTTGCTCTTCGGCTCGGGCAGGATCGGCGTGTACGGGTCCACTTCGTCCACGACCCCGGGCTGATACACCCGATCCATGAAGTCGCGCACCCGATTCTCGGCTTCGTCGGCGCGGTACTGGGCGCTCTTGAAAACCCCGTTGCCGGGAATGTGACCGATCACTTGATCGACGAACGACAGGCTGTGCGGCTCGTCGACGGTCTGCTGCGCCTGGGTCAGATACCCCTCGGTGAGATCGAGCCCGCGGGCGACCATGTTGAAAGTGACGATCAGCTTCTTCATCTCGTCCGCGTAGGACTTGGTGGATTCGACGACCGCGTTGGCGGTCTTTCCCTCCATGAAGTCGTCGATGTCGCGTTGCACGCCGGTGGAGAAGTCGTTGACGAGGCGTTCGGCTTCGCGAACCATGTCGCGCCAACTGTTGGCGGCCTCGTTGATCTCGGGTTGGTTGACGCCCTTCAAGTGGTTATAGATCCACTCGTGAGACTGAGAAAGGAACGATTCCTTCTTGTCTCCCACTATGACTCGGTCCGCGTATCGACCCTCGTACTGTGACTGCAGATCCGACCATGTCTTGTTGACGAACTGCCGATCGGTATCCCATTGATTCTGAGCTTTGGACTGCCGATCATTGAAGTTCTCTTCTTGCGTCTGAGCCTCGGAACGCGCGTGGAAGAAGTTGTACACGTGGCGCCCAACTGCAATCGGCGGAACGCCATAGCTAGCGATGTTGGCCAACCACTCGTGCGGAGGAGTACCCATTACGTCTGCTTAAACATCCATGTTGTTGAACTGACCGGCGTTTGCTTGATCAGTGTCCGAAAGCTTGCGAATCGACAAGGCGTAGGTATCGCGCATCAACGTGACGAGATCGATGTGCTTCTTCAACTGATTAACCGCAGAGTCGGAGTCGTTGACTGCCTTGTTCTCGAATTTCGCTTGCAATGCCTCGGCGGAGGGCAAAGTTCCGAAGCCGCCGATCCGGCCCAATTGCTTCGCGGTTACCAGAAGCACCCCTTCGAGACCGTCCAGCATGGTCTGAGCACGTCCGCGCAACGCGTCACCGATCTGCGCATCCATCCGAAACTCGCCGGACTCAGCCTTTTGCTTGTACTGCTGCCACTGCGCGAGCGCACCCTCCATAGAACTCGCGTTCTGCGTGACTGCAGGGTCATTCCCGTCTGCCATCAGACACCCCCTCAGACGATCCGGACCATGGACCACAAACGAATCGACTGGCCCCGACAACGCCTTGTGGCCAGCCGAAACCGACAAAAATAAGCATCATTTCGGCAAGAACGGCTCGAAATACCGCATATGCCGAATCGCCAAATCACAGGGTGGGGATTGCGGCAACGACTGACGTTCGCCGTATCGCCAGTGGATTCCCAACTCGAACATTCCCTGCGCAGCAGGAACGCTCACATAGCAACTCAGCTTGTCGGGGTCGTTCTTCTCGGTAGACGTCAGCCCAGCGCGTGATCCGATGACCACGTCGTCCAGGATCAAATTCTGCTCATTCGACCGACGCTCGGCAACCGTGCGGCGGGTCGAAAAGATACCGACGGCGTACGGCCCCTCGGTTGATCGCCAGTTACAGATCTTCCACCATCCCATTGGATCGCCACTGTCCACATCGACGTGCTTCGTCGCAGGATCCAACTTGTCCCCCCGCAACACCTCATCCGACAGATCCGTACACGGATTGAACAGCGGAACCGACTCGTTGTGGGAGACAGGACTACTCCCCTCCTCCGTCGCGTTTCCGCCAACGGTCGACGTGCAACCCGCCAGCACAGAACTCACCGCGGCCATACCAACAGCCAGACGCACCGCGAACCTCTTCGACATCCCCATGGCCCGCATACCCCTCCTGACATCCAGCGCCGACAAGCCCTCACAGGATAGGACGCAACAGAATCCCCCTCGGTTCCCACTCGGGCCCGGTCAGCTTATCCGACGGCGACCAAGCGCCCAACAGCTCAGCAGAGCTGGCGCCTCTCCCCACCACTGCACTGATCACGGCCTGTCGGGATCCGCACCGAGCGGAGGGTGATAGCGCGGATCTTGTTCGATCGCCGCACGGAAGCGAGGGTGAGCTTGGACGAAGGCGAACCTCTCGTCATAGATGGGTCGGTAGGTCACCCGCTGAACACTCTTGTTGAACAGGTGAACGACCAGAACCAGACCCAGAAGCGAACCTGGGAACAGTGCGAGTACCAGCGGGGCGAGCAGAGGATCGATGTTCGCCACGCTGACTATCACCACGGCGACGAGATTGACGGCCATCAGAAGCAGCAGCGAACGGGCGAGCCAGCGGTACCGCCGGGCGGTGCGAACGCATCGGTCACAGACGGGCCAATCTCCGACGACGATCGTCGAAACAGGCGAGATGCCAAATCTTGTCGGCGACACGAGTGTCTTGGCCATGTCTCGCGGCAAGTTCGAGCTATGGAAGCGAGGATGCAGGTCGGTGTCGTAAAAGCAGGCTCGCACCGCGCTTCGGGACACCGCCGGGCGACCATGCCCGGGGCACACGTCGGGCAAAGGTTGCGCGATTTCCAATTCGAGCGGTTCAACGCGTAGCGGCCGGTCCGTTTTCATCCACTGGGCTTGGGTGTTCGGCAAGG